>NZ_JBIVVS010000006.1:0-147466 GCF_044768625.1 Kitasatospora sp. NPDC091207
TCGTCGACGCGGGTGTTGGTGGCGCCGGTGCGGGTCTCGGTGCTGCCGAAGCAGCCGCCCTGCCAGGAGCGGGAGGCGACGGCGGCGAGTTCGGCCGTGCCGTTGACCTCGCGGATGACGGGGGCGCCGGTGTCGCCCTTGCAGATCGAGGCGCCGGCGGTGCCGGTGGTGCTCACGGTGCTCGCGGTGACGGCGTCGACGGTGAACGTGCCGCTGTGGAGCTTGTTGGGCACCCACTCGGTCTTGGTGCGGCCGTAGCCGGGCACCCGCAGGCTCGCGCCGGCCGTCGGCGCGGCGGCGGCGAGGGCGAGCGGGGCGATGCCGTCGACGGGGGTCGCCAGGCGGGCCATCACCAGGTCACGGTCCTGGCGCGGCACCAGCTCCACGATGTCGGCGGTCGCGCCGGCGCCGGTGGTGAGGTCGGTGCGGCCGACGGTGGCGGTGGTGTGCCACTTCGGCGCGCCGGCCTGCAGCGCGGCGGGCTGCGCCGGGTCGTCGGCGAAGCAGGACGCGGCGGTGATGACCCAGTTGCGGTCCACCAGGGTGCCGGTGCACGAGCGGACGTTGTCGCCGATGGTGAGCTTGGCGGTGTAGGCGTAGGCACCGTCGGCCGCCTGGTCACCGACGACGGCACCGGCGGGCACGGCGGCGAACGTGCTGAGCGCGCCGACGGCCAGAGTCGCTGCCAGCGCGCCCGTCACCCGGGCGCGGGACAAGGTCTTGGGAAGCATGGGGCGTAGTTCCTCGGTCTCGAAGGTGGATGTCTGCCGGCAACCGGACGGTCAGCCGGTGACGCGCAGTTCGACCAGGACGGAGCGCTTTCCGCCGGGCAGGCTCTCACCGACGGGCTCGACCGAGTTCGGGGCGACGTTGACCTGCTTCTCCTGGCCGGCCGCGACGAGCTTGGCGCTGACGGAGCGGTCCTCGGTCCAGATGCCGTAGACGTCCGGCAGTTCCATGGCGAGGTAGCCGGACGTACCGGAGACCGTGAAGCAGTAGCCGCGCTTGTCGAGACGGGACTCGATGAAGATCTCGTTCGATGCCTGGCAATCGGTCGGCACGGCGTGCTCCGGGCCCTCCTTGAGCCAGATGTGCCCGTCACCCTGCTTCAGCGTGATCTGACGGTCCTTGAGGAGACGGTCTGCCCCGGGGTGCTGGAAGTCCTCGACGACGGCGGGCATGGCAGCATCCTCCGCGGCCGCGCCGGGGGCGGCCTGCGCGACTGAGAGGGTCGCGAACGCGACACCTGCCGTCAGAGCACCGGCGGTGCAAGCCAGGAGGGTCTTCCGGAAGCGGGATATAGCCAAGGCAGGTCCTTCGTTCTGACGCGGCGCCAGTGCGATCTCCTGGCGCAGATTACGTGTTGAGTATGAGTAAAGCGTGCGTAAGATATCAGTAATCATCGCCCCGCAGGTCCCTGCTGAATCGCACAGGAACGTCTGCCCAACGGGTGGTGACGTTTCATTGGCCGTGCCGGATTCGATGACCGCATCCATCCCTCTGCGCCTTCGGGTGCCGAGTTCTGGTACTCGGAGTCCGTTCACGTACTCACATATGCCCGAGATGAGAGGAATGTATTGTGAACGTCCCCTTGCGCTCCTTGGGAGCGCCGGGAACCGCCGGGAGGAAGCGGTGGCCGAGAAGCCGATCAGCGGGACTGCGCCGTGCGTGCGCCCTCCTGTTGCCAGTGGTCCTCTCAGTCGGTCTGCTCAGCACGGCGCCCGCTCTCGCGAATGATTCCGACCCTGACCTGAATCTGCCCGAGCTGACGGACCGCGGCTATGTCGTCGGCTTGTGGACCATTGGCGGGCCCGGGGTGAAGGCGGCCGCCGAGGCCGCGTTGACCGGCTCGGACGAGGACGTCAAGCGATTCCTCACGGCTGAGCGGGACCTCGCCGAGTACCACGACGACCGCGTCACGGCCTTCCAGATGTTCAGCCTCGGCGGCGTGGGTGTGCGTGAAGCCGCGACCAAGGCTTTGAGGGGCTCCACGGAGGACCTGCAGACCTTCCTCAAGAGCGGCTGGCAGACCCCCCTGGAGCAGGACCGGCGGGTCGAGGCGTTCCAGCTGGTCGCCACCGGCGGCGTGAGCGTCAAGGAGCAGGCCACCGCCGCGCTCAAGGGCACGCCCGAGGACGTGAAGAAGTTCCTCGAACAGGGCCAGTACAACGCCCTGGAGACGGACAACCGCGTGCGGGTCATGCAGCTCCTCGCAGCCGGGGGCCCGGCGGTGAAGGAGGCCGCCAAGGTCGCGCTGCGCGGCACGCCCGCCGACGTCACCGAGTTCCTGGAGATCGGGCAGTTCGTCGCCCGCGCCCGGGACCAGGAACGCGCCACGATCTCGCAGCTGGCCGACCAGGCCGAGCAGGCCGGCGCGCAGGCGCTGGCCGCGAAGGACGCCGCCAAGGAAGCCTCCGCACGCGCGGTCGACACCTCCCGTCAGGCCAAGGAGTCCGCGGAGACCGCGGCCAGGGAGACCGAAGCGGCCGGCCAGGACCTGGCCCGTGCCAAGGAGGCCGCCACGCAGGCGGCTACGGCGGCCCAGGAGGCGGCCGCCGCCGCCAACCAGGCGGCCGCCGCCGCCGGCGCGGCGAACCAGGCCTCGCGCATCGCCTCCAGCGCCGCGGCCCAGGCCGCCGGCGCGGCCAGCGGCGCCGCCCTCGCGGCGGGCAACGCCCGCAGAGCCGCCGGCGCCGCGTCCTCCGATGCGGGCAAGGCCTCGGAAGCCCGCCAGCGGGCACAGGAAGCGCGCGACGCAGCCAGGGACGCCGAGCGCGCTGCCCTGGCCGCGGACCACGCCGGCGCCGCCTCCCAGGCCGCGGGCGAAGCTTCGGACGCGGCCAAGAGCGCCGGCGCCAACGCCAACGCGGCCGCCGGTTCCGCCGAGAAGGCCGGCCGACTGGCCAACGCCGCCGGCGCCGGCTCCAGCAAGGCGCAGGCCGCGGCCGACCAGGCCCGCCGCCAGGCGAACGAGGCCGACCGGGCCGCGACCGCCTCCGCAGCGCTGGCCGCCAAGTCGGCCCAGGCCGCCTTCCAGGCCCGCGACGCCGCCCGCGACGCCGCAATCCACGCTCAGAACGCGGCGACCGCCGCGGACGAGGCCGCCCAACATGCGGGCGAGTCCGCGACCTCGGCCGCCGAGGCCGCCCGCCAGGCCGAGGAGGCACGCAAGGCCGCGACAACGGCGAACGAGGCGGTGCAGACCGCGAGCAGCGTCTACGCACTCGCCCGCAGGACCGAGGCCGAGGACCTCACCGCCCGCACCGCGACCGCCGTCGAGACCGCCCGGGACCTGAAGTCGGCCGACGACCAGGCCACCGCCGACATCGGCACCGTGCTCGCCGAATGGCGGGCTCAGGACGACGAGACGGCCGGCCTGGCCGCCGAGGCAGCCCGCCCCGGCGCCGACCCCAAGGCACTCGCGGCCAAGGGCCGCAAGGTCGCGCTCCAGACGATGAAGACCGGTGGCCCCTGGAGCCAGGAGGCCGCCACGCTCGCCCTCTCCGGCACCGACGACACCGTCGTGGAGTGGCTGCGCACCGGCCGCCTCAAGGCCGAGCGGGACGACACGCGCCAGAGCGTGCAGGAGGTCGCCCAGGACAGCCCCGACGAGGCCGTCCGCACCGCCGCCACTGCGGCGCTCAAGGGCAACGCGCAGCAGATCGAGGCCTTCTACACCAGCGGCCAACATGACGCGGCGATCACCGACAACCGGGTCCGTGCCTACCAGCTGGTCGCCACCGGCGGCACCAGCGTCAAGGAGGCCGGCGAGAAGGCCCTGAAGGACGGCTCGCCCAAGGCCGTCGGCGCCTTCCTGATGACCGGCCAGTACACCGCCCGCCAGATCGACGAACGCGTCCAGGCCACCCAACTGCTTGCCAGTGGCGGCCCCGAGGTCCAGTCCGCGGCCAAGTTCGCGCTCGCCGGGACGCCCGACCTCGTCAGCTCGTTCCTGCAGACCGGCCAGTACATGGCCGACCGCAAGGACCAGCTCGCCGCCGCCCACGCGGCGCAGATGAGTCGCCTGATCGCCGAGGCCTCGCAGACCGCGGCCAAGGCCCAGCAGGACGCCTGGGAGGCCACCGAGGCCGCCGCCGTGGCCGCCAACGCCTCCGGCGAGGCCGACAACGCCCGCGCCCAGGCCCGCGCCGCGGCCGACCGGGCCGGCGCGTACGCCGCCGAGGCCAACACGTCCGCCCAGAACGCCCAGACCTCCGCCACCCGCGCCGCTCAGTCCGCCACCACCGCCCGCACCGCCTCGCAGGCGGCCGCGAGCGACGCAGGCAAGGCCACCGCCTCCGCCGCCCGTGCACGGGCCTCGGCCTCCCAGGCCCGCTCGTCCGCCAACTCGGCCCGCGCGGCCGCCGACCGTGCCCGTGCTTCCGCCGTCGCGGCGGGCAAGGACGCCGGCCAGGCCCAGCTCGCCGCGGACGAGGCCTGGAGCATCACCGCGGAGAAGGAGAGCCAGGAACGCGCGGCCGCGATGAACGCCGAGGAGGCGGGGCGCCAGGCCGAGGCCAAGCAGCTCGAGGAGGAGTTCACGAAGGAGCTGGAGAAGCAGATCCGGAGGGATATCGAAAAGGCTCAGTACTACAGCCAGTTCAACTGCTTCTGGATCACATTCAGCACGCCCCGCGAGTTCGTCAACCAGTGCAAGATGGCCAGGGCGAACGGTGCGTACGGGCCGGGTGGCGTGTTCGCACCCGGCACCATAGTGGGAACGCTCAGCGAGTGGGGCTCCCATTTCCAGGACGAGGCCCAGCTCTTCAAGATGGTCGTCAAGGCCGTCCTCGGCGTGGACACCGCCGAGGAGTGCATCAAGCAGAAGAGCGTCAGCGCCTGTGCCGAACTCGCCATCACCTTCTTCCCGGCCGGGAAAGTCCTGAAGCTCGCACAGCTGGCAAAGAAGGCGAAGACCGTCGAGGAGGCGGCCAAGGCATCACGGCTCAACCGGGTGGCCAAGGCGTGTCCGCTGCCGAACAGCTTCCCGGCGGGCACTCGCGTCCTGATGGCCGACGGATCGAGCCTCCCGATCGAGCAGGTCCGCACCGGTGACCACGTGCGGGCGACCGACCCCGAGTCCGGCGAGACCGGTTCGCACCGTGTCGACGCCACGATCTACACGCCCGACGACCGCGACTTCACCGACCTCACCGTCGCGTCGGCGGACGGTACCGCCGCCTCCATCACCGCGACCGACCACCACCCGTTCTGGGCGGCGAACCGGCACGCCTGGGCCGATGCCGCCGACCTCACGACCGGTGACACCCTGCGCACCGCCACCGGCGAGACCGCACGGATCACTGCCACCAGGCACTGGAAGACCCTCCAGCCGGCCTACAACCTCACGATCGACACCGTCCACACGTACTACGTGGCCGCCGGCTCCGTACCGGTGCTGGTCCACAACTCCGGCTGCGGCGTCACCGTGGACCCCGGAAAGTGGGACTACTTCTTCGGCCGGGTGACCGGACCTCACAACGGACCGAGGTCCCTGCAGAATCTGGCGCAGCTTGCGCGCATCGGCATTCATGACAACGCCGAGGGCCGCAAGATCATGATGGAGTTCTTCAACAAGGAGTTCTCCACCTCCGGCAACGTGTTGAAGGAGTGGACGGATCAGTATGGGAAGTACGAGGTCAGGGACGGTCTCCTGGCCGGCCCGGGTGGATTCCTGCATGTAGAGTCGACCTGGCAGATGACCGAGAACGGTCCCCGGCTGACCACCATCATTCCCCGAGGGGGTCCGTGATGTCCCATCAGAACTTCATCGTTCCTTCGGATTCCGCATTTCTTGAAGCTCTCGGCGAAGAGCCGACTTCGCCGGACGCCGCTGATTCCAGTCGGACCATCACCCTTGAGTCCGGTGCCGACGACAGGGTCGTATTCTCGTTCGACGTCCCAGGCACTTCCGTCCGGATCCAGTGGCTCCGAAAGTCGAAGACGGTCCTCGATCTGTTTCGAGAAGGTGCGACGCTCGTCCGACTCGAATCCGACCGTGGAAATCAGCTGATCACAGTCTCATTCCATACGGATTCACTGGCCGGCGACCTGTCGATCCAGATCTGGCCCGAGGTGGCGATCACCGACCGACTCCTGATGCGGTGACGCACTCACCCGGCAACACCTGACGACCGCGACGTCGCCAAGGAGGCCCTCCCGGACACCGATTCCGGCAGGGCCTCCTTCGCATACCCGGGGATGCCGGCAGCCGACCCGCTGGGGTGGCAGTCCACCATCGGCAGTCCGGCCGGCAGCCCGGCCGTGACCGGGCGACCCTGATCAGGGTCGCGGCGGTGGAAGTCCGCCTGCGGCCTGACCCGCCCCCGGCGTGCGGCCTTCGTTGCGCGCCCCCCGCGCGCGCCTCACCCCAGGACGCGGGGGAGGGTGACGCGCACCCATTCCTCCGGCTGCGACAGGTGCGGAGCGTGACCGGCACCCGCGTACAGGTGCCGTTCCGCCTTGGGCAGCGCGAGATCGATCATGTCCAGCACCTCGCCGTACATCGGCGCCCCGTCGTCGCTCTGGGTGAGCAGCGCGGGTTCGGTGTAGCGGGCGAGCGCGGTCAGGTCGAGATCCAGCGCGTCCGGGTCCCGCAACTCGTCCAGGTAGGTCGGCGCGTTGCGGATGTAGGTGTGCCGGATCGGCGCCGGCAGCTGTTCCCAGGCCCCCGGGCCGAAGGCGAGCGTCTCGACGAAGAGTTCGGCCGCGGCGGCCGACTCCGCCTGTTCCAGCAGCTCCCGCACGGCGGTGATCCGGTCGGCGAAGGCGGTGCCGATGGGCCGCAGATCGGGGTCGGCCAGCAGCATCGCCGTCCCGGGCGGCTCGTGCACGGCCAGCCCGCGCAGCAGGTCCGGGCGGGCGGCGGCCAGCCGCAGCGCGACCAGCGAGCCGTAGGAGTCCCCGCAGACGAAGGCGGGAGCGAGGGCGAGCACCTGGATCAGTCCGGCCAGGTCGGCCGCGTCCTCGTGGACCGAGCCCTGGGTGAGCAGGTCGTCGCTGCGGCTGTGCCCGCGCCGGTCGTAGCTGACCACGGCCGCCTGCTCGGCCAGCCCGGGCACCACCCGGGCCCAGCTGTCGGCGTCGCTCCAGGACCCGTGGACCAGCACCACGCTCGGCCCGGACCCCCGGGCCTCGTAGTACAGCGACACCCCGTTCACCTGCACCTCGGCCATCGCGAGCCTCCCGGTTTCTCGGTCGCGCTCCAGCCTCTCCCCACCAGCCTGACACACCCGATCGGCCCCCGGTCAGATCAGCGGACCGAACACCCCCCGCTCCCAGTGCCCCAGCCAGGAGGCGGTGACGGAGTGCTGCTCCTGGCCCTCCGTGGACTCGTCGTAGGGCAGTACCGCCGTCGGCGCGAACCAGCCCTCACCGGGGTCGATCCGCAGGCGCAGGACGCGCAGCGGGCGACGCAGGGTGACGAAGAGCCGCAGGTCCGCGGTGCGGGGGTGGTGCTCCTGGTAGCGGTCGTGGACGGTGCGGCAGATCGACTTGATGTCGGTGTCCGCGAGCAGCAGGTAACGGCTGCCGGGGCCGAGGTTGACGCAGAGGCGCCGGCGGGCGGACTCCCGCGCCGCGTACGGGAGGTTCTGGTGGTTGTCGACGTGCAGGCCGGGCCGGAGCCCGGTGTCGGCGGCGAGATGGGTGACCGGCCCGCCGGGGGCATCCTCGGTCTCACCGAGGGTGACGGGGGTGGGATCGCCGAGGGTGTGCACGAGAGCGGTCAGGGTGTCGAGGTCGACGACGGAGTCGGGCAGCCGGAACAGCTCGATCAGGCTGCTGTCCCGGTTGAAGATGCTCGGCGCGAACCGCTCCGGGTAGCCGTCCGGGAGCGGCTTCCACCCGCCGTCGGGGACGACGGCGCAGGTCTCGTAGCCGGGCTCGAAGGTGAGGCGGCGGACGCCGGTGATCTCGCACCGGGCGTGCAGCGCGGCCGGGTCGCGGAAGGCGATGGCGGCGGGGTACATGGACCTACTCCCTCTCCTGGGACCAACGGTCGATCAGGGTGTCCGACCAGGTGACGCCCCGCATCACGGCGGCGGCGAGGGTCGTCCACCAGACGACCCGGGCGGTGGCGGGCTCGCCCGGACCGACCAGGGCCGAGGCGAGGAAGGCGAGCCCGAGGCTCAGCGCGAACACGACGGCCACGGCGGCGAGTTCGGCGGCGGTGGGGCGGTCGGCGGGGGCCTCTTCAAGGCCCGGGACCGGATGACCTTCGCGCAGGGCGTGATCACGTCCGGTGAGGATGCGGCGGCGGTGCTTGGGACGGCGGCGGTGCTTGGCTCGGCAGCGCATGGTGCTCAATTCCTGAGAGGGGGAGGAGGGTTCGCGTCGGAGAGCAGGACGCGCACCCAGACGCGCTTGCCCGCGCCGCGCCGCACGACGACACCGAAGTCGAAGGCCAGCTCCCGGACCAGCTCGATCCCGCGCCCGCCCTCGTTGAACCGGCGCGGCCGGCGCTCCTGGAGCGGGAGATCGAACCGCGGGTCCCACACCTCCAGGCGGCAGTCACCGCCGAACTCCTGGAGATAGAGCCGGACTTCGCCGGAGCCCTGACAGGCGTGGACGACGGCGTTGGTGACGAGTTCGGAGGTGATCAGGACCAGGTCGTCGACCCGCTCGCCCTCCCACCCCCACTCGGTGAGTCGTTGGCGGACCTGGCTGCGGGCGGCCCTCACCGAGCTGGCGTGCTCGGTGAGGGCGGCTTCCCAGGTCTGGAGGACAGGTCTGCTCAAAGTGGACATAGTTCGCCCCTTCGCATCCAGACGCCCCATCAGGAGCGTGGTCATGCGGTCACGTTGAGTGTGGAGGGTGGCGATTCGAAAAGGCAACCAGAACGCCTTAGAAATTCGGTGGATCTTGAAACGGCTTGAGTCAAGGCACCATCTGACGGAAGACTGATCCTCAGCATCCGAAGGGAGGGACCCACTTGACCAAGGACCTCGCCGCCATCAGGCAGATCAGACTTGGTGACGAGCTGCGCGCCCTACGGCTGGACCAAAACAAGAAGCTCACCGAGGTAACGCGTGAGCTGAAGGGCTGGAGTCCGGCTCGTCTCAGCAAGATGGAGCGCGCGGAGCAGCCCGTTGGCGCCGCCGACCTGGCAGCACTGATGAGCTACTACGGTGTCACTGGTTCGGACCGTGAGTACTTCGAGAACCTGCTCGGCAGCGGCCCACCCAGGCAGTGGTGGCGCGACCTCGACTTCGCCAGCTCCATCACTGCAGCCTTCGCCGAGTATCTCGCTCTCGAAGCCGACGCCTCGCAGATGCTGAACTACTTCCCATCAGCGTTCCCAGGACTCGTCCAGACCGAGGGCTATGCCAGGGAGATGATCGCCGCCGGTCTCAGCGCGCCCAACGAGGAGCAGATCGAGACGGCAGCTGAAGTCCGCATGATGCGGCAATGCAGGCTGACCGAGGAGAACCCTCTGGAGCTTGAGACGTACTTCGGGGAGGTCGCGCTGCTTGTAGCCGGCGATCCGAAGGTTCTCGCCGACCAGATCCGTCACGCCATCAAGGTCGCACAGTATCCGAACGTGGCCATCCGCATGATCCCGCTGAACGCCGGACGCCAGGGCATCCTGGCGTCCGGACTCGTTCTCATGCGCTTCCCCGACGACCTCGAAAGCGGCTTCGTATTCATCGAAGCTGTCGGCGGTATGCTCCCGCGTAGAACGGGACGCGACGTACGGCGAGCCGAACAAGCCTTCGCCCGGGTCAAACAGTGCGCGCTGTCGCCGGAGGAAACCATCGCCGCCCTTGAACGCAAGTTGGAAGAGCTGACGTGAGCGCGAAGCACGACCCGTACGACCACAACCCTGCAGACGCCGACTGGGTCAAGTCCCCGTTCTCGGCGGACGACAACGGTGACTGCGTGATCATCGCCCGCTTCCCCAACGGCGACGTCTGGCTCGGCGACGACAAGGACCTGACTCGCCCCCACCTCGCCTTCGACCAGGCCGAGTGGACCGCCTTCGTCCAGGCCATCGAAGCCCACTCCCCCAACTTCACCGCCTGACACGCGGGAGCCTGGTCCTGCCCGATCCGGGCAGGACCAGGGGCATCATGTCCGTCCCGAGCGGTCGACGTCGGCCATTCCCGCCCACGGTTCCAGCCACGTTGACGAACGCCCGATGAACCCGAGCGCCGAACCGCCACCATCGGAACCACCTCCCCGACCCACCGGCAGGAGACCCCGTGAGCGAGCGGCACGACCCCTACGACCACAACCCCGCCGACGCCGACTGGACCAAGTCCTCGTTCTCAGGTGACTCCAACGGCAACTGCGTGATCATCGCCCGCTTCCCCAACGGCGACGTCTGGCTCGGCGACGACAAGGACCTGACTCGCCCCCACCTCGCCTTCGACCAGGCGGAGTGGACCGCCTTCGTCCAGGCCGTCGAAGCCCACTCCCCCAACTTCACCGCCTGAGCGACAGGTTGGGACAAGGCTTGTGGGCCGCCCGGGTCTCCACTCCTGTCACCGGACGCCGCCGCCATTCCTCCAGTGGGCGGCAACGCCCACCCCGAAGCGTCCGCACCGGGCCAACGGGTGGCAGACCGGACAGCACGGTCTCGCTCCTCGACAGGCCCTCAGAAGGCGGCGGGCCGAACGAGGTTCATCGTCACCGACACCCGCGGCCTTGCTCCTGGCCGGCCACGTCGTCGCGGCGACATCCAGGACCGCGACGGCGCGAACCGGCCGCCGCTGCGGACCGCCTCGACCGCCCCGGGGTCCGACAGGTCTCAGCCGACCAGCTTCTGTCCGGCGGATCCTGACAGGTCACACCGCAGTACGCTGGGGCGGTGCTGCTCCCCACCGTCCCGCGCACCCGCCTGCGGTCCGCCGATCAGCCGGCTATCGACACGCCGTTCGGCCCGCTGACCTTCACCACGACCATCGGGAACACCGGCCTTCCGCTGCGGCCCGATGAGCTGTTCCAGTTGCCGGCTGATCACACTCTCGCCCGCTGGGTGACTCCCGCGGTCCGCGTCGAGCTGCTGCTGACCCCGTACGATCCCGAACTCGACCCTGAGAACTGGGGGCCGCTGACCGGCTGCCGCGCGGCGGTCTGGAGGATCGACGCCCTCGCGCCGCTCGGGCGGGTGCAGTTCTCGGCGGGGCTTCCGGTGCGGCTACCGGAGGGTGCCGACAGAGGGTACGACGGGGGGCAGGGACTGGCTGCGATCACGGTGGAGGACGAGACGACCCGGCTCACCGTCGGGGGCAACGACGAGGAGGCGATCTGCTGGGCGGCCGACGCGGGCTCGGCACCCCGGCGCTGGGCGGCGCTGATCGACGAGGTGCACGATCATTCGTTCAGCACGTGGGGCGTGGACTATGGCCACTACCACGGCCTGTCCTGGACGCTTGCCCCCGCTGGAGGCCGGCGACCACTGTGAACTCCCCGTGGTGGCAGCCTGGGCCCCGGCCGCCGACGAGAGCGCGAACACCTGGTACGCCGTCACGCCATCGTCAACGGTGCTGCTGAGGCAGGTCACCGCCGAGCTGGCGAAACGGGCCGACGCTCCGGACCCGGGCTGATCACCGTCTGAGCCGGCGGCGTATCGATACGACGGTGACGGTGCCGTGGAAGACGTAGGCGCGCTTGTCGTACCGCGTCACGACGGCCCTGGAGTGCCCGAGTCGACTGGCACTCACCCATCAACGGGTCGCGGGTCAGGCGGCCGCCTCAACCGACTCCGGTGCCGAAGTTCGGCGCTTACGCGAAGAGCGCCAGGTGCGCCAGAGAAACACCGGCCAGGCGATCGCCGCCGCCAGACCGCCGACGGCAAAGGCCGTCACCAGCAGGTAGGAGGAGCCGCCCCCCGTAGCGAAGACTCCGGCGACGGAACCGGAGTCCCGTGCTACGGCCGTCTCGCCGATCCGCAAGGAATCCGGTTCGTCGTAAAGAAGGACGTCCGTGCGCGTGGAAGTGCCGTCCGCCGCCTTCCAGCCGCCGTAGAAGTCACAGGACCCGTGGCTACAGACCTCCCGGACGGCGGTGAATGTCCCGGTGACACCGCTGCCGCTCTGTGCCTTCCAGGCCGGCACGAGATCAGGCGCGGCCTTGGCGAGGCCGACGAAGGCTATGAAGGGCAAGCCGATCCAGAGGAATATCGACGTGCGCCAGTGACGCTTTGCGGGGGAATCGCTCATGGGGGCGGAGCCTACGATGCGGGCCGGGCTTCGTAAAATCCCTCCGGCCGTGAAGATCCCCCTACAGGGCACATTTCGCCCTCCGCATTCATGGCGATGAGACCAGTGTCACCCAGAGGCCGCTGGGATGCTCGAATACGCGGTCGCGTTGCCAATGCGCGAAGGAGGAACAGACGGTCTCCCGGGGCGGGCAGTCCTGCGGGAGACAGCGCCAGGGGATCCCGGTGCGGTCGCCCTGGAGGATCGCGTCCAGCAGGTCGCGACGCGGACATCCGTCCAGCGGCTGCGCTCCTTGTCACACAGCCTCCGAAGTCGTCACCAGCAGGTCGACCGGGCGCCCCGAGAAGCGGCACCCACCGGTTCTCTCGCGGACGAAACGCCCGGTCAGGAGGCGAAGCCGGCCCCCTGGTCGGCGTACACCTTTATCGCCTCACCGAGGAATTCCACCATTCTCGGGTGGTAGGAGTTGTGGAAGCCCCTCATCGCCTCGTCCGCCTCATAATGGAGGCCAATGCCGATATACGCCTCCCGGGTGGGGACGTAGAATCGGCAGATGATCTCGAAGTGCCTGCCGACCAGTTCCTGAATTCGCTCGTCCTCGGGCAGGGAGCCCTCCACGCAGGCCGCTAGCTCCTTGTAGAGAACGTCCCAGTCCTGGTGGACCAGGTCCTTGTCCACATGCTCCCAGTTGTTCGTTTCGGAGAGGCTCCGGGCCTGTTCCTCGGCCATTGCCTGACGACACCGCTCCGTATACTGAGCGTCCATCGAGCGAATACTCATGTTCTTCACCGTCCAGCAGTGGCCATTGATCCACCCCGGAGTGTCACAGCCGCACAGGAACGTGGCAAGCCATTTGTCGTGCCTTCCCGCCGACACGCCGCCGCCGGAGAGCAGCGACAGTCCGCGGGCCCGTTCAAGGACAGACCTCAATCCGGACCGGGCCCACGTCCGACCGCACCGGCGTCCGGTGATGGATCGACGAACCAACGGATCGACGGCTGCGGGCCCGGACGGCGCACGTTCGGGCGCGCCCCCGAACCCGCTGGGGGTTTGCGCTGCTATGCGTGGGAGATGACCGTCAAGGTGTCCGGCACGCTCAACAACCTCGCCGGGCAACAGGTCTACCAGGGCAAGCTGACCTTCCTCCGGCCCGGCGAGGCCTCGGTGACCTGCAAGGGCGCCTCCCCGAGCCCAAGCCCCTCACCATCACCGTCGCCGAGCCCCTCACCGTCGCCGAGCCCGTCCCCATCGCCGTCGCCGAGCCCCTCACCATCACCGTCGCCGAGCCCGTCCCCATCGCCGAGCCCCAGTCCGACCAACTCCCCCGCCCCGAAGCCGACCCCGTCGCCCACCCCCATGCCGTCGCCAACCCCCACACCCGCCCCCGCCTCGCCTTCGACCAGGCCGAGTGGAGCACCTTCGTCCAGGCCATCGAAGCCGGCTCCCCCAACTTCACCGCCTGACCGGCAGGCTCACACCGGGCTCTGCCGTCGACCTTCCCGGCCTGGATTCGGCGGCCCCGCTCGGATTGCCGAGCGGGGCCGCATGGTTGATCCACCGGTTGCTTTCCCGTTCTGGAAAGATCTGCTTCTTGACCACCGGCCGACAGCCCCGGGAGCATCGAACGAGACAGGAACACCACTGGCGACTAGGAGGCGCGATGTTGCGCTGGCTGTCCGGAGACGGGTCCTGCAAGAACGGCACGTGCCCGACACTGTGGGGCACTGAGGACGGGAGCTACGTGGTTCAGGGCTACGTGATCACTGATCCCGACCGGTTGGCAGAGCTGACGCTGGCCGCCGATGAGACGGCTGTGATGATCCCCGCCAGTGTGCTGGAAGGCTACTTCCGTGCTCAAGGGTGAGGACTTCGGCCGACTGTTCGAGACATTCGAGCGGACGGCATTCCGGCTTGAAACGCTCGCGGTGTACGACGTGGAGGACGAGCACGCAGAGTTCGCCGACTTCCTCGCCGGCAAGCCGCTTCCGCCGGAGAGCGCAGACAATCCGTGGGTCCGTTCCATGACGGATCTCGGCAAGCAGGTAGGCCGCGTACACGTGCTCAGCTCTCCACTCTCCGACTACCTCCGCTACGAGCTGGCCTGGTACCCCGGCAATGTTGCCGCCGGAGAGTCGATCGGGATCATCGACACGGCTCGGCAGCAAATCAGCGGGCTGCCCGACTACGATTTCTGGCTGTACGACGATGCCAGGGTCTATCGGATGCACTACACCGAGGCCGGACAGTTCGTCGGCGCCGAGACGTTGCCGGATGACCGGCTCGACGAATACCGCCGATATCGAGATATTGCCCTGGCCCATGCTGTGCCGTTCTCGGAGTACCGGCCAGTTTGAGCGAGGACCGGCACAACGATTTGGGCATAGCCCTGCGGGCGCTTCGAATTGCCTCGGACAAAACCGCCGAGACCGTCGCCCGCAGGGCTTCCATGTCTGCCGGCAAGCTGTCGAAGATTGAGAACGGTCGCGTCCTGCCGACCGTCAAGGATGTCGAGCTGATCCTTACGGCACTCGGCGTGTCCGAGGCCGCAAAGACCGAGTTCCTGGAGCAGGCACGCGCGGCGGCCACCGAGGCCACAGCGTGGCGTGAGCTGCGCCGCATGGGCCACTGGAAGCACCAGCAGGCCATCCGGGCCATCGAAGCCCGGACGGGCATGCTCAGGCTGTTTCAGGGCCAGTTGATCCCCGGACTGCTCCAGAGCGCCGAGTACGTCTCTGCCGTCTTCGCAATGAATCCCGAGATGTCGGAGGAATCGAAGGCGAAAACTATTGCGGCCCGCCTTGAGCGACAAGTCGCACTCTACGATCCCACCAGGTCATTCCACTTCATCATTTGTGAGCACGTGCTGCACTGGCGCATCGGGCAGCCGGCACTGATGGCCACCCAGATGGATAGGCTTGTGTCCCTTTCCAGGCTGCCGAACGTAACCATCGGGGTTGTTCCTCTCGGCCCGCAGATGCCTGACTTCCCGATGACCTGTTTCAGTGCACATGATGACCGCCTGGTGATCGTGGGAACCTTCCACTCAGAGGTGACGACCCGAGACCCCAGGGACGTGGAACTGTACCTCTCGACTTTCGCTGCGTTCGATTCCGTGGCTCTTTACGGTGACGCGATGCGGACCTTGGCGGAGAGCATCCGAGATGGGTTCTTTCGGGAACGGGAAACCGGCTGGCCCCGATGGCCCGGCGACTCGTAGCTTGACCTTCCGCCCAAGAAACCGGCACCTGCACCACCAATGACACCCTCCTGAGCAATCCGATGATCATCGATTTGGCGTCGGAGACCTGAGGTGCGGGATCGTGGGCCACCGCGCGAACGGCGCGCGGTGGCCCGACCGACGGAGGGGCGAACCCGTGACGAAGATCGTTGCCAAGCTCGGGCGGATCATCCGCGCAACACCTGGACACAGGAGGAACGTTGAGCACTGCTAGCGACCCGTTGCCGAGCCCCAGTCCGACCAGCTCCCCCGCCCCGAAGCCGACCCCGTCGCCAACCCCCACACCCGCCCCCGCCTCGCCTTCGACCAGGCCGAGTGGAGCGCCTTCGTCCAGGCCATCGAAGCCGGCTCCCCCAACTTCACCGCCTGACCCACGCGGCAGGCCCTGCCCCACCCGGGCAGGGCCTGCCGCCGGGAACCCGGTTGACCCGTGGTGAAGGATGAAAGGCGTGATCTCCAAGGAACGCGCCGTCGAACTCGTCGAGTCTTTCCTGGCCGACGAGCGGTCGTCGTGGCCCTGGAAGGGGCCGGCCCCGAGCGGGCCGTCTGCTCAGTGGAGGAACACGGGGTCGGCTGGCTCGTCTTCTGGAACACGGTGGAGCACATCCGCGTGGCCGCGATGAGCCACCTGCGCAAGCAGGCCCCGCGGCTGAGCCTTCAGGAGACAAAGGCCTACATCGCGTCCGTTCGGGACGGCTCCGAACCACCGGAGGAGCTGGCGAGGCTCACCCCGAAAGAGCCGCTACAGCCGCCGTGGCCCGTCGAAACGCTGGCCGGCCCGGTCCAGTAGAGGATCTGGACGCGCCCAGGAGGGCAGCCGGGCCCGGAACACCTGTGAGGTCTGCTCTTCAGGCAGCCACGACGGCTCTACGCCTCCCTGGCCGAGGACCGCACAGGTCCACTTCAGACCGTGATCATTAGTCCAGGACGGGAATAGTGCCCGTACCGCATGGACAGAGCACCTGTCCCTTCCATACCGTTTCGGTCAGTCGGTCCAACCAGGGCAGAACTGAAGGGGGTTGACCGTGGCTCACCGGCGGCTCACAGGCAGTGGCAACGGTGACTGCAAGGAAGGCGACTGCCCCAACGTCTACGTCACCGACCGAGGCACTCTCGTCTTCCAGGGGGACCAGTACGCGGAGCTGACGGTACCGACTCACGAAGGTGCCGTGGAACTGCCCGAGCACGTTGTAAGGGAGGCCGTCCGTGTTCTTGGATGGTGAGGAATGGCAGAACGTTCTGCACGGCTTCGAGCGGTCGGCATTCCGACTGGAGACACTGCCCGCATACAAGGTCGCGGGAGAGGCCGAGGAGATCGAAGACTTCCTGAATGGGAATCGCATCGACCAGGACACCTACACATCCGGTTGGACCGACAGGCTCAGGGGGCACGCTACGGCCGGCCGCACGGTTCAGCGGGTGCACATCGTCACTCGGCCGCTGAGCGACTATCTGCGGTATGAATTCATGTACTACGAGCCGCACGCCAAGGCCGGCGAAGATATCCGCATTGTCGACCTGACCGACAGGCCGAATCCCGGCCTTCCGGACCAGGATTTTTGGGTCTTCGACGATTCGACCGTGGTCCTGATGAACTACGAGCCCGACGGGACACAGATCAATCGTGTACTCGCGGAAGGAAACACGGCGCAGTACCAAGAATGGCAGCGGCTCGCCGTGGCTGAGTCCGTGCCCTTCGCGGACTACGTGAAAGAGCACGGGTGGCAATAGACCCAGAAGAGCTGGGCCACAGCAAGAGCGACCTAGCACAAGCACTAAGAGAACTACGGGTTCAAGCCGGTCTCGCAGGAGACCGGCTTGCTCGGCGTTGCGGCATGACGCAATCCAAGATCAGCAAGATTGAGACCGGCAGGACGATCCCATCCCTGGTGGACGTGGAGCTGATCCTGCGGGCACTCGAAGTGCCGGCCGACCTGGCGCAGCGAGTGCTTGACCTGGCCCGCGTGGCGAATACTGAGTGGCAGGATGTTCGAGCTCTCAGAAAGAAGGGGCTGGAGAAGAAGCAAGTCGAGCTTGCGGCGCTCGACCAGTCTTCCACCGAGATTCGATACTTTCTGCTCTCGATGCTGAACACGCTACTAGCTACACCGGAATACGTGCGGGCAAGTCTCTCCCACGTGCCAGGGGATACCACCAAAGCGGTAGCGAAGAAGCTGGAGCGTCAGACCGTCGTCTATGACGAGTCGAAGACGTTCACATTCATTCTCACCGAGCAAGCTGTCCGCTGGGCGGTACTGCCGCCACGGGCGATGGTTATGCAAATCGACCGACTCATCTCGGTATCGAGACTCCCGAACGTCCGACTCGGTGTGATCCCGCTCGGGAAATACATCCCAGAGTGCCCTCTGAACACGTTCACCGTTTATGACAGCAGCCTTGCCACGGTCGAGACGGAGACGGGAATCGTCGTCCTCCGGGACCGTCGGGACATTCAGCTCTATCGGGACACATTTGCCATGTACGAGGGTCACGCACTCTTCGGCGACCCGGCCTGTGAGCAACTGGAAGAATGGTCGTCTCTCTTCCTCCGTGATCTTTAGTCATCCACGGGAATAATCACCTCTTACGCCTCCCCATAGCCCTAATCTGGGTCCTCGCCCATAAAGCCGATCAAAGGGGAGCCAGACATGTCCGTTGTGCACGGAGCAGAGGGTCGGCTCGCAAATGCCGCCGTCGACTGAGCCGGCGGCGCCCGGGGCGCCGAAGCCGGGCGCCGTGATGCGCTACGAGGTGGTGGAGGCGGCGGGGTCCCACGTCCTGCGGGATGTGATCGTCGGCGAGTTCTGCACTCTGCCGGACGACTTCGGCCAACCGGTGCTGCTGGCGTTCCCGAACGCCTACCACGCGCGTCTGTGGCTCATGACGGCCGACACCCGCAAGCGGTACGCGGTGAGCACCACGAGGATCCGGGCCGAGGAGCGCAGGGGGCCGACCGATGAGCACGCCGGTTGGCTGCTGTTCGACCTCTACGCCCCGACTCCTGTTTCCGAGCCGCCCACTGGCCCGGAAACACACGGCCCCGTGGGGCCTGAGCGCGGAGCTCGGGCGGCACCGGCGCCACCACTGACACCCCTGACACCCCCCGGAGTAATCCGATGATCACCGATTTGGTGTCAGTGGCCTGCGGTGCGGGATCGTGGGCCAACCGCGCGAGCGGCGCGCGGAAGTGGCCCGACCGACGAAGGGGCGAACCCATGAAGAAGATCGTTGCCAAGCTCTGGCGGATCATCAGGGGTCCGATGCAGTGGCGCGTTCTCTGGCTGTGGCACTCGAAGTTCATGGTCGGGGTCACGGGCATCGTCCGGGACCAAGACGGCCAGGTCCTGCTGCTCAAGCACCGGATGTGGCCGGAGGGTCGGCAGTGGGGTCTCCCGACCGGCTACGCCAACAGGAGCGAGACCTTCGAAGACACGATCGTGCGTGAGGTCCAGGAGGAGACCGGGCTCACGGTGAAGGCGTGCGAGCTGGCGCACTTGAAGAGCGGTTACAAGCTTCGCGTCGAAGTCGCCTATGAGGCGCTGTACGTCAGCGGACGGATCAAGGTTGCTTCGTTCGAGATCTTGGAGGCCCAGTGGTTCTCACCGGACAATCTCCCCGAAGGAGTGCAGGATTCGCACCGCCAGCTGATCAGTCGTCAGCGCTTCTGACCCTCGGCCGCTCACTGACACCCTCGTACCTGGGGCCGAACGAGCACTTGGCCGGCACAGCGGCCGAGCGGTCCGAGCTGGCGCACCTACTGGCCGGGCGGCGGGCGACGGCCGCGCTCGACCAGGCGCACCCGCGTATGACCTTCTCACTGCTGCATTGGGTGCTGGACACCTGGGGCGACGAATGGGCGCGGGAGGTGTTCCGGCAGGGGGCGTCTCTACTGGCTGACCGCTACCGGGAGTTGGGTTTGAGCCAGCTGCTTCCGATTGATCGGGTGTGGGTCGGGGTCCACTCGACCCAGCCCGCTGCGTTCGGCGGGTTCCACCACCCGAACCAGGGTTACCGACATGTGCAGTTGGCATCGATCATCACCCGGTACGGGCGGCTCAGTGATCCCCGGTTGGCGTCACCCGAACTGGTGGCGCTCGACCTGCTTCGCTCCTACGCCCATGACTGCCTGCACTGGGGATCGTTCCGGGAGTACCGGATCCAGGATGGGAAGGTGGTCCGCAGCCGGTACGGGATCAACTGGCTTGACTCGCAGCGCCGTACGTACTCGGCGCCGGACAAGGCCGACGCCGCTTCGACGCGGAATCTGGGCATCGTGATGGAGGGGGCCACCGATCGGGAGGCCCGGACGATCGCCGCTACGGTGGCCGACCGTCTCGGCCTGGCCGAGCGGATCGCTCCGCCCGATCGCCTGGCTTTCCGCGACACCACGGGACGGCTGGAGCCAACCGACTTCGACCACGCCGAGCCCGGCGCAGCGACCCGCTTTCATCAGGCGATGGCCGGATACGAACACGGTGTCGGCGCGCGGTATCAGCGTTTCCTCGCCGAGCTGGCCGGGGCCGACGCGGAGGCGCTGCACGGGCTGATTCTCACCGCGATGGTCAGCGGTGACCTGTCCGGCCTTACCAGCTGGCTCGACCTGCGGCACGGGCCCGGAGCGTTTCGCCGCACCTTCCGCTCACCGGGCTACACGGGGCCCGACCCCGGCACGTAGGCCACCCTCGAACGCCCCGGCCGTCCGTCGTCCCCCGTTGACGGACGGCCGGGGCACCGTTCCGGTCCTCCCCGCCTGCGGCCGGGGAGGACCACCCCCGGCCACCCGCACGACCCACGTCCTGCCGTGCCGATACCGGGTGACGGATCACCGGCCATCGGCCCGGACGGCGCAACCTTGGGCGCGCCCCCGAACCGGCTGGGGGTTTGCCCTGTTATGCGTGGGTGATGACCGTCAAGAACCGCGCACCCCGGGTGCGTGCCGCGACCGCCGTCCTCGCCACCGCCGGGGCCGCCTCGGCTGCCCTTCTCCTCCTGCCGGCGGGCGGCACCGCCGCCGCCGCACCGGGAGACCTCGCCGGCGCCACCCTGGTCCAGCTCACCAATCAGGACGTGCAGGCGATCGGGATGACGGCGTACCACGGCGTCTACGGGACGGCCGCGTCCACCACGGTGCCCGACTCCGACATGGCCGACTTCAGCAGCGACCCCGACGGCATGCTGTCGCGAATCACCATCGCCACCCAGACCACCCGGACCGCCACCGATCCCGCCAAGTACTACGCGCAGGCCCAACTCACCGACCTCACCGTCTTCTTCAACTCGACCCGGCTGGTGCACTTCGGCCCGGTCGAGGTCGGTCAGGTGGCCACGCTCGACTCCTACGCCGAGTGCGTACCCCCACCGGTCGGTCCGCTGGCCCTCGCCTACAACCGCACGGCCGGCGACCAGATCACCGTCCTCGGTCAGCCGGTCGGCCTGGGCACCACCCACCTGCAGATCACCGGAACCGACCTGGGCGTGCCGACCGTGGGCGCCAGCACCCTGGACGTGACCGTCACCCGCCACCAGGACCCGGCGGCCCAGGCCGCCCAGTACACCGCCGAGGCGTGGCTCGACATCGACGTGTCCGGCACCCTCAACAACCTGGCCGGGCAGCAGGTCTACCAGGGCAAGGTGACGTTCGTCCGGCTCGGCGAGGTCTCGGTGACCTGCACGGGCGCGTCCCCGAGCCCGAGCCCCTCCCCGAGTCCGAGCCCCTCCCCGTCGCCGTCACCGAGCCCCAGTCCAACCGGCTCCCCCACCCCGACCCCAACTCCGACCCCGACCCCGACCCCGACGCCCACCCCCACGCCGTCCCCCACACCCGCGCCGTCCCCCACCGCGTCGGGTTCGCCCTCGCCGGTCCCGCTGCCCGACACCGGCACCGGACCGGGCCTGCGCCGCCAGGCCGGTCTCGCCATGGCCCTGGTCGGCGTCGGCGCGGCCGCCGTCGTCCTCGCCCGCCGGCTGCGCTCACCCCGCCACTGAACGAGAACGTCCGCACCAACGCCTGACCGCCCCCGGGCCGGGCACCGCGCCGTCGCGGTGCCCGGCCCGCGGCCGTACCGGCGGCCCACCGGGGGTGGCGGCGGGCGGGGCATCAGGCAGTCGGTGGCCTCCCCGAAGGACCCACCAACGACAGCGACAACACGACGTGTCAGCTGAGCCCTGCCGAAGAATTCCCGTCGCGCGCCCGGGCCTCCCGTGGCACCCTCATCCCTGCCGGAACCCATGATCACGATGTCGGGCCGGCTCGCTAGACTCCCGGCTGCGCTGAGCTCCCGCAGCGGTCCATGGAAGTCAGTCAGGTACATCCTGAGATGGGGGAAGACATGAGCATGCTGCCGTCAGGCAGACGTGTGCGACACCGACGGATACGGGCGGTCACCACCGCGCCGGCCGTCCTGCTGTTCGCCGTACTGGCCACGCTGATGGGCCAGATCAACCCCGCCGCCGCCGCGGTGAACCCGCCCGCGGCCACCTCGTCGGCGAGCGAGCCGGCGTCCTCGTCGGCGTCCGCGCCGACGACCACACCGGACGGGCCCGCCGTGGACCCGAAGGCCGCGCACGACGCCGCCGTCCAGCAGCTGAAGGCGGCCGACCCGACCGGCCCCTGTCCGGCGTCCCTGGCGCCCGGCACGGTCACCACCTGCGCGATCGAGCCGAACCAGACGGCCTCCCTCACGTTCACCCTGGCACAGCCCAAGGACGTAGTCTTCGTCCAGGCCGTCGCGGTCTACTCGTCGGTCGACCTGAAGCTGACCGCGCCGGACGGCACCACCGTCGGCTGCGACAACCTCTACCCCGCGCAGCGCTGCGCCACCACCCGGGCGGGCACCTACACGCTGACGGTCCACAACAGCGCCTTCGGCTCCAACGGCGTCTCGCTGTCCTACCTCCCGCTGCTCTCCGGCACCACCTGCACCGCGGTGACCGCCGCCGACCACCGGCTGGGTACGCGCAACACCTTCTCCCGCACGCTGCCCCAGGGCTCCGCGGGTGACTGCTACACGCTGGACCTCGCCGCCGGCGACGCGCTGCGGACGTACGTCTCCGGTCTGCCCAACGAGCAGGTCTTCGACGCCAACGGGACCGAGCTGTGCCCGCACTACTTCGGTGACACGATCGCCTGCAAGCTCGTCGGCCCGGCACCGTTCCGGGTGCTGGTGCAGCGCACCCCGGGCGACTCGGTGGCCTACAACCTCGCCGTGGAGCGACTGGCCCCGCCCGAGGGCTGCCCGACGATCGAGCCGCAGGCGTTCGGGTCCGTCCCGGACCTCGGCTCGACGGCGCGCTGCCGCCTCCTGCACGTCACCACGGCCGGCAAGTACTCCTTCGCGCCGATCACGGCGGACGACACCACCCTGTCCGGTGAGCTGTACACGGCCGACGGCGTCCGGCTCTTCGGCGCCTGCATCCAGGGCGTCGGCTGCGACCTGGCTGCCGGCACCTACACCTGGGTGCTCGACGCCAACAAGGCCGAGAGCCCGGCGTTCGGCCTGGTGTTCCGCTCGGACGGCGAGACCCGGGGCTGCGTCGCCGGCAAGGACGACGGACTGGTCTCCGGCCCGTCGGCGGGCACCTTCGGCGCGCGCGGCCGGGCGGACTGCCTGACCCTGCCGACGGCCTCCGGGACGGGTGTCTACCTGCTCAACCGGCCGCCGACGACCGAGGGGTACGCCACCGCCGCCGTCTTCGACGCCGCCGGCGTCAAGCAGTGCGGCAACGAGGGCTACCCGTCGACGATCTGCAAGCTGACCGGTACCGCGCCGTTCCACGTCGTGCTGACCGGCACGCCGGGCCAGGCCTACCAGGTGGTGGTCCACCGGACCGGCACCACGGCGGGCTGCCTGGCCTGGCCGCAGAGCCCCTACGACGGCAGCTGGGGCGCGGAGTTCACGCTCACCCCGACCGTGCGGCAAGCCTGCCTGGGCCTGCCGGCCGACCGGCACTCCACCGCCGAGCAGTTCGACTACACCAACACCGCCAACCGGGTGAACGCCTCGGTGCAGGTGGTGGACCCGCAGGGCACCGTGGTCTGCTCCACCGGCAGCAGCTCGGCCTTCAACTGCCGTTTCACCCCCGGTGTGGCATACACGGCGCTGCTGACCAACAGCACCTGGGGCGACACCTACCAGGTGGTGCGGCGTGACATCTCGCCCACCGCGACCTGCCTCACGCCGACGTCCACCTCCTTCGGCGGGCCGTCCCTCCCGATCGAGCTCACCTCGGCGCTGGACGCCCGCTGCGTGCGGCTCACCGCCGCCGCCACGGACAAGCTGTGGCTGTCGGCGCGCACCGCGGACGGCACGGTCGAGTCGCAGGTCATCGACGCCGACGGCAAGCTCGTCTGCACCCAGTGGGCCGGCACCGTGTACCCCTGCCAGCTCACCGGCTCGACCTCGTACACCATGGTCGTGGTCGCGGCCGGGTACGGCGGCACCACGATCCACGCCACCGTGGACACCTGGACAGTCGGCACGTCGGCCGGCTGGGCGCCGGAGTGCACCGCACACCAGGCGTCGATCGCAGGGTTCCCGACCCGGAGCGGGGTGTTCACCGAGTCGTCCACCGCGTACTGCGCGGTGATCGACATGCAGCCCTCGCAGTCCTTCACGGTGTCCGGCGTGACCAGCGCGACCGCGCGCGTTCAGCCGTACGTCTGGCTGCTCAGCCCCAGCAAGTGGACCACCCTCGACCTCAGCTACCAGTGCGACAACAACTCCAGCGGGTTCGGCGCCCGGTGCCAGAGCAGCAACTCCGCCGAGGGCGGCCGCGCGATTCTGGTGATCGCCCCGGGCCGGACGGCGACGCCGGTCGAGTACAGCTTCCAGGGCACCTGCGAGTACCCCACCTGCAACCCTCCGACGGCCTCCCTGACGGTGGGCTCGGTCAGCCCGGCCACCGGCGCGGCCGGGACGCGGGTCCAGGTGGAGCTCCGCGGCATCGGCCTCACCCTGGGCAGCAAGCTGGCCCTGCGGCGTGACGGCGTCTCCTCGCAGCCGTACGTGACCCCGCTCTCGGTCAACGCCAACGGCACCTCGCTGCACGTCCTGGTGGACACCAACGGCCTCGCGCCGGGCAGCTACGACATCCAGGCCGACGGCTACCGCACGCTGCTCGCCAACGCGTTCACCGTCAAGGCCGCCCCGGCCGCGGCCAAGGGCCGGTTCGTCCCCGTCCCGCCGTCGCGGATCCTCAACACCGTCACGGGCGTCGGCGCCCCCGCCGCCCGGGTCCGTCAGGGCGGTGTGGTGACGCTGCAGGTCGCCGGCGTCGGCGGGATCCCGGCCACCGGCGTCACCGCGGTCGTGATGAACGTGACGGCCGTCAACCCCACCCGGAACAGTGCCGTCTCGGTGTACCCGAGCGGCCGACCGGTGCCCGACCTGCCGACCGTCAGCTTCGCGGCCGGGCAGAACGTGCCCAACCTGGTGACCGTGCCGCTGTCCAACGGCAAGGTGGACCTGCGCAACGCCTGGGGCGAGGTCGACCTCGGCGTCGACGTCGCCGGGTACTACACGGACGGCGGCGCCGGCTCGCTGCTGAGCCCGATCAACCCGACGCGCATCCTCAACACCGTCTCGGGCGTCGGCGCGCCCGCCGGCCGGGTCGACTGGGGCGGCGTGGTGCCGCTCCAGGTGACCGGGGTCGCCGGCGTCCCGGCCACCGGCGTGACGGCGGTCGTCATGAGCGTGACCGCCGTCAACCCCACCCGGACCGGGTTCGTCACGGCGTACCCGCACGGCCAGGCGGTGCCCGACGCGTCGAACGTCAACTTCACCACCGGGCAGAACGTCTCCAACCTGGTGACCGTCCCGGTGGGCACGGACGGCAAGGTGGACCTCTACAACGCCTGGGGCGAGGTCGACCTCGGGGTCGACGTCGTCGGGTACTACTCCGCCAAGGGCGCCACCTACACGGCGTCCGACCTGGTGCGGCTGATGGACACCCGCACCGGCGAGGGCGCCCGGATCGGCTCCCTGGGCGGGGCGGGCGACGTGGTCAGCCTGAAGGTGGCCGGGGTGGAGGGCGTGCCCTCGACCGGCGTCACCGAGGTGCTGATGAACGTCACCGTGGTGTGGCCCACCAACACCAGCTTCCTGACGGTCTACCCGCACGGGACGGAGCGTCCGGACGCCTCGAACATCAACTACCGGCCGGGTGAGGTCGTGTCCGCGCTGGTGATGGTGCCTGTGGTGGACGGGCGGGTGTCGTTCACCAACCAGTGGGGCGCCGCCGACGTGGTGGCCGACCTGATCGGCTACTTCTCGGCCTGAGCCCCGACCCGCTCCGCAGAGACGGAGACGGAGACGGAGACGGAGACGGAGAGCCTGCCGCGCCGCCCGGACCACCGGGCGGCGCGGCAGCGCCGTTTCCGGGGCCGTCCCCGCTCCGACCGGCGCCGGTGGACCGCCCTCTTACTCCGCCCTGCTCGCGCGGATCGAGTAGATCAGCGGGACGCGCGGCCGCCCCTCGGGGAAGCGGTAGACGCCGCCGTCCTGCTCCAGGACCGGGAAGCGGGGGAACAGGGTGAAGTCGTGCTCGTGCAGGAAGTCCACCCGCAGACCGGCGGCGACCAGCGCGCTGACGACCTCGCCGATGCCGTGCTGCCATTCGACGGTCACGTTCGCGGTGGTCGCCGCGCCCAGGTCGGCATAGGTGCCCGGCTCGTCCCAGACCATCGGCTCGCGCCGGAAGTAGTCGGTCTCCACCGTCCGGCCGTCCTCGGCCAGGATGTCGGCGAACGGGTGGAACTCGGCCAGGTAGAGGAAGCCGCCCGGGGCGACGAGCGCGGCCGCCGTCCGCGCCCAGCGGTCGATGTCGGGCAGCCAGCACAGCGCGCCCAGGCCGGTGTAGACGATGTCGAAGGTCTGGGCGTCGAGCACCTCGACGGCGTCGTACACGTCGGCGGCGACGAAGCGGGCCGTGCTCGCGCCGATCTCCTTGGCGAGACCCTCGGCCACGGCGACGGCCGGCTCGGAGAAGTCCAGCCCGGTGACGGTGGCCCCGCGCCGGGCCCACGCCAGGGTGTCCAGGCCGATGTGGCACTGGAGGTGGACCAGGGTCCTTCCGGCGACATCGCCGACCTCGGCCAGCTCGAACCCCCGGAGCGCCTCCCTCCCGGCGACGAAGCCGGGGACGTCGTAGAACGCGCCGGAGGTGTGGATCGGGACACGCTCGTCCCAGTTGGCGCGGTTGGCCGCGCGCCAGTCTGCGGGTACCGGATTCTCCGTCATACCGGCCACGCTAACCACCGGCGCGCACACCGCCCAAGGCAATTTCGACGAGCGGCCGCGGGAATCCGCCGGCACCTTCGACAGCGCCCCCGGCCCGCCCCTCGATCGGGGCGGGCCGGGGGCGCTCGGGTCGGCGCGGGTCGCCGCTACCGTCGCGGGCCCGCCACGGCGTACAGCACCGTGCCGGTGACCAGCAGGGTCAGCGCCGTCCAGGTGGCCGCCGCCGTGCCGGGCGGCATGAGCATCCAGCCGGTCACCTCCCCCACGGTGCCCGCCGGCACCGCGCCGAAGAGGACCAGGCCGAGCCAACCGGTCGGCAGGGTCCACGCGAACTGCGCCCCGAACACCGTCGCCCCGAGCGCGGCCAGGCCCACCAGACCCGCGCTGTCCCGGGCGACCAGCGCGACGGGGGCGAGCTCGGGACCGGCCGCCTGGACCGCCAGCAGCGCCGCACCGGCGACCGCGCCGATCAGCAGGACGTGCGCGGCCCGGCGGGTCACCCACCGGATCGCGGCCGTGCGGTCCAGCATGACGTCCTGCCCGCCGAGCCCCAGCCCGGCGGCCGCCACGTTCGCGGTGAGCACCAGGACCACGGTCGCCAGGTCCACCGGGCCCTCGCCGCTGCCCGGGGCGAGGGACCACAGGGCCAGGACGGTGAGCGCGCACGCGGCGGCCGAGGCCGGCACCTGCCGTGAGCGTCCGTACAGCACCAGCCACCTCATCGGGCCGCCTCCCCCAGCAGTGCCGCGAACGGATCGCCCGGCGCGCAGGAGATCGCGGCCGCGCGCAGCTCGGCGATCCACGCGCGCTGCTCGGCCGGCGGCAGCGCCGTCAGCTTCTCCCAGGCGGCGTCGGCCCGCTCCCATGCCGTGCGCGCGTACTGGTCGGCCTCCCTCGGCTCCAGCGGTTCGATGCGGGTGTCGCCGAGCGCCCAGCTCGCGGCGAGGCTCTGGGCGGCGATGTCGCCCAGTCCCCCGCCCTCGCGGGAGTTGTGCCCGGAACAGTTCGGGGCCAGGCCCTGGGAGACCAGGACGCGGGTCAGTCGCGTGCCGTCCGCGTCGCCCATCAGCGTTTCGTCGAAGTCCACCAGCAGCACGTCGTCGGAGAGCCGGCGGTGAGCGCCGAGCGCGCGCAGCGAGGTGTCCTCCCGCACCGAGGCCGGTGCCTTGTCCCCCAGGGCGTCGCGCAGCACGCGCAGGGCCTCCTTGCCGGACGGCGCGAGCGCGGGCAGGCGGTGCCGGTTCGCCGTCGTCACGCACACCGGGCCGTCGCAGACCAGCGCCGCGCCGGCCCGGTCGACGACATAGGTGTCGCGCGGCTGGGCCGGCAGGACCAGCAGGGCCAGCGCCGCGCCGGCCAGGACGGGAACCACCGCGAGCAGACGCGCCCGGCGGGTCGCGGCCACCAGCAGCGCGAAGCCGGTGCCCAGCAGACCGAGCAGCCAGAGCGTCTGGCCGAGGTGCGCGGAGCCGGACAGGGTCAGCAGCAGCTCACGCGGCTCCGCGGTCACCGGGGACAGCTGGGCGAGCAGGTTCGGCGCGCGGCTGGAGGGCCGTTCCCCCTCGGCGTTCGGCCGCAGCAGGAGACCCGCCGTCATGAGGACGGCCACCACCAGGGCCGGCGGGGTGAGCGCGAAGGGCAGGGCCCGCGCGACGCCCATCCCGAACACCGCGCCGGCGACCAGCGCCAGCATCGCCACCAGGGAGATGGGCAGCCAGCCGAGCGGGAGGTAGGTGGTGCCGCCCAGGACCACCTGGACCCCGCCCACGAGGACGAGGAGGCCGAAGCCCACCGCCAGCGCGAACGCCATCGCGCCGGCCGGCAGCGCCGCCCGGCGCCAGGCCGGCCGCGGCGTGGTCATCAGCAGTTCACTCATCCGCGAGCGGGAGTCGCGCAGCCCGTACAGCGCCCCGAGGCCCACCACGAGCGGCCACCAGAAGCCCAGCAGGGACCGGGTCCACAGGGCCATCGAGGTCCACTGGGCCGTCCACCCCGTGGCCCCCTGCCACCAGATCCCGTCGATCAGACAGAAGACCGCCAGGCTGGCTCCCAGGATGAGGACGCCGCCCCACGGGGCGGCCGAGCGCCTGAGCTCGGTCCGCAGCACACGGGCGTTCACCAGGTGCCCCCGGGCCGCTCGGAGTGGCTGAGCAGCGCCGAGTAGCCGCGCTCCAGGGGGCTGTCGCCCGGGTACTCGGGGCCGCCCGCGGCGGCCAGCACCTCCGGCGTGCCCTGGAAGACGAGCCGGCCGTCGGCGAAGAGCACCACGTCGGTGCAGGCCGCCGCGACGTCCTCGACCAGGTGGGTGGAGACGACCACGCAGGTGTCGCGGCCCAGTTCCTGCAACAGCTCGCGGAAGCGCAGCCGCTGCGCCGGGTCCAGGCCGACCGTCGGCTCGTCCAGCAGCAACAGCACGGGGTCGTTGACGATGGCCTGGGCGATGCCGACCCGCCGGACCATGCCGCCGGACAGCGTCTTCATCCGGTGGTCGGCGCGGTCCGCCAGGCCCACCCGTTCCACCGCCCGCTGGACGGCCCCGGGGATGTCCGCCTTCGGGACCTCCTTCAACCAGGCCATGTACTCGACGAACTCGCGCACCGTGAAGCGCTTGTAGTAGCCGAACTCCTGCGGCAGGTAGCCGATCCGGCGGCGCAGCGCCCGGTGGTCGCCGATCCGGCCCACGGAGTCGCCGAGCAGTTCCAGTTCGCCCCCGGCGGGGCGCAGCACGGTGGCCAGGGCCCGGATCAGGGTGGTCTTGCCCGCCCCGTTGGGCCCGAGCAGGCCGTGCGTACCGAGGCCGAGGGAGAGGTCGAGCCCGTCCACGGCCGTCTTCCGCCCGGCCCGGACGCTCAGTCCGGTGGCCCGGACCTCCCAGGCGTAGGTCTTCGGCGCGGTGTCGACCACGCTCGTCGTGGGTGTCATGCGGTGGGTCCTTCCGAGGGTCAACAACGGTTTCACAGCGTCGAGTAGGTGTTTCTGCGGGCGATCACGGCGGCGACGCCCAGGGCGAGGAGCAATCCCCAGAAGGGCAGCCGGTCCGCCTCCAGGACGAGGGGGGCGTGGCCGCTGGACCAGGCCGGTCCGACGACGACCACCCCCCAGAGGGCCACCAGCGCGGCGGCGGCGCGGGTCACGCCGACCACGCTGCCCAGCGCCAGGGCGGTGGAGGTGAAGGCCAGCGAGGGCAGCAGCCACTGCGCGGCCGTCATGGCGCCGGTCAGCCATCCCTCCAGCAGGAGCCCGGGCAGGGCCACCAGGAGGACCGCCGTGGTGCGTCTGAGCACCAGCGGCAGACCGGCCAGGGCGGTCGAGGCCGTCAGTTCGTACACCGGGTCCAGGCCGCGCGACCACGAGGCGGCGACACCGCACAGCGGCAGCACCGGCGCGACCAGCAGCACGGGCGAGGCGTCGCCGAGGAGCGACGGCGGGCCGGCCACGTCCAGCAGCAGCGCCAGCAGGACCACCGTGACGGTCATGACCAGCCACGGGGTCATCGCCGGTGTCATCCAGGCCGACACCCACCTCGGGCGGAACCGTCGCGCGGGCGCCCTGCCGGCGGCGACCAGCCGCGGCTCCAGGCCGGCCCGGACGGTGTCGACGAGCGCGGCGATGCCGGGTGCCCCGGTCGCCACGGCGGCCGCCAGGCGGCCGCGGCACGTCGCGCAGGTCTCCAGATGGGCCTCCAGGGCCCACACCGTGTCCGCGGCCATCGCCGCGTCACCCCGTGCGTAGTCGTCGATCAACCGCGTCGACGCATGATCCGCGCTCATGCCATCGCCTTCCGCATCGCGATCCGGGCCCGTCGGGCGCGGGTCTTGACCGTGCCTTCCGGGAGTCTGAGCAGGACGGCCGTCTCCCGGACGGAGAGCCCGTCGAGCACCATGGCCTGGAGGACCTGTCGCAGTTCCGGCGCCAGTTGCCGGAGGGCGTCGCCGACGTCGCCGCCGACGGTCCGGGCGAGCACCTCCTCCTCCGCCGCGGGCACCACCGCCGCCCCGGCGGCGGCGACCGGCGGCTCGGCGTGGTGGGCGCGGCGCCGGAACGCGTCGACGAGGCGACGCGCCGCGATCGTCCACAGCCACCCGACGGCCGACCCGCCGACCGCGCTCCCGGCGAACGCGCCGGCCGCGCGCCACACCGCCAGATAGGTCTCCTGCATGACCTCGGCGACGATCTGCTCGTCCGCGCAGCGACGGCGCAGCCGCACCGCCAGCCACGGCGACGTGCGCCGGTACAGCTCGTCGAACGCCGCGCGGTCACCCTTGGCGACCAGCCGGAGGAGGCGTTCCTCGTCCAGCTGGTCCAGTGCTCTCCTGCGTGATCTCACACCAGCCAGACGACGGATCCGGCGCGCGGGTTCTGCATCCGGAGTGATCTGCGTCACAGGGGCGGGTGTGGAGGTTTGCGGGGCGCCGGAGCCCCCGGGAGCCCCGGTCCCCAACCCCCTTTCAGCGGGGGCGATCCGAGCCCGCGTCAGCGGAGGCGGAAGCGGCGGCCCGCAGGACCACCACTCGACCCGGCCGCGTGCCCGCCCAGCCCCGCCGCTGGCCCGCTCGGCGCCGACGCCTGTCCGCTCAGCCCCGCCGCTTGCCCGCTCAGCCCCGCAGCGCGGTTTCGAGCCGGTCGCGGAACGCGTCCAGCCTGCTGCGGCCGGGGACGAAGACCGGCATCTGCCGCACGATGTCCGCGACCGCCCGCGGCGCGTGGTCGATCGCCCGGCGGAGTTCCTCGTCCCCCACGCCGGGATCGCCGTCCGCCGCCAGCTCCCGGGCCAGCGCCGCGTACATCGCCGGCGCGAGCGCGTGCTTCGCCTGGTGCGGGGTGGCGATCGGGTGGATGTAGGGGCTCGCCGCCGCGTAGCCCGCGGCGCGGGCGGCCGCCGTGGCGACCGGGTCGCCGACCTCCCGGGCGGCCGCGAGGGCCGCGACGGCGACCGAACGCAGCGCGGCCGTCCGCCTCCCGTCGCGGGTGAAGACCCGGATGCCCTCGACGGCCTCACGGGGGCGGGCGTCGGCCGGGGCCTTCGCCTCGAACAGCGGCAGCACGCGCTCGGCGCAGTCGGCCGCCCAGGATCCGAGAAGCCGGCGGTCCTCGTCGCTGATGGTCACCTTGTCCACCCGCCCATCCTGCCCGCCGCGGCCGTCCCCTGTCGCCACCGGCCTCCCGGGGGCGAACGGGGGCGGACGGGACCTCAGCGCCGAGCGTGGCGGATCTTCAACCGTCCCATGCCCATGGCCCCGGAGATCCGGATCGTCGGCCCGCCGGCGCCGGAGCGCCGCCGGGGCCGGTACCGGGTGTCCTTCCACCCGGCGCGCAGCGCCTCGAACTCGACGGTCGCGTCCCGGGGCACGGTGATCCTGGCACTGCCGGTGCCGACGTGCAGCTCGATGTCGACCACCGCGTGCTCGATCACCGCCCGGGAGAGGTCCAGACGCACCCGGCCGAGTGCGGATTCGACCTTGAGGAACCGCGGCACCCGCCACACTCCACGCCGCTGGATCCGCCCACTGACGGCACCGATCGTGGACGTGGTGTCCGCGGGCTCCGCCGGGAGCACGCGCAGGGCCGCGACGAGTTCACCGTGCGTGGTGGCGGTGAGTGCCCGGTGGAGGCCCGCGTCCATCTCCTCGTGCGAGAGGTGCCCCTCGGCGTAGGCCTCCTGAAGACGCCGCACGCCCGCGTCACGGTCGCCTTCGCCGATCCGTCGCGGCAGGCCTTCCGGCTGGGGGATCATCGTCCCACTGTAGTGCCGCGCCGAGGATCCGAGAACGCCAAGGCCCTTGGCAGGTCGGGCATCCGACGTGAACGCCCGTCCCCGGCGCCCCGGCCCGGGCGGGCGCGGGGCGCCGGGGAACGGCTCACCCCGTTACAGCACGACCTCGTCCAGCTTGCCGGTCGCGATGTCGAAGACGAAGCCGCGCAGGGCGTCGGTCTTCGGGACGAACGGGCTGTTCCGGATCCGGGCGGCGGACTGCCGGACGTCCGCCTCCAGGTCGGCGAAGGCCTCCGCCGCCCACGGCGGCTTGATGCCCGTCTCCTCCCGGATCGACTCGCGGAAGGCGTCGTCGCCGAACGTCAGCATCCCGCAGTCGGTGTGGTGGATCAGGATGATCTCCCTTGTCCCCAGCAGCCGCTGACTGATCGCCAGCGACCGGATCGCGTCGTCGGTGGCAACCCCGCCGGCGTTGCGGATCACGTGCGAGTCGCCCTCGTCGAGCCCGAGCGCCGCGTAGACGTCGAGACGGGCGTCCATGCAGGCCAGGACGGCGCTCTGGCGGGCCGGCGGCAGCGGCAGCGGCCCCTGGAAGTCGACCGCGTAGGCGGCGTTGTTGCGGAGGTAGTGCTCGGTGGCGGTGCCGGGTTCGGTCATGGCTGTCCCCTTCGAGGGCAGGGTGTCGGCGGTGGAGGAGGTCAAGGACGGCACGCGGACGGGCGCGGCGAACGAAGGCTTCGGCGCCCAGGGTGATGTCGGGTCCCGGCCGGGACCGGACGGCGACGGCACGGGCACGGAGAGGCGCACAACAGAGGCGCGCGGGAACGGCGTGCGGAGAACCGTGCGTCAGCGACCGAGCGGACAACTCGCGCTGGACAGACGGCCGTAGTCGACGTGACGACGGCGGACAAGCTCGGTCATAGCCGCACGCTAACCCCCAACCCGCCCTGAACGCCAGGGAATCCACCCGTCACCACCCGAACGGGGAAGCCGGGACGGCGCTGAGCGGAGCACACTGACGGTTCGCCGCAACAGAACGGGGGGCTCCCTGCATGGCCGACTTCGTGATCGACGAGACCTTGGTGCGCACACTGCTCCAGGAGCAGCATCCGGACCTCGCGAACCTGGACCTCTGCCGGGTGGAGGGCGGCTGGGACGCCCGCATGTGGCGCCTGGGAGGCGAGTTGGCCGTCCGGATGCCCCGCACGGACCGTGCCCCGGCACCGCTGTGCAAGGAGCGGGAGTGGCTACCCGTACTGGCTCCGCGACTGCCCCTGCCGATCCCGGGCCGGTGACTCCCGACCGAAGACGTGCCTCCCCCCGAGTCACCCCGCCGGGGACGTGGCCGGCCGGTGCCGCGCGCGGTAGGCGCGGGGCGTGGTGCCGGTCTGCCGGGAGAAGTGCCGCCGCAGGCTCGCGGCCGACGTGAACCCGGAGAGGGCCGCCACCCGCTCCACCGGCTCGTCGGTGTCCAGGAGCAGCTCGCGGGCCCGGTCCAGCCGCAGGCGCAGCAGGTACCGCGGCGGGCTGACGCCGGCCCGGGCACGGAAGCGGCGGTTGAGGCTGCTGACGCTGATCCCGGCGTGCGCGGCGATGTCGGCGGGGGTCAGCGGGAGGTGGAGCCGGGCCTTCAGCCAGCGCAGCGTCGGCTCGATGCCCGCGCTGCCCGCGCGTTCGCGGTCGATGTCCTCCTGGACGCGGTCCGCGTGCCGGAGCAGGGGTGTGAGGAGCTCCCTGGACGTCTCACCGGCCGTCCGCTCGCCGTGGTCCTGTGCCAGCAGGCGCAGGCAGACGTCCATCCCGCCGAAGATCCCGGCCGAGGTGAGGAATGGGCCGTCGGTCACGACCGACCCGGCCGGGTCGACCTCGATCCGGGGGTGCAGCCGCGCGAGTTCCTCGGTGTGGCGCCAGCCGGTGGTCGCCCGCCGGCCGTCGAGCAACCCGGTGGCGGCGAGCGTGAACACCCCCGTGCCGACCGCGCCGATCCGAGCACCCCGGGCCGCGGCGCCCCGCAGCGCGTCGACGACCCCGGGCGGCGGCTGCGCCCGGGGTCCGTCGTGACCGGGCACCAGGACGACATCGGCGTCGGCGAGGTCCTCCAGCCCGTGCGGGACGGCGATGGGCAGCGGCGCCGGCAGCCCGATGCCCAGCGGGCCCGGGCCGGCGCACAGCCGCACCTCGTAGGCGACGCCCGGGTGCTCGCGCGCGGCCGTCCCGAACACCAGCCCCGGGGTGGTGAGGTGGTGTCCGGGCAGCCCGTCGAGTACGAGAATGGCGATGACCGACATACCCGGAATGTAGTCGAAAGCGGCATCAGGGCCCCGGTCCCACCGGAAGACCGGGGCAGGACCGGGGCGCGACCCACCGTCAGTCGTCCTGGTGGATCGTCTCCCAGATCCAGCTCGCGTACGCGGGCACGCTGCTGTAGAGGCCGGGGCCCGTCGAACAGGTCGGGTCGGTGTCCCCGTCGCCCGAGGTGGCACCGACCAGCTCCCAGCGTCCGCCCCTGCCCTTCTGGAGCTGCGGGCCGCCCGAGTCCCCGAAGCAGGCCATGGCGCCCGGCACCTGGCTGACCGTGCAGAGACGCAGCCACCCCGCGCGGCCGGGGGCGCACTCGTCGACGGCTCCCCGGCGGGTCTCCAGTTGCTGGAGCCGGTCGGCGAACCGGGCCTTCTGCGGGACGTCCACGTCATTGACGCTGCCGAAGCCGAGCAGCCTGGTCGGGGTACCGGGCCGGGCCGCCCGGTCGGCGATCCGGACGGGCTGCTCGGTCACCGGCCGGTCCAGCCGGATCAGCGCGAGATCGTCCTTGTTGGCGCCGCCCCCGCCCGCGCCGATCGCGTAGCCGGGGTGGGTGATCGTCCGTTCGATGGCGCGGACGGTGCCGCCGGACGTGCGGTGGTCCGAGCCGATGCGGACGGTCCCGTCCAGGACCACACCGACCTCGGGGCGGGTGTCGACGCAGTGGCCCGCCGTCAGCACCCACCGCGGGTGGATCAGGGTCGCGCCGCAGACGCCGTCGAGCAGACCCGCCGTCGGAGCCGTCATCGGGATGGAGGCCATGAACGGGTAACGCCCGGTGGCGTCCTGCCCGTTGACGATGGCACCGGCACTGCCGGTCATGGCGGTGGCACAGACCGTCGCGGCCAGGGCGACAGTGGCGGCACGCGCCACCCGGCGCGCCGTAGAGCTGATGGTGAACACGGAAGGTCCCTTCCTTCGGAGGCATGAGAGGTACGCCGGGGTACCCGGGGTACCCCGGCCGCGCGAAACGGCGCTTCGACACGGCCGGACAGCGGGGACGTACGACCCCACCCGTGGTGGCGGCCGGGCGTCCCTCGCTTCCGGCGCCGCGTACCGCCCATCCTGCGCACCGGCCCGCGCCCGGAACAGCGGCCCCGATGTCACCCTCGGCTAAATTCCGGACATGCCAGTGATCGCAGTCCTCGCCCTCGACGGAGTACCGGGCCATCAGCTCACCGGACCGGGGGTCTCCTTCGGCACCGCCGCGCGGCACCACCCGCACGTCGGGTACGAGGTGCGGTACTGCGCGGGCCCCGGCTTCCGCGCGACGGGTGCGCCGGCGCCCTTCCGGCTCGACACGCCCTGGGGCCTGGAGGGGCTGGCGGACGCGGACACCGTGCTGCTCCCCGGTCACGACGGCTTCCGCGACGAGCCGCCGCCCGGGGTCGTCGACGCGCTGCGGGCCGCCGCGGGCCGGGGCAGCCGGATCGGCGCGGTCGGCACGGGAACGTTCACCCTCGCCGCCACCGGGCTGCTCGACGGCCGACGGGCCGCGACGGCCCGGCGGTACACCGCGGAACTGGCGGGGCGCCACCCCCGGGTCGAGGTCGACCCGGAGGGTTCGGTCGTGGACGCGGCGCCGTTCTTCAGCGCGGCGGGGGTGCTCGGCGGCGTCGACCTCTGTCTGCGGCTGATCACGCTGGACCACGGCGAGGCGGTCGCCGTGGAGACGGAGCGGCAGGTCTTCCTCCAGCTCCATGAACCCGCCGGAGCCGCCGATCCCGCCGACCCGGTCGCCGCCGGCGTCGCGTCCGTCACCGGCACCGCGTCCGCCGTCGGCACGGCGGGCCGGGGCGGCACGCGCCTCGGCCCCACGATCCGGTGGCTGGAGGCCCACCTCGACCGCCCGCTGACCGTGCAGGACCTCGCCGACCACGCGGGCCTGACCGTCCGCGGCCTGACCAGGCGCTTCCGGGCCGAGACGGGACTGCCCCCGCTCCAGTACCTGCTCCGCGCCCGCGTCCAGCGGGCCCAGCGCCTGCTGGAGCGCGGCGACGAACCGGTCGAACGCATCGCCGCCCGCACCGGGCTGGGCACGCCCGCCAACCTGCGCCACCACTTCCTGCACCACACGGGCACCAGCCCGCGTACCTACCGGACCGCCTTCCGCTCCCTCGTCTCCACTCTCACCTGGGCCGAGGGGCGGACGACCGAGGGGCGGACGACCGAGGAGCCGTCGGCCGCGGACCGGGCCGGGCCCGTTCCCCGGTGACGAGCCGCCGCCCGTCCGAGCATCCGAGCACGATGAACGAACACCCGACCGACAAGAACGCCGATGCCGGCCACCCCGGAAAGGAGCGGCCGGCATCAGTGGACCGGATGCGATCGGCGTTCACGTCACGACAATCGAACGCCTATATGGAATTCGGAATACCCGGCGCTGCCCCGAGGCGGTGAATCGCCGGACAGTTCGAACAGAGTCCACCGACCCGCTGATCCGCTGATCCGTCACAGAATTTCGATGGAATCGACCTTCGGCGGACGGTTCGGGAAGGTGATCTCGTGCCACCGTTCGATCTTCACCGAGTCACCGTTGGCGTCGTAGTAGATCAGGTCGTTGTTCCCCGTGGAGATCTTGTCGACCCACCATCCGCCGAAGGAGGTCCTCCCGCGGTTGGCGTAGCAGTCCACGCTGTCCCGCCCGCCGTCGTGCGACCAGATCTTCAGGAAGTCCTCCCCGCCGCGGCAGGCGATGTGGTCGATGGCGAAGGCGTTGCCACTCGGCACCGCCACGGTGAGCGTGGTGGCCGCGGCGAACGCCACGGCCATGGAACGCACGATCGTCTTCGTCCTGGAGATCACAGGTTTCCCCTTGCTTCGGCTGTCGGACCGGGAGTTCGGTTCGCCGCCGCCACGGTGGCCCCGCGCCGAACGAACATGTCGACGCCCCGCTGTGGTGCGGACATCACCTTTCCTCACTTCGTCCTTACACCAACGACGATCCGGCAGATCCGCGTTGTCCGGCAATCCGGCACACGGGCCCCGACCGAAATCCGCCCCCCGATTGGCCGGATCATCACAATCGGCGGAATGGGCGGATTCAGGTCCGGAAACCGACGCCGCCCCGCTTTCCCGGCACGGCCGGCCGAGCCGGACATCCCGTGATTCGCCCACGGACTCGACCACCCCGCGACAGCCCGGCACGGCGGGCCACCCCCGCCGCCGGCCGCGCCTCGCGTTACCCCCTGGGCCGCAGACCGTCCATCACCAGGCGGAAGAGGTGCTCCCGGCGCTCGGCGAGACCCGGAGCCTGGTCGGCGATCCATCCGAGCGCGTTGACCAGGGCGAACAGGTCGACGGCGGCCACGTCCGCGCGGATGTCACCGGTCTCCTGGGCGGCCCGCAGCAGTCGGCCACCGGCCTGACGCATCATCAGGCAGGAGGCGTGCAGGGGCGATTCGACGTCGCTCAGGGTGGCCATCAGGGTGGCCGGGAGGCCCTGGTAGGCGCCGGCGCCGAGCGTGAACTCGTACAGCCAGTCGGCCAGCGCGCGCTCGGGCGGCCCGGCGGCGGCCAGGACGTCGGCCCGTTCGGCGAGCAGCTCGAAGCGGCGGCGCAGCAAGGTCTCCAACAGGGCCTCTCTGGTCGGGAAGTGCCGGTAGAGCGTGCCGAGTCCGACCTCGGCCCGGCGGGCGACGTCCCGCAGCGAGGCCTGGGTGCCCTGTTCGGCGACGACCTCGGCCGCCGCTTCGAGGACGCGGTCGCGGTTGCGCCGGGCATCGGCGCGCGGAGCACGCGCCGCTCCCGGAGATGGCTCGATGGGCATGCGGATCCTCGCCGTTGACAAATGGAGCACCGCTCCGGTTTCCTTTCCGGAGCAGCGCTCCGGATTCTACCCGGAGCGGTCGGCCCGGTGAATGGGGAGAAACATGGGCACGGCAACGATGCGCGCCGTCCGGCTGCACGCCTTCGGCGAGCCCGAGGAGCTGGTGTACGAGGAGGTGCCCCGACCCGCACCCGGGCCGGGCGAGGTACTGGTGCGCGTCCACGCGGCGGGCATCAACCCGCCCGACTGGTACGCGCGCCGCGGTTTCGTGAACTTCCCGGTTCGACTGCGGCCCACCTGGGCGCCGCCGCTGATCCTGGGCAGCGACATCTCGGGCGTGGTCGCGGCGCTCGGCGAGGGCGTCACCACCTGGCAGCCCGGGGACGAGGTCTTCGGACTGGTCAACTTCCCCGGCCTTCCCTCGGGTTACGCCGAGTACGCCGTCGCGCCCGCCACCCACCTGGCCGGCAGGCCGCGGAGCCTCGGGCACATCGAGGCCGCCGCCGTCCCGATGGCCGGGCTGACCGCCTATCAGTTCGTCTTCGAGCACCTGCGATCCCGGCCCGGCCGCACCGTCCTGGTCAACGGCGCCGCCGGCGGCGTCGGCCACTTCGCCGTCCAACTCGTCAAGGCGGCCGGCGCGGAGGAGGTGATCGGCGTCGCCTCCGGCCGCCACGAGGAGTTCCTGCGCGGCCTCGGCGTGGACCGCTTCGTCGACTACACCCGCACCCCCGCCGAGGAGGTCGTCCGCGACGCCGATCTGCTGATCGACACCGTCGGCGGCCCCGAAGCCCACCGGCTCCTGCCGACCGTCCGACGCGGCGGCCGGATCGCTCCCGTCTTCCTCGGCGAGTACCACCGCGAACGGGCCGCCGCACTCGGCATCACGATCAACGACGGCATGTGGCAGGTCCGTTCGAGCGGCTCCGATCTCGCCGCCCTGGCGGAGCTGCTCGACACCGGGAAGGTCCGGGTCGGCATCGACCGCGTCTTCCCCCTGCGGGAGGCGGCGGCCGCGCACCGCCACGCCGAACAGGGGCACCTCCAGGGCAAGATCGTCCTGCGCGTCGCCGACCGCTGAGGCCACGGGGCCGCTGGAAACCGTCCCGGGTGACCGACCCCACCCGGTGACCGACCTCCGACCCACCCCCGCGCCCTCCGCTGTGCCTGGTCCTGGCAGGGCCAGGCACAGCGGAGGCACAGCGGTCAGAATCGGGGCATGAGTTCCCCGACCGCCCTCAGCGACTTCCTGCGTTCCCGCCGCGCCCGGCTGCTGCCCCAGGAGGTCGGCCTGCCCGGCGCGGGCAGCCGGCGCCGGGTCGCGGGCCTGCGCCGCGAGGAGGTCGCCGAACTCGCCGGCGTCAGCGTCGACTACTACACCCGCATGGAACAGGGGCGGGTCCGCAACGCCTCGCCCGCGGTGCTCGACTCGCTGGCCCGTGCCCTGCGGCTGGAGGAGCAGGAGACCAGGCATCTGCACCGGATCGCCCGCCCGGCCGCCGGAGCACGGCGGGCCGCACCGGGGGCGGCGCGGCCGCAGCGCGTCCGGCCGATGCTGGCGACCTTGCTCCGGTCCCTGCCGGAGCTGCCGGCCCTGGTGATGGGGCAGCGGATGGACGTCCTGGCCTGGAACCGGGCGGCGAGCGCACTGCTCGGCGATTTCGACACCCTGGAACCCGCCGCGCGCAACATCGCCAGGATCACCTTCCTGAACCCCGAGTCCCGCTCCCTGTACGCGGATTGGGAGGCGTGCGCGCGCGGCAACGTGGCCTACCTGAGCATGGAGGCGGGCCGCCGGCCCGAGGATCCGAGGCTGCGCGAGCTGATCGGCGAACTCGCCGTGAAGAGCGGCGAGTTCCGCGGCTGGTGGGCCGAGCATCCGGTGCGGGACAAGACGTCCGGGGTCAAGCGGTTCCATCACCCGGTCGTCGGCACGCTCGAACTGGCCTATGAGACCCTGCGCGCCGCCGACGACCCGACCCAGGCGCTGATCACCTACGCGCCCGAGCCCGGGAGTCCGTCCGAGGACGCCCTGCGGCTCCTGCTGGCCTGGACGGCACAGCAGGGCCGGGACACCGCCTGGGCCTCCCTGACGGACGCCGCTCCCGCCGCCGCCCGGCCCGCGGCCGACCGCGCCCGCTAGTCCCCGTCGGCCGAAGGCGAAGCCGGAGCCCGGAACCGGAGCCAGAGCGAGAGCCAGAACGAGAGCCAGAACCGACCACCGCCCCCGAGGCTCGACAAAACCGACGGCCGGCTCCGCCGGCATCGACACGAGCACCGGCACCGGCACCGACCGGACCCCTCCACACCCTCCTGCCCCAAAGGGCAACCAAGCCGGCCCCTTCGGGCAGTCGCTGCCGACCGCGCCGCGCCGGCCGCTCCCGCGCTGGTCACCGCAGGTCCGGCCGATCGCCGCGGCGTCATCCACGCTCTCGCGGACAAGGGTTGACACCACAAGTTGGTCTAGTCCACCGTAGGGGAAAGAAAGTTCGACGAGGTGGGAAGCCCTGGCGAGGCCCCTTGCCGGACACGCGAGTTGGTCGTCTCCACCGCGTGTCCACCGAGGGAGTCAACGACCCGCACAGGGCTCCGAGCACAAAAGGAGGAAGGAATCCCGGCCTTGCCCCGGCGGGAAACGGGCGGTCCGTCCATGGACCCGAACGCCCCGACGGCCCCATCGGGCCGATCGATCCCGCAGGAACCGCGCGAGCAGTGAGCGCCGCCGGGAACCGCCAGAACCGCAACCTCCGTGCCACCCGCACCCCTTCGCCCGACAGCCCGATCACCCGCCCAGCACACCCTCCACCAGCGCGCTCCGCGCCCTCACACCCCGCACCCTCAGCCCCTCCACCAGTGCGCCCTCCACCCGCGCACCCACCCTCACCCTCGCTTCCACCTTCACCCTCACCCCGACCGGCGCCTTCGGCCGCGCTCTCCCCGCAGCCGTCCCCGCCGGCCGTTCGTGGCCACTGCGCCCGAACCGTCCGTGCCCGAGCACCCGTTGCCGCCGGTCGGCCGTCCTGCGACGCCCGCCCCGCGGCGGTGTCCCCGTACGCGGAACGGCACGGGAGCAGCGGAGCGGACGGGACGACGAGCCGTCCGTGACCCGACGGTTCGACCCGGCCGCGGTTGTTTCCCGACTCCTGGAGTGATTGCATGCCGAAGCCTGACGGATACCTGTACCGGGCCGCCTCCGACACCCCGTACTTCAGCAACGACGGCGAGACCTACCTCGCCAGGACGCCGTTGAAGGACATCGAGAAGTCGCGACCCCTGCGGGTGCTCTCCGAGGAGGACTACACCTTCTGGCAGACGTACGGCTATGTCGTCGTCCGGGAGGCGATCCCCGCCGAGGCGGCGGAGCGTCTGCTGGACTTCGCCTGGGACTTCCAGGGGCTCGACCGGGAGCGGCCCGAAACCTGGTACGAGGAGCGGGAGTTCGCCGACGAGCTGGCCCAGCACCTGTACATCTACGGCTTCGTCGAGGCCTATCAGCACCAGCTGATCTGGGACAGCCGCCAGGCGCAGCGGGTCTACGACGCGTTCGTCGACGTCTGGGACTGCGAAGAGCTCTGGGTGACGCTGGACCGGCTCAACCTCAACCCGCCGAACACCGGGAACCGGGACCGCGCGCTGATCGAGCCCACGGACAAGGGCTTCGACATCGAGTTGCACTGGGACGTCGACACCACGCTCGGCACCCTGCCGCAGCGCGTCCAGGGGATCATCGCGCTGAACGACACCCGGCCGGACCACGGCGGCTTCCAGTGCGACCCCGAGCTGTTCCGGCGCTTCAACCAGTGGCAGGCCGCCCAGCCGGCCGACCGCGACCCGATCCGGCCCGACATCGACCGCGCGGAATTCCCGGTGGTCCGGCCGGAGCTGAACGCCGGTGACCTGCTGATCTGGAACGGCATGCTCGCCCACGGGGTGGCCCGCAACACCTCCGACCGGGGTGTCCGGGCCGTCCAGTACCTCTCGATGATGCCGGCGCTGGAGGAGCACGAGGAGCTGAAGGCCTCGCGGATCGCCTCCTGGCGCGACCTCTCCACCCCGACGTGGAACAGGACGCTGGTCGGCGACCCGCGCAAGCACGAGTCGCTGCGCTACGGCAAGGCCGGTCTCAGCGACCTCGGCGCGAAGCTGCTGGGGCTGGAGTCCTGGCACGGCGGCCGGGACGGCGACGCGTGAGCCGGGCCGCCGACGGGGGCAGGGTGTGCCTGACCCTCCCCACCAACCGGGCGTGCGCCGACACCATCGCGTCGATCGGCGAGGAGGCGGTGTACGCCGCCGGGCAGTTCGGCGTCGAGGTGCACCTGCTGGTCCTGGACTCCTCCGACGGGTCGACGTTCGCCCTGCACGCCAAGGCCGTGGCCGCGCTGCCGCCGGCGGCGGGCGTGGTCGTGCACCATCTCGACGAGGCCCGGCAGCGGGAGTTCCTGCGGCGGGTGATCGACGCCTCGGGGGTCGCCGAGCCGGCACGGGTGCTCGATCTGATGCTCCCGGACGCCGTCTCCTACGGCGCCTGCACCAACCGGGCGTTCCTGATCGCGGCCGCCCTCGGCTGCCGCTCCGTCCACCGCCGGGACTCGGACGGCGGCTACCAGGTCCTGGACGGCCGGCCGGTCTTCCCGATCCACCACGAGCTGCTGTCCCTCGGGAGGCGCGCGGCCGACGTGGTGGCCGGCGTCACCGAGAACGCGCTGGACCCGGCGCACGCCGGGAAGCCGGTGTCCCTGGTCGGCGGCTCCTTCATCGGTGAACTGTCCGTCGACATCGGCGAGATCCGCGGGCTGGACCAGGCCGTGTACGACGAGGTCGTCGGCCTCTGGGCACCGACCGGGGCTTCGGCGCGGGAGCGTCAGGAGCTGGTCGACGACTCCTTCACCGGCGGCGGCACCGAGCCGTTCACCCGGGACCGCGCCGTGCTGGACCTCCCGGACATCTTCCGGGTCGACCTGTGCAACGTCGCCTTCGACCACGAGGTGTACGAGCGCCTCCCGTTGCCGTCCGCGACCGACACCATCGGCAGCGACTACTTCCTGCTGCACGTGGTGCGCGACGCCACCCTGCCCGGGGTGGTGCACAACCGGCACATCGTGAACTACTACACCCCCGAGCGGCGGACGGGCCCCGGATTCACCGCCTACCAGCTGCGGTTCACCAAGTTCCTGCTCTCCATGCTCTACCTCTACCCGGTGTACTCCGACATGGAGGCGGCGGGCGGCGCGCTGCTCGACGACGAGCACCGCCTGCGGGTCCCCGTCATCGCCGACTCGGTGCGGCGCAGCATCGGGACGGACCGCGCGGAGAACGTCCGCCGGCTCGCCGTCCTCGACCGCTCCTACCGGCGACTCGGCGGCAGGTACGCCGAGTTCGCCGACCACCTGGCCCCCCTGCGGGACCGCCTGCTCGACGAGGCACAGGCGGACACCGAGGACTTCGCCCTGCTGATCGAGGCTTGGGGCCCGCTGGTGCGGGCGTGCGAGGCCGCCGGCCCCGAGCTGTCGGCCCGCCGGCCGGGCCTGGAGTGATCGACGATGTCTGAGAACAGTTCCCTGCGCGCCGCCCTGGCGGCCGCGACCGACGACCGGATCTTCTACGACCTGGACGGGATCGAGGGCCAGTACACCGCGCTGCTCCGCGAACTGCCGGGCATCGCCGTCCGGTTCGCCATGAAGGCGTGCCCGGTGGACGAGGTTCTCGCCCGCCTGGCGGACCTCGGCGCCGGCTTCGACGCGGCCGGCCCGCAGGAGATCGTCCAGGCGCTGCGCACCGGCGTCCCGGTCGAGCGGATCCACTACGGCAACACCATCAAGTCCGACCGCAACATCGCCGAGGCCTACCGGCTCGGTGTCCGGGACTTCGCGACGGACAGCCTGGAGGACGTGGCGGCGATCGCCGTCCACGCCCCCGGCGCCCGGGTGTTCTGCCGGGTCGCGACCACCGGGGACGGCGCGCTCTGGGGCCTGAGCCGCAAGTTCGGCTGCTCGGCCGCGGACGCCGTCCTGGCCCTGGAGGCGGCGCGCGCGGCGGGGCTGACCCCGTCCGGCCTGTCCGTCCACGTCGGGTCGCAGCAGATGACCTCCGACGCCTGGCAGAGCGCGGTGGACTCGCTCGCCGCCGTGATCGAGGCGCTGGACGCGCGGGGAATCCTGCTGGACCACGTCAACCTCGGCGGCGGGCTGCCCGCCCTGGGCGTCCTCGACAAGCGGGGGCGGCCGCTCGATCCGCCGGTGGACAAGATGTTCGCCGTCATCCGGGAGGGCGTCCAGCAGCTCCGGGAGGTGTCGGCCTCGCCCCTGGAGTTCCTCCTGGAGCCGGGGCGCCACCTGGTCGCGGACCACGGCGCCATCCGGACCCACGTGGCCCGGCTGACCTCCCGGGAGCAGCTCGACGGCGGGCGCGCGCGCTGGCTCTTCCTGGGCTGCGGCAAGTTCAACGGGCTGTACGAGATGGACGAGTTGCAGTACCGGATGGAGTTCCCCTCCCACCCGGGCCCGGCCGCCCCCGACGCCGGGTACGTGCCGGCCGTCGTCGCGGGCCCGACCTGCGACAGCGACGACGCGTACGCCGACGAGGAGGGCCTCGTCGCGGTGCCGGCGGCCGTCGCCTCCGGCGATCCGGTCTGGATCTTCTCCTGCGGCGCCTACTCCACGGCCTACACGACGCAGGGGTTCAACGGGTTCGCGCCGCTCCCGTACACCTGCGTCGGCGCCGCCGCCTCCGCGGGAGGTGCCGCATGACGGCCGGGGAGACCGCCGAGGGCGTCCGCGTCCGGCTGCTGGCCGCCGGGGACTGGGACGAGGTCGTGGCGCTGGAGGCCCGGACCTACGGCGCGAGCGGCCTGTCCGAGGGGCGGGCGGCGCTGGAGTCCAGGGCCCGGGTCTCGCCGGCCACCTGCTTCGCCGTGGAGCACCGGGGGCGGGTCGGCGGCTACCTGCTCGCCCTGCCCTACCCGCGCCACCGGTGCCCGGACCTGAGCCGGGCGGAGGCGTCCGGCGCCCGGTCGACCAACATCCACCTGCACGACCTCGTGATCGCCGAGGAGTCGCGCGGCCGGGGGCTGGCGCGCCTGGTGCTCGCCCACCTCACCGAAACCGCGCGGGTGCGGCGGTTCGAGACCATCTCCCTGGTGGCCGTCCTGGGCAGCGAGGCCTTCTGGGCCCCGCTGGGGTACCGCGCCGACCGGTCGGTCGAACTCCCGGCGAGCTACGGCGCGCAGGCGGTGTACATGTCCATGCCCCTGCGGCCGGGCCCGCCCGGCACCGCTCCGCTCCCCCCTGCCCCCGTCCGGGCGGCACCCTTCCCCCCGGCGGCTCCCCTCCAGGCGGTTCCCCTCCCCCCGGCCCCGCTCCCCGCGGCGCGCACCGGGGCGCCGCAGCACCCCGGCGATCCGCTCCCCGGGTCGCCCCTGAAAGACGAAGTGGTCCGATGAACACGTTCCGCCTCCGCGACGACTACCGCCGAGCACAGCTGGCCATCGCGGCACTGTTCTGCTTCCTCGGCTTCCAGTACGCGACCTGGGTCTCCCGCCTGCCCGCGCTCAAGAGCCGGCTCGACCTGAGCGAGGCCGAACTGGGCCTGCTGCTGATGGTCTGCGGCGTGGGCGCGGCGGTGTCCTTCCCGCTGGTCGCGGTGCTGATGAAGCGGCTGGGTTCCCGGCTGCTCGCCACCCTGTCGGCGGTCGCCCTGGGCCTGGTCCTGCTCGGCCTGACCGTGGCGCCGAACTACCCGGTGACCCTGGCCGTCGCCTGCTTCGACGGCGTCGCCGTCGGCTGCCTCAACGTCGCGATGAACGCGCAGGGCGCCGCCCTGGAGGTGCGGTACCGGCGGACCGCGATGTCCAGGCTGCACGCCACCTTCAGCGCCGGCTCGCTGCTCGCGGCCCTGCTCGCCTCCGGCGTCAGCGCCTTCACCACCACCCTCTCCGCGCACTTCGGCCTGGCCGCCGTCGTCCTCCTGCTGCTGCTCGGGCTGGCCCAGACCGGCATGCTGACGGACGACCGGACGACCGGGGAGGAGTCGCCGGAGAACGCGGAGCCGCAGACGCCGCGGAAGCGGCGCGGGTTGAGCCTGCCCTCCCGGGTGACGGTCTGGATGGGCCTGGCGATGGTGTTCGGCACCGTCACCGAGGGCGCCATGAACGACTGGTCCGCCCTCTACCTGAAGGACGTCGTCGACGCCTCGCCCGAACTGGCACCGCTGGGCATCGCGGTCGTCTCGGTCATGATGGTCACGGCCCGGATCTTCGCCGACGGCTGGCGCACCCGCTTCGGCGACGGACGGATCGTCCGGTTCGGCAGTCTGCTCGCCGGCACCGGCCTGGCGCTCGCCCTGCTGGCCGGCGGCGTGGTGCCGACGCTCCTCGGGTTCGCCTGCGTGGGGCTGGGCGTCGCGGCCGTGACGCCCTGCATCTACGTGGCCGCGGCCCGCCAGGGCTCGGACGCGCTGGCGCTGGTCGCCGCCACCGGGACGACCGGCCTGCTGGCCGGACCGGCGGTGATCGGCTTCATCGCCAACGCGAGCAGCCTGGTCTGGGGCATGGCCGCGGTGGCCGCGTCCGCCGCCGTCGTCTCGCTCTGCGCCACCCGGATCCGCTGGCCGGCCCTGGCCGGGACGGACGGCGCGGAGAGCGCCGAGGAGCCGGCCGCGCCCGGGGCCGGCGGGACGGCGCCCGACGGCGCCGTGCCCCACAGTGCCGCACCCGACGGGCCCGCCCTGCGCGAGGCCTGAGCCCCGCCCCCCGAGCCCCTGTCGGGCCCCACCCGGTCGCCCGGGCAGGGGCCCGGCCCGCGTCCGGCACCCCGCCCCGACCGGGGTCGCTGGCGAAAACGCGGTGGAACCGGACCGACCCCGCTGGCTAGGGTCGAGGGATGACCACTCGTACCTTCCGCGTCACCGTCCGCGGCTCCTTCGACGGCCTCGGCGCCGACCAGCACGCCGAACTCCTCGCCCGCGCCCGCGAACACGACGTCCTCTACGCGTCGTTCACGCCCGAGGGCCATCTCAGCTACGAACTCGCCGCCCGGCCCGCCTTCACCTTCCGCTTCCTGGACTCGGGCGAGGCCGAGGAGGACATCCTGGCGGCCGCCGAACGCGCCGAGGAGGCGGCCCGGGCCTGGCTCGACGAACGCGGCTACGGCTACAAGAACCTCCGTTCCCAGGCCGAGGACCTCTCCCTGGCGGCGGTGGGCAAGCGCCAACGCCGCGCCGCCCGCACCGCCTGATCCCGCACCCCCCGCTCCGCCACCTCCTCGGCGGCTCAGTCCGCAGCTATACTTGAGCAGTCAAGGAGGTGGCAATGAGTTCCACACTGGACGCGGCCCTGCGCCTGGTCCGGGCCCAGGCGGCCCTGGTGCGCCGGTTCGACGCGAGCCTGAGCGGGCTGCACGGCGTCAGCCTGGCCGATTTCACCCTGCTGCTGCGGCTGGGCCAGGCACCCGGCGGCCGGATGCGCCGGGTGGACCTCGCCGAGGCGCTCGGCCTCACCGCCTCCGGCGTCACCCGGGGGCTCGCCCCGCTGGAGCGCATCGGCCTGGTGACCCGCGAGCCGGACGCCCGGGACGCCCGGGTCGCCTACGCGGCGCTCACCGACACCGGCCGCACCCTGCTCCGGGACATGCGCGCCACGGCGGAACGCGTCGCCGACGAGGTGTTCGCCGCGCCCTCCTGGAACCCGGACGACATCGCCCTGTTCGCCGGCCTGACCACCCGCCTCGGCGGCACCGGCCTCACCGACCGGCCGCTCACCACCCCGGACCGGTGACCGCGCCCCGAGCGGTGCCCCCGACCGGCGCACCGGCGGCGAGGGCCGAGCGGCACCACCCCGAGCGGCGCACCGGCGACCTCGACCGAGCCATCCCCCTCCTGGAAACCACCCTCGCCCAGCGCGAGCAGGTGCTCGGCGACACCCATCCCAGCACGGTGAGCAGCCGACCTCGCCCACATCATCGAACGGCAGGTCAGAAATCGATGAGATCAGCAGCCTTGAGAGCAGCGCCCTGAAGCCGAGGGCCGGGAGGAACGTCCCGAAGGATCGAACGGACCGTCAACCGGAGCGCTGATCCGACTACATCCGGAGCAATGCACCGATCCACCGCACCCCACCGCCGGATTCTGCACCCGGGAACATCCAGCCGACCCCGTCGCCCCAGGGCCCCCTCCAGGTGCTCCGCCCGCGCCCGCCCGCGCCCGCCCGCCCGAAAACGCCGTGCGCACCCGATCGCCGCCGGGGACACTGCGGGCATGGACACCACCGGGCCCCACCAGCACACGCCGCGCCTGTCGAGCGAGCTGCTCGGCTTCGACCCCGGCGCCCGGGTGCTGATCGTCAACTGCGACGACTTCGGCCTGGACGAGGACGTCAACGCGGCGGTGATCGACTCCGTCGAGCGGGGCATCGCCTCGTCGTGCAGTGTCATGCTGCCCGCTCCCGCAGCGGCTCAGGCCCTCCAACTGCTCCACGAGCGGCCCGAGATGCCGTTCGGCATCCACCTCACGATGGTCTGCGAGGCCGCCCGCCACCGCTGGGGCCCACTGGCCCCGAAGCAGCTGGTGCCCTCGCTGCTCGACGACGCCGGCGAGCTGTTCGCGCCGACGCCGGACGGGCGTGCCCGACTCCTGGCGCGCGCCCGGACCGAGGAGGTCGAGCGCGAGTTCCGCGCCCAGATCGACGCCGTGGCCCGCACCGGCCTCCAGCCGACGCACCTGGACTTCCACTGCCTGGCCGACGGCGGGCGCCCGGACCTCCTCCAACTCGCCCTCGCCCTCGGCGCGGAGTACGGCCTGGCCGTCCGGGTCTGGCTCGCACCCGGCCTGCGCGAGGCCCGCCGCCGCGGCCTGCCGGTGATCGACCACGGCTTCCTGGACAGCTTCTCCCTGGACCTCGACGGCAAGGCGGCCCGGTACGCCCGCCTGCTGGCCGAACTGCCACCCGGCCTCAGCGAGTGGGCCGTCCACCCGGGCCTCGGCGGCCCGAACGCGCGGGCGGCCGACGACGGTTGGCGCGTCCGCCGCACCGACTACGAGTTCCTCACCTCGCCACGGGCCCGTGAACTCCTCACCGAACAGGGCGTCACCGTGATCGACTACCGTCCCCTGCGAGGCCGCTGGCCGGGGCCCGAGCACCTGTCCGGAACGTCGTCGAGCCACCCGCGACACACCTGACCGCCGGACACCCGTCCACAGGGAACCGCCCCCGGCGACGACGAGGGGCGTCCGGGCCACCACCGGGGATCTCCCCCGACGGCCGGCCCGGACGCCCCTCCGGCACCCGGTGCGTCAGGCGGTGCGGCGCAGCAGCGCCAGGTACATCGCGTCCGTGCCGTGCAGGTGCGGCCAGAGCTGGACGTCCGGGCCGTCGCCCAGGGCCGGGACCCCGGGCAGCAGCGGGCGGGCGTCGATCCACTCCACCCGGCCGACCTGCTCGCGCAGCACGTCGTCCACGACGGCCCGGGTCTCGGCGAGGTGCGGCGAGCAGGTCGCGTAGCCGACGACCCCGCCGACCCGGGTGGCGTCGATGGCCCCGCGCAGCAGGTCGCGCTGGAGCGGGCCGAAGGCGGCCATGTCCTGCGGCCGGCGGCGCCAGCGCGCCTCCGGACGGCGGCGCAGCGCGCCGAGGCCGGAGCAGGGGACGTCCACGAGCACCCGGTCGAAGCCGTCGGCCCGCCAGGCGGGGCGGGTGCCGTCGGCGGCGATCACGGTGTACGGGCCGGGGTTGCCCTCCAGCGCGCGGGCGACCAGCCGGGCCCGGTGCGGCTGCTTCTCGCTGGCCACCAGGGCGGCGCCGCGCTCGGCGGCCAGGGCGGCGAGCAGTGCGGCCTTGCCGCCGGGGCCGGCGCAGCCGTCCAGCCAGAGCCGGTCCGGGCCGTCGAGCGGTGCCGCGGCCAGCGCGAGCGCGACCAGCTGGCTGCCCTCGTCCTGGACACCGGCGCGGTTGTCCTGGACGGCGGGGAGCGTGCCCGGGTCGCCGCCCTCGGCGAGCCGGAGCGCGAACGGGGACCAGCGGCCGGGCTCGGCCTCGGGCAGGGCGTCGGCGAGGTCGGCCACGGCGATCCGGCCCGGGCGGGCGACCAGGGTGACCTCGGGCCGCTCGTTGTCGGCGCGCAGCAGCTCCTCGATCGCGGTGCGGCCGGAGGCGTCCGGCTGCCAGCGGCCGAGCGAGTCCCAGAGGGCCGCGACGACCCAGCGCGGGTGCGAGTGGACGACGGCGAGGTGGTCCTCGGCGTCCTTCTCGTAGGCCGGGGCGACCTTGCCGATCCAGGTGTCCAGGTCGTGGGCGCTGATCCGGCGCAGGACGGCGTTGACGAACTTGGCCTTGCCGTCGCCGAGGACCACCCGGGCCAGCTCGACGGTGGCCGACACGGCGGCGTGGCTGGGGATGCGGGTGGTGAGCAGCTGGTGGGCGCCGAGCGACAGGACGTCCAGGACCGGCGGGTCGACCTTGCTCAGCGGGCGGTCGATACAGGCGGCGATGACCGCGTCGTAGGTGCCCTGCAGGCGCAGGGTGCCGTAGACCAGCTCGGTGGCGAGGGCGGCGTCGCGCCGGTCCATGCCCTTCTGCTCGGCTTCGCGCAGCAGCGAGGGCAGGATCAGGTTGGCGTAGGCGTCGCGCTCGTCGACGGCCCTCAGGGCGCGGAAGGCGACGATGCGCGCCGGGTCCTTCTTGGGACGACGGTGCGGACGGGGCGCGCGGCCGGCGCTGGGTGTGCTCACAGGTGCCTCAAAGTGCTGCGGTGGTTATCGAACGAACGGTGGTCCCCGAGGGGTACCTGTTTGAAGGTACACCCCCGTGCGCCGCCCGCCCGGCCCGGCCGTGACCAGTCGTGACCGGTCGTGACCGGGCCGGGCCCGGCGGTGCGGCTGTCCCGGGCGGTGCCGGCTCCGGTGCCGGCTCGCGGTGTCAGCTCGCGGCGTCCTCGAAGCGCTCGCCGGACTCGATCCGCGCCCCCCGGGCCCAGTCGGCGGCACGCATCGGCTTCTTGCCCTGCGGCTGCACCTCCCCGAGCTCGATCTCGTGGCTGCCGGTGCCGACGCGGACGCTGTTCTTGCCGACGGCCAGCTCACCGGGGGTGAGTGCGGCGGCGTCCGTCACCAGCTTCACCGGGCCGGAGACCTTGAGCCGCTCACCGCGGAAGAGCGTCCAGGCACCGGGGGCGGGCGCGCAGCCGCGCACCACCCGGTCGATCCGCAGCGCGGGGTGGGCCCAGTCGATCCGGGCGTCCTCGACGTTGATCTTCGGCGCGAGCGTGATGCCCTCGGCCGGCTGCGGGACGGCGTAGAGGGAGCCGTCGGCGATGCCGTCCATGGTGGCGGCCAGCAGGCGGGCGCCGGAGTGCGCGAGGCGGTCGAGCAGCTCGCCGCTGGTGTCGGTCGGGCGGATCTCCTCGGTGATGACGCCGAAGACCGGGCCGGAGTCGAGGCCCTGCTCGATCAGGAAGGTGGACGCGCCGGTGACCTCGTCGCCGGCCAGCACCGCGTGCTGCACGGGTGCGGCGCCGCGCCAGGCCGGGAGCAGCGAGAAGTGCAGGTTGACCCAGCCGTGCGCGGGGATCTCCAGCGCGCCGGGGCGCAGCAGCGCGCCGTACGCGACCACCGGGCAGCAGTCGGGGGCGAGTTCGGTGAGGCGCGCGATGAACTCCGGGTCGCTGGGCTTCGCCGGCTTGAGGACCTCGATCCCGGCCTCCTCGGCGCGCTGGGCGACGGGGCTGGCGACCAGCTTGCGGCCGCGTCCGGCGGGGGCGTCGGGGCGGGTGACCACCGCGACGACCTCGTGCCGGTCGGAGGCGAGCAGGGCGTCCAGGGCGGGAACGGCGACCTCGGGGGTGCCGGCGAACACGAGGCGCATCAAGTGCCTTTCTGGTAAGGGGAATTCGGTAGTAGCAGGGGCGGGCCGGCGGCGGTCAGCGCGCGGAGCCGAAGGTGCTGTGCGGGGAGACCCGGACGACGGGCGCGGGGCCCTCTCCCCAGTCCGCCTCGCGGATCGCCTTCAGCGCTTCCTTGCGCCGCTCGCGGTCGAGGCGGTCGATGAAGATGATGCCGTCGAGGTGGTCGGTCTCGTGCTGGATGCAGCGGGCGAGCAGCTGGGTGCCCTCGACGGTGATCGGATCGCCGTACATGGTGAAGCCCTTGGCGACCACGCCGTACGCGCGCTTGGTGTCGTACCGCAGGCCGGGCAGCGAGAGGCAGCCCTCGGGGCCGTCCTGCTCCTCCTCGGTCAGCGACAGGTCGGGGTTGATCAGGTGACCGGTGACGCCGTCCACGTGATAGGTGAACACCCTGAGGGAGACCCCGAGTTGGGGAGCGGCCAGGCCGGCGCCGGGGGCGTCGAGCATGGTCTCGGTGAGGTCCCGGACGAGGGTGCGCAGTTCCTTGTCGAAGGTGGTCACCGGCTTGGCGGTCGCCCGCAGGACGGGGTCTCCGAAGATGCGGATCGGCTGGATCGCCACGGCGTACGGGCTCCTGTCCGTCGGGAGTTCGGGGTTCGGGTATCTGGGCGTTCGGGCATGTGGGCGTAGAGGACTGCGGGCGTACAGGACTGCGGGCGTACAGAGGTTCAGGCGTTCAGGACGCGGGCGTTCGCGCGCCCGGCCCCCCGGACGCACCGGGCGCGGGCCCGCGCACGAGCCGGCCACCGGCCGATTCTATGCAATCGGATCGGGGCGCCGCCCGCCCCTCCGGCCCGCTGCCGCGCAGGTCTTCGGCCCTCGGCATCGTGTTCTGGCATATCCCGAGTCGGCCCGGCTGCGTGACCCCGGCGGCCGGTCCGGCGTTGGTCAAGTGAGATTGACCGGGGCCGGGACGCGCGGGACACCGCGTTCCGGCCGAGCTGAACCGTACGGAAGGTGGCACGTAGGCCATGGCCGAGCAGATCAATCACGACGCCCGGGCGCGGGCGAGCCTGCACCTGCTGGTGCGGGACATCGAGCGGGTGCGGCGGCAGGTCGACGCGCTGCGGACGCTGACCGCCCAGTTGGGCAACGTCTACCGTCCGCGCCGCCCCAGCACCTCGGCCGGCTTCGTGGTGTACGGGCGGGCGCCCGCGCCGACGGTGCGGCTGGCGCAGGAGCTGCGCGAGAGCGTGGAGACGCTGGTGGCGGCGGCGGTCGAGTTCGACCGCGCGCTGGGCTTCTCCTGGGACTCGGTGGGCTCGGCTCTCGGGGTCACCAAGCAGGCGGTGCACCGGCGCTACGGGATGCGCCGGCCGACCAGCGAGCTGCTGGCGGCCGGCGGGATGGCGGCCGGCGGCGCCCCGGGGGTGCCGGGACCGACCCGGCCGGACCGCTCCGAGGAGGTGCCGGCCGCCGCGCCCGCCCCGACCGGACTGGCCGCGACCGTCCCCGCGGCCCGCCAGGGCGGCCTGGACCGCAGCACCCTGGACCGGGCCGTGCTGGAGCGGTCCGGACACGACCGCCCTACCCGCGACCGGGGCCCGCTGGACCGCCCCGGCATCCCCCTGCGCGGCTGAGCCCCCAGGGGTCCGTGCGGTCCGGCCGAGCGCGCCGCACCGCACGGGCCCTCGGGCCGAAGCCCGGCCCGCCGGCCCGCGCACACCCTCCGCGCCCCCGCACGGCCCCTCCGACCACCGTCCGGCCCGCCCCGGACCACCGCACGGAACACCGCCCCGGACCACCGCACCGGCCGCCTCAGCCGATGTCCGTCGGATCGATCCGCACCTTCACCGCCTCCGGCGTCCGCAGCGCGATCCGCGCGATCTGCGCCGCCTTCAGCGCCGCCGCCAGCGCCGCGCCCTGCCCCGGCGGCACCCGCAGCAGCGCCCGCTCCTGTTCCTCCCCCCGCAGCGCGGGCCCCGGCACGGGCCCCAGCACATCCGCCTCGGAGGGCAGCCGGATCAGCCCGAGCAGATCCGCCACCGCCGCCGGGCTGCCACTGACCGAGGCCATCCGCGACACCGGGGGGAAGTGCAGCTGCGCCCGCTCCTCCAGCTCCAGCCCGGCGTGGCCGAGCGGGTCCCAGCGGACCAGCGCCTGCACCGGCCGCGCGGTCGGCTCGGCCACCACGACCACCGTGCCGCCCTCCGTCGACGGCTTGACCAGCGCGGCGGCGGTCAGCCAGAGCCGCAGCGTCTCCTCCCCGGCCCGCAGGTCCGGCCGGCCGAGCAGCGCCCAGCCGTCCAGCAGCAGCGCGGCCGCGTAGCCGCTGCCGCCCTCGACCACCGGCTCGGCCCCCGGGGTGGAGATCACCAGCGCGGGCTCCGCCGGGACGGTCGCCAGCACCGCGTCCCGCCCGGAGGTCCGCACCGGGATCCGCGGGAAGGCCTTGCCCAGCTCCTCCGCCGTCCGCCGGGCACCGATCACCTGGGCCCGCAGCCGGAACGAGCCGCACTCCTGGCAGTGCCAGTCGGCCGCGCCCTCCCCGCACCACCCGCACCGCAGCGGGGCGTCGGCCGCCGTCGACTCCAGTGGGCCCTCGCACCGGCGGCAGCGCGCGGGGGCGCGGCAGTTCCCGCAGGACAGCCGGGGCACGTAGCCGCGGCGCGGCACCTGGATGAGCACCGGGCCGCCGCTCGCCAGCGCCTCCCGCGCCGCGTCCCAGGCCACCGAGGGCAGCCGGGCGGCCTGGGCGGCGGCGTCCCGGTGCTGGTCCTGGTCGGTGACGGTGCGCACCCTCGGCGCCACCTGCCGGACGGTCTCCCGGTCGGCCACCAGCGGCCGGGCCCAGCCGGTGCTGACCAGCTGCGCGCCCTCGACCGTGACGGCGTGCCCGCCGAGCAGGACGCCCGCGCCCTCCTCGGCGGCGCGCAGCAGCGCGACCTCCCGCACGTGCGGGTGCGGGCTGCGCGGATCGCTGTGGCTGCCGTCGCCGTCCGACCAGACGACCACCAGCCCGAGGTCGTGCACCGGCGCGAACATGGCGGCGCGCGTGCCGATGGCGGCGCGCACCGCACCGCGGCTCACCGTCAGCCAGCGCCGGTAGCGCTCGCGGGGGCCGAGGTCGGCCGCCAGGGTCGCGTGCATGCCCTCACCCAGCAGCTCGGTCAGCGCCTGGTCCACCCGCGCCACCGACCGGCCCTCCGGCAGGACGACCAGCGCGCCGCGCCCGCCCGCCAGCGTGGCGGCGACGGCCCGGGCGATCTCGTACGGCCAGCCGGGGCCGGGCAGCGCCGTCCAGACCGCGCGCGGCTGGCCGCCGGCGGCCAGCGAGGCGAGGAACTCGGGCCCGGCGGGGTAGCGGGACCAGCCGCCGGGCTGCGGCGCCGGCGGCAGCGGCCGGGGCGGCGGCGAGGGCTCGGCCTCGGCCTTGGCGTGCCGGGGCGGGACGGCCAGCTGGAGGACGTCGGCCAGGGTGCCCGCGTACCGGTCGGCGACGGTGCGGCAGAGCCGCAGCAGCTGCGGGGTGAGCACCGGTTCGGGCGAGAGCACCTGGGCCAGCGGGGCCAGCGGACCGGGGAAGTCGCTCTTCTCCAGCCGCTCGACGATGAACCCGTCGTGCAGTTCCCCGCCCTCGCGCTGGCCCCTCACCACCCGCGCCCCGAACCGGACCCGGACCCGGACGCCGGGCCGGGCGTCCTGCGCCATCACGGCGGGCACCTCGTAGTCGAAGAACTTGTCGATGGTCAGGACGCCCTTGTCCACCACCACCCGGGCCACTGGCAGGTGCTCGGCCCGCTTGGCTCCGTGCCACGTCCGGGGCTTGGCCCGGCGGACGGTGTCCCGGATGAAGGCAAGCTGCTCCGGCGCCGCCCCGGCCTCGTCACTCCCCTGCGTGTTGCTCATCGCTCCCAGTACTACCAGGTCACACCGACAGGACGCCCACGGCGCCCGCGCCGCACCGCACGCCACAACGCCGCAGGCGGCGGCCGCCCCCGGTTCGGGGCGACCGCCGCCTGCGGTCCGATCCGATCAGCCGACCGCGGGTCAGTCCTGCACGGCCTTCTTCAGCTGCTCGACCCGGTCGGTCCGCTCCCAGGTGAAGTCCGGCAGCTCACGGCCGAAGTGGCCGTACGCGGCGGTCTGCGAGTAGATCGGGCGGAGCAGGTCCAGGTCGCGGATGATCGCGGCCGGACGGAGGTCGAACACGTCGGTGACGGCCTTCTGGATGGCGAGCACCGGCACCGTCTCGGTGCCGAAGGTCTCCACGAAGAGACCGACCGGCTCGGCCTTGCCGATCGCGTACGCGACCTGCACCTCGGCGCGGCTGGCGAGGCCGGCGGCGACGATGTTCTTCGCCACCCAGCGCATCGCGTAGGCGGCCGAGCGGTCCACCTTGGACGGGTCCTTGCCCGAGAAGGCGCCGCCGCCGTGGCGGGCGAAGCCGCCGTAGGTGTCGATGATGATCTTGCGGCCGGTGAGGCCGGCGTCGCCCATCGGGCCGCCGATCTCGAAACGCCCGGTCGGGTTGACCAGCAGGCGGTAGCCCTCGGTCACCAGCTTGATGCCCTGCTCGGCGAGCGCCTTGAGCTCCGGCTCCACGACGAACTCGCGGATGTCCGGGGTGAGCAGCGAGTCGAGGTCGATGTCGCTCGCGTGCTGCGAGGAGACGACCACGGTGTCGAGGCGGACGGCCTTGTCGCCGTCGTACTCGATGGTGACCTGGGTCTTGCCGTCGGGGCGCAGGTACGGGATGGTCCCGTTCTTGCGGACCTCGGAGAGGCGACGCGAGAGGCGGTGGGCCAGCGTGATCGGCAGCGGCATGAGCTCGGGCGTCTCGTCGGACGCGTAGCCGAACATCAGGCCCTGGTCACCGGCGCCCTGCTTGTCCAGGTCGTCCTCGTCACCCTCCACCCGGGCCTCGTACGCCGTGTCGACACCCTGTGCGATGTCGGGCGACTGGGCACCGATGGACACCGACACGCCGCAGGAGGCGCCGTCGAAGCCCTTCTTGGAGCTGTCGTAGCCGATCTCCAGGATCTTGTCCCGGACGAGCTGCGCGATCGGCGCGTACGCCTTGGTGGTCACCTCGCCGGCCACGTGCACCTGGCCGGTGGTGATGAGCGTCTCCACGGCGACCCGGGACGTCGGGTCCTCTCGCAGGAGAGCGTCAAGGATCGTGTCGCTGATCTGGTCAGCGATCTTGTCGGGGTGTCCCTCGGTCACGGATTCCGAGGTGAACAGGCGGCGAGACACAGCGCTCCCTGGGGTTGCAGCGGCTGCTGACTGAAGGCCCCCGGCGAACCGGGGACATCCGGAAAGACTTGATTCCTGGAGTGTAACGGTCAGCTACCGGCTATCGGGACTCGATTCCGGAAAAGGAGACCGGATGCCCACCTCTTGAGATCAGTCGGCGACCGGTTGCCACCGCTTCACGACCAGGTCCCAGACCACGTCGGCGAGCGCCTCCTTCGGGCCCACCGGCACGGCCGTCTCACTGCCGTCCGAGCCCAGCACCACGGCCTCGTTGACGTCCGTACCGAACGCCTTGCCGTTGCCGACCTCGTTCACCACCAGCAGGTCACAACCCTTGCGCGCGAGCTTGGCGCGGCCGTTCGCCAGCACGTCGTCGGTCTCCGCCGCGAAACCCACCACCAGTTGACCCGAACGGGGCCGGCGGGCCGAGAGCTCGGCCAGGATGTCCGGGTTGCGGACCAGCGCGACCGGCGCCGGCTCGACCCCGTCGACCTTCTTGATCTTGCCGGCGGCGTACTCGGCCGGTCGGAAATCGGCCACCGCGGCGGCCATCACCACCGCGTCGGCGTCCTGCGCCGCCTTCGCCGCGGCCTCCCGCAGCTCCAGCGCGGTGGACACGTGCACCACGTCCACCCCGGCCGGGTCGGGCAGCTCCGCGTTGGCCGAGAGCAACGTCACCCGGGCGCCGCGCGCGGCGGCGGTCGCGGCGAGCGCGTAGCCCTGCTTGCCGGAGGAGCGGTTGCCGAGGTAGCGCACCGGGTCCAGCGGCTCACGGGTGCCACCCGCCGAGACCACCACGTGCCGGCCGGCCAGATCGGCGGCGGCGACGCCCCGGCGCAGCAGCGCCCGGCAGGCGTCGAAGATCGCGGACGGCTCGGGCAGCCGCCCCTTGCCGGTGTCCTTGCCGGTCAGCCGCCCGACGGCGGGCTCCAGCACGATGACACCCCGGCGGCGCAGCGTGGCGACGTTCTCCCGGGTCGCCGGGTGCTCCCACATCTCGGTGTGCATCGCGGGCGCCAGGACGACCGGGCAGCGCGCGGTGAGCAGGGTGTTGGTCAGCAGGTCGTCGGCCAGCCCGTGGGCCGCCTTCGCCATCAGGTCGGCGGTCGCGGGGGCGACCACGACGAGGTCGGCGCTCTGCCCGATCCGCACGTGCGGCACCTCGTGGACCCGCTCCCAGGTCTCGGTGGCGGCCGGCCGGCCGGAGAGCGCGGCCCAGGTGGCCTCGCCGACGAAGTGCAGCGCGGCCTCGGTGGGCACCACGGTGACCTGGTGGCCGGATTCGGTGAACCGCCGCAGCAGCTCGCACGCCTTGTAGGCGGCGATGCCGCCACTGACGCCGAGGACGACGCGCGGGGCGTCCGCCCGGTCCGTGCTCGCGCTCATGCTTCCCACTCTCTCCTCGCTCGGGACGTGCTCACCCTACGGCCCCCCGCCGGACGGCGGCGCGGAGGACCCCGCCCCACCGCGGGCCCGCCGGCGGCACCGGCCGGCCCGCGGCCGCGGGAACGCCGAAGGGCCCGCCGGAACGAGTCCGACGGGCCCTTCGAACAGCATGAGGGGACCGGGTCAGGCCGCCTCGACCGCCTCGGCGGTGAGCATGCCGGCGTTGATCTCGCGCAGCGCGATCGACAGCGGCTTCTCGTGCACGTGGGTGTCGACCAGCGGGCCGACGTACTCCAGCAGGCCCTCACCGAGCTGCGAGTAGTACGCGTTGATCTGGCGCGCGCGCTTGGCGGCGTAGATCACGAGGCTGTACTTGGAGTCGGTGGCCTCAAGCAGCTCATCGATCGGCGGGTTGATGATGCCCTCGGGCGCGGTCATCGAAGAGGACACGCTAGAACCTTCCGAAAGGGTGGAAAAGACAGACAGGTCAGGCTACACCGAGCAAGGCTAGCAGTTCGGCCGCTACCTGCTCGACCGAGGTGTTGACAAGACTCGTGTCGAACTCCGGCTCGGCGGCCAGCTCGACGGTGGCCGCCTCCAGCCGCTTCGCGATCACGTCCTGCGGCTCGGTGCCCCGGCCGGTGAGCCGGCGGACCAGCTCGTCCCAGCTCGGCGGAGCCAGGAAGACGAGCTGTGCCTCGGGCATCGACTCGCGCACCTGGCGGGCACCCTGCAGGTCGATCTCCAGCAGGACCGGCACGCCGGCTTCCAGCTTCTCCAGCACGGCCTGGCGCGGGGTGCCGTAGCGGTTGCCCGCGAACACCGCCCACTCCAGCAGCTCACCGTTGGCGATCAGCTTGTCGAACTCGTCGTTGTCGACGAAGTGGTACTGGACCCCGTGCTGCTCGCCCGGCCTCGGGTGGCGGGTCGTCGCCGACACCGAGAGCCAGACTTCGGGGTGCTGCTTCCTCATATGAGCGACGACCGTGCTCTTGCCGACCCCCGAGGGGCCGGAGAGCACGGTCAGCCGCGGACGCTCACTCATGCACCGATTATCCCGGATCGCGGACGCTCCCGGGACCACGGGGCACGGTCAGGCGGCACCGCCGCCGAACTCCCGCTCCAGGGAGGCGATCTGGTTCGTGCCGAGGCCACGGACACGACGGCTCTCGCTGATGCCGAGGCGCTCCATGATCTGCTTGGCGCGGACCTTGCCCACGCCGGGGAGGGACTCCAGCAGCGCGGAGACCTTCATCTTGCCGATCACGTCGTTGTCGGCCTTGCCGGCCTTGATCACCTCGTGCAGGGAGGCGCCGGAGTGCTTGAGCCGATTCTTGACCTCGGCGCGCTCCCGGCGAGCCTCGGCGGCCTTGGCGAGCGCGGCGGTGCGCTGTTCAGGGGTAAGGGGCGGAAGAGCCACGCCGTTCACCTCAGGGTGTGGAAGGAAGGGATTGAGCTATGACTGGTTTGGTTCCCAGGGCACCGGCCGCAGGGGAACCTCACGGCTCCTGACCTGCGAGAGCAACGGGAATCGCGGCTCTTCGATGACCTATCGCCGGACACTACCCGGATTGCGGCGCCGCGTCAGGAAAAGAACACGAAAAGTCCTGGTCAGCCAAGGCCGACCAGGACTTTCCCGGGCAAAATGACCGCGATTGCGGACCTTTGGCACCACCGATGTGACGGCGCTCACGTCAAGTCCGGAGACCTCGCGCCACCCCGTCGCGCCATCGCGGCACCTCACGCCACCTCCGCGGCGGCCGTTCCGCGCCCTCCGACAGCGCTGCGGCGCCCGCTACTTCACCGCGTCCGCGTACTCCTGGACGAAGCGCTCCGCGGCCTCCCGCAGGGCCGGCACCGACGGGCCGTGCCGCAGGACGTCACGGCTGACGCTGGGCACCACGTTGCGCACCGAGGCGCCGAACACCCGCGGCAGGTCGGCCATCGTGGCGCCCTGGGCGCCGATCCCCGGGGCCAGCAGCGGGCCGTTGATCGCCAGGTCGACACCGGCGTCGGCCAGCGTCGCGCCGACCACCGCGCCGAAGGAGCCGAGCGGCTCGGCTCCGGCGTTCTCGGCGGCCAGCTGCCGCAGCACCGAGGCCGCCACCGACGCGCCGTCCGCGCCGGTCGCGCGCTGCACCTCCGCGCCCTCCGGGTTGGAGGTGAGCGCCAGCGCGAACACCCCGGCGCCGTTGGCCGCCGCCAGGTCGAGCGCGGGGCGCAGCGAGCCGAAGCCCAGGTAGGGACTGACGGTGACGGCGTCCGAGAAGAGCGGGCTGCCCGGCGCCAGGAAGGCCTCGGCGTAGGCGGCCATGGTGGAGCCGATGTCGCCGCGCTTGGCGTCCATCAGGACCAGCGCGCCGGCCGCCCGGGCCTCCTCGACGGACTTCTCCAGCACCGCGACGCCCTTGGAGCCGAAGCGCTCGAAGAAGGCCGCCTGGGGCTTGAGCACGGCCACCCGGTCGGCCAGGGCCTCCACCACGGTGCGGCTGAAGGTCTCCAGGCCCGCCACGGAGTCCTCCAGGCCCCAGGCGGCGAGCAGGGAGGCGTGCGGGTCGATGCCGACGCAGAGCTGGCCGCGGGTGTCGAGGGCGTGGCGCAGGCGGGCGCCGAAGGGGGCGAGGGTCATGACGTCCTTCCGGGGCGTAGGGCGTGGGTGAGGGGGCGGGGGGTGGGGGGTGCGGAGGGCGCGGGGCCCGGCGGCGGGCCTCAGGAGGCCTTGGCGCTGCCGACGGCGGCCGCCAGGTCGCGGAAGCCGCCGGCCCGGACGCGGGCCGAGAGGCCCTTGTGGACGCGCCGGCACCAGAACGGACCCTGGTAGATGAAGGCGCTGTAGCCCTGGACCAGGTCGGCGCCGTGGACGATGCGCTGCCAGGCGTCCTCGGCGGTCTCGATGCCGCCGACCGAGACCAGGGTCAGCCGGCCCTCGGTGCGGGCGCGCAGGCGCTGCAGCACCTCCAGCGCGCGGGCCTTGAGCGGGGCGCCGGACAGGCCGCCCATGCCGATCTCCTCGATCCGGGCGGCGCTCTCGCGCAGGCCCTCGCGGCCGATCGTGGTGTTGGTGGCGATGATGCCGTCCAGGCCCAGCTCCAGCGCGAGGTCGGCGACCGCGTCGACGTCCTCGTCGGCCAGGTCGGGGGCGATCTTGACCAGCAGCGGCACGTGGTGCGCGGTGGAGCGGTCGGCGGCCTCGCGGACGGCGGCGAGCAGCGGGCCGAGGTGCGAGACGGCCTGGAGGTTGCGCAGGCCCGGGGTGTTCGGGGAGCTGACGTTGACCACCAGGTAGTCGGCGTACTTGGCCAGCCGCTCGGTCGACTTCACGTAGTCGGCGGTCGCGTCGGCCTCCTCGACCACCTTGGTCTTGCCGATGTTGATGCCGACGACCGGGGTGGAGGAGGTGTGCGGGCGCTGGGCGAGGCGGGCGGCGACCCGGGCCGAGCCCTGGTTGTTGAAGCCCATCCGGTTGATCAGCGCGCGGTCCTCGACCAGGCGGAACAGCCGCGGGGCCGGGTTGCCGGGCTGCGGCTCACCGGTGACGGTGCCGATCTCGACGTAGTCGAAGCCGAGCATCGACAGTCCGTCGATGCCGACGCCGTTCTTGTCGAAGCCGGCCGCCAGGCCGAACGGGCCGGGCAGGTCGAGGCCGAGGGCCGTGGTGCGCAGCGCCCGGTCGCGCGGGGCGAGCACCAGCCGCACCAGGCCGCGCAGGCCGGGCACCGAGGAGGCCAGCCGGACCCAGAAGAAGGCCAGGTGGTGGGCCTTCTCGGGGTCCATCTTCTTGAAGACGAGGTCGAACAGGAGCTTGTACAAAGCGGTCCTCCATCGGGGGGCGGGCCCAGTCCGTCGGAAGAACGGTGATGGCGGGCCTGGGGGTACCCCCGGCCGAAGGCTGGGGGAGGGTGGGAATGGAAGTGGGGGGCACCCGGCGGTTCGGTGCCCCCCACTGAGGTGGTGCTACTTCGCGCGGCCGGCGTTGATCAGCTGGGCGTGCTCCTGGAGCGACATCACCCCGACCTCGTCGCGCAGCAGCGCGTCGATGCCCTGGACGGCCGCGCCCATGGCCTGGACGGTGGTCAGGCACGGCACGCCGCGCGAGACGGCGGCGGTGCGGATCTCGTAGCCGTCGAGGCGGCCACCGGTGCCGTACGGCGTGTTGATGATGAGGTCGACCTCACCGCCGTGGATCAGCTGGACGATGGTCTGCTCGCCGTTCGGGCCCTCGCCCTCGCTGTGCTTGCGCACCACGGTGGCGGGGATGCCGCCGCGCTGCAGCACCTCGGCGGTGCCGGCGGTGGCGAGCAGCTCGAAGCCGAGGCCGACCAGCGCGCGGGCCGGGAAGACCAGGTTGCGCTTGTCCCGGTTGGCGACGGAGACGAAGACCTTGCCCTTGGTCGGCAGCGCGCCGTAGGCACCGGCCTGCGACTTGGCGTACGCCGTGCCGAAGACCTTGTCGATGCCCATGACCTCGCCGGTGGAGCGCATCTCCGGGCCGAGCACGGTGTCCACGCCGCGGCCGTAGATGTCGCGGAAGCGGCTCCACGGCATCACGGCCTCCTTGACGGAGATCGGGCAGTCGGCGGGCAGGGTGCCGCCGTCGCCCTCGGCCGGGAGCAGGCCCTCGGCGCGCAGCTCGGCGACGGTGGCGCCGAGCGAGATCCGGGCGGCGGCCTTGGCCAGCGGCACCGCCGTGGCCTTGGAGGTGAACGGCACCGTGCGGGAGGCGCGCGGGTTGGCCTCCAGCACGTACAGGATGTCGCCGGAGAGGGCGAACTGGATGTTGATCAGACCGCGCACGCCGACGCCGCGGGCGATCGCCTCGGTGGAGGTCCGCAGCCGCTTGATGTCGTAGCCGCCGAGGGTGATCGGGGGCAGCGCGCAGGCGGAGTCGCCGGAGTGGATGCCGGCCTCCTCGATGTGCTCCATCACGCCGCCGAGGTAGAGCTCGGTGCCGTCGTAGAGCGCGTCGACGTCGATCTCCACCGCGTCGTCGAGGAAGCGGTCGATCAGCACCGGGTGCTCGGAGATCAGACCGGCGTGCCGCTCCAGGTAGGAGGCCAGCGAGGGCTCGTCGTAGACGATCTCCATGCCGCGGCCGCCCAGCACGTACGAGGGGCGGGCCAGCACCGGGTAGCCGATCTCGTCCGCGATCGCCTTGGCCTCCTCGAAGGAGAAGGCGGTGCCGTGCTTGGGGGCGGGCAGGCCGGCGTCGCGCAGCACGCGGCCGAAGGCGCCGCGCTCCTCGGCGAGGTCGATCGCCTCGGGCTGGGTGCCGACGATCGGCACGCCGTTGTCCTTGAGCGCCTGGGCCAGGCCGAGCGGGGTCTGGCCGCCGAGCTGGACGATCACGCCGGCCAGCGGTCCGGCCTGCTGCTCGGCGTGGACGATCTCCAGCACGTCCTCCAGGGTGAGCGGCTCGAAGTAGAGCCGGTCGGAGGTGTCGTAGTCGGTGGAGACGGTTTCCGGGTTGCAGTTGACCATGACGGTCTCGTACCCGGCGTCGGCCAGCGCGAAGGAGGCGTGGACGCAGGAGTAGTCGAACTCGATGCCCTGGCCGATGCGGTTCGGGCCCGAGCCAAGGATGATCACCGCGGGCTTGGTGCGCGGGGCGACCTCGTTCTCCTCGTCGTAGGACGAGTAGAAGTACGGGGTCTTGGCGGCGAACTCGGCGGCGCAGGTGTCGACGGTCTTGAACACCGGGCGGATGCCGAGCGCGTGCCGGACCTCGCGGACCACGTCGGTCCGCAGGCCGCGGATCTCGCCGATCTGCTGGTCGGAGAAGCCGTGCCGCTTGGCGTGCCGCAGCAGCTCGGGGGTGAGCTCGTCGGCCTCGGCCAGCTCGGCGGCGATCTCGTCCAGCAGGAAGAGCTGGTCGACGAACCACGGGTCGATCTTGGTGGCCTCGAACACCTCCGCCGCGGTGGCGCCGGCCCGGATGGCCTCCATGACGGTGTTGATCCGGCCGTCGGTGGGCACCACGGCCTTCTCCAGCAGCGCGGCCTTGTCGCCGACCGGGCCGGCCCAGGTGAACTGGGAGCCCTTCTTCTCCAGCGAGCGGAGCGCCTTGTTGAGCGCCTCGGGGAAGTTGCGGCCCATGGCCATGGCCTCGCCGACCGACTTCATGGTGGTGGTCAGCGTCGCGTCGGCGCTCGGGAACTTCTCGAACGCGAACCGCGGGACCTTCACCACGACGTAGTCGAGGGTCGGCTCGAACGACGCCGGCGTCTGCTCGGTGATGTCGTTGGGGATCTCGTCCAGGGTGTAGCCGACGGCGAGCTTCGCGGCGATCTTGGCGATCGGGAAGCCGGTCGCCTTCGAGGCCAGCGCCGAGGAGCGCGAGACGCGCGGGTTCATCTCGATGACGATGACCCGGCCGTCCACGGGGTCGACCGCGAACTGGATGTTGCAGCCGCCGGTGTCGACGCCGACCTCGCGGATGACGGCGATGCCGACGTCGCGCAGGATCTGGTACTCGCGGTCGGTCAGCGTCATCGCCGGGGCGACGGTGATCGAGTCGCCGGTGTGCACGCCCATCGGGTCGAAGTTCTCGATGGAGCAGACGACCACGACGTTGTCGTTCTTGTCGCGCATCAGCTCCAGCTCGTACTCCTTCCAGCCGAGGATGGACTCCTCCAGGAGCACCTCGGTGGTCGGCGAGAGGGTCAGGCCCTGGCCGGCGATCCGGCGCAGCTCCTCCTCGTCGTGGGCGAAGCCGGAGCCGGCGCCGCCCATGGTGAAGGAGGGGCGGACCACGACCGGGTAGCCGCCGAGGGTGTCGACCCCGGCCAGCACCTCGTCCATGGTGTGGCAGATCACCGAGCGGGCGGACTCGCCGTGGCCGATCTTGGCGTTGACGGCCTCGACGACGCCCTTGAAGAGCTCGCGGTCCTCGCCCTTGTGGATCGAGTCGACCTTCGCGCCGATCAGCTCGACGTTGTACTTGGCGAGGACGCCGTTGGCGTCCAGCGCGATCGCGGTGTTGAGCGCGGTCTGCCCGCCGAGGGTCGGCAGCAGCGCGTCGGGGCGCTCCTTGGCGATGATCTTCTCGACGAACTCCGGGGTGATCGGCTCGACGTAGGTGGCGTCGGCGATCTCCGGGTCGGTCATGATCGTGGCCGGGTTGGAGTTGACCAGGATGACCCGCAGGCCCTCGGCCTTGAGCACCCGGCAGGCCTGCGTGCCCGAGTAGTCGAACTCGGCGGCCTGGCCGATCACGATCGGGCCGGACCCGATGACCAGGACGGACTTGATGTCGGTGCGCTTAGGCACGCTGGCCCTCCATGAGCTCAACACTGTTCTTGTCGTCGCCTCGCATGAGCTCGACGAACCGGTCGAAGAGGTAGGCCGCGTCGTGCGGGCCGGCTGCCGCTTCGGGGTGGTACTGGACACTGAAGGCGGGCACGTCCAGCGCCTGGAGTCCCTCGACCACGTCGTCGTTCAGGCAGACGTGGGAGACCTCGACCCGGCCGAAGGGCGTGTCGCTCACCTTGTCCAGCGGCGCGTTCACGGCGAAGCCGTGGTTGTGCGCGGTGACCTCGACCTTGCCGGTGGTGCGGTCCTGCACCGGCTGGTTGATGCCGCGGTGGCCGTACTTGAGCTTGTAGGTGCCGAAGCCCAGCGCCCGGCCGAGGATCTGGTTGCCGAAGCAGATCCCGAAGAACGGGGTCCTGCGCTCCAGCACGCCCTGCGCCACGGCGACCTGGTGGTCGGCGGTGGCCGGGTCGCCCGGACCGTTGGAGAAGAAGACGCCGTCCGGGTCGACGGCGTAGATGTCCTCCAGTGTGGAGTTCGCGGGCAGCACGTGCACCTCGATGCCGCGCTCGGCCATCCGCTGCGGGGTCATCGCCTTGATGCCGAGGTCCAGCGCGGCGACGGTGAACTTCTTCTCGCCGACGGCGGGCACCACGTACGCCTCGGTGGTGGCGACCTCGGGGCAGAGGTCGGCGCCCTTCATCTCGGGCGACTGCTGCACCCTGGCCAGCAGGGCGGCGTCGTCCGCCAGCGCCGGGCCGGAGAAGATGCCGCAGCGCATCGCGCCGCGCTCGCGCAGGTGGCGGGTGAGGGCGCGGGTGTCGATGCCGCTGATGCCGACGACGCCCTGGTTGACGAGCTCCTCGTCGAGCGGGCGGCGCGAGCGCCAGTTGGAGGCGACCCGGGCGGGGTCGCGGACGATGTAGCCGGCGACCCAGATCCGGCGGGACTCGTCGTCCTCGTCGTTCCAGCCGGTGTTGCCGATCTGCGGGGCCGTCATCGCGACCACCTGGCGGTGGTACGACGGGTCGGTCAGGGTCTCCTGGTAGCCGGACATGCCGGTGTTGAAGACCGCCTCGCCGAAGGTCTCGCCGATCGCGCCGTAGGCCTGGCCGCGGAAGGTCCGGCCGTCCTCCAGGACGAGCACGGCGGGGACACGGTCCCGCCGTTGGCGCTGCGTGGTGGGGGCAGGTGCGGTCATTGAGCGGCCTCTTCCGTCTTCGTCTGCGTACGTGTTGCGAGGTGAGCGATCGCCTCGACCCAGGCGGTGTGCTCGTCGGGGTGGTCGGCCCGGAAGCCGGAGTCCAGCGCGGTGCCCTCGTGCGTCCAGGTGACGACGAGGAGTCCGGACGGGACGACCTTGCCGGCGATCCCGGAGTCCGTCCGGGCACCGGTCAGGTGCTCGGCCGGGATCCAGAAGTCGATGTCGCCGGGGCGCTGCACCAGCAGGCCGTCCGCGCCGAGGGTCAGGTCGGCGCGGCTGCGGGTGCCCAGGCCGTGCGCCACGACCCGGTCCAGCCAGTTCCCGGCGGTGGTGGTGCCGTGGTACCGGCCGCTGGTCTCCAGGATGGTCCGGCCGGCACGGGCCGGCACGGCGGGCAGCGGCGGGATGCCGGACTGCAGGGTGCGCCGCCAGTTCCAGCCCTGGCGCATCAGCCAGTAGATCAGCCCGATCACCAGCAGCAGGCCGACGGCCCAGCCGATGTACGCGGGCCAGTCGGTGACCCTGGCCTGCTCCTGGGCGAGCCGGGTGACGGTGCTCACGCGAGCCCGCCCTGCTCGACCAGCTCGCCGGCCAGCACGGTGGCGGCGCCGCGCAGGAAGGTGGCGTGCACCCGTCCGGGCAGGTCCAGCCCGCGGTAGGGGGTGTTGCGGCTGCGGGTGGCGAAGCTGTCGGGATTCACGGCACCACGGTACGCGGGATCGAAGAGCACCAGGTTGGCGGGCTCACCGACCGAGACGGGCCGTCCGTGGCCGGTGAGACGGCCGATCCGGGCCGGGCGGTGCGACATCCGGTCGGCGACGCCCTCCCAGTTCAGCAGGCCGGTGTCGACCATGGTCTGCTGCACCACCGAGAGCGCGGTCTCCAGGCCGACCATGCCCATCGCGGCGACGGCCCACTCGCAGTCCTTGTCCTCGGACGGGTGCGGGGCGTGGTCGGTGGCGACGGCGTCGATGGTGCCGTCCGCGAGCGCCTTGCGCAGTGCCTGGACGTCGGCCGCGGTGCGCAGCGGCGGGTTCACCTTGTACACCGGGTCGTAGGAGCGGACCAGCTCGTCGGTCAGCAGCAGGTGGTGCGGGGTCACCTCGGCGGTGACGTTCCAGCCCTTGGCCTTGGCCCAGCGGATGATCTCCACCGAGCCGGCCGTCGAGACGTGGCAGACGTGCAGGCGGGAGCCGACGTGCGCGGCGAGCAGCACGTCGCGGGCGATGATCGCCTCCTCGGCGACGGCCGGCCAGCCGCCGAGCCCGAGCTCGCCGGAGACCTGGCCCTCGTTCATCTGGGCGCCCTCGGTGAGCCGCGGCTCCTGGGCGTGCTGGGCGACGACCCCGTCGAAGGCCTTCACGTACTCCAGCGCCCGGCGCATGATCACCGCGTCGTCCACGCACTTGCCGTCGTCGGAGAAGACCCGCACCTCGGCGGCCGAGTCGTGCATCGCGCCCAGCTCGGCGAGCTTCTTGCCCTCCAGGCCGACGGTGACGGCGCCGACCGGGCGCACGTCGCAGTAGCCGGACTCCTGGCCGAGCCGCCAGACCTGCTCGACGACGCCGGCGGTGTCGGCCACCGGGAAGGTGTTGGCCATCGCGTGCACGGCGGTGAAGCCGCCCATCGCGGCGGCCTGGGTGCCGGTGAGCACCGTCTCGGCGTCCTCGCGGCCGGGCTCGCGCAGGTGGGTGTGCAGGTCGACCAGGCCGGGCAGGACGATCAGGCCGGTGGCGTCGATCTCGATGTCCGCCTCGACCGCGAGGCCGGTGCCGATCTCCTTGACCACGCCGTCGGCGAGGTGGAGGTCCTGCGGGGCGCCGCCGAGGATCTGGGCGTTGCGGATCAGGTAGGTGGTCACTGAGCGGTCTCCACGGAGTCGGTGCGGGGGGCGGCGTCGGCGAGCGTGGCGCCGCCGAGCAGCAGGTACAGGACGGCCATCCGGACGGAGACACCGTTGGCGACCTGCTCGACCACGGTGCAGCGCGGCGAGTCGGCGACGTCGGCGGTGATCTCCATGCCGCGGACCATCGGGCCCGGGTGCATCACGATGGCGTGGTCGGGCAGCTGCGCCATCCGGCTGCCGTCCAGCCCGTAGCGGCGGCTGTACTCGCGCTCGGTCGGGAAGAAGGCGGCGTTCATCCGCTCGCGCTGCACCCGGAGCATCATCAGCGCGTCGGTCTTGGGGAGCACGCTCTCCAGGTCGTAGCTGACCTCGCAGGGCCAGTTGTCGATGCCGATCGGCAGCAGCGTCGGCGGGGCCACGAAGGTGACCTGGGCGCCGAGGGTGGTGAGCAGGTGGACGTTGGAGCGGGCCACCCGGCTGTGCAGGATGTCGCCGACGATGGTCACCCGCCGGCCGGCGAGGTCGCGGCCGAGGCCCGCGTTGAGGTGGCGGCGCATGGTGAAGGCGTCGAGCAGGGCCTGGGTGGGGTGCTCGTGGGTGCCGTCACCGGCGTTGATGACGCTGCCGTGCAGCCAGTCGGACTGGGCGAGCCGGGCCGGCGCGCCGGAGGCGTGGTGCCGGATGACGACCGCGTCCGCGCCCATCGCCTGCAGGGTCAGCGCGGTGTCCTTGAGGCTCTCGCCCTTGGAGACCGAGGAGCCCTTGGCGGAGAAGTTGATGACGTCGGCGGAGAGCCGCTTCTCGGCGACCTCGAAGGAGGTCTTGGTGCGGGTGGAGTCCTCGAAGAAGAGGTTGACGACCGTTCGACCACGGAGCGTAGGCAGCTTCTTGACGGCCCGTCCGGAGAGCTGGGCCAGCTCCTCGGCGGTGTCCAGGATCAGCAGCGCGTCGTCGCGGGTGAGATCGGCGGCGGAGACGAGGTGGCGCTTCACGCGGGCTACTCCGGGAGGTGCGGTGCGGACGGCTGGGAGTCGGGGGCCGGCGGGGTGCGCTCACCACGCGGGGGCCGCGAGGAGGCCGCGTGGTCGCGGTCGCCGACCAGGACGGCGTCCACGCCGTCGCTGTCGGCCAGGCGGACCTGCACCGCCTCGCGCAGCGAGGTGGGGAGGTTCTTGCCCACGTAGTCGGCGCGGATCGGCAGCTCGCGGTGGCCCCGGTCGACCAGGACGGCGAGCTGGACGGCGCGCGGGCGGCCGATGTCGCTGAGCGCGTCGAGCGCGGCCCGGATGGTGCGGCCCGAGAAGAGCACGTCGTCGACCAGGACGACGAGCCTGCCGTCGATGCCGCCGGCCGGGATCTCGGTGTGCTCCAGGGCGCGGGCGGGCTTCAGCCGCAGGTCGTCCCGGTACATGGTGATGTCCAGCGTCCCGAACGGGATCTCCCGGCCGGTGATCTGGACCAGCCGGTCGCGCAGGCGGCGGGCGAGGTGCACGCCCCTGGTGTGGATGCCGAGCAGCACGACGTCCTCCGCGCCCTTGGCGCGCTCGACGATCTCGTGCGCTATCCGGGTGATCACCCGGGCGATGTCCGTGCCGTCCAGCACCTGGTGCGGTGGACGCGGCGTGGATTCGTGATGTGTGGTCATGCCGAAGCGGACCTCCTTCCCCGCCTCACTGGACGGGCCTTAAAGGATGTCTGGAACGCCCCCGCCGACGCGGCGCGGGCTCCGGTCATCGTACCAGCGCGACTGACGGCAAACCGGCGTCCATGATTCCGCTTCATCGGGTTAACGTCCTCGACGCATCGCCGACGCGGGCCATTCGCACGACTGCCCCATTCGGCTTGACGCAGCTACCTCACTCTACGTAACCTCACAGTGAGTTACGAGACTGACGTCGAACCCACCGGTAACGGCGTCGGCAATCGCCCGTGACCCACCACTGAACGCGAAGCAATCTCGTCCGGGGAGATCAATGTCCAGCGACTACGCGAAGCAACTCGGAGGAAAACTCCGAGCGATCCGCACTCAGCAGGGGCTCTCCCTGCACGGTGTCGAGGAGAAGTCCCAGGGGCGCTGGAAGGCAGTCGTCGTCGGCTCGTACGAGCGCGGTGACCGTGCGGTCACCGTGCAGCGGCTGGCCGAGCTGGCGGAGTTCTACGGCGTCCCGGTGCAGGAGCTGCTGCCCGGCGGCACGCCCGGTGGTGCGGCCGAGCCGCCGCCGCGCCTGGTGCTGGATCTGGAGAGACTGACCCAGGTCCCCTCCGAGAAGGCCGGCCCCCTGCAGCGCTACGCCGCGACCATCCAGAGCCAGCGCGGCGACTACAACGGCAAGGTGCTCTCGATCCGCCAGGACGACCTGCGCACCCTGGCCGTGATCTACGACCAGTCCCCGTCGATCCTGACCGAGCAGCTGATCTCCTGGGGTGTGCTCAACCCCGACGCGCGCCGTGCGGTGCGCGAGGAGGAGGCGAGCTGAGGCTCGCCCCACCGGCTTCCACCAGCAGGAACAGGCGGGGCCCAGCAGAAACGTCACGGCGCGGCACCCCGGACGGGGGGCCGCGCCGTCGCGCGTCCGGCCGCCGGCGCCGGGCCGGGTCCGGCAGGCAGGGTCCGACGGGCCGGACTCAGCAGACCGTGCCCAGGCTGTACCCGGGCTCCGCCGCCACCCCGTCCAGTCGCACGGCCGCCGAGGCCGGCGCCCAGTCCTGCCCGCCGCTGGCCCAGGCCCACGCCCTCCGGCGGAGGTCCTGGTCACCGGCTCCGTCGCCGGGCCGGCCGGCGGCCTCCTCGCGGTCCGCGCCGTCCACCGTCGAGCCCCGCGTGCCGTGCAGCACCGCGAGCCCCGGCAGCTCCCGGGCCAGACCCGCGCAGAGCACCGCGCAGACCAGCTCCAGGTCCTCGTCGTTGATCCGCACCACGCCGTCCTCCCACTGGAGCACCCGGGCGGCGGCCGTCAGCCGGCCACCGGGCGCGTCCACCGCGAGGCGCAGCTCGTACACCCCGCCACCGGCGCCGACCAGCATCCGCCGGAACACCTCGGCGCCGCGCCGGTACGCCTCCCGCACGGCGCGGCCGTGCTCCTCGTAGAGCCCGCCGTCCAGCAGCAGGTCCGCGTGGCGCAGGGTCAGCCCGCTCTCCCGGGCCCGGACCAGCCGGGGCACGAAGTCCAGGGCGAGCTCCTCGCCCTGGTAGGCGAGCAGCTGGGTCTGCAGCGGCGGATTGACCAGGTAGCGGTCGCGGGCACCCGGCTCGGCCGGGTCGAGGCCGTGCAGCAGGCAGAACTCCTCGAAGTCCTGCGGGTGGAACATCCGGGCCCGGACGGTGTCGAAGCCGCGCCGGGCCTCGGTGAGCAGGTCGGCGGTCTCCCGCAGGTAGGTCTCGTAGTCCGGGGCGTCGGAGAGGCGCCAGGCGCCGGCGCGCTCGAAGTCGGCGGCGCTGGTCAGGACACCGATGACGAAGGCCTGCTCGGCGCCGTCCGCCCGGCGGCGCTCGTGCCGCGCCCGCGCCCGCGCCCGCGGGCGGGGGCCGGCGGCGGTGCAGTCGGGGGTGCGGCGGGCGCGGCCGTTGCGGCTCATCGGTGGCTCCTGGGGCGGTGGCGGTCAGCGGCGGGGTTGCCGCCGACCTTGTCCTCCCCAGCCCCGCGTGTCGCACACGTACGGCGTGTCACAGGAATGTAACCGACCGTGAGACCGGCGTGTCGCGCGCCCGCCGGGCCGGGCGCGGCCCGTCCGTCAGGCCGGGCCGGTCACGCCGGACGCGGGACCCGGGCGAGCTGGCGGGACTGGGCGACGAGGCGGCCGGACTCGTCCCAGACCTCGGCGTCCTCCTCGAAGTAGCCGCCGGCCACGTTGCGGGTGGCGTGGGTGACGCGCAGCCAGCCCGGCACCGGCTTCGCCCGCAGGTGGACGGTCAGCTCGACGGTGGGGGCCCAGCCGGGCATGCCGAGGTCGAAGGTGACCGGCGGCAGCGCGTCGGCGACCAGCAGGAGCAGCAGCGGGTCGGGCTCGCGGCCGTCGGCGAGCCGGAACCAGCCCTGGATCCGGCCGTGGCCGGAGGGCTGCCCGAGCGCCCAGCCGATGGTGGCCGGGTCGAGCCGCAGGTCGAACCGCTCCAGCAGGGCGGCCTGCGCGATCAGCTCCTTGGGGGCGTGCTCGACGCCGACGCACTGGTCCGGCGGCGGCAGCTGCGGTGGCACCGCGGTGGTGCGCACGTCGCCGGCCGCGTCGGCGAGGTCGCCGTGGGTGGCGACCACCCGCAGCCGCTCCACGCCGTCCTGGCTGAGCGAGGCGGTGCCGGTGGAGAGCGAGCGGCCGCTGCGCAGCACCTCGGTGCGGACGGTGGCCGGGCCGGGGTGGGAGGCGGAGAGGTAGTAGCCGCTGATCGAGACCGGGTCGGCGTGCCCGCCGTGCTCCAGGGAGAGGGCGTGACCCGCCATCGCGAGCAGCAGCCCGCCGTTGACGCCGCCGCCGATCTGCCAGCCGGCGCCCAGTTCACCGTCGTAGCGGCCCGGCTCGGCCGGGTGCCGGCTGAGGGCGATGCCCTGGTCGAACTCGCTGCGGATCGCCGTGGTCATGGGGGGTGGCCTGCCCTTCGCTGCGGGATCACCGGCGAGCGGGGTCACCGGCGCACCAGGTTACTGGCGAGTAGGACCCAACATACGCCACCCGGCCCGAACGCACGACGGCCGCCGGACCCCTGTTCGGGGTCCGGCGGCCGTACGTCGGGTGCCGCTACCGGCGGATGCTCGGCTTGAGCTCCAGGAAGCGGGCGAGCAGGCCGTTGACGAAGGCCGGGGAGTCGTCCGTGGAGAACTCCTTGGCGATCTCGACGGCCTCGTCCAGGACGACCGCGTCCGGGACGCCGTCCTCCCAGATGAGCTCGTACGCACCGAGCCGCAGGACGTTGCGGTCCACGATCGGCATCCGGTCGAGCGTCCAGCCCACCGCGTACTCGGAGATGAGGTCGTCGATCCGGCGGGCGTGCTGGACGTACCCCTCGATCAGCTCCATGGTGTACTCACCGACCTGCGGGGTGCCCTCGTCCGGCTTGGGCTCCCGGGCCCGGGCCACCCAGTCGGCGAGGACCCGCTGCGGGTCGACCCCGCGGTGGTCGGCCTCGAAGAGGATCTGGAAGGCTCGCGTACGGGCCTTACTGCGTGCGGCCGACACGGACTTACTTCACCCGGCCGAGGTAGCCGCCGTCGCGGGTGTCGACCTTGATCTTCTCGCCGGTCACGATGAACAGCGGCACGGCGATCTCGGCACCGGTCTCCAGGGTGGCCGGCTTGGAGCCACCGGTGGAGCGGTCGCCCTGGACGCCCGGCTCGGTGTGGGAGATGGTCAGCTCGACCGAGGCCGGGAGCTCGATGTACAGGGGGGCGCCCTCGTACATGGCGACCAGGGCCTCGAAGCCCTCCAGCAGGTACTTCGCGGCGTCGCCGACGACGGCGGGCTCGATCGTGGTCTGGTCGTAGGTGTCCGTGTCCATGAACACGAAGTTCTCGCCGTCCTTGTACGAGAACTGCATGCCACGCTTGTCGACGTTGGCGGTCTCGACCTTGGTGCCGGCGTTGAAGGTCTTGTCGACGACCTTGCCCGTCAGGACCTCCTTGAGCTTGGTGCGCACGAAGGCCGGGCCCTTACCGGGCTTGACGTGCTGGAACTCGACGACGGACCAGAGCTTGCCGCCCTCCAGCTTGAGAACCATGCCGTTCTTGAGATCGTTCGTGGAAGCCACGGGCGCACTTACTCCTGGATATAGCTGTCAAGGAACCAAGGGACGCGTCCTGCCGCCCGCGGCCGCCTCCGGGCGGTCACGGATCACAGGGCGAGGAGCTCCTTGGTGGTGATGGTGAGCAGCTCGGGCCCGCCCTCTTCGAGGGGGCGCACCACGAGCGTGTCCTCGATCCGGACACCGCCCCGGCCCGGGAGGTGAACCCCTGGACCGACGGTGACCGGCACGCGGCTGTCCAGTTTACCCATGTCCGACGGCCCGAGGCGCGGGGCCTCCCGGATCTCCAGCCCGATGCCGTGCCCGACGGGGTGCGGCGAGCTCTCGGTGTGCCCGGCCGCGTGGAGGATCTCCCGGGCGGCCTGGTCGGGCACGTACTGCTCGACGCCCGGACCGAGCGCCTCCCGCCCGGCCCGCTGGGCCCGGAACACCAGCCGGTGCAGCTCCACCTGCCAGGGCGCGGGGGCCGCGCCGATCACGAAGGTCCGGGCGGTGGAGACGCCGTACCCCCGGTACTGCGCGCCGAGGACGACGGTGAGGAAGTCGCCCTCCTCCACCCGCCGGTCGGTGGGCTGGTGGGCCTGCTGACCGGAGTGGCTGCCGGTGCCGACCGAGACCGGGAAGGCCGCCCGGTCCGCGCCGTGGTCGATCATCCGGCGTTCCAGTTCCATCGCCAGGTGCCGCTCGGTGCGGCCCACCAGGATCGACTCCAGCAGTTCGCCGAGCGCCTGGTCGGCGATCTCGGCCGCGATCCGCAGGTCGGCGATCTCGTGCTCGTCCTTGACCACCCGCAGCCGCTCGACCGCCCGGCCGAGATCGGCCAGCCGGACGCCCTCGGCCAGGCCCGCCACCGCCCGGTGCCGGGTGACGGTCAGGTCGTGCTCCTCCACCGCGAGGTCGCCGACCCGGAGCCGGGCCGCGGCCGCGGCGCCGGCCAGCGCGGTGTCCGCCCCCGCCGCCACCGGTACCCGGGTGACGTCCTCGGCGATCAGGTGCTCACCGGTGTCGTCCGGCGGCAGGTCGTCCGGCAGCGCCAGCAGGACCTGCTCCCGGGTCAGCAGCAGCGTCGCGCCGCACGGCGGGCACCCGGTCAGGTACCGCACGTTCGCCGCCCGGGTGATCAGCGCCGCATCGGCCCCGGTCGCACTGCAGTGCACCCTCAGACGCTCCCGCCGGCCCGCGTACGCATCAGACATGCGTCGAGCCTACGGAGCCGCACCACGATCCGCCCGCCGAGCGGATCCGACCGGGCCCCGGACCGGGCAGCCGGGCCGGTGGCGGGCGGACGGGCATGGCCGGGCGGCCTCCCCGGACGGGCGGTCGGAGCGGGCCCGGCCGTCGTGAGCCCCGGCGTGTGCGCGGTCGCGCGCGGCCGACGGCAGTACCTCCGACGGCCCGCGGCCGAGCCGGGCCCGACGGCCCGGGAATGGGCCGGGCGGCGGCCGCGTTGGACCACACGAAAACGACTTCCATTTCGGTGTCCGGCCTCGACCGGGCGCCGGGGCGGCCCCGCCGGGCCGCCCGGACCAGGAGGAGGACCCATGGCCAGCAGCGAACTGCGCCCCGTCGTGAGGCTCAGGTCCACGGCCGGAACGGGCTTCACGTACGTGACCCGCAAGAACCGCCGCAACGACCCGGACCGGCTGGTGCTGCGCAAGTTCGACCCGGCCGCGCGCCGGCACGTCGACTTCCGCGAGGAGCGCTGACCCCGGCCCGCACCGGCCCGCACCCCGACTCCCCCGCCCCACCCTCCGACCCGAGAGGAGCCCCGCTGATGAAGCCCGGCATCCACCCCTCCTACCGCCCGGTCGTCTTCCGCGACACGGCCGGCGGCCTGACCTTCCTGACCCGCTCCACCCTGACCGGCGACCGGACGATCACCCGGGAGGACGGCACCACCCGTCCGGTGGTCGACGTCGAGATCTCCGCGGCGAGCCACCCCTTCTACACCGGCCGGTCCCGCGTCCTGGACACCGCCGGCCGCGTCGAGCGCTTCCACCAGCGCTACGGCACGCGGCACGGCTGATCCGGCGGACAGCCGGAGGCGGCGCCCACCCGATCCGCTCGGGTGGGCGCCGCCTCGCGCGTCGAGGACGCCCGGCTACGTGGCGAGGTCGGCGGCGTCCTCGGCCGCCGCCCCCTGGGCGGGCACGTCACCCGCGGGCAGCGTGGACCGCGGACTCCAGCGCCGCTCGACACCGGCCAGCCGCCAGTAGGCGATCGCCGCTGCCCAGACCACCACGAACAGCCCGACGATGACGTAGCCGACGTTGTCCAGCGAGAGGTCGGCGATCCAGCCGCTCACCGGGTCGGTGAGGTCCAGCTTCTCGTGCAGCACCCCGACCAGCTCGATGGTGCCGATGATGAAGGCCACCGCGATCGACAGCCCAGTGATGGTCAGGTTGTAGTACACCTTGCGCACCGGATTGGAGAACGCCCACTGGTACGCGAAGTTCATGAACGTCCCGTCCAGCGTGTCGAACAGGCTCATCCCCGCCGCGAACAGCAGCGGCAGGCAGACGATCGCGTACCAGGGCAGCCCGGAGGCCGCGCCGGAGCCGGCCATCACCATCAGCGTCACCTCGGTCGCGGTGTCGAAGCCGAGGCCGAGCACCATCCCCACCGGGAACATCTGGCCGGGCCGGGTGATCGAGCGGGTCGCCCGGTTCAGCACCCGGGCCAGCAGGCCGCGCGCGTTGAGGTGCTCCTCCAGCTCCGCCTCGTCGAAGCGGCCCTCGCGCATCGACCGGAACACCTTCAGGATGCCGAACAGGGCGGCCAGGTTGAGCGCGCCGATCAGGTACAGGAAGGCACCGGACGCCGAGGTGCCCACCACGCCCAGCCACTGGTGGGTGGGGGACTCGTCGTCCATCAGCGTGTTGGCCAGCTGGGCGCCGCCCGCCACCAGGGCGGCCATCAGGACCACCATCGAGGAGTGCCCGAGGGCGAACCAGAAGCCCACCGAGACGGGCCGCTTGCCGTCCGCCATCAGCTTGCGGGTGGTGTTGTCGATCACCGCGATGTGGTCGGCGTCGAAGGCGTGCCGCATGCCGAGGGTGTAGGCGGTGATCCCCAGGCCCACCCCGAAGACCTGCGTACCGACCGCGTAGCCCTCGGGTGCCACCAGGAAGAAGAGCGTCCCGAACGCCACCACGTGCATGGCCAGGATCACCCCCATCAACCCGGCCGTACGGATGGTGTCCTCACGCTTCCAGCGGAAGGCGGGCAAGGCGGACGGCGCCGCGGGGGCGGCGGTTTCGGGCAGGTTCATCGTGGGATCACGCTCCAGCACCTCGTGGAAAGTCGTTCGTGAGATGCCGTGGCCGGTCTCCTGGCTTACGGGGCTCCCGTGCCCGCCTTCCCGGGTGCGCGAGGCACCCAGTGGCGTCGTGGGCACGGACGACTCCCCCGATCACAGTGGCGAGGGCCGCTCCGGACTCCGGACTCCTGAGAGTCCGTCACCGGTCTTCCCGAACACCACGGCGGGCAACACCGTAGGGTCCCCCGCCACACCCTTGCAAGGCTGCGCACCTACGCAGGTGTCCGGAATCACAGCCCCGGGGCTGCGAGAATGTCCGCATGCATCTCGTACCGGCCGACCGCGCGGGCCACCGCACCATCGACGGGCACCGGGTCTGCGAGGCCATCGCCGCGATCGGCGACACCGGGCACGTCCGGTCCTGGGCCGAGCGGTTCTCGTTGCTCGCCGACCCCGGGCGGCTCGCCCTGCTGCTCGCCCTGCACCGGGCCGGCCCGCTCGCCGTCACCGACCTGGCGGTCGCCACCGGGATGCGCGACCCGGCCGTCTCGCAGGCACTGCGGCTGCTGCGCACGGCGGGCGTGGTCACCGGCGACAAGGACGGGCGGGTGGTGCGCTACCGGCTTCTGGACGAGGCGATGCGCCCCCTGCTGGACGCGTGCGCCGCCGCCGAGCACCACGAACCGGCCGGCTCGCCCGAGCACCACGAGCCCGCCGGCTCGCCCGGGCACCACGAGCCCACCGCCGCACCCGGGCACCACGAACCGGCCCCCGTGGCCGGGCCCCACGAGCCCACCACCGCGGCCGGCTGACCCACCGTCCGGCCACCGCCCCGGCGCACGCCCGGATGAGTACGATCATCGCGTGCTGATCCGCCGCAGGCCCCGGGGCCGGGCCTGGCCCGACGACGACCGCTGGAACACCCGGCCGGTCGAGGCACGCGTCCTCGCGGTCGTCCGCACCCTCACGTCCGCCACCCGCGTCCTCGACGCGCTCACCCTGCTCCGCGACCGCGACAGCGTCCGCTTCTACCTCACCGTCAACCCCGGCTCGGCCTTCACCGCCGGACTGGACGCGTTCCTGCGCGGCCTGCCCGGGTTCACCCTCCTGGACTGGCGGGAGGCCACCCGGCACCGCTTCGACCTCGCCGTCGCCTGTGCCGTCCACTCCTCGATGGGCCGGCTGGACGCCCCGCTGATCGTCCTGCCGCACGGAGCCGGCTACAACCGCCTGGTGTCCCAGTCCACCGGGGACACCGTCACCCCCGCCGGCCTCTCCCGCCGCGAACTGACCCACCGCGGGCGGGTGTTCGTCGAGGTCCTGGGCCTCTCGCACGAGGAACAGCTGGACCGGCTGCGGATCTCCTGCCCCGAGGCCCTGCCGCGCGCACGGGTGGTCGGTGACCCGTGCTTCGACCGGATGCTGAACAGCCTCGACGCCCGGGACGGCTACCGGGCCGCGCTCGGCGCCGTGGACGGCCGCCGGCTGGTCGTGGTCAACTCCACCTGGAGCGAGCACTCCCTGTTCGGCCGCCACCCCCGGCTGCCGCTGCGGCTGGTCGACCGGCTCCCCGCCGACGAGTACACGGTGGCCGTCGTCCTGCACCCCAACATCTGGGCCCGGCACGATCCGCGGGCCCTGCTCGCCGCCGCCGAACGCTCCGGGCTCCGGCTCGTCCCGCCGCACCAGGGCTGGCAGGCCGCGCTGGTCGCCGCCGACTGCCTGATCGGCGACCACGGCTCGGTCTCCTTCTACGGCGCCGCGCTGGAACGCCACACCCTGCTGGTCGCCACCGGCGCCGACGAGCTCGACCCGCGCTCCCCCAGCTACGCCTTCGGCCAGGCCGCGCCGCCGCTCGACCCGGACGGCGATCTGCTGGCCCAGCTCGAACAGGCCGTGGCCGAACACGATCCGGCGGCCCTGCGACCGCTCACCGACCGCTCGCTCGGCGCGCGCGGGCAGTCGGCCCGCCTACTGCGCCCGCTGCTCTACTCCTACCTGCCACGGCTGGACGAACCGGCCGGCGAACCCCGTCTGCCGCCCTACCCCGAACCGCGCCTGCTGCCGGGCACCACCCGCGGCCCGTCGGCGTACGACGCCGAGGGGACGGTCTCGGGCACCGAGGTCGCCCTGCGGCGCTACCCCGTCGGGCCGGACCACGGGCCCGCCCGCGGCATCTACGCGGTCGCCGCCGAAGAGCACCGGCTCGAACTGCGCGACGTCGCCGAGGTGCTGGCCCGTACCGAGGTCCGGGCCGAACTGCCCGCCGAACGCTGGCTGGCCGATGCCTTCCGCTCCCCCGGGCTCGGCCTGGCGGTGGCCGCCCTCGGCAAGAGCCGCCACCTGCTGCGGCTGCCCGCCGGCCTGCTGCTGGAGGCCCGAGCCGAGCGGCCGTGGGGGGCACCGAAGCCTCTGCTCGACCCGCTGCTGCTCGGCGCGGCCGTGGCCCTCTGGCTCCAGCACGGCGGTGACCCGGCGGCCCTGCCGCAGAGCGGGCTCACCGTCCGCACGGGCGAGCGCCGCGTCCGGGTCACGTTCACCGCCCGGCCGTGACGGCGCTCGGCGGCCCCGGACCGGGCCCGTCACCGCCCGGCCGTGACGGCGCTCGGCGGCCCGTCTACGCCTCGCGCCCGCCGAGGACGCCGGCCCGCCCGCGCAACTCCCGCAGCCGGGCCCGCGCACCCGCGGCCAGCGCCCGGTCGCCCAGTTCCTCCGCCAGTTCGGCGAGCAGCTCGCGAGCCTCGGCCTCCTTGACCAGCTCGTCCCGCGCGGCGGCCCGGTCCGCCGCCGAGGTGACCAGCCGCACGGCTTCGGCCGGCTGCCCCAGCGCCCGGTGCGCACGCCCCTGGACGAGCGGCAGCTTCACCAGCATCGAGCGGTCCCGCGTCCGCTCGGCCAGGTCGGTCGCCTCGGCCAGGACGGCCAGCGCCGCCTCCGCGCGACCCGCCGCGACCAGGGCCCGGCCCAGCTGGTAGCTCTGCACCACCACACCGTGCGGGTCCCCCGCGTTGGCCTCCCGGGCCCGGGTGAACAGCTCCACCGCCCGCTCCGGCCGCCCGTCGGCCAGGCAGAGCAGTGCCTCGGTCTCGACCAGCACACCGGCCAGTCGCGGGTCGTCCACCAGCGGCAGCAGCTCGGCCGCGGCGGCCAGTTGCTCGGCCGCCGCCGGGTACCGCCCCAGCTCGTAGTGGGCCCGGGCCAGCTGGTTGCGCATTCGGATCCCGGCGTCCGGGCGGTTGTCCCACTGCGCCGCCTCGACGCCCAGGAGATGGGAGGCGATCCAGTCGCCGTAGTGCTTCCGGCCGTGGTACAGCGGCCAGAGCGACTCGCAGAGCCGCCAGACCTCACCGTGCCAGCCCTGCTCGGCGGCCGCCGTCAGGACCGCCAGCAGATCGGCCCGCTCGACCTGCAGCCAGGCCATCGCCCCGACCGGGTCGGCGAAGCCGGGCACCGACGGCTCCGGGGGCTCCTGCAGCCGCATCCGGTCACCGAGCGCCCGGTCGGCCGCCGCCGCCCGGCCCCGGTAGTGGGCCACGATCCGCCGCAGCAGCTCCTCCCGCCCGGGGTCGGCCCGCGCGTGCCGCCGGGCGTGCAACCGCACCAGGTCATGGGTGCGGTACCGCTCCGCCGGGTCCGCGGTCTCGTCCACCACCGGGCGCAGCAGATGGGCCCGCACCAGCTCGCCCAGGGCCTCGCCGGCCCGCTCGACACCGGCGGCCTCGGCCAGCTCGGGCGTGAGGTGCCAGCCCGGGTGCAGCCCCAGCAGGTGGTAGAGCCGGCGGGTGTGCGCGGGGAAGTGCGCGTACACGGCCTCGAACGGTTCGATCACGGAGCCCTCCCGGTGCTCGATCGCCGCCAGCCGGCCGGCCTCGTCCGCCAGTTCGGTCACCACCCGCTCCACCGGCAGTCCGCTGCGGGTGATCAGCTCGGACCCGACCGCCTGGAGTGCCAGCGGCAGTCCGCCGCAGAGCCGCACCAGGTCGTGGAGCTGGTCGTCGGTGCCGCGCCCCGGGCCCAGCCAGCTGCGGACCAGCTCCGAGCCGGCCTCCGGCCGCAGCGGCTCGACGTCGAGCAGGGTCGCGCCCACCATCGCCAGACCCGGCAGCCGCGCCCGACCGGTGACCACGACCAGCCCGGCCGTCGGGAGCAACGTCCTGACCTCCGAGGCGTGTTCGACGTTGTCGAGGAAGACCAGCAGCCCGCCCGCCGAGGTGACCGTCCGGAACAGCGCCGCGCGCTCGGGCAGCCGCTCGGGCACGAAGTCCCGGTGGACCCCGAGCGCCCGCAGGAAGCCGCCCAGCACCTCGCCCAGGTCGACGCCGCCCTGGTGGCGCACGGTGGTGAGGTCCGCGTACAACTGGCCGCCCGGGAAGCGGCGGGCGTGCTCCTCGGCCCACCGCGCGACGACCTCGGTCTTGCCGACACCACCGAGCCCGGTCAGCGCGACGACGGACGGCCGCAGCGGCTCCGCCCGCTCCAGCGCGGCGGTCAGCGCGGCGAGTTCCACGCCCCGGTTGACGAACGCGCCGCTGGACGGCCGGATCTGGCGGGGCACCCCGGCGGGCGGCGCCGGCGCCTGGACGAAGGTGTGCGCCTGCACCACGTTGCCGTACACCGTGCCCGACACGCTGTTGGTCGCCTCGTAGCCGTCCATCCGCCCGCTCCCTCCGTGCCGGCCCTCAGCCTACGGTGGATCCTGAGCCCGCATCATCCCTCCCGCACCAGCCGGGCGAACCGGCCGAGCGAGCGCCGGGCCAGCGGGTCGGTGGCGGGCCGCAGCGCGCGGCCCACCAGAGCGCCGGCCGGTGTGCGGAAGGCGCCGAGGAAGGCGAAGCGGGTGCCCTCCGCTTCCGCCCGGGCCGCCATGCCGCCGAGCAGGAACCGGCTGCGCATCAGGCACCAGCCGGGCTCCAGCTCAAGGTCGAAGCGGGCCCGCAGCCTGGTCCGGCCGACCACCAGGGCCTGCCGGCGGCCCCCCTCCCGGGGTGCGGCCAGCCGGACCTCGCGGATGTCCGGCAGCCAGCGCGGCAGCCCGCCCTCCAGGTCGGCCGCGGCCGCCCAGACCTGGTCGAACGGCGCGTCCAGCAGCGCCTCCCGGACGGCCGCGCCGGGGGTGACGGCGGCGATGACGTGCAGGCGGCGCACCGGGTCGAAACCGGCCACCGGCCAGGGGGTCTGCGCACTCACTGCTGCCACGCCTTTCGGAAACCGAGCCGGGCCCGGGACAGCCGGGACTTCACGGTGCCGGTCGCCACGCCCAGCAGTTCGGCGGTGGAACGCTCGTCCAGGCCTTCGAGGTCACGCAGCACCAGGACGGCGCGGTGCTCGGGCGTCAGCCGGGCCAGAACGTCCTCGATGTCGGTGGCGAGCTGCGGGTCGTCCGGGCGCGGCAGCTCCGACAGGTCGGCGGGGACGCAGGACGCGACCCTCCGGACGTGCCGGACGGCCTCGCGGACGGCGATCGAGCGGACCCAGCCGAACAGCGCGGCCGGCTCCCGGAGCTGGCGCAGCTTGCGGAAGACCGCGATCAGCGCCTCCTGGGTGGCGTCGGCGCCGTCGTCCAGCGCGATCGGGCCGCAGAGCCTGCGCACGTAGGGCGTGACCAGCTCCAGCAGTTCGCCCACGGCCAGCTGGTCGCCCCGCTGGGCGGCGCGGACCAGCGCGGCGACATCCGGCTCGGCCGGGGCGGCATCGGGTTCTTCGGGACCATCCACATCCGGGTGAGAGGCCCCGAACCGGCCGGACGTTCCCTCGCCCCCGCCGGTTTCGGTGTGACGCTCGCCACCGGAACGGACTGCCGCGCCGCCCACTCCTGCGGGGTGACACACCGTCGGGACCCCTGGAGGACTCCGTGAACCGCCACCGCAGCGCCGCCCTCGCCGTCGCCGTCGTGCTCGCCGCCGACGGCCTGCTGCACGTGTACTGGGCCACCGGCAGCACCTGGCCCGCACCGGACGCGGCATCGCTCTCGCGCGCGGTGCTCAACGCCGAGGTGCCGTTCACCCCGCGCGTGGTACTGCCCCTGGCCGCCCTGCTGTGCTCGGGCGCGACCGTCGTGCTCGCCCGCGGCGGGCTGCTCGACGGCGCGGCCCGGCGGCTGCCCGCCGTCGTGCTGCGCTGGGGCCCGCGCGCGGTGGCCGGCGGGCTGCTCGCGCGCGGGCTGGCCGGGCTGGTCTGGGCGAGCGGGACCGGCACCGAGCCCGGCTCGGCCTTCCACCGGCTCAACCTGGCCCTCTACACCCCGCTCTGCCTGGCCGGCGCGGCCGCCGCCCTGGCCGTGGCCCGCGGGCCGCTCACCCGCGCCACCGGACGGCGCCCGGACGCTCCGGGCGGCGGGCGCGGGTGAGCGGCCCGGCTAGGTCCGCTGGCAGGCGGGGCACCAGAACAGGTTGCGCGCGGCGTGCTGCTCCGTCCGCACGTCGGTGCCGCAGACCAGGCAGGGCAGGGCGGCCCGGCGGTAGACGTACACCTCGCCGCCGTGGTCGTCCACGCGTGGGGGCCGCCCCATCGCCTCGGGGGTGTGCTCGGGCCGGACGGTGTCGATCCGGCCGGCGCCGACGCCCTCCCGCATCAGCGCGACCAGGTCGGCCCAGACGGCCTCCCACTCGGCCCGGGTGAGGTCGCGCCCGGCCCGGTGCGGGCTGATGCCGTGGCGGAACAGCACCTCGGCGCGGTACACATTGCCGACGCCGGCCAGCACCTTCTGGTCCATCAGCAGCGCGGCGACCGTCGTCCGGCTGCCGGAGACCCGCCGCCAGGCGAGCTCCGGATCGGCGTCGGCGCGCAGCGGGTCGGGCCCGAGGCGGGCCGCGACGGCGTCCTTCTCGGCACCGGTGATCAGCGCGCAGGTGTTGGGACCGCGCAGGTCGGCGTAGGCGTCGTCGTTCTCCAGCCGCAGCCGGACCAGGCCGACCGGCACGGGCGCCGGTCCGGCGCCGAAGCTGAACCCGCCGTAGAGGCCGAGGTGGACGTGCACCCAGCCGCCGCCCTCGAAGCCCAGGAAGAGGTGTTTGCCGATCGCCTCCGCCCCGGTCAGCACCTGGCCGTCGACCAGCGCGGCGCCGTCGGCGAACCGGCCCTGCGGGCTGCCGGCCCGGACGGGTCGGCCGCCGAAGACCCTGGCGTTCTCGGCGGCGAGGCGGTGGATGATGTGGCCTTCCGGCACGGGCGTCGGCTCCCCCGGGTGGTCGAACAGGACGCGTCCATCATCGCAGCCGGCAGCGACAGGGCCCGGGGCCCGCGGCCCGGGCTCAGCGGACCGGGCGGACCGGGCGGACCGGGCGGACCGGGCTCAGCGGACCGGGATGCCCATCAGCCGGGCCAGGATCACCCGGTCCAGCTCGGCGGCGGTGGCGGCGACGTCCAGCTGGGAGTTGTCGATGATCGGCAACCCGGAGTTGTACCAGCCGGCCATCCGCCCGTGGATCCGGGCCACCTCCTCGTCGCTCAGCCGCCGGTTGCCGCTGCGCCGGGCGTTGCGGCTCAGCACGGAGTCCAGGCTGGGCAGCAGCACCACCGGGATCATCCCGGGGCCGATGTGCCGCTTCCAGCCGCCGAGGCCGATCGCCGGGCGGTCCGGGAAGACGGCGTCGTCGATGATGCAGGAGATGCCGTTGGCCAGGTAGTTGCGGCAGGCGAAGCCACAGGTGCGGCGGGCCAGCCGGTACTGCGCCTCGGAGGCGTTGTTCCAGCCGGACTGCGGGTTGGCGAACCCGGCCTGCACCCACTCGCGGACGTCGTCGAGGCTGATGTGGGCGGTGGGCGTCGGCCGGCGCTCGGCCCAGTGCCGGGCGACGGTGGTCTTGCCAGCGCCGGCCGGGCCGATCAGCAGCACGGCGAGCGGTCCGGACGGCGTGTGCGGCTGCGGCGGGTGGGCCGGGAGCTGCACGGGCGAGCCGGAGGGCAGCAGGAAGTGCCCGGTGGCCCCGGCGGGAACCGGCGCGGGCGGCGCCACCACGGGAGCCGAGGGCGGCACGGGCCGCGCCGGCGCGGGCGGCGCGGCGGGCGCCGGCGGGGTACCGGTCGGCGGCACGGCGGGACGGCCGCCGTACGGTACCCGGCCCGCGGGCTCGCGCACGGACTGGGCCACGCCGTGGCGGACGGAGTGGGACGCTGTCTGCGGTACTCCCCGGGGCGCCCCCGGAGCGGTACCGGCGGTGGCGCTGCCGGCGTACGGCGGGGCCGGCGGAGCGACGGGACGTGGGGGGACCTGTCCACCCCCGGCGTACTGCGTCACGGTCACCTCCCGACTTCTTTCAGCGGGGACACTACACGGCGGCCCCGCGGCGGGCACAGTCCGCCGGCGGGCCGCTGACGAGGGCCGGGACACCGGATCGGGCCGGCCGGGGCCGCGCCGATCCGGTGTCCCGGCCCCGCGTGTCAGCGTGCGGTGAGCTGCCCGCCGAGGGCCCGCAGGGCCAGCTCGTACGAGCCGAGGCCGAATCCGGCGATGGTGCCGGAGGCGACGGCGGCGATCACCGAGGTGTGCCGGAAGGTCTCCCGGGCGTACGGGTTGGAGATGTGCACCTCGATCAGCGGGGCGGTCCGCTGGGCGGCGGCGTCGCGCATCGCGTACGAGTAGTGGGTGAAGGCGCCCGGGTTGATCACCACGGGCACCTCGCCGTCGGCCGCCTCGTGCAGCCACTCCACCATCTGCTGCTCGGAGTTGGTCTCGTGCACCTCGACCTCGAAGCCGAGCTCCTTGCCGAGCGCGGTGCAGCGCTCGACCAGCCCGGCGTAGGAGGTGGCGCCGTAGACATCCGGCTCGCGGCTGCCGAGCCGGCCGAGGTTGGGGCCGTTGAGGACCATCACCCGGGTCACGAGGAGACCTCCGCGTAGGCGGCGGCCAGCAGCGACGGGTCGGGGCCCTCCAGCATGGAGGTCCGGCCGAGGCCGTCCAGGACGATGAAGCGCAGCAGGTCGCCGCGCGACTTCTTGTCGATCTTCATCGCGTCCACCAGCTTCGGCCAGGCGTCCGCGCGGTAGCTCAGCGGCAGGCCGACCGCGGCGAGCACGGTGCGGTGCCGGTCGGCCGTCTCGTCGTCCAACCGGCCGGCCAGGCGGCCCAGTTCGGCGGCGAAGACCATGCCGATGGAGATCGCCGCGCCGTGCCGCCACTTGTAGCGCTCGTTGCGCTCGATGGCGTGGCCGAGGGTGTGGCCGTAGTTGAGGATCTCGCGCCGGCCGGACTCCTTGAGGTCCCCGGAGACCACGTCGGCCTTGACCTGGACGGCCCGCCGGATCAGCTCGACGGTGTGCGGCCCGGACGGGGTCCTGGCACCCTCCGGGTCCGCCTCGATCAGGTCGAGGATGACCGGGTCGGCGATGAAGCCGCACTTGATGACCTCGGCCAGACCGGAGACGTAGTCGTGCCGGGGCACCGTCTCCAGGGTGTCGAGATCCGCCAGCACGCCGACCGGCGGGTGGAAGGACCCGACCATGTTCTTGCCCTCGGCGATGTTGATGCCGGTCTTGCCGCCCACCGCCGCGTCGACCATGCCGAGCAGCGTGGTGGGCATGGAGACCCAGCGCACCCCGCGCAGCCAGGTGGCCGCCACGAAGCCGGCCAGGTCGGTGGTGGTGCCGCCGCCGAGACCGACGATCACGTCACTGCGGGTGAAGCCGGTCTGGCCGAGCACCGACCAGCAGTACGCGGCGACCTCGGCGCTCTTGGCGTCCTCGGCGTTGGGCACCTGGAGGACGATCGCCTCGTAGCCCTCGCCGAGCAGGTCCTCGCGGATGGCGTCGGCGGTGGCGGCCAGCCCCTCGGGGTGGATCAGCGCGACCCGCTTGGCCCTGGTCCCGATCAGCCGGCCCAGCTCGCCGAGCAGTTGGTGTCCGATCAGCACGTCGTACGGGTCGTGGCCGGCGTTGCCGCCGACGTGAATCCTGACGATGTCACTCATGGGGGGTCTTCAGCTCCAGTGCTTCCATTACGGCGTCCGCGACCTGCCCGGGGGTACGGTCCGCGGTGTCGACGACGGCGGTGGCCACCTCCAGGTACAGGGGCCGACGCGCCTCCATCAACTCACGCCAACGCGCCCGGGGATTGACCGCGAGCAGCGGCCGCGGCGCGTCCAGCCCGACCCTGCGCACCGCGTCCGCCAGTGGTACCTCCAGGAACACCACCGGCAGATCGCGCAGCAGCGCCCGGGTCGCCTCGGCCATCACCGCGCCGCCGCCCAGCGCGAGCACGCCGTCGTGGCTCTGCGCGGCGCCGCGCACGGCGGCCGACTCCAGCTCGCGGAAGTGCGGCTCGCCCTCGTCGATGAAGATCTCCGGAATCGACTTGCCCGCCGACCGCTCGACATCGGCGTCGGTGTCCCGGAAACCGACGCCCAGGCGCTCGGCGAGGTCCCGCCCGACGGTGGACTTGCCACTGCCGGGCGGACCGACCAGCACCACCAGGGGCGCGGTCATCGGACGATCAGGTTGTCCAGGTACCCCTGGACGTTGCGACGGGTCTCGGACACGTGGTCACCGCCGAACTTCTCGCTCACCGCGTCCGCCAGCACCAGCGCCACCATCGCCTCCGCGACGATCCCCGCCGCCGGCACCGCGCACACGTCCGAACGCTGGTGGTGCGCCTTCGCCGGCTCACCCGTCCGCACGTCGAAGGTCCGCAGCGCCCGCGGCACCGTCGCGATCGGCTTCATCGCGGCCCGGACCCGCAGCAGCTCACCCGTCGACAGACCGCCCTCGGTCCCACCCGAACGACCCGACACCCGCTTCGCGCCCTCCGGCGTCGGCACGATCTCGTCATGCGCCAGCGACCCCGGCACCCGGGCCAGGTCGAAACCGTCACCGACCTCGACACCCTTGATCGCCTGGATCCCCATCAACGCCGCCGCCAGCCGCGCGTCCAACCGCCGGTCCCAGTGCACGTGCGAACCCAGACCCACCGGCACGTTGTACGCCAGCACCTCGACCACACCCCCCAGGGTGTCGCCGTCCTTGTGCGCCTGGTCGATCTCCGCCACCATCGCCTTCGACGCGTCCGCGTCCAGGCATCGCACCGGATCCGCGTCCAACCGCGCCTCGTCCGACGGCAACGGCAGCACACCCGCCGGAGCCTTCGCCGCCGCCAGCTCCACCACATGGCTGACGATCTCGATCCCGCAGGTCTCCCGCAGGTACGCCCGCGCCACCGCGCCCAACGCCACCCGGGCCGCCGTCTCCCGGGCACTCGCGCGCTCCAGGATCGGCCGCGCCTCCGCGATCGAGTACTTCTGCATCCCCGCCAGGTCCGCGTGACCGGGACGCGGCCGGGTCAGCGCCTCGTTGCGGCCCAGACCGGCCAGCACCTCGGGATCGACCGGATCGGCCGACATCACCTGCTCCCACTTCGGCCACTCGGTGTTGCCGACCATGACCGCCACCGGGCTGCCCATGGTCTCACCGTGCCGGACCCCGCCGAGGAAGGTGACCTCGTCCTGCTCGAACTTCATCCGGGCGCCGCGACCGTAGCCCAGCCGCCGACGCGCGAGCGCCTCGGCCACCACCTCGGTGGTCACCGGAACACCGGCGGGCAGGCCCTCCAGCGTCGCGACAAGTGCCGGACCGTGCGACTCCCCCGCCGTCAGCCAGCGCAACGTACCCAACGGAGCTCCTTCATCAGCGGACCGACCACGGCACAACCGCGACCCGCCCGGGCGTTCCTCTGTCTCTGAATCCTTTCATGCCGTCGGCATGCCCGGGAGCAGAGTCCGGGTGACGGACAGCAACCGGTCGTCCCTCGGACCCGGTGCACGGGGGAACCGGCCCGGTTTCCCGACCCCGGCGAGGCCGCCCCGGCGGAGCGCGACACCGCGGCAGACCGTGCCGAACCGGCACAGAACGCCGCCACGACACGGCACGCCGCCCTGGCACGACACGCCACAGTGGCACGAGCCGCCGACATGGCACGACCCGCCACTCCGGCACGGGCCGCCGACATGGCACGACCCGCCACAGTGGCACAATCTGCCACTCACGCCCCGGCCGCCTCAGCGGGCGGTGAGCGCCGCCTCACCCGCGGCCCGGATGGCCGCCAGCGGACCGGGCGTCCGACCGGTGAACCGCTCGTTCTGCAGCACCGCCTGGTGAACCAGCAGGTCCAGGCCGCCCAGCACGGCCCCGCCGCGCTCCGCGCAGGCGGCGGCCAGCGCCGTCGGCCACGGGTGGTACAGCACGTCGAACAACGCCCCGGGCGCTGCGGGCAGCCCGGCGGCGAACGCGTCCGTCGCCCCCACCGGCGTGGTGGACACGGTGAGCGGCTGCGCGAGCGCCTCGGCGCCCCGCTCCCAGTCGGCCGTCCGCACGGCCACGCCCAGGCGCTCACCGAGTTCGGCCATCTCCCGGGCCCGCTCGGCACCGCGGACGTAGACCGTCACCTCGCCGGTGCAGATTTGGGCGAGCGCCGCCAGCGCGGAGGAGGCGGTGGCCCCGGCGCCCAGCACCGCGGCACCCGCCACCTGGGTGATGCCGCGTTCGCGCAGCGCGTTGACCAGGCCGGGAATGTCGGTGTTGTCCCCGGTGCGCCGCCCGTCGGCCGTGAAGACCACCGTGTTGACGGCCTCCACCGAGCGCGCGGTCGCGCTCACCTCGTCGAGCAGCGGGATGACCGCCCGCTTCAGCGGCATGGTGAGCGACAGGCCCGCCCACTCGGACTCGTCCAGGCCGTCGAGGAAGGCGGGCAGCCCGGCCTCGTCCACCTCGAACGCGTCGTACCGCCAGCCGTCCAGCCCGAGCGCCGCGAAGGCGGCCCGGTGCAGGTGCGGCGAGAGCGAGTGGACGATCGGCGAGCCGAGGACGCCGGCCCGGTGCTTGCTGGTCACGCTGGTCTCTCCCTGGGTGACGGCTACTTCGTGGTGCAGTGGCCGGCCGCCTTGTCGTACTTCTGGCCGGCCGCCTTGCAGTACGCCTCGACGTTGGCCGCGTGCTCGGTGTCCGTGTCGGCGAACAGGGTCAGCTCCGGCGACATCGCGATGAAGTACAGCCACTTGCCGTCCGCCGGGTTCAGCGTCGCCTTGAGCGCGTCGTCGCCGGGGTTGGAGATCGGCCCGGGCGGCAGACCCGGGTTGATGTAGGTGTTGTACTTGTTGGAGCCGTCGTTGATGTCCTTCTTGTCCAGCACCTTGCGGCCCAGCGAGTACTGCAGCGTGGTGTCCATGCCGAGCTTGCCGTCGATCTTCTCCTTGTCGGCGAGCCGGTTCTGGATGGTCCTCGCCATCTTCGCGAAGTCCTGCGGGTTGTTGCCCTCGGCCTGGAGGATGCTCGCCTCGATGACCACGTCGTAGGCGGTCTTGAGACCGATCTTGGAGGCCTGCGCGTCCAGGCCCGCATAGCGGTCGACGGCGTTCTTGACCATCTGCTTGAGCAGGTCCTCGGGCTTCATGCCCGCGGCGATCGAGTAACGGGCCGGCCAGAGGAAGCCCTCGATGTTGCCGCCGGCATACGCGGGCAGGCCGAGGTTGGCGATCTGGGCCTTGGCCACGTCGGCCGTGGTGCCCTTGGGCAGTTGCAGCTTGTCGTCGATCTTGGCGTAGGTGGCGGCGGCCGTCAGCCCCTCCTGGACGATCAGCTTCTCACCGCCGTTCGCCTCCACCAGGTTCGCGACCGCGGCCTCGCCCGACATCTCCTTGGGCATGGTGTAGGTGCCGTACTGGATGCCGGTGCACTTCGGGTTCTTCCCGCACGCCTGGGTGAAGGCCTCGACGCTCTTGACCACGCCGGCCTGCTTCAGCGTCATGCCCATCTGGGCCCCGACGGCGCCCTTCTTGATCTCCACCGTGACCGAGCCGCTGCCCTGGCCGGTGAAGTCCGGCGGCGGGCCGAAGTGGTCCTGGTAGAAGCCGTAGCCCCACCAACCGCCGCCGGCGACGCCGCCGAGCATCACCAGCGCGACCAGCAGGCACGCTCCACCGTTGCGCCGGCCGGACTTCTTGCCCTTCTCCTTGCGCTTCTTCTTGCCCTCGCGGGAGTTGTCCTCCTCGCCGAGGAAGCCGTGCTCGTCCTCGCCGTCCTCGGCGAAGTCGTCCTCGTGGCCGTTCCACTCGTCCTCGTCGGGCACGTGCGCGGCCTCGACCTGGTCGGCGCCGGCCTCCAGAGCGGCGGCCTCCGCCTCCCAGTCGATGCCGTCGGGCCCGGGCCCGGCCGGGGCCTCGGTCTCCTGGCGACGCCGGGCGGCCCGCCCGCCCGGCGGCTGCCCGCCAGGCTGGGGCACACCCGGCTGGGGCGCACTCGGCTGCTGCGGCGGCACCTGCTGCTGCTCGGGCTGGGGCACACCCTGCTGGGGCATCCCGGGCTGCGGTGCCCCCGGCTGCGCCATCTGCCGCGGATACCCCTGCTGCCCCTGGTACCCCTGGAAGTCCGGCTGCTGCCCGGGGAACCCCTGCTGCGGGTAACCCTGCTGCTGATCCTGGTAACCCTGCCCGCCCGGGAACCCCTGCTGTCCGCCCTGGCCCTGCTGCGGGTAGCCCTGCTGGCCGCCGTACTGCTGCGGCTGCTGCGGCGGGAACTGCTGGCCGCCCCCGTACTGCTGCGGCTGCTGCGGCGCCTGGCCGCCGCCCGGGTACCCCTGCTGCGGGTAGCCCTGCTGCTGCGCCGGCTGCTGCACCTGCTGCGGGTACCCCTGCTGCTCCGCGAAGCCCTGCTCGCCGCCGTACTGCTGCTGCTGCTGGGGATGCTGCTGCCACTGGCCGTCCTGCTGGCCGGGAACCGGCTGCCGGCCACCGTACCCGGGGTCTCCCGGGTGCCACGGCTCGGAGCCCTGGGGGCCGTAGCCCCGACCCAGATCGGTCATTGATCCCCTTACACCGACGGAGACGGCCGGAGGATCGGACCGGCCGTCCGGGACGGCGTCCCGGCTGATTCTCGAACCGGCGTGCTACTGCATCGCCTGGAGGGAGACGTTACCGTACCGCAGACCGGCCTCCGGCAGGGCCGACGTCGCCCTACTGCCCGGTCGGAACGCCCGGCGCGGCCGTCGCCTGGCCCGTGGCCGCCCCGTCCGGAGCACCGGTCGACCCGCCCGCCGGCGCACTCGCCGGGGCACTCGCCGAAGCGCTCGGCTGCGCGGCCCGGACGGCGTTGAACTCGGCCACGTTGCGCTGCTGCACCTCGAAGCTGTCGGTGAAGCGGGTGTCCCCCGGCTTCACGGTGACGAAGTACAGCCAGTCGCCCTGCGCCGGGTCGACCGCCGCCATGATCGCCTGCCGCCCCGGGTTGCCGATCGGCGTCGGCGGCAGTCCGGTGTGCAGGTAGGTGTTGTAGGGAGAGTCCAGTTTGGTCTCGGTGACGGTGGTGTTCAGGGTCGAGCGCCCGAGCGCGTAGTTGATCGTGGAGTCCAGCTGGAGCGGCATGTTCTTGGCCAGCCGGTTGTAGATCACCCGGGCCACCTTGGCCATGTCCTCGGTGTTGTCCGCCTCGCCCTGCACCATGCTGGCGATGGTCACCAGCCCGTACAGGCTCTGCCCGAGGTTCTGCGCGACGACCTCCGCGTCGTCCCGGGAGAACTCCTTGCCGGCCCGCTCCACCATCTGCTTCAGCAGGTCCACCGCGGTGGTGTCGTCGGTCACGCTGTACGTCGCGGGAAAGAGGTAGCCCTCCGGGCTGCCCTTGGCGAACTCCGGGAGGCCCAGCTCGGCGCCCTGTTCCTGGGCAGCCCGCTGGGTGCTTCCCTCGGGGAGGTTCAGCTTCTTGTCGATCGCCGTGAAGATCTGGCTACCGCGCCAGCCCTCGGGGATGGTCAGGCCGTTGGCGTTGGCGGGGTCGACCAGGATCGCCAGCGCGGCGGCCGCCGACATCTTCTGCTTCAGCGTGTAGGTGCCGGGCTGGATCCGCCCGGCGGCGGCCGCGCTGCCCTTGGCCGCCCGGGTGAAGGCGAGCGAGCTGGCCACCACGCCGTTGCGCACCAGCGCGGAGGCGATCTGGGTGAGCCCGGCACCCTCGGGCACCGAGACCTGGACGTCGCCGGTGCCCGCCCCCGCGTAGTCGGCGGCGGCCGGCGGCTTCTGCTGCCCCTGCAACCAGGTGTAGCCGGTCAGACCGGCCCCGCCGAACACGACCAGGAGGGCGAGCGCCGTCAGCCCGCAGGCCAGCCCGTTGCGCCGGCGGTGCGGATCCGGCGCATCGGGGCGGGGGCGGGGCGCACCGGGCGGACGACCCTCGGGCTCCAGCACCGGCGCACCGAGGTGGCCGGGTGTGAGCCCGGGCGTGAAGTCCTGGTCGGTCATTGCGCCCCCTCGGCGGTCCCGGCACGAGCAGAAGGGGCCCGTGCGGACGCGTCCGCACGGGCCCCTTCACCGGGACGTTAGATCAGGCCGGTCAGCCGACCGCCTCGACGCTCTCACCGGGCGGACGTCCGCTCACCCGTTCGGACTCAAGGGCGGTCTGCAGGATCACCACCGCGGCGGCCTGGTCGACCACCGAGCGGCCCTTCTTGGCCTTGACCCCGGAGGCGCGCAGCCCGTGGGTGGCCGTGACGGTGGACATCCGCTCGTCGACCAGCCGGACCGGCACCGGGTACAACCGGTTGGCCAGCCGGGTGGCGTACGCGCGGACCTTCTCCGCCGCCGGCCCCTCCTTGCCGCTGAGCGAGCGCGGCAGGCCGACGATCACCTCGACCGCGTCGTACTCCTCGGCGATGGCGGCGATCCTGGCCTGCGACTTCACCCCGGCGGGGACGGTCTCCACCGGCGTGGCGAGCACCCCGTCGGGGTCGCAGGACGCGACCCCGATCCGGGCGTCACCGACGTCGACGGCGATCCGCCGGCCGCGGCGGAAGGGCCGTTCCTGGTCCTGGTCGACCATCAGCTGGCGCGCTCCGCGACCAGGCCGCGCACCGCGGCGATGGCCTCGTCGACCGCGCCCGGGTTGGAGCCGCCGCCCTGGGCGACGTCGTCCTTGCCACCGCCACCGCCGCCGAGGGTCTTGGCGGCGACCCGGACCAGCTCGCCGGCCTTGATGCCGCGCCCGCGCGCGTCCTCGTTGGTGGCGATCACGGTCAGCGGGCGGTCGTTGGCCACGGTGAAGGCGGCGACCACGGCCGGGCGCGCGCCGAGCCGGCCGCGCACGTCCAGGACCAGCTTGCGCAGCTCGTCGGCCCCGGTGCCGTCGGCGATCCGGGCGGCCACCACGGCGATGCCCTGGATGTCCTCGGCGGCGTCGGCCAGGCCGGCCGCGGCGGCCAGGACCTTCTCGGCGCGGAAGCGCTCGATCTCCTTCTCGGCGTCCTTGAGCTTGGCGAGCATGCCGGAGACCTTCTCCGGGAGCTCCTCCGGGCGGCCCTTGACCAGGTCGGTCAGCTGGGCGACCACGGTGTGCTCACGGGCGAGGAACTTGTAGGCGTCGACGCCGACCAGTGCCTCGACGCGGCGCACGCCGGAGCCGATCGAGGACTCGCCGAGCAGCTTCACCAGGCCGAGCTGGGCGGTGTTGCCGACGTGCGTGCCACCGCAGAGCTCCTTGGAGAAGTCCCCGATGGTGACGACGCGGACCTCGTCGCCGTACTTCTCGCCGAACATCGCGATGGCCCCGGCCTTGCGGGCCTGGTCCATCGTCATGACCTCGGCGGTGACGTCCAGCTCGCGGGTCAGCACGTCGTTGATCTTCTGCTCGACGTCGACCAGCACGCTGCCGGGCACGGCGGCGGGCGAGCCGAAGTCGAAGCGGAAGCGGCCGGGCGCGTTCTCCGAGCCGGCCTGGGCCGCCGTCGGGCCGAGCGCGTCCCGCAGCGCCTGGTGGGTCAGGTGGGTGGCCGAGTGGGCACGGGCGATCGCCCGGCGGCGCTCCACGTCGATGGTGGCGTACGCCGAGGCGCCGAGCACGACCTCGCCGAACAGCACTCCGCCGGAGTGCACGGTCACCCCCGGGACGGGCTGCTGCACGTCGCGGATCTCCACCACCGCGCCGGAGTCCAGCCGGATCCGGCCGTGGTCGGCGAGCTGGCCGCCGCCCTCGGCGTAGAACGGGGTGCGGTCGAGGATGATCTCGACCTCGTCGCCCTCGCTCGCGGCCGGCGCCGGGACGCCGTCCACCAGCAGGCCGACCACGGTGGCCTCGCCCTCGGTGAGGTGGTAGCCGGTGAAGACGCTGGCGCCGGACTTGTCGGCGACCTCGCGGTACGCGGCGACGTCGGCGTGGCCCATCTTCTTGGCCTTGGCGTCGGCCTTGGCGCGGTCCCGCTGCTCCTGCATCAGGCGGCGGAAGCCGGCCTCGTCGACCTGGAGGCCCTGCTCCTCGGCCATCTCCAGGGTGAGGTCGATCGGGAAGCCGTAGGTGTCGTGCAGCTTGAACGCCTGCTCGCCGGAGAGCACCGCGCCGCCGGACTGCTTGGTCTCGGTGACCGCGGTGTCCAGCAGGCTGGTGCCGGCCTTCAGCGTCTGCAGGAAGGCCGCCTCCTCGCCGACGACGACCGTCTCGATCCGCTTGCGGTCGGACTCCAGCTCCGGGTACTGCGGGGCCATCGCCTTGATGGCGACGTCCGTCAGGTCCTTGGCGACCACACCTGTGGCGCCCAGCAGGCGCATGTTGCGGATGGCGCGGCGCAGGATGCGGCGCAGCACGTAGCCGCGGCCCTCGTTGCCGGGGGTGACGCCGTCGCCGATCAGCATCAGCGCCGTGCGGATGTGGTCGGTGACCACGCGCAGCGAGACGTCCGACTTGTGGTCGGCGCCGTAGGTGTGGCCGGTCAGCTCGGCGGCGCGGTCGAGGATCATCCGGCTGGTGTCGATCTCGAAGAGGTTGTCGACGTCCTGCAGGATGGCGGCGAGGCGCTCCAGGCCGAGGCCGGTGTCGATGTTCCGGCTCGGCAGGTCGCCGAGGATCTCGAAACCGTCCTTGCCGTCGCCGTGGCCGCGCTCGTACTGCATGAAGACCAGGTTCCAGATCTCCAGGTAGCGCTCGCCGTTGACGGCCGGGCCGCCCTCCTCGCCGTAGGCGGGGCCGCGGTCGTAGTTGATCTCCGAGCACGGGCCGCACGGGCCGGGGACGCCCATCGACCAGAAGTTGTCCTTCATGCCGAGACGCTGGATGCGCTCGGAGGGCACGCCGATGACGTCGCGCCAGATCTGCTCGGCCTCGTCGTCGTCCTTGTAGACGGTGATCCAGAGCTTCTCCTTCTCCAGGCCGTAGCCGCCGTCCGCGACGGGAGTGGTGAGCAGCTCCCACGCGAACTTGATGGCTCCTTCCTTGAAGTAGTCACCGAAGGAGAAGTTGCCGCACATCTGGAAGAAGGAGCCGTGCCGGGTGGTCTTCCCGACCTCCTCGATGTCCAGGGTGCGCACGCACTTCTGGACGCTGGTGGCCCGGGAGAACTGCGGCTTGACCTCGCCGAGGAAGTACGGCTTGAAGGGCACCATGCCGGCGTTGACCAGCAGCAGGGTGGGGTCGTCGGCGACCAGGGACGCCGACGGAACGACGGTGTGGCCGCGCTCCTCGAAGAAGCGCAGCCAGCGGCGGCGAATCTCTGCCGACTCCATTAGTGGTCCTTCCGGTTCGGGGTACCGCCCGGCTGCGGCAGTGCGCGGCCGGGCGTCTTTTCGATGGCTGGGGTGGTGCGGGCACCGTCGGACGATGCGCGGGCGCTGCTGGACGGAGGCAGGGCGGCGGCCGGGCTGCCGGGCGCCGCCGAGATAGCTCGGTACTGGGGCTCGCCGCGCGGTACCCGGCGGCGGGGCTCGACGACGGCGGTGCCGTCCAGTCCGAGGTCCTCGCGCAGCTGCTCCTCGCGCTCGGCCATGCCGGCCTTCACGTCCCGGGCGAACCGCTTGGCCGCGTCGCCCAGGTGCAGCGCGCCGCGGGCGGCGGTGCCGGAGAGGCTGTCCGGGGTGAGCCGGTGCACGGCCTCGTTGGCCTTGTTCATGGCCCAGACGGTGGCGCCGGCGCCGACCGCCATCCAGAAGATGCGTCGCACCATGCCGTCAGCCCCTCACCGCGCGCCGGACCCGGGCGAACAGGCCGCTCCTGGCCGCCGTCGCGGCGCGCACCTCGGCCCGGACCAGGCGGGCCAGCTCCTCGCGCTCGCCCGGCTGAGTGGGCAGCGCCGCGGTGCCGTTCTGCTTGGCGACGGCCTTGCGGACGCCGTAGCTGAAGGCCGCGACCTTGACCAGCGGCCCGCCCAGGGTGGCCGCGACGGTGGAGGAGAGCGCGTTGGCGTTGGCGGCGGCGTCCTGGACGTTGGCGGTGATCTCGTCCACCCGCTCCAGTTGCTCGTTGGCGCTGCGCACGGCGGCGCCCGCCTCGCTCAGCAGCGGCACGGCCTGCTCGGTCACGGCGGAGACCAGCACGGTGGCCTCCTTGAGCACCCGCGAGAGCCGCACCAGCACGACGGCGAGCAGGGTGACCAGGACCGCCCAGAACACGGCGACGAGCAACCCGGCCAGCTCTCCCACGGACACCTTGTGCGCTCCCTCGCCTTGCTGTTCTCCGAAGGAGACCCTATCGCGACCACGGCCGGTTTCCGGACCGGATATCGGCCGGGGGCGTCCCCGGGCCTGCCGCGCGGATCCGGTCGGGTGTACGAGCCGCGCGCGTAACCTACCGGCCGGTCACCTCGTTCTGCCAAGCGGGCCGTCGCCTGTGCGGCCCGCGCACACGTCCGGGCCGGCCAGGTCCGGGCCCGGACCCGGGAGCAGCGTTTGGCCGGCGACTCGACAGCACGGCCCCCGGCGGCGGCACCGGGGGAGCCGGTACCCGGCCGGCCGGCGGCCGAGGTGACCAGCTTCGTCGGACGGCGGCAGGAGCTGACCGAGCTGGCCCGGCTGCTCGCCGCCGCCCGGCTGGTGACCGTGACCGGGCCGGGCGGCGTGGGCAAGAGCCGGCTGGCCCTGCGCGCGGCGGCCCGGGCCGCCGGTGCCTTCCCGGACGGCACCTGGCTGGTCGAGGTCGCCCCCGTGCAGGACCCGCTGCTGCTCGGCCACGCCGTACTGGAGGCGCTGCGGCTGACCGACGGCACCGCCCGGCCGCCGCTGGACGTGCTGACCGAGCAGCTCGCCGGGCGCCGGACGCTGATCGTGCTGGACGGCTGCGAGCACCTGGTGGACGCCTGCGCGGAGCTGGCCGACGCGCTGCTGCGGGCACTGCCGGGCCTGCGGGTGCTGGCCACCAGCCGGGCGACGCTGCGCGCCCCGGGCGAGCACCTGCTCGTCCTGGCGCCGCTGCCGGTGGACCCGGCCGGACCCGGCGCGCTGCCGGACGCGGTGCGGTTGTTCGCCGACCGGGCCCGGGCGGTCCTGCCGTCCTTCGAGATCACCGCCGCCTCCACCGACGGAATCACCCAGCTCTGCCGCCGGCTGGACGGCATCCCGCTGGCCGTGGAGCTGGCCGCCGGCCGGCTGCGCGCGCTCTCGGTGGAGCAGATCGACGCCCGGCTGAACGACCGCTTCCGGCTGCTCACCGGCGGCTCCCGGACCGCCCTGCCACGCCATCAGACGCTCCGCACCACGATCGGCTGGAGTCACGAGCTCTGCACGGAGCAGGAACGTTTGCTCTGGGCACGCCTGTCGGTGTTCGCGGGGAGCTTCGACCTGGAGGCCGCCGAGTTCGTCTGCGCCGGCGAGGGCATCGAGCCGGACGACCTGCTCGACCTGCTGTCCGAGCTGATCGACAAGTCCGTGGTCCTGCGGGGCGAGGCGCCTCCCGGCCACCGGGCCGAGAACGGCGGCGGCGGCGTCCGGTTCCGGCTGCTGGACACCCTGCGCGAGTACGGCCTGCAGTGGCTGCGCGCGGCCGGCGAGGAGCACCGGCTGCTGCGCCGCCACCGGGACTGGTACCTGGGCGTGGCCACCTGGGGCGAGGTCGAGTGGTTCGGCCCCCGGCAGGCGGAGACCGCCGAGCGCACCGAACTCGCCCACCCCAACCTCCGCGCGGCACTGGAGTTCTGCCTCGCCGAGCCGGGCGAGGAGCAGCTCGCCCTGCTGCTGGCGGGCACGCTCTGGTTCTACTGGGTCGGCTGCGGCCACCTCGGCGAGGGCCGGCACTGGCTGGACCGCGCGCTCGCCCTCGACCCCGAGCCGACCGAGGCCCGCGCCAAGGCGCTCTGGGTCACCGGCTACATGGCGACCCTCCAGGGCGACCTGCTCACCGCGCGCCCGGCGCTGGAGGAGTGCCGCCGCCAGGCACTGGACACCGGTGACGACCGGGCACTGGCCTACGCCGTCCACCGGCAGGGCTGCGCGGCCCTGATCGGTGACGAGCCGGCCCGCGCCGCCGAGCTCTTCGAGGAGGCGCTCTGGCACTACCGGACGATCGGCGAGCTCAACAGCAACGTCCTGATGGCCATGTTCGAGCTGGGCATCGCCTACCTGTTCCAGGGCGAGCAGGAGAACGGCGAGTTCTGGCTGTGCCAGGTCCGCGAGCTGTGCGAGGAGCACGGCGAGCAGTGGGCGTACGCCTACGGGCTCTACGCGCTCGGGTACTCGCACTGGATGGACGGCGAGGTGCGGCTGGCCCGCGCGCGGGCCCGGGAGAGCGTCCGGCTCAACCACCTCTTCCACGATCTGCTGGGCATCGTGCTGGCGATCGACCTGCTGGCGCTGCTGGAGACCGAGCCGGTCGGGCCGGGCCGGCCGGGCGACCTGCGCGAGGCCCGGGTGCTGCAGGGCGCCGCGCACCGGATCTGGCAGGCCGTGGGCAAGCCGTTCTTCGGCTCGCGCACCTTCAACGGCCCGCACCGGCACTGCGAGGAGCGGGCCAGAGCCGGGCTGACCGAGCAGGAGTTCACCGAGTGCTTCGACCGCGGAGCCCGACTGGACCTCGACGCCGCCGTCCGCCGGGCGCTGGGCGGTGGCCGCGCGGGCGGTCCGGGAGCGCTGCCGGGCCCCTGTCCGGTGTCGCCCGCGCCGAGGCCCTCACCGGCCAGGAATAGTTGAATCTTGTCCATTGCTACAGCGGTCGGCAGCGCGTCCGGCAACACCGCCGGGCGGACGCCGGAAGGAGCGACCGTGACCATCCACACCGCCGACGCCGAGTACCGCCTCGCGACGTTCCACTTCGACTCCAAGGCGTACGCCGAAGCCGCCCGCCTGCTGGAGGGCGTCCTCGCCGAGGAGCCGGCCAACCTCTCGGTCCGGCTGCTGCTGGCCCGTAGCTACTACCACTCGGCCCAGCTCACCCGCGCCGAGGCCGAGCTGCGCCGCATCCTCGACGCCCACCCCGCCGAGGACTACGCCCGGCTGATGCTGGGCCGGACCCTGGAGCGCCGGGGCCGCGCCGAGGAGGCCCGCCCGCACCTGCGACTGGCCGCCGCGATGGCCGGCGAGGAGATCTGAGCCCGACCCCTCGACAAGGGGTACGCCCGGGAAAGGGCGAGCCCCCGCCGCCTGGAGAGGCGACGGGGGCTCGCTGGGTACGGCAGGCGTACCGCTCGCGGGTCAGCGCGAGTAGTACTCGACGACGAGCTGCTCGTCGCAAATCACCGGGACCTCCTTGCGCTGCGGCGCGCGGTCCAGGCGGAAGGCCAGGGCCTTCAGGTTGACCTCGAGGTACTTCGGGGTCTGGCCCTCGCCCGCGTAGCCACCCTCACGGGCGACCTGGAACGGGACCTTCTCCTTGCTGCGCTCGCGAACGGTCACGACGAAGCCCGGCTTCAGCTGGTACGACGGCTTGTTGACCTTGCCGCCGTTGACCTCGATGTGGCCGTGGACGACCATCTGGCGGGCCTGGTAGATGGTGCGGGCAATGCCCGAACGCAGCACCAGGGAGTCCAGACGGGTCTCCAGCTCGGCGACGAGCGCCTCACCGGTCTTGCCCTCGGCCTTCTTCGCGCGGTCGAACGCGCGCGCCATCTGCTTCTCGCTCAGGTCGTACTGGGCGCGCAGACGCTGCTTCTCGAGCAGACGGACCTTGTAGTCCGAGTTCTGCTTGCGGCCACGGCCGTGCTGGCCGGGCGGGTACGGGCGGGCCTCGAAGTACTTGACGGACTTCGGGGTCAGCGGCACGCCGAGCGCACGCGCGATCTTGACCTTGGGACGCTTCTGGTTCGCCATGAACCAAACCTTCCTTGCTTACGAATACGGCTTCACCAGGTGTTGACGGAGGTCGCTCCTCGCGGCCCGGAGACAACCCCACCGCCCGGGGGCAGTGTGATCAGCCGCTCTCCGAGGCCGGGCACGAATGTGCAAGCACACGAGTGGCCCACCGAACCGGGGTTGGTGGGCTGCACGCGACACCGAAACGGTGCGCGACGCTCCTGGGGCCTCCCGAAGGAGACCGCGGCCATTGCCCCGCTGGTGTGGCCGGTCGGTCAGGGTCTCCCCTGCCGCCGCGCCCGGGACACGGCACTCCGCACGAGTATACGCTGCGATTTCGCCCGCTCACCTCCGGGCCGCTTGACCCGGTGCCGACGGTCGTCGCTCCAACGCCCTTCGTCCCTCAGGGCGTCCTCGCTCCTCCCTTTCGGCACCGGCGCGGCCCTTCGGCTCGGGGCGGCGTACGGCCCGTGCCTCCCGGGTCGGTCACTCGCCCTTGAGTCGGGCCCTGGTCCACTCCACGATGTCCGCGTACCGGGCCTCCCCGCCGTGCCGGGTCGGCCGGTAGTACGCCTTGCCGTGCACGGCGTCCGGCGCGTACTGCTGCGCCGCGATGCCCTCCGGCAGATCGTGCGGGTACTGGTAGCCCTGTCCGTGCCCGAGCTTGCCCGCGCCGCCGTAGTGCGCGTCCCTCAGGTGCGGCGGCACGGCGCCCGCCAGACCCTGCCGGACGTCCGCCAGCGCCGCGTCGATGGCCAGGTAGGCGGCGTTGGACTTGGGTGCCAGCGCCAGCGCGATCGCCGCCTGGGAGAGGATGATCCGCGCCTCCGGGAAGCCGATCAGCGCCACCGCCTGGGCGGCCGCGACCGCCGTGGCCAGCGCCGTCGGATCGGCCAGGCCGACGTCCTCGCTGGCCGAGATCATCAGCCGCCGGGCGATGAACCGGGGGTCCTCCCCCGCCTCGATCATCCGGGCCAGGTAGTGCAGGGTGGCGTCCACGTCACTGCCCCGGATCGACTTGATCAGCGCGCTGGCCACGTCGTAGTGCTGGTCGCCGTCCTTGTCGTAGCGCACCGCGGCCTGGTTGACGGCCGTCTCGGTGGTGGCCAGGGTGATGCTCGGCTCACCCTTCTCCAGCGCCGCCCCGGCCGCCGCCTCCAGCGTGGTGAGCGCCCGCCGGGCGTCCCCGCCGGCCAGCCGGACCAGGTGGTCCTCCGCCTCCGCGGTGAGCTCCAGCGCGCCCCCCAGGCCACGCTCGTCGGCCACCGCGCGGTGCAGCAGGGCGCGGACGTCCTCGTCGGTCAGCGACTCCAGCGTGAGCAGCAGCGAACGCGACAGCAGCGGGGAGATCACCGAGAAGTACGGGTTCTCGGTGGTCGCGGCGATCAGGGTGACCCAGCGGTTCTCCACGGCGGGCAGCAGCGAGTCCTGCTGGGCCTTGGAGAAGCGGTGGATCTCGTCCAGGAAGAGCACCGTCTCCCGGCCGTTCATCCCGACCGCCCGGCGGGCCCCGTCGATGACCGCGCGGACCTCCTTGACGCCCGCGGTGATCGCCGACAGCTCCACGAAGCGGCCCTCGACGGCCTGACTGATCACGTGCGCCAGGGTGGTCTTGCCGGTGCCCGGCGGGCCCCAGAGGATGACCGAACTGGTCGCCGCCGGGCCGCGCGAGCCCGACACGAGCCGGCGCAGCGGCGAGCCGTCCTTCAGCAGCTGCCGCTGCCCGGCGACCTCGTCCAGGGTGCGCGGGCGCATCCGCACGGCGAGCGGTGCCCGGCCGGGCTCCTTGGCCTGGCGTTCCTCGGCGGCGGCGGTGAAGAGGTCCGGTTCGTCCACACCGGAAGCCTATGCGAGCCGACCGACAGCCCCGGCCCCGCCAGCTCCTGTCCGGCCCGGCGGGACCGGCCCGACCGGCCCGCTACGGCCGCCCGGGCAGGTCCAGCAGGACGGCCTCGAACTCCTCCAGCGAGCGCAGGCTCGCCCCGCCCTCGGCCACCGCCTTCGCGCGGGCCTGCGCGACCGGGCCCCGGGAGGCCACCAGGGCGGCCTCGTCGGCGAACAGCAGGCCCACCGCACCGCGCTCGTCCTCGGCACTGAGCAGCATGGACCCGCCGAGGAACCCGTCGAGGCTCCGCATCGCGGGCAGTGCCCCCTCCCGGAAGGCGGCGGCCACCCGGTCGGCCTCCGCGCGGCGGAGGTCGAAGGTGGTCAGCCGGAACCAGGCGCCCTCGCCGGCCCGCGCGGGCCGGGCGGCGACCACCGCCTCCCAGCGGCTCCGGGTCACCGTCCCCCCGAACGGTGCGAGCAGCTCCGCGCGCCGCCCGCTCAGCCGCTCCTCGCTGTCCCGTTCCGCCTGCTCGCTGTCCCACCAGGAACCCATGGTGATGATGCCGAGCTCCCGGTTGGCGAACAGGCCGTAGCCCCGGTAGCCGGGCTGCCCGGAGAGCAGCCCGACCGACTCGGCGCGCAGCCCGTCGAGGGTCGGGCCGAGCCTGGCCGGGTCACCGGTCGCGTAGACGGTGCGAACGAACATGGGCGGGTCTCCTGCCGTCCGGCGGGCACCGCGGCGGGCGCCCGCGCCTTCGTGAGCACCTCCCATCGCACGCGCCGCGACCGGACCCGGCAACGCCGCGGAGCCGTTCGGAGGAGCGCTACCCGAGCCCCGCCGCGTGGTCCGGCACATAGCTCTGCAGGTCGCGCGGCGGCCGCTGGTAGCCGCGCGAGCGCGGCCGGGGCGGCAGCTCGACCGTCTGCGGGGCCACCTCGTGGTAGGGGACGGTGGAGAGCAGATGGGCGATCATGTTGATCCGCGCCCGGCGCTTGTCGTCGCTCTCCACGACGTTCCACGGCGAGTCCGGGATGTCGGTGTGGACGAACATCTCGTCCTTGGCCCGCGAGTAGTCCTCCCAGCGGCTGATCGACTCGATGTCCATCGGGGAGAGCTTCCAGCGGCGCATCGGGTCCTCCAGCCGGGCCCGGAACCGCCGCTCCTGCTCGGTGTCGCTGACCGAGAACCAGTACTTGCGCAGCAGGATGCCCGCCTCGATCAGCATCCGTTCGAAGGTCGGGCACTGGTGCAGGAACTGCCGGTGCTCCTCGGGCGTGCAGAAGCCCATCACCTTCTCGACGCCGGCCCGGTTGTACCAGCTGCGGTCGAAGAGCACGATCTCCCCGGCGGCCGGCAACTGCTCGACGTAGCGCTGGAAGTACCACTGGGTGCGCTGGCGCTCGGTGGGGGTGGGCAGCGCCGCCACCCGGGCGATGCGCGGGTTCAGGAACTCCGTCACCCGCTTGATCGCGCCGCCCTTGCCGGCCGCGTCGCGCCCCTCGAAGACGACCACCAGCCGGGCGCCCTCGGCCCGCACCCACTCCTGGAGCTTCACCAGCTCGTTCTGGAGCCGCACCAGCTCCCGCTCGTACGGCTTCTTCGCCAGCCGCTCCTGCCGGTGCTCGGGCCCGGTGCCGGGAACGCGCTCGGACTTGGCTGCCACCTGGGTGCCTCCGTTCGGCAACGACTGATGAGCCCTCACCGTAGGCGCAACCCCGGGACGGCGCAGGTCGTCGCGGCCGGTCCGGCAGCGGCGGCCCCCTGAACCGCCGCTGCCGGGCTCCCCCGTGGCCCGGCCGCGCGGGCCGAACGATCCACCTTGTCCCAGACCTGCCGGGCCGGTCCAATATCCCGTTCCATAACCTTGGGGCATGGATGTGGACACCCGACTGCTGCGCAGTTTCGCCGCGGTCTGCGAGGAGGGCCAGCTGACGGCCGCGGCGGCCCGGTTGTTCGTCTCGCAGCCGACCCTCACCAAGCAGATCCGCCAGCTGGAGACCCTGCTCGGGGTGGAACTGTTCGAGCGGTCGCGGCGGGGCATGGCCCCCACCCGCGCCGGCCGGGCCCTGGCCGAGCGCACCGGCACGATGCTGGCCGGCTGGGACGACGCGCTGCGCGCCACCCGGGCGGCGGCGGCCGAGCAGGGCTCGACGCTGCGGGTGGGCTTCGAGGGCGGCATCATCAACCTGATGACCCGCCGGACGGTGACGGACTTCACCCGGCGGATGCCCGGCTGGCAGGTCGAACTGCGGCAGAACAACTGGTTCGACCCGACCTCGGGCCTGGCCTCCGGGGAGATCGACCTGGCGCTCTGGCACGCGCCGTCGTCGATCTCCGAGCAGTACCACGTCGCGGTACTGGGCGAGGAGCCGCGTTGTGCGGCGCTGCCGGCCGGGCACCGCCTGGCCGGCCACGACGTGATCGAGTTAACCGAGCTGCTGGACGAGCCCTTCGTGGCGCTCCCGCCGGAGGCCGGACCGTGGCGCGACTACTGGCTGGCGGTCCGGGAGCGGGGCGGGCGGCCGGTGCGGATCGGCGCGGTGGCGCACAACTCCGACGAGTGGCTGGCCGCGGTGGTGTGCGGCCAGGGCATCGGTTTCGCCCCGGAGACGATGAGCAGGCTGGCGGCGCGGGAGGATGTCGCGTACCGGCCGGTGCGGGGGTTGAGCCCGAGCCAGGTCGGGCTGTACTGGCCGAAGGACCGGGAACTGACGCCCGCCATGACCGCCTTCGTGCGCAGCTGCCGGGCAACGGTCGGGTTCTCGGCCGGCCCGGCGGTCCCGGTCCGCTCGGGCTAGACCGCCTCGAAGGGATCCGGGTAGCGGCAGAGGCCGCGCGGGCCGCCGTCGTACGCCGGCAGGGCGAGCGCCTGGAAGTAGACGGCCGGCACCTCGAACGGACCGGTGACCTCGTGCTGCCCGGCCGGGGCGAAGCCGAACCTGCCGTAGTAGTCCGGATCGCCGAGGACGACGACGAGCTTCTCCGCCGCCTCCTCCGCCGCCGTCAGCGCGGCCTTGACGACCAGTTCGCCGACGCCCTTGCGCTGCCACTCCGGGGCGACCGCGACGGGCGCGAGCGCCAGACCCGGGCCGTCGCCGACCCGCAGCCGGGTGAGCAGCGCGTGGCCGACCACCAGCCCGGTCTCGTCCACCGCGACCAGGGACAGCCCGGGCAGCCAGGCGGGGTCGCGGCGCAGCGCGTCCACCAGGTCGGCCTCGTCGGGGCCGGGGAAGGCGGCCATGTGGACCCGTCTGGTGGCGGGCGCGTCCTCGGGACACTCGATTCTGGTGGTGACCTTCATGGGGGAAGCCTCTCTCCGTCGCACACCGTTGTGGACCGGCCCCGGACGGCGGGTGTGCCGTCCGGGGCCGTGAAAGGTTAGCCGATTGAGCGTCAGGCCTTGGGCTGGGCCTCGGACTTGGCCTCGGCGGCCTTGGCGTCCTCGCGGACCTTGGGCTGGGCGTCGACGCCGGCCTCGCGACGCTGCGCCGGGGTGATCGGGGTCGGCGCACCGGTCAGCGGGTCACCGCCGGTGGACGTCTTCGGGAACGCGATGACGTCCCGGATGGTGTCGTACCCGCCCAGCAGCGTGACGATCCGGTCGAGGCCGAAGGCGACGCCACCGTGCGGCGGCGGGCCGTAGTTGAAGGCGTCCAGCAGGAAGCCGAACTGCGAGGCCGCCTCCTCCTCGGAGAGGCCGATCGCGTCGAACGCCCGCTTCTGCACGTCCCGCTGGTGGATACGGATCGAACCGCCGCCCAGCTCCGACCCGTTGAGGACGAGGTCGTAGGCGTTGGAGAGCGCCGAGCCCGGGTCGGTGTCGAAGGTGGCGAGCGACTCGGCGGTCGGGGCGGTGAACGGGTGGTGCACCGCGTGCCAGCCCTGGAACTCGCCCTTGTCGTCCTCGATCGGCTCGAACATCGGGAAGTCGACGACCCAGAGGAAGGCCCACTGGGACTCGTCGATCAGCTCGCAGCGCCGGCCGATCTCCAGGCGGGCGGCGCCGAGCAGCTCCTGCGAGGGGCGCTCCTTGCCGGCCGCGAAGAAGATCGCGTCACCGTTCTTGGCGCCCGCGGCGGCGGCCAGGCCGGCCAGGTGCTCCTCGGAGAGGTTCTTGGCGACGGGGCCGCGCAGCTCGCCGGTCTCGGCGTCGATGAGGACGTAGGCGAGGCCCTTGGCGCCGCGCGCCTTGGCCCAGTCCTGCCAGGCGTCGAGCTGCTTGCGCGGCTGCGAGGCACCGCCGGGCATGACCACGGCGCCGACGTACGGGGCCTGGAAGACCCGGAACGAGGTGCCCGCGAAGTACTCGGTCAGGTTGGTGAGCTCCTGGCCGAAGCGGACGTCGGGCTTGTCCGAGCCGTAGCGGCCCATCGCGTCCGCGTAGGTCATCCGGGGCAGCGGGGCGGGGATCTCGTACCCGTGCACGTCGCGCCAGATCGAGCCGATGATCTTCTCGCCGAGGGCCAGGATGTCCTCCTGGTCGACGAAGGAGGCCTCGATGTCCAGCTGGGTGAACTCCGGCTGGCGGTCGGCGCGGAAGTCCTCGTCGCGGAAGCAGCGCGCGATCTGGTAGTACCGCTCCATGCCGGCCACCATCAGCAGCTGCTTGAACAGCTGGGGCGACTGCGGCAGCGCGTACCAGTGGCCGGGCTGCAGGCGGACCGGGACGAGGAAGTCGCGGGCGCCCTCGGGGGTGGAGCGGGTGAGGTACGGCGTCTCGATGTCGAGGTAGTCGTTCTCCTCCATCACCCGGCGGATGATGTTGTTGACCTTGGAGCGCAGGCGCAGGCCCTTGGCCGGGCCCTCACGGCGCAGGTCCAGGTAGCGGTAGCGGAGGCGGACCTCCTCGTTGACCGTACCGGGCTCGTACTCGGCGACCGGGAAGGGCAGCGGGGCGGCCTCGGAGAGCACCTCGATCTCGCTGACCACGACCTCGACGGCGCCGGTCGGGATGTCCGGGTTCTCGTTGCCCTCGGGCCGCACCCGGACGTCGCCGACGACCTTGACGCAGTACTCGGCGCGCAGGCCGTGCACCGAGTCGAGGTCACGGACCACGATCTGCACGGTGCCGGAGGCGTCCCGCAGGTCGATGAAGGCCACGCCGCCGTGGTCTCGGCGGCGGGCGACCCAGCCGGCCAGGGTGACGGTGGTGTCTGCGTGCTCCGGGCGGAGCGTGCCCGCGTCGTGCGTGCGGATCACAGCTGCTTCTCCTTCAGGGTGGTGACGAGAGCGTCGAGGGCGACGGGGTTCTGCTCGCCGGTGGTCATGTCCTTGAGCTGGACGACGCCGTCGGCGAGGTCCCGGTCACCGGCGAGCACGGCGAAGCGGGCGCCGGAACGGTCCGCGGACTTCATCGCGTTCTTGATGCCCTTGACGCCGAAGGCGAGGTCGGTGGCGACGCCCGCGCGGCGCAGCTCGACCACCTTGGCGAACAGGACGTTCTTGGCTTCGTCGCTGAGCGCGACGGCGTAGACGGAGGTGGCGGCCGGCAGGTCGAGGACGACGCCCTCGGCCTCCATCGCCAGGTAGCTGCGGTCCACCCCGAGGGCCCAGCCGACGGACGGCAGCACGGGGCCGCCGATCATCTCGGAGAGCCCGTCGTAGCGGCCGCCGCCCCCGATCGCGGACTGCGCGCCGAGGCCGTTGTGCACGAACTCGAAGGTGGTGCGGGTGTAGTAGTCCAGCCCGCGGACCAGCTTGGGGTCGTCGGTGAAGGCCACGCCGTTGGCGGTGAGCAGCTCGCGGACCTTCTCGTCGTAGGCCTTGCACTCCTCGCAGAGGAAGTCGCGCAGCATCGGCGCGCCGCCGAGCTGGGCCTGCACCGACTCGCGCTTGTCGTCCAGCACGCGCAGCGGGTTGATCTCGGCCCGGCGGCGGGTGTCCTCGTCCAGGTCGAGGCCGGCCAGGAACTCGACCAGCGCGGCCCGGTAGACCGGGCGGCACTGCTTGTCGCCGAGGCTGTTGAGCAGCAGCGAGTAGTCGCGCAGGCCCAGCGAGCGGAAGGCGTCGTCGGCCAGGATGATCAGCTCGGCGTCCAGCGCCGGGTCCTCGGCACCGATCGCCTCGGCGCCGACCTGCGAGAACTGGCGGTAACGGCCCTTCTGCGCCCGCTCGTAGCGGTAGTAGGAGCCGGAGTACCAGAGCTTGACCGGCAGGTTGCCCTGCTTGTGCAGGTTGGCCTGGAGCGCGGCGCGCAGCACCGAGGCGGTGCCCTCGGGGCGCAGCGCGAGCTCGTCGCCGCCCTTGGTGGTGAGGCTGTACATCTCCTTGCTGACGATGTCGGTGGACTCGCCGACGCCGCGGGAGAAGAGCTTCACGTCCTCGAAGACCGGGGTCTCGATGTAGCCGTACCCGGCCCGGCGGGCCGGCGCGGCGATCCGCTCGCGGATCGCCAGGAAGGTCGCGGAGCTGGGGGGCAGCAGGTCGTAGGTGCCCTTGGGGGCGGTGAAGGTGCTCAACTTCTCTTCCGTCACATTCCTCGTCGCGGGAAGGCCGGGGCGCCTGGCGCTCCCGCCACCTGTCGGAGGTAGGGGTTGGTGGCGCGCTCGCGGCCGATGGTGGTCTGTCCGCCGTGGCCGGAGAGGACCACGGTCGCGTCGTCGAGGGGCAGGCACACCCGGGCCAGCGACCGCAGGATCGCCTCGCTGTCTCCACCCGGGAGGTCGGTACGCCCGATGGAGCCGGCGAAGAGCAGGTCACCCGAGAAGAGCACCGGAGGCAGCTCCTCCGCGCCGGGCGTCCGGAACGTCACCGACCCCTTGGTATGGCCGGGCGCGTGGTCGACGGTGAGCTTCAGGCCGGCCAGCTCCAGCACGCTGCCGTCGGTGAGCTCGCGCACGTCGTCGGGCTCGCCGACGGTGATCTCGCCCATCAGCTGGGTGCCGAGCGAGCGGCCGAGCGCCCTCTCCGGGTCGGCCATCATGTAGCGGTCCTCGGGGTGGATCCAGGCCGGGACGCCGCGCGCGCCGCAGACCGGGACCACGGACGCGACGTGGTCGATGTGGCCGTGGGTGAGGACGACCGCGACCGGCTTCAGCCGGTGCTCGCGGACCAGCTCCTCCACGCCGCGGGCGGCCTGGTGCCCCGGGTCCACGATGACGCACTCCTCGCCGGCGGCCGGTGCGACCAGGTAGCAGTTGGTGCCCCAGGCTCCAGCGGGGAATCCGGCGATGAACAACGCGCGTCCTTCGTGATTCGGGTCGGCCGTGGCGGCTGCGGGATGCGGCTACACGAGGTGGTGTAACGGAAGCCTACCGGCGGTCCGGGTCCGGTTGCGAACCAGATAGGGGTGACAGGTTCACTTCGTCCTGACAGGTTCACCGCGTTCTTACGGTCGCGGTCCCTACACTTGGCCGCCGATGGATGCGATGATCCGCTTCAGCATCCGCGTACACACTCCCCCGCTGTCCGCCCCTGGACGGCAGGGGCCGACAGCACCCATGTAGGAGACACGGCCGGTGGTCAGCAGCGAACAGCGGCGGCGGCAGCTCGCCCGCGAGAAGTACGAGCGCCAGGCGCAGCGCCGGGCCGAGATCCACACCGCGCGCCGGCGTCGCAACACGATCCTCGGCAGCTCGCTCGCCGTGGTCGTGCTGGCGGGCGGCGGTGCCCTGGTGGGCACGGGCGCCTTCGACTCGGACGACAAGAAGGACACCACGTCCTCGGCGCAGGCCGCGCCCACCGCCACCGACGAGCCCACCACCCCGACCCGCAAGCCGGTCGAGGGCTGCGCCGACCCGGCGCCGGGCACGCCGAACGGCAAGCAGTGGCAGACCGAGCCGGCCATGAGCGTCGACGCCACCGGCGCCTACACGGCGACGCTGGACACCAACTGCGGCAAGGTGACGCTCTCACTGGACGCGGCCAAGGCGCCGCACACGGTGAACTCCTTCGCCTTCCTGGCCGGTCAGCAGTACTTCGACCACACCAAGTGCCACCGGCTGACCACCGGCGGCATCTACGTGCTGCAGTGCGGCGACCCGACCGCCAGCGCGACCAACCCGGGCGGCACCGGCGGCCCCGGCTACAAGTTCGCCGACGAGAACCTGACCGGTGCGACGTACCCGGCGGGCACCCTGGCGATGGCCAACTCCGGTCCGGGCACCAACGGCAGCCAGTTCTTCCTGGTCTACAAGGACACCCAGCTCGGCCCGAACTACACCCCGTTCGGCAAGATCACCGGCGGCCTGGACGTGCTGCAGAAGATCGCCGCCGCGGGCACCCTGGAGGGTGGCACCGACGGCCACCCGATGGCCGACGTCACCCTCAACTCGGTGACCGCCGCGAAGGGTTGACCCGTACCGGGACCGCGCCGCGCCCGCTCGCGCGGCGCGCCGGCGCGGTCCCGGCCCGAAATCGCCCGGCCCCGGATGCGGACAGCACCCGGCCTGGTCGCCTATGTTGGCGTTGTGTAGGGTGCCCAGACCCGCCGGCCGTCACCCTCGGCAGCAAAAGCACGGCGGACGGGACGGCGGACCCATCGGTCCGCCGCACATCAACTGTGGACGACGTACGCGTACCGCCCCGGCGCGGGCGCGACGTCATGTGGAGGACGCGCTATGAGCAGCGACCCGTGGGGCCGTGTCGACGAGCAGGGCACGGTCTACGTCAGGACCGCCGACGGCGAACGTGTCGTGGGTTCCTGGCAGGCCGGCTCGCCCGAGGAGGCCCTCGCCTACTTCGAGCGCAAGTACCAGGGCATCGAGGTGGAGATCGGCCTGCTGGAGAAGCGGGTGCGCACCACCGACCTGGCCGCCAAGGACGCCCAGACCGCGCTGGACCACCTGCGCGCCCAGGTGACCGAGGGCCACGCGGTCGGCGACCTGGACGCGCTGGCCAAGCGGCTGGACACGCTGACCGGTGAGATCGAGAGCCGCCGCGAGGAGCGCAAGGCGGCCCGCGCCAAGGCGCAGGACGAGACCCGGACGGCCAAGGAGGAGCTGGTCGCCGAGGCCGAGCGGCTCGCCGAGTCCACCCAGTGGCGGGAGGCCGGGGACCGGCTGCGCGCGCTGGTGGACACCTGGAAGGGCCTGCCCCGTCTGGACCGCAAGAGCGACGACGAGCTGTGGCACCGGTTCTCGCACGCCCGCTCGGTCTTCTCGAAGCACCGCAAGGCGCACTTCGCGACCCTGGACGCCGAGCGCGACCAGGCCCGGGCCACCAAGGAGCGGCTGGTCACCGAGGCCGAGGCGCTCTCCTCGTCCACCGAGTGGGGCGACACCGCGGCCCGCTACCGCGACCTGATGGCACGCTGGAAGGCCGCCGGGCGCGCCCAGCGCGACATCGAGGACGAGCTGTGGGCGCGGTTCCGCGGCGCCCAGGACGTCTTCTTCCAGGCCCGGTCCGCGGTGTTCAGCGAGCGCGACGCCGAGCAGGTCGGCAACCAGAAGCTCAAGGAGGCGCTGGCGGCCGAGGCCGAGACGATCCTGCCGATCACCGACCTGAAGGCCGCCAAGGCCGCGCTGCGCGAGATCAACGAGCGCTGGGAGGCGATCGGGCACGTGCCGCGCGACGCCCGCCCGAAGCTGGACGCGCGGCTCGGCACCGTCGAGCGGGCGATCCGCGAGGCCGAGGACAGCGAGTGGAAGCGCTCGAACCCGGAGGCCAAGGCCCGCGCCGCCGGCATGGTCGGCCTCTTCGAGGCCAAGGCCGAGAAGATCCAGGCCGACCTGGCCAAGGCCCGCGCCGCCGGCAACGCGAGCCGGACCGCCAAGCTGGAGTCCGAGCTGGCCGGCGTGCAGACCCTGCTGGAGCAGGCGCAGCGCAGCCAGGAGGAGTTCAGCGGCTGATCCGCCGAGGAACGCGACACGCCGAAGGGCCCCGGGAGAACCCGGGGCCCTTCGGCCGTTCCTGGGCGCCAACGCCGACGGGGCGCGGAGTGTCCCCCGCGCCCCGTCGGCGTTCGCGCTACTTGCGGGCCGAGGTGACCCGGTAGACGTCGTAGACGCCCTCCACGCCGCGCACGGCCTTCAGGACGTGGCCGAGGTGCTTCGGGTCACCCATCTCGAAGGTGAAGCGGCTCATCGCCACCCGGTCGCGCGAGGTCTGCACCGCCGCCGACAGGATGTTGACGTGCTGGTCCGAGAGGACCCGGGTGACGTCCGAGAGCAGCCGGGACCGGTCCAGCGCCTCGACCTGGATGGCCACCAGGAAGACGGAGGACTGGGTGGCCGCCCACTCGACCTCGATCATCCGCTCGGGCTGCTGGCTGAGCGCCTCCACGTTGACGCAGTCGGCGCGGTGCACCGAGACGCCGTTGCCGCGGGTGACGAAGCCGACGATCGGGTCGCCCGGCACCGGGGTGCAGCACCGCGACAGCTTGACCCAGACGTCCTCGACGCCCTTGACGATGACGCCCGGGTCGCCCTTGGCCCGGCGGCGCACCGCCCGGCGGGTGTCATGGGTCGGCGTGGCGGTCTCGGCCAGGTCCTCGGTGGCACCCTCCTCGCCGCCGAGCGCCTGCACCAGCTTCTGCACGATGTTCTGCGCGGCGACATGGCCCTCGCCGATCGCCGCGTACAGCGAGGAGATGTCCGGGTAGCGCATCTCGTGGGCCAGGGTGACCAGCGAGTCGCCGGTCAGGATCCGCTGGATCGGCAGGCCCTGCTTGCGCATCGCCCGGGCGATGGCCTCCTTGCCGTGCTCGATCGCCTCCTCGCGGCGCTCCTTGGAGAACCAGGCGCGGATCTTGTTGCGGGCGCGCGGGGACTTGACGAAGCCCAGCCAGTCGCGGGACGGCCCGGCGTTCTCCGCCTTGGAGGTGAAGACCTCGACGCTGTCGCCGTTCTCCAGGGTCGACTCCAGCGGCACCAGCCGCCCGTTGACCCGCGCCCCTATGCAGCGGTACCCGACCTCGGTGTGGACGGCGAAGGCGAAGTCCACCGGGGTGGCGCCGGCCGGCAGCGCTATCACGTCGCCCTTGGGCGTGAAGACGAAGACCTCGTTGTTGGAGAGGTCGAAGCGCAGCGACTCCAGGAACTCGCTCGGGTCCTCGGTCTCCTTCTGCCAGTCCAGCAGCTGCCGCAGCCAGGCCATCTCGTTGACGGCGCCGGCCTTGTCGTCCTTGCGGGTCTGGGTCGGGGTGTCGGTGCGGACCTTGGAGGCGCCGGCCACCGCGCGCTGCTTGTACTTCCAGTGCGCGGCGATGCCGTACTCGGCCCGGCGGTGCATGTCGAAGGTGCGGATCTGCAGCTCGACGGGCTTGCCCCCGGGACCGATCACCGTGGTGTGCAGCGACTGGTACATGTTGAACTTGGGCATCGCGATGTAGTCCTTGAACCGCCCCGGCACCGGGTTCCACCGCGCGTGGATGGTGCCCAGCGCCGCGTAGCAGTCGCGGACGGTGTCGACCAGGACCCGGATGCCCACCAGGTCGTAGATCTCGGCGAAGTCCCGGCCCCGGACGATCATCTTCTGGTAGACCGAGTAGTAGTGCTTCGGCCGGCCGGTGACGGAGGCGGTGATCCGGGCGCCGCGCAGGTCGCCCTGGACCTGGTCGATGACGGTCGCCAGGTACTCGTCCCGCTTGGGGGCGCGCTCGGCGACCAGCCGCACGATCTCGTCGTACATCTTGGGGTAGAGGATCGCGAAGGCGAGGTCCTCCAGCTCCCACTTGATGGTGTTCATGCCCAGCCGGTGCGCCAGCGGGGCGTAGATCTCCAGCGTCTCGCGGGCCTTCTTCTCCTGCTTCTCCCGCTTGAGGTAGCGCATGGTGCGCATGTTGTGCAGGCGGTCGGCCAGCTTGATCACCAGGACCCGCGGGTCCTTGGCCATCGCGACGACCATCTTGCGGACGGTCTCGGCCTGCGCGGCCTCGCCGAACTTCACCCGGTCCAGCTTGGTGACGCCGTCGACCAGCAGGGCCACCGAGTCGCCGAAGTCCTTGCGCAGGGTCTCCAGGCCGTAGTCGGTGTCCTCGACGGTGTCGTGCAGCAGCCCGGCCATCAGGGTGGCGGCGTCCATGCCCAGCTCGGCCAGGATGGTCGCCACCGCCAGCGGGTGGGTGATGTACGGGTCGCCGCTCTTGCGCTTCTGCCCGCGGTGCCACTTCTCCGCGACGGCGTACGCCTTCTCGATGTCCCGCAGCAGGGCCGGGTCGGCCTTGGGGTCATTGGCCCGGATCGAGCGGAACAGCGGCTCCAGCACCGGGTTGAGCACGCTGGAGCGCTGGCCGCCGAGGCGGGCCAGCCGGGCGCGCATGCCCCCGGAGGAGGACGGGCGGCTCGCGGGAGCCACCGGGCGCGAGGAGGTCGGCGCCGGGCGTGCCGGGGTGGCCCCCGAGGGCGTGGGACGGTTTTCGGGGGCGGCCGCTTCGGCCGTTGGCACAACCTCGTCGGGCAAGGACACTCCTCGGGGCACCGGGCCGGCCCCTCGTGCGGCTCGCACCATCACGCACAACCGGGAGGGGATGAACCTTCATGGTACCGAGCCCGGCGCCCCCGTGTTCAGCCGCCCGGTCCCGGACACGCGGAGGGCGGCGGTCGGATGATCCGACCGCCGCCCTCGCCTGCTTCCTCCGACCGGCCCCTCCGGGCCGTTCGCTCAGACCGTGACCAGCGTTTCCAGCGGCGCGCCGCCCAGGTGGCCGGTCAACCGCTCCCGGCCGTCCAGGAAGCCCAGCTCCATCAGGACCACGACGCCCGCCAGCTCGGCGCCGGCCTCCTTGACCAGGTCCAGCGAGGCACCGATCGTCCCGCCGGTGGCCAGCACGTCGTCCACCACCAGCACCCGCTCACCGGGCGCGAAGGCGTCGCACTGCACCTCCAGCGTCGCCGAGCCGTACTCCAGCTCGTACGAGCGCCGGAACACCTCGCCGGGCAGCTTGCCCGCCTTGCGGATCGGCACGAAGCCGAGCCCGGCCGCGAAGGCCGCCGGGGCCGCCAGCACGAAGCCGCGCGCCTCCAGGCCCACCACCTTGGTCGCACCGAGGGTCGCGGCCCGCTCCGCCAGCGCCTTGGTGAGGGCCGCGAAGGCCTCGGCGTCGGCGAGCAGCGGCGCGATGTCCTTGAACAGCACACCCGGCTTCGGGTAGTCCGGGACGTCCCGGATCCGGCTGTTCAGCAGCTCGGCCAGTGCGGTGTCGGCGGTGGTCACGAAGAGTCCTTACGGTCGGTCGGGCGTCAGTGCTTGGTGGACGGACGGCCCTTGGCACGCGCGGTGCCGGCCGCCCGGCCGCGCTGACCGACCATACCCGCCGGCAGGTCGCCGTCGGCGATCTCCTCGCCCTCCGGCGCCTCGGCCGCCGCCGCGGCGGCCTTGGCCTCCGCGGCACGCCGCTGCGCGACCCGCTTGGCCAGCGCCTTCATCTCCGGCTGCTCCTCCTTGAGCTGCGCCAGCAGCGGGGTGGCGACGCAGATCGAGGAGTAGGCACCGGCCGCGAGGCCGATGAACAGGGCGAGCGAGATGTCGTTCAGCGTGCCGGCGCCCAGCAGGCCACCGCCGATGAACAGCAGCGCCGCCACCGGGAGCAGGGCGACCACCGTGGTGTTGAGCGAGCGGACCAGGGTCTGGTTGAGGCCCGCGTTGGCCGCCTCGCTGTAGGTGATCTTGTTCTGCTTGGTGAGCCCCTTGGCGTTCTCCTTCACGGTGTCGAAGACGACGACCGTGTCGTAGAGCGAGTACCCGAGGATGGTCAGGAAGCCGATCACCGTACCGGGGGTGACCTCGAAGCCCACCAGGGCGTAGACCCCGATGGTGATCAGGAGGTCGTGGATGAGGGCGACCAGGGCGGCCACCGCCATCCGCCACTCGAAGGCGATCGCCAGGTAGACCGTCACCAGGATCATGAAGATGATCAGGCCGGTGAGGGCCTTGTTGGAGATCTGCTCACCCCAGCTGGGGCCGATCACCTGGGTGTCGATCTCGGCGACCGGCACGCCGATCTCCTTGGACAGCTTGTCGGTGAAGACCGACGAGGAGACCTGCTCCTCGGAGCTGACCTGGATGCGGATCTTCTTGCCGTTGTCCACCTCCTGCACCAGCGGGTGCGAGTGGATGATCTTGTCCACCGCGTCCTGCGCCTGCGAGATGGTCAGCCCCGGCTTGGCGACGGTGTAGACCGAGCCGCCCTTGAACTCGATGCCGAGTTTCAGGCCCATGGCCAGGCCGACGGCGGCGACCAGCACGATCACGCCGGAGATGCTGTACCAGAGCTTGCGGCGACCGACGAAGTCGAAGCTGATTTCGCCCTGGTAGAGCCGGTGACCCAGATTGGAGAAGCGCGACACGGTGTCAGGCCTCCTTCACGGCGGCAGAGGAGGAGGAGCTGCGGCGACGGCTGCTGCGCAGCGGCGGGCGGGCGCCCAGGCGCTTCGGGTCCAGACCGGACCACGGGTGACCCTCGGAGAAGAACTTCCGGCGGGCCAGCAGGGTGATCAGCGGCTTGGTGAAGAGGAAGATCACCACGACGTCGAGCGCGGTGGTCAGGCCCAGCGTGAACGCGAAGCCCTGCACCTTGCCGACCGACACCAGGTACAGCACCGCGGCACAGAGGAAGGACACGAAGTCCGACACCAGGATGGTGCGCCGGGCGCGCGGCCAGGCCCGCTGGACCGCCGGGCGCAGCAGGGCGCCCTCGCGGACCTCGTCGCGGATGCGCTCGAAGTACACGATGAAGGAGTCGGCGGTGATACCGATCGCGACGATCGCGCCGCAGACGGCCGGCAGGTTCAGCGCGAAGCCGATCCCCGCGCCGAGCAGGCTCATGATCGAGTAGGTCAGGATGGCCGAGACGATCAGACCAGCGATCGAGACCAGGCCGAGGCCGCGGTAGTAGACCAGCGAGTAGAGCACCACCAGGACCATGCCGATCAGGCCGGCGATCAGGCCCGCCTTCAGCTGGTCCCCGCCGAGCTGCGGCGAGACGGTGGTGACGTCGTCGGTGGTGAACTCCAGCGGCAGGGCGCCGAAGCTCAGCACGTTGGCGAGACTCTGCGCCTCGGTCTGGGTGAAGCCGCCGGAGATCACGGCCGAGCCGCCGGGGATGGCGCCGCGGACGTACGGGTGGGAGACGACCTGGCCGTCCAGCACGATGGCGAACTGGTTGCTCGGGGCCTGCTGAGCGGCCAGCTTGGTGGTGATGTCGGTGAAGGCGTCGGTGCCCCTGCCGTTGAACTGGAGCTGGACCTGCCAGCCGCCGCCCTGCTGGGTGTCGATGGTGGCCTGCGCCTTGGAGACGTCGGCACCCTTCACCGAGACCGGGCCGAGGGCCAGCTTGTAGTAGATCCCGCGCTCGTCCTTCTGGGTGCAGGCGACGGCCGGCTGCTCCTCGGACTTCTGCAGGTTCTTGCGCTGCCCGGTCTGCGAGCAGTCGATGGCGGCGAACTCGGCGGCCAGCTCCGGCGGCACGGTGCCCGAGGTCATCGCCGCGGAGAGGTCCGCGTCACTCGGCGCGGTGGCCGGCGGGGTCGCGGCGGCACTGCCGGTGGCGCCCGGGGACGGGGTGGCGTCGGCGGCGAGGGCCTCGCCGACGGCGCGGCCCTGCTTGGTCGCGCTGGCGCTCGCGCTGGGCGCGCCCGCGGTGGCGGCGGCCGTTCCGGTGGCCGACGGGGTCGCGCTCGGGGCGGCGCTGCCGCTCGCCGAGGGGGACGCGGTCGGCGGCGGGACCTGGACACCGCTCGGGGCGAGGGCGAGGACCGGGCGGAAGTACAGCTGCGCGGTGGTACCGACCTGGTCGGCCGCCGTCTGCTTGTCGCCACCCTTGGGGATGTTGACGATGATGTTCCGGTCGCCCTGGGTCTGGACCTCAGCCTCGGAGACGCCCATCCCGTTGACCCGCTGCTCGATGATCCCGGTGGCGATGTCCATGTTGGACTTGTTGATCGCCTTGGGGTCGGTCGACTTCGCGCTCAGCGTGATGCTGGTACCGCCGGCGAGGTCGATACCCAGGCGGGGCTTGGTGTGGCCCGTCCCGAACATGAGGGCGACCAGTCCGACGGTGACCACCAGGATGAGGGCCAGCGCCCGCCCCGGGTAACCGTCGCGCGGGCGCGACTTGGGTGTTGCCACCTTGCTCGTTTCTCCCTGTCCATGCCACCTCCCCTACCGGACCCCCGTCCGGCTCGTGGCGGACGGGGGCGTGGCGGATCTGCGGCCCTGAGATCCTGTGGGCTCGCGGCCATGCGCCGCGCGGCCGGGCGAGTGCCCGACCGTACTACTTGCTCGCGTGAGCCCCGCCCTCGACGTCGCCCTTGTCGGCACCGTCCTTGGTGAGCGTCAGCGGCTTGTCCTCGACCGGCTCGGCGTCGGCGTCCTCGGCCTCCGGCTCGGACAGCTCGTCCTCGGCCGGGCGGCCGTTGATGATCGCGTCGTACTCCTGCGGGTCCAGGACCGCCGCGATCGCGCTCTTGGTGAAGTGGGAGACCACGCCGGGCGCGATCTCCAGCTCGACGGTCTCCTCGTTGACCGCCTTCACCTGGGCGTACAGGCCGCCGATGGTGCGCACTCCCGCCCCGGGCTCCAGCGCGGTCTGCATGTGCTGCTGCTGCTGCTGGCGCTTCTTCTGCGACCGGAACATGAGCACGATCGCGATGATCGGGAGGAGAAGGATGATGAGGTTCACTGCAGCCAGGGTCCTTTACGGGCCGCCGGCCGGCGGCCTGTGTGGTAATGGTCGGCCCGTCAGGTGAGAGGGGCGGTCCGGCGGAGTCTAGGCGACCCCGAACTGATCGGACAACGCCAAGCATCGCATCCTGCCGCCGAAAGTGGCGAGCCTGCGCCTGCACAGATTCCCCGGACTTCTCCCCCGGCTTCTCCGCGCGGACCTGCCGGGGCGTACCGGTGCCCCGATCGTCCCGGTGTCACCCGTTCAGCCCTCGTCCGCCGGGAAGAGTTCCGACTGGGCCGGCACCGCGCCCCGGGTGATCTGGACCGGCGGGGTCAGCCCGAGGTGCTGCCAGGCCGCGGCGGTGGCGATCCGGCCGCGCGGGGTCCGGGCCAGCAGGCCCTCGCGGACCAGGAAGGGCTCGGCGACCTCCTCGACCGTCTCGGCCTCCTCGCCCACCGCGACCGCCAATGTCGACAAGCCGACCGGTCCGCCGCCGAACAGCCGCAGCAGCGCGTCCAGCACCGCGCGGTCCAGCCGGTCCAGGCCGCGGGCGTCCACCTCGTAGACGTCCAGCGCCTGGGCGGCGATCTCCGGGGTGACCACGCCGTCGTGCCGGACCTGGGCGAAGTCGCGGACCCGGCGCAGCAGCCGGTTGGCGATCCGCGGGGTGCCCCGGGAGCGGCCGGCGATCTCGGCCGCGCCGGCCGGGTCGATCTCGACGTCCAGCAGCGCGGCCGAGCGGTGCACCACCCGCTGGAGCTCGGCGGGCGCGTAGAACTCCATGTGCCCGGTGAAGCCGAACCGGTCGCGCAGCGGCGGCGGCAGCAGCCCGGCCCGGGTGGTGGCGCCGACCAGGGTGAACGGCGGCAGCTCCAGCGGGATGGCGGTGGCCCCCGGGCCCTTGCCGACGATCACGTCGACCCGGAAGTCCTCCATCGCCATGTAGAGCATCTCCTCCGCCGGCCGGGACATCCGGTGGATCTCGTCCAGGAAGAGCACCTCGCCCTCGGCGAGCGAGGAGAGGATCGCGGCCAGGTCGCCCGCGTGCTGGATGGCCGGGCCGGAGGTGATCCGGATCGGCGCGCCCAGCTCGGCCGCGATGATCATGGAGAGGGTGGTCTTGCCGAGCCCGGGCGGGCCGCTCAGCAGGACGTGGTCGGGCGCGGTGCCGCGCTGGCGAGCGGCCTGCAGCACCAGGGACAGCTGCTCGCGCACCCGCTCCTGGCCGATGAACTCGTCCAGCTGCTTGGGGCGCAGCGCCGCCTCGACCGCCTGGTCCTCGCCGTCGGCGGCGGCCGTCACCAGCCGGTCGGCCGGGTCGGAGTCGTACGGGCTCATCGGTGCGGGCTCCAATGTCGACAAGGTGACAGATGGTCGGTGGGCGGCGGGTGGCGGGCGCGCCGCGGGTCAGCGGGTCCGGTTGAGGGTGCGCAGCGCGGCCCTGAGCAGCGCGCCCACATCGGTGACGGCCTGCGCCTCCGCCTCGGGCGTGACGGCGGTGACCGCCTCGTCCGCCTCGCGCGGCGCGTAGCCGAGGCCGACCAGTGCCGTGTGCAGCTGCTCGCTCCAGGGCGCCGGCCGGGCGGCGACCGGCTTCTGGGCCGGGACGCCGCCGTGCGGGGCGCCCAGCTTGTCCTTGTACTCCAGCAGCAGCTTGGCGGCCTTCGCCTTGCCGATGCCGGGGACGGCGATCAGCGCCTTCTCGTTGCCACCGGCCACGGCGGCGCGCAGCTCGTCCGGGCTGTGCACGCCGAGCATGGCCTGGGCGAGGCGCGGCCCGACGCCGGGCGCGGCCTGGAGGATCTCGAAGACGGCCCGCTCGTCGTCGTCGGCGAAGCCGTACAGGGTGAGCGAGTCCTCCCGGACGACCAGGGAGGTGGCGAGCCGGGCCGGCTCCCCCGGGCGCAGGCCCGCGGCCGTCGCCGGGGTGCACTGGACGGCCATGCCCACCCCGCCGACCTCGACGACGACGGTGCCGCCGCTGACGGCGGCCACCGGCCCTTGGACGAAGGCGATCATCGGGCGGCTCCTCGGGGGGATCGTGCGGAGTACGGGGCTCGGGCGCCGGTCGCGGTCCGGGCCGGCGCCCCGGCCGGCGCCGCCTTGGCGAGGGCGACGGCGATCCGGTCGCTCGCGCCGCCGCGCCAGATGTGGCAGATGGCCAGCGCCAGCGCGTCGGCGGCGTCGGCCGGCTTGGGCGGGGCGTCCAGTCGCAGCAGCCGCTGCACCATCGCGGTGACCTGGGCCTTGTCGGCCCGGCCGGAGCCGGTCACGGCGGCCTTGACCTCGCTGGGGGTGTGCAGGGTGACGGGGATGCCGCGCCGGGTCGCGCAGAGCATGGCGACCGCGCTGGCCTGGGCGGTGCCCATCACGGTGCGGACGTTGTGCTGGGCGAAGACCCGCTCGACGGCGACCAGGTCGGGCCGGTGCTCGTCGAGCCAGCTCTCTATCCCCTGCTCGACCAGCAGCAGCCGGGGCCCGATGTCCGCCTCGGCGGGCGTGCGCACCACCCCGACCCCGACCATCGTCAGCGGCCGGCCCGGCGCGCCGTCGACCACCCCGATCCCGCACCTGGTCAGCCCCGGGTCCACACCCAGTACCCGCACCACGGCCCCGCCTCTCAGTAACGCGTCGTTCGCCCGCGGGCGCTCCGGCCCACCGCCGGCACCCTGGCCGGCTCGCGCCGCGGCGACCAGCGAAGGCTACCGCCAGGGTCGGACAGTCCCGCCGACGACACCGGCCCGGTGGTCGTGGGACCACCGGGCCGGGAGGTGAGAACGATCACTCGGCGTCGAGCTGCGCACCGACCTCGTCGCTGATGTCGAAGTTGGCGAAGACGTTCTGCACGTCGTCGCTGTCCTCCAGGGCGTCGATCAGCTTCAGGATCTTGCGGGCGCCCTCGACGTCCAGCTCGACCTGCATGCTCGGGAGGAAGTTGGCCTCGGCCGAGTCGTAGTCGATGCCGGCGTCCACCAGCGCGGTCCGGACGGCGACCATCTTGGCGGCCTCGGAGACGATCTCGAAGGACTCGCCGAGGTCGTTGATCTCCTCGGGCTCCTGGTCGAGGACGACCTCGAACAGCTTGTCCTCGTCGACCCCGTCGGCCTTGGGGACGATCACGACGCCCTTGCGGTTGAACAGGTACGAGACCGAGCCCGGGTCGGCCATCGAGCCGCCGTTGCGGGTCATCGCGACGCGCACGTCGGAGGCGGCGCGGTTGCGGTTGTCGGTGAGGCACTCGATGAGGACGGCGACACCGTTCGGGCCGTAGCCCTCGTACATGATCGTCGAGTAGTCGGCCCCGCCGGCCTCGGCACCCGAGCCGCGCTTGACGGCGCGGTTGATGTTGTCGATCGGGACCGAGCTCTTCTTCGCCTTCTGGATGGCGTCGTAGAGCGTCGGGTTGCCGGCCGGGTCGCCGCCGCCGGTGCGCGCCGCCACCTCGATGTTCTTGATCATCTTGGCGAAGAGCTTGCCGCGCTTGGCGTCGATCACGGCCTTCTTGTGCTTGGTGGTAGCCCACTTAGAGTGGCCGGACATCGCCAGCTCCTTTACGTCGCCAAAGGGAAATGAACAGGAGGGATCTTACCGGTGCCGCGCACCGGCGGGGCGCACACGGTCCGCGTGCGGCGGCGAAGCGTTACCGGACCGCGGCCGCCAGGTGCTCCTCGACCATCCGCACGAAGTAACCGTGCACCCGGTGGTCTCCGGTCAGCTCGGGGTGGAACGAGGTCGCCAGCAGATTGCCCTGACGGACGGCCACGATCCGGCTCTCCGGACCGTCGGCGGCCGGCAGCTCGGCCAGCACCTGGACACCCGCGCCGACGGCCTCGACCCAGGGGGCGCGGATGAACACGCCGTGCACCGGGGCGTCGTCCAGGTCCTGGAAGGCGACACCGGACTCGAAGGACTCGTTCTGGCGACCGAAGGCGTTGCGACGCACGGTCATGTCGATGCCGCCCACGGTCTCCTGGTCCTCACGGCCGTCCAGGATCTTGTCGGCCAGCATGATCATGCCCGCACAGGTGCCGTAGACCGGCATGCCCGCCGCGACCCGCGCGCGCAGCGGGTCCATCACGCCGAACAGCAGCGCCAGCTTGGACATGGTGGTGGACTCCCCGCCGGGGATCACCAGCGCGTCGACCTCGGCCAGCTCCTCGGCACGGCGCACCGGGCGGGCGAGCGCGTCGGCCTCGGCCAGCGCGACCAGGTGCTCGCGGACGTCCCCCTGCAGGGCGAGGACGCCGATGACTGGAGTGCTCACGGTCTCAAACCTCTTCGATCGTTACGTCGTGTGTACGTGGCGCGGGGGGCCGACTACCAGCCGCGGTTGGCGTAGCGCTCGCTCTCGGGCAGGGTGTCGCAGTTGATGCCGACCATGGCCTCGCCCAGGTTGCGGGAGGCGTCCGCGATGATCTTCGGGTCGTCGTAGAAGGTGGTGGCCTTGACGATGGCGGCGGCACGCTTGGCCGGGTCGCCCGACTTGAAGATGCCGGAGCCGACGAAGACGCCCTCGGCACCGAGCTGGCGCATCAGCGCGGCGTCGGCCGGGGTGGCCACACCACCGGCGGAGAACAGCACGACCGGCAGCTTGCCGAGCTCGGCGACCTCCTTGACCAGCTCGTACGGAGCGCGCAGGTCCTTGGCGGCGGCGAACAGCTCGTTGTTGTCGAAGCCGCGCAGGCGGGCGATCTCGTTCTTGATCTGACGCAGGTGGCGGACGGCCTCGACGACGTTGCCGGTGCCGGCCTCACCCTTGGAGCGGATCATGGCCGCGCCCTCGGCGATACGGCGCAGGGCCTCGCCCAGGTTGGTGGCGCCGCAGACGAACGGCGTGGTGAACGCCCACTTGTCCGAGTGGTTGACCTCGTCGGCCGGGGTCAGCACCTCGGACTCGTCGATGTAGTCCACGCCGAGCGACTGCAGGACCTGGGCCTCGACGAAGTGGCCGATCCGGGACTTGGCCATGACCGGGATCGAGACCGCGGCGATGATCTCCTCGATCATGTTCGGGTCCGACATGCGCGCGACGCCGCCGTCCTTGCGGATGTCGGCGGGGACGCGCTCCAGCGCCATGACGGCGACAGCGCCGGCGTCCTCGGCGATCTTGGCCTGCTCGGCGTTGACCACGTCCATGATCACACCGCCCTTGAGCTGCTCGGCCATGCCGCGCTTCACCCGGGCGGTACCGATCTGCGGCTGGTCTGCGGTGGTGGGGGTGGTGGACACGTGAGACCTCACTCGAAGATGAACCAGTGCTATCGCCCTATGGTAGGCGGAAAAAGTGGTCTCTCCATGCGCCTTCAAGTCCAGCCTGGCCGACGGGATACGACAAACAGGCCGGATCCGGGCACCCCCGGTCCGGCCTGTGAGACGGCGAACGCTCAGGCCGGAGCGCCCTCCGGGGTCAAGGCGAGCGGCGGGGCGTCGTCCATCTCGAAAGCCATCGGGAACGGCGCCTTGCCCGCCAGTCGGAAGTAGCGCACCAGCCGGTGCTCGCGCACCGCCCGGGCCGCGCGCACCGCGTCGTTGTGGAACCGACGCGCCATCGGCACCCGGCGCACCGCGGCCGTCAGCTCCTTCACCGCCTCCTCGCCGCCCGGTTCGGCGACCAGCACGGCGACCTGCTCCGGCTCGGCGAACACCGCCCGCAGCGCCATGCTGAGCTGACTCTCCGCCACCTCGCGCTGCTCGTCGTCGGCCTGCCGGGCCGCGTGCGCGGCGTCCAGCAGCAGCAGCGAGGCCGCCGGGTCCAGCAGCGAGGAGGCGGCCAGCTCGATCGCCACCGAGGCCCGCCGGACCAACTGCGCGTCCAGCGCCGCCCGCGCGGCGTCGATCCGGGCGTGCAGCCGGTCCAGCCGGCCGGCCGTCCAACTCAGGTACATGCCGAACAGCACCACGGCCACGCCGGCCCAGATCCAGGTAGTCACGGGGCGCTACGCTACCCCGTGCCCGGCATCAGCCCTCGGCGGTGGCACTGCGGTAGCTGTCCCGGTCGATGTCCGCGATGTTGACGGCGGTGAACAGCCGGGTGCCCGGCGCGGGCGCGATCCGCTCGGCCAGCAGCGCCAGCACGGCGTCGCTCAGCGCGGCCTTCGCCGCCGGGGTGCGGCCCGGGAAGATCTGGAACTCGACGTACACCTGGGCGTCACCGCCCTCGCCGTCGCCGTCGCCGACCACGAAGTCCCGCGCCTCGCGGAAGACCGTCTTGCACGCCCCGGGGCTGGCGTCGATGGTCTTCACGACGAGCCGGTTGATGGCCAGGCCCAGCTCCCGGCGGTCGAAGGCGCCGGCCAGGCTCGGGGAGTAGTCGACGGAGATCTGCGGCATCCGGTGCCTCCAGGGGTCACGATGATCGGTTGGTCCGGCAGCCCCAACCCCGCGGGGCCCCCGTCGATTCCCGGCCCGGCCCGGAACGGCCCAGGTCAGTCCCGGGCCAGCCCGAACCGGCCGCGCCGGCCCCCGCGCTCGTCCTCCCCGACCACCGCCACCGTGCCGGCCGTCACCGTCTCGTACACCGCCAGGATGTCCGCGCCGACCGTCGACCAGTCGAACCGCCGTACGTGCCGGGACGCCGCCTTGCGCAGCTCCTCCAGCCGGCCCGGGTCCCCCAGCAGCCGCAGCGCCGCCGCGGCCAGCGCGTCCGCGTCCTCGACCGGGAACAGCTCCCCCGCGTCACCCCCGTCCAGCACCTGCTTGAACGCGTCCAGGTCACTCGCCAGCACCGGGGCGCCCGCCGACATCGCCTCCACCAGGATGATCCCGAAGCTCTCGCCGCCGGTGTTCGGCGCCACGTACAGGTCGACGCTGCGCAGCAGCCGCGCCTTGTCCCGGTCACTGACCATGCCGAGGAACTCCACCTGGGCGCGGACCTCGGGCGCCAGCCCGGCGACCGCCTCCTCCTCGTCACCCTTGCCGGCCACCAGCAGCCGCACCCCCGGCCGCGCGGCCAGGATCCGCGGCAGCGCGGCCAGCAGCGTCGGCAGGCCCTTGCGCGGCTCGTTGATCCGGCCGATGAAGCCGATCGTGCCGGGCTCGCCGGCGGCCGCCCCACCGGTCCAGCGCGCGTCCGGCTCCGCCTCCGCGAAGAACCCGACGTCCACGCCGTTGGGGATCACCACCGCGTCGCCGCCCAGGTGCTCGACCAGGGTCCGCCGGGCGTACTCGCTCACCGCGATCCGGGCGCGCATCTTCTCCAGGCCCGGCTGGAGGATCGGCGAGGCCGCGATCATCGCCCGCGAACGCGGGTTGGAGGTGTGGAAGGTGCCGACCATCGGCCCGGACGCCGACCAGGCCGCCAGCATCGACAGGCTCGGCGAGGCCGGCTCGTGCACGTGCAGGATGTCGAACCGGCCCTCGTTCAGCCAGCGCCGGACCCTCGCCGCCGACAGGATGCCGAAGCTCAGCCGCGCCACCGAGCCGTTGTACGGCACCGCCACCGCCCGCCCGGCCGAGACCACGTACGGCGGCAGCGCCTCGTCGTCCTCGGCGGGCGCCAGCACCGACACGTCGTGGCCGAGGCCGATCAGGTGCTCGGCCAGGTCACGGATGTGGAACTGCACCCCGCCGGGAACGTCCCAGTCGTACGGGCAGACGATGCCGATCTTCACTGGTTCCTCGTGATCCTGTAGGTACGGCGGGTCAGGGCCCGGAGGCCTCGGCGGCGGGCTCGCCGGCCGGGGCGGGACGGGCGGGGTCGGCCGGGTGCCCGGCCCGGTGGCCGGCCCCGGCCGGCAGCGCCGCCTCGTCCACCGTCGCACGGACCGGCAGGTCGGCCAGCCAGAACCGCTGCAGCATGTGCCAGTCCTCGGGGTGCTCGCGGATGCCCCGCTCCCAGACGTCCGCCATCGCCTGCACCATCGCCTGGGTCTTCTCCCGGCGGTCCCCCTCCGCCGGCACGGGCACCTCGGGGTGGATCCGCACCCGCAGCAGCGGGCCGTCGTACCAGAGCGAGACCGGCAGCAGCGCCGCCCCGGTCCGCTGGCAGAGCGCCGCCGGACCGGCCGGCATCCTGGTCGCCTCACCGAAGAAGGTCACCTCGATCCCGGCCTCGGAGAGGTCCCGGTCGCCGACCAGGCAGACCAGCTTCCCCTCGCGCAGCCGGCGGGCCAGCGTGCCGACGACATTCACCCCGCCGCCGGTCAACGCGAGCACCTCCATGCCGAGGCTCTCCCGGAACGCCACGAAGCGGTCGAACAGCTTCTCTGGCTCCAGCCGCTCCGCGACCGTGGTGAACGGGTACCCCTCCAGCGCCACCCAGGCGCCCGCGAGGTCCCAGTTGCCCATGTGCGGCAGCGCGGCCAGCGCGCCGCGGCCGGACTCCATCGCCGCCCGCAGCTGCTCGAAGCCCTCCACCTGGACATCGCGCGCCACCCGCTCCCGGCTCCACACCGACAGCCGGAAGGACTCCATCCAGTACCGCATGTACGAGCGCATCCCGGCCCGCGACAGCTCCCGCAGCCCGGCCTCGTCCAGCCCCGGACGGACCCGCCGCAGATTCGCCTCCAGCTGGAGCACCCGCTTGCCGCGCCTGCGCCACGCGAAGTCGGCGATCCGGTCGAACAGACCCCGCGCCGCCGGCTCGGGAAGGTGCCGCAGCACCGCCCAGCCCGACGCGTAGGCCGCGTACACCAGTCGGTCCTTCACCGAAGGCCCGCCCCCCTTCAGTTCCCGGCCGCCGCTCGGTCGGCCTCGAACGCCTCCCGGCGCACCGTCACCATCCGCTGGACCACCGTGACCAGACTGCCCGCGGCCACCAGCCACAGCGCGACCGGCAGCAGCCACTCCACGTAGGGCACCCCGAAGGTGTGCAGGCCCGCGACGCCGGCCGCGACCAGGCTGATCACCAGCCGCTCGGCCCGCTCCACCAGCCCCGAGACATCGCAGGGCAGACCCTGGCTCTCCGCCCGCGCCTTGGTGTACGAGACCACCAGGCCGCTCGCCAGGCAGAAGATCGCCACCGCGCAGAGCAGATTGTTGTCGCCCTGGCCCGCGTACCACATCGCCAGTCCGCCGAAGATCGCCGCGTCCGCCACCCGGTCCAGCGTGGAGTCCAGGAAGGCACCCCACTTGCTGGTCCGGCCCAGCTGGCGGGCCATGTTCCCGTCCACCAGGTCCGAGAAGATGAACAGCGTGATCGTGATGGTGCCCCAGAAGAACTCCCCACGCGGGAAGAACACCAGCGCACCGGCCACCGACCCGGCGGTACCGATCAGCGTCACCGCGTCCGGGCTCACGCCCAGCCGGATCAGGAACGCGGCGAACGGGGTCAGGACACGTGTGAAGAAGGCACGCGCGTATTTGTTGAGCATGGCCTTCCGGACCGCTCCGATCTCCCTGGTACCCGCCTGCGGCAGAGTGCGCGGCAGACGGCCGGACGGATCAGCCCACCCGGCGCACCCATGGTAGCCACGCCGACGACACGCCTGAGCGCACCGCACCGCCCACCGGCCCCCGCCGCCCCGCCCGCCCGGCGGACCCGCCACCCTCGGCGCACGGGCGCGCACACCCGGTCACCGCGCTCCCCACGACACGCGGCGCCCCGAAGACCGCCCCTAGACTTTTCACGACAGTCTCGGCGCGACGGGAGGAGACCCCGATGCCCGACCGCAGCACCGCACGATCCGGCCAGGCGCCCACCGTCACCGACCCGGGGCAGCTGCGCAACGTCGTCCTCATCGGCTGCGGCGGCGTGGGCAAGACCACGCTCGCCGAATCCCTCGCCCTCGCCGCCGGCGCGGTCGGCCGGGCCGGACGCGTCACCGACGGCAACACCGTCTCCGACCACGAGGAGATCGAGCACCAGCAGCAGCGCTCCGTGCAGCTGTCGCTGCTCCCCCTCGAATGGAACGGCGTCAAGATCAACCTGATCGACCCGCCCGGCCACCCCGACTTCACCGCCGACCTGCGGGCCGCCCTGCACGCCGCCGACGGCGCCGTCTTCGTCGTCTCCGCCACCGACCCGGTCACCAACCCCACCCGAGCCCTGTGGCGCGAGTGCGCCGCCGAAGGCATCCCCCGGGCCATCGCCGTCGCCAAGTTCGACATCGCCCGCAGTGACTTCGACGACATCCTCACCGCCTGCCACGACGCCTTCGGACTGGGCCCGGACACCCTGCGCCCGCTCTTCCTCCCCGTCCACCACGACGGCCACCCGGCCGGCACCGTCGACCTGCTCACCGGCCGCGCCTACGGCGCCGCCGAGCCGCTGCCCGACACCGGCCCCGCCCGCGAGAGCCTCGTCGAGGCCATCTCCGGCCAGGACGACACCCTGATGGAGCGCTACCTCGCCGGCGAACCGCTCGACACCGACGCCCTCGAAGCCGGACTGCGCCGCGAGGTCCTCGCCTGCGCCCTGCACCCCGCCCTGCCCACCACCGACCGCGGGCTCGGCGCCGCCGAACTCCTCGACCTGATCACCACCGCGTTCCCCGACCCCACCGAACGCACCCGCCCCGGCCCCGACTGCGACCCCGACGCCCCCCTCGCCGCCCAGGTCGTGCGCGTCACCGCCGACGCCTACGTCGGCCGGATCAGCCTGCTGCGGATCTACGCCGGCACCCTGCGCCCCGATACCCGCGTCCACCTGTCCGGCCCGGACCACCCCGGGGAGCAGGACGGCGACGAACGCGTCACCGGCCTCACCAGCCCCTTCGGCAAACTGCAACGGCCCGTGCCGCACGCCGTCGCCGGAGACCTCGTCTGCGCCGCCAAGGTCACCACCGCCCGCGCCGGCGACACCGTCCACGAGCCCGGCCACCCCGTGAAGCTCGACGGCTGGCCGCTGCCCGAGTCACTGCTGCCGATCGCCATCGAGGCGCACAGCAAGGCCGACGACGACCGGCTCTCCCAGGCCCTCGCCCGGCTCACCGCCGAGGACCCGGCGCTGCGCCTGGAGCAGAACCCCGACACCCACCAGCTGGTCCTCTGGTGCACCGGCGAGGCCCACGCCGACGTCGTCCTCGACCGGCTCCGCGGCCGGCACGGCGTCCACGTCGACACCGTCGAGCCGAAGGTCGCCCTGCGCGAGACCTTCGGCACCGCCGCCGCCGGCCACGGCCGGCTGGTCAAGCAGTCCGGCGGGCACGGCCAGTACGCGATCTGCGAACTGGAGGTCGAACCGCTGCCGGCCGGCGCCGGCTTCGAGTTCCAGGAGCACGTCGTCGGCGGCGCCGTGCCCAAGCACTTCATCCCCTCGGTCGAGAAGGGCATCCGCGCCCAGCTCGCCAAGGGCGTCGGCGCCGGCTACCCGCTCGTCGACATCCGGGTCACCCTCACCGACGGCAAGGCGCACTCCGTCGACTCCTCGGACTCCGCCTTCCAGAACGCCGCCGCCCTCGCCCTGCGCGACGCCGCCGAGCACGCTGTCATCCGCCTGCTCGAACCCGTCTCGGCCGTCAGCGTCCTGCTGCCCGACGACTACCTCGGCGCCGTCCTCGGCGACCTCTCCGCCCGCCGCGGCCGGGTCCTGGGCACCGAGACCGGCGGGCCCGGCCTCACCCTGCTGCGCGCCGAGGTCCCCGATCTCGAACTCGCCCGCTACCCCGTCGACCTGCGCTCCCTCACCCACGGCACCGCCGAGTTCTCCCGGGCCCACCTGCGCCACGAACCGATGCCCGCCGCCCTCGCGGCGAAGTACGCCGACCGGCCGGCCCCGTCCGCCTAGCGCCGCGGCAGCGCGCAGGCCGGCGTACCCCCCGGCATCCGGTGCCGGTTCCTCGCCACCCAGCGGTACAGCACGCCCGCGACCGGCCGTACCGGGGCCAGCGCCAGCGCCCCGCCCAGGTACGCCCAGGCCCCGCCCGAACGCATCAGCAGCCGGGCCACCGCCTGCGCGCCGCCGTACACCCGGCCCGCCGGCGTCACCCAGAGCACCTCGCGCTCGGCGCGCTCCCAGGACACCTCACCGTGCCCACCGGCGTGCGCGTCCAGCTCCGCCAGGTCCGCGAACTGGAACGGCACCGCCTCCCAGCCGCCCGACGCCAGCGTCTGCCGCAGGTACCGCTCCGCCCAACCGGCACACGTCGTGCAGAACGCGCAGTCCCCGTCGAAAACCAGTACCGGATCCTTCATGACGACTCCCTGCGTACGGTCCATGCGCCCATCGTGCCCCACTGCGCCGGATCGCTCCCGCACAGGGGTATCGCGCCACCGAAAGCTGGGCATCATGCCCCACGAGCCCGTCGTGGCCCGAACGTGACGGCACTTCAGACGATCATCCGCGCGCCGGTACCGCGGCACGGTAACCTGCCGCTGACAAGGGGAGGAGGGGACGCCACCGTGACGACACTCGACATGACCCCGGGTGCGCAGATACCCCGGACCGACACCGGCCCGCAGACCGCCGTCACCCAGGCGCTCTCCTCGGCCGCCTACCGCGACGGCGAGGTCCGCGGGTTCGTCGAGACGGTCACCCACGCCACGGAGAAGAAGGGGCGCTTCGCCCTCTTCCGCCCCAATCTCGGTGAGGCCTTCAGCCGCGCCGTCGTGGGCCGCACCCTCGGCGGCGACCGCAAGCCGCTCGTCCCGTCCTTCGGCATCGACACCCGCCAGATCGTCGAGCACTGCCTGGCCGCCGAGGACCTCCGGGCCGCCCGCGACCGCAGGCTCACCACCGTCACCGTCGTCACCGGCGTGCTGTTCCTGCCCGGCACCCTGCTCTGGCTCGGCGCCTTCCAGCTGCGTGCCTGGCTGAAGCGGGACAACCCCAAGAACGCGGCCTTCTTCGGTGCCCTGGTGCTCGCCGCGGCCGCCGCCGTCGCCGTGCTCCTCGCCGTCAAGCCGCCCGCCGGCGGCCTGTTGGGCGTCTACCTGCGCATCGTGATGCTCGCGCCGGTGGTCGGCTGGTACCTCGCCAAGCGCATCGTGGTCGCGTCCGCCGTCGACCTGCGCGCCCGCTGGCTGGACCTCGTCGAGGGCAACGCCGTCGCCGCCACCGTCCCCCGGGCCGTCCCCCGGGACGACCTGGACAAGAAGGCCGCCGACCTGCGCGCCAAACTCGGCCGCCTGGAGGGCGAGCAGGAGACCAACATCCAGCACTACGCCGGCCCCAAGGGCATCCTCGGCGCCGGCCGGCGCTGGGGCGAGTGGAAGATGGTCGACGCCCTGCGCCCGGCGGAGGGCCACGCCGACTTCCGCGCGTTCCACCCCTGGGACCTCGTCCGCAAGATCGCCGGCCATCTCAAGGGCCTCGGCATCAGCGAGGTCGCCAACAGCGGCATCCCCAACGTCGCGGTCAAGCAGTGGGTGGTCTACGAGGTCGGCGAGGGCGCCGACGAGATCGGCCGGCCCGACAACGCCGACATGGACGGCGACCGGATGCGCGAGTTCGCCGTCCAGACCATCGCCGACAAGCAGACCTTCCCGGGCGGGCCGCGGCACTATCTGGCCACCCAGTTCGTGACGCACGACGGCAAGCTGGTCCTCACCTTCACCGTCACCGTCGTCCTGCTCGCGCACACCCTGAACGTCAGCGTGGCGGGCTACGCGCTCGGCCCGGTCAACGGCGTCTTCTCCGACAAGCCCAAGGACAAGGAGAAGTCCGTCCCGAAGAGCCTGAAGTTCTGGGAGGAACGGACGGTCAAGCTCCCCCTGATCGACAACGACGAGGTGGTCCGGCAGGCCGTCCGCGCACCCCTCTACCGCAGCCCCGGCCTGCTCGCCTGGCTCGGCGGCGGCCTCGGCCTGCCCGAGCCGTTCGGGATGCGGCACGTCTGGGCCGCACCGCCCTGGAACACCCGGTCGATGACCGACAACGCGCTCAACGCGGCCACCCCCGTGCTCACCGCCGTCCACGCGGCCGTCCTGGAGTTCCTGGAGGAGCACGACCTCGACACCGAGCGCTTCTTCAAGAACCGCGCCTCGATCATCAAGTCCGAGGCCCAGGGCACCCGGCCCTACAAGGTCGACCAGTACGACGCGGGCTGACCGGCACGACGCGTGGGGCCCCGCCGGAGGAATCCGGCGGGGCCCCACGCGTGTTCGCCGGGCTCAGCCCCGCGGCCAGGCCTCGGCCAGCATCTTGCGGGTGTCCGCCAGCAGCTGCGGCAGCACCTTGGTGTGGCCGACCACCGGCATGAAGTTGGTGTCCCCGCCCCAGCGCGGCACCACGTGCTGGTGCAGGTGCGCCGCGATCCCGGCACCGGCCGCCGCGCCCTGGTTCATCCCGATGTTGAACCCGTGCGCCCCCGAGGCCGCCCGCAGCGCCGCCATCGCCTTCTTGGTGAACACCGCCAGCTCGGCCGTCTCCGCCTCGTCCAGCTCGGTGTAGTCCGCGACGTGCCGGTACGGGACCACCATCAGGTGCCCGCCGTTGTACGGGTACAGGTTCAGCACCGCGAACACGGCGCCGCCACGAGCGACGACCAGCCCGTCCTCGTCGCTCAGCGACGGGATCGAGCAGAACGGACAACCGTCGTCCGGAGCCGGGCCGGTGGGCTTGTTCTCGCCCTGGATGTAGGCCATCCGATGGGGGGTCCACAGGCGGCGGAAGCCGTCCGGCTCACCGACGCCCCGCTGCAGTTCCGGCTCAGTCGTCATGCTGATCAGCATATTCGTACGGCGTGGCTTGCAAAGCAGTGCGGGGCAGACTCCCTGGGGAGACTGCCCCGCACCGGGTGCCGTTCCCGGCGTCACACCTGGACGCGGCGCTCCACGGCGTCCACGATCTCGGCGACGGCGTCCGCGACCGGCACGCCGTTCTTCTGCTCGCCGTTGCGGTAGCGGAAGGACACCGCGCCCGCCTCGACGTCGTCGTTGCCGGCGATCAGCATGAACGGCACCTTGGTCTTCTGGGCGTTGCGGATCTTCTTCTGCATCCGGTCGTCCGAGGTGTCCACCTCGACCCGGATCCCGCGCTTCTTCAGCTCGGCCGCGACCTCCAGCAGGTACGGCACGTGCTCGTCGGTGATCGGGATGCCGGTCACGGTGACCGGGGCCAGCCACGGCGGCATGGCGCCGGCGTAGTGCTCCAGCAGCACCGCGAAGAACCGCTCGATCGAGCCGAACAGCGCCCGGTGGATCATGACCGGCCGCTGGCGCGAGCCGTCCGCCGCCGTGTACTCCAGGTCGAAGCGCTCGGGCAGGTTGAAGTCCAGCTGGATGGTCGACATCTGCCAGGTGCGGCCGATGGCGTCCCGCGCCTGGACCGAGATCTTCGGGCCGTAGAAGGCCGCGCCGCCCGGGTCCGGGACCAGCGGCAGGCCCTGCTTCTCGGCCACGCTCGCGAGCACCGCGGTGGCCTCCTCCCAGGCCTCGTCCGATCCGACGTACTTGACCGGATCCTTGGTGGAGAGCTCCAGGTAGAAGTCGGTCAGACCGTAGTCGCGCAGCAGGTTGAGCACGAAGGTCAGCGTGGAGTCGAGCTCCTCCGCCATCTGCTCACGGGTGCAGTAGATGTGCGCGTCGTCCTGGGTGAAGCCGCGGGCCCGGGTCAGGCCGTGCACCACACCGGACTTCTCGTACCGGTACACCGTCCCGAACTCGAAGAGGCGCAGCGGCAGTTCACGGTAGGAACGGCCGCGCGCGTCGAAGATCAGGTTGTGCATCGGGCAGTTCATGGGCTTCAGGTAGTAGTCCACGCCCTCGTCGAGCTGCATGGGCGGGTACATACCGTCGGCGTACCAGTCGAGGTGGCCGCTCTTCTCGAAGAGCTTCCCCTTGGTGGCGTGCGGGGTGTAGACGAACTCGTAGCCCTCGTCCTCGTGCCGCTTGCGCGAGTAGTCCTCCATCGCGCGGCGGATGATGCCGCCCTTGGGGTGGAAGACGGCGAGGCCGGAGCCGATCTCCTCCGGGATGGAGAAGAGGTCGAGCTCGTTGCCGAGCTTGCGGTGGTCGCGCTTCTCGGCCTCGATCAGGAAGTCGAGGTGCGCCTTCAGCTCGTCCTTGGTCGGCCAGGCGGTGCCGTAGATGCGCTGCAGCATCGGGTTCTTCTCGCTGCCGCGCCAGTAGGCGGCCGCGTTGCGCATCAGCTTGAACGCCGGGATCATCCGGGTGGACGGCAGGTGCGGGCCGCGGCAGAGGTCGCCCCAGCACTGCTCGCCGGTCTTGGCGTCCACGTTGTCGTAGATGGTCAGCTCGCCCGCGCCGACCTCGACGTCGGCGCCCTCGCCGGCGGTGGCGGCGGAGCCCTTGAGGCCGATCAGCTCCAGCTTGTACGGCTCGGCGGCCAGCTCCTCGGCGGCGGCCTCGTCGGTGACCACCCGGCGGGAGAACTTCTGGCCCCGCTTGATGATCTCCTGCATCTTCTTCTCGATGGCCTTGAGGTCATCGGGGTGGAACGGCTTCTCGACGTCGAAGTCGTAGTAGAAGCCGTCCTTGACCGGCGGGCCGATGCCGAGCTTGGCCTCCGGGAAGAGCTGCTGCACGGCCTGGGCCATGACGTGCGCGGTGGAGTGGCGCAGGATGTCCAGGCCGTCCTTGCTGCCGATCTCGACCGGCTCGACCTCGTCGCCGTCCTGCACGGCGTACGCGAGGTCCTTGAGCCGGCCGCCGACGCGGGCGGCGATGATCGAGCGGTCGTCGGCGAAGAGCTCGGCGGCCGTAGTGCCCGTGGTCACCACGCGCTCTTCCCGATCGGGTTCGCGGTTGATGATTACCCGGACGTCCGTCACCGGTCTCTCCTGACGTGCTGGATTCATAGGACGCAACACTGCGCTGCGCGTGACGATGGTACCGAGAGCGCCGGACCCGCCGTGCACCTATGCCCCCGGTCCCCCTTCTCCCAGGGTCTTCAGCAGCCGCTCCCGCTCGTCCTCCTCCAGGCCGCACGGTTCCAGGGCGCCCGGGTGGGTGAGCCGCCGGAAACCGCCGCGCCGCTCCAACCGGCCGCTGACCCGCACCGGGGCGCCCGCCAGATGGGCTTCGACGGCCACCCGGTAGGCCCGGTCGACGAGCCGCACCCGCACCTCGCTGACCTCCGCGCCGCCGAGCACCTTCAGCCGGACGCTGCCCGGCCCGGCCGGGTCCGCGCGCTTGAGCCGGACGACCAGGCCGACCACGGTGACCGCGACCGCCGGTTCGATCCGCTCCAGCAGGGCGGCGGCCTCCTCCAGCGCGGGCAGGTCCCCGGGCGAGAACTCCAGCGCGATCCGCCGGTCGCCGAAGCCGCCGGGCGGGCCGGCGGCGGCCGACCAGGCGACGGTCAGCTGCGCCGCCGTCGCGCCGCGCACCAGTTCCTCGACGGACTGCACCAGCTCCCGGCTGACCCCGGCCTGCACCGCGTTCTCGAAGGCCTCCGGGCCCCCGCTGACCCGGCGGTAGTCCACGGCGTCCCGCAGCGCCTCCAGCGCGCGGACCAGGGTGGTGACCACGACCCGTCCCTCGGGCGCGGGGGTGTACGCGGTGAGCCCGGCGCCGCTGTCCGCCACCGGGCCGCCGCCGACCACCAGCACCTGCTCCAGGAAGTCCCCGGCCCAGGTGTCCAGCCGGGCGCCGAAGTAGGCGGCCCTGCTCCGCCCCGCCTTGGCCCCGGCGGCGAGCATCGCCCGGGCCGCCCGCTGGAGCCGCTCGGCGTCGTCCCAGGGCGTGGCGTGGGCCGGTCCCGGCAGCTCGCGCCGCCACCGCAGCTCGTCCCCGGGCACCGTCAGCGCGAGCAGGATCGAGCGGGCGGACGGGCTGCGCGAGCGCGACAGCGCGGTGACGGCGTCGGCGAGCAGCTCGACGGCGTCGTCGAAACCCCCGGCGGCCGGCACCAGCAGACTGGTGCCGGGGTCGGAGTCGCCCGGGGGTGTCCACCGGCCGTACCGGGCCGAGGGGCCGCCGCGCCGGACCCAGCCGTGCCGGGCGAGCAGGGTGGCGAGCACCGCCGGGTCGACGGCCGCCGGGTCGGGCAGCGCCCGGACGGCCTCCTGCGGCCCGTGTGGCAGCGTCATGGTCCTGCTCCTCCCCGCCGGGGCCGGGCCGTCACGGGCTGCCGCCCGCACCGACCCGCGCCATGATGTCGCACAGTGCCCGGTCGTCGAAGACCTTCGCGGTGGGCACCCGGACGTTGGTCCGCCGCTGCCCGGTGACCGGGTGGCCGGCCAGGTTGACCCAGTAGCAGCAATGCCGCAGCTCCAGCGCGTCCGGCCCGGCCGACAGCCAGCGCTCGACCCGGCGCGGCAGCAGCATCACGACGAGGATCCTGGGCACCGCGACCCGCGCCCGCGCCAGTTTGCGCAGGTGGTCGTTGTCCAGGGTGAAGCTGAAGAACGGGCCGCGCGGACCGGGCGCGATCTGCTGGGTGGCCTTGAGCTGGATCTTGATGGTGACCTCGTCGTCCACCGCGTGGTCGCGCGAGCCGTGGCTGACCTGCCAGTCGATGCCGTTGTCGGGGAAGGGCTGGGACAGCGAGCAGCCCGCCGCCGCCACCACCGCGTGCAGATAGCCGACCTGCAGGGTCTCCATGCAGGCCGTCACGGCCAGATCGCCCCGCAGGACGGCCGCCGCCTCCTCGGGCTGCGGCTCTGTCAGCGTCATCGCCCCGTAGCCTCCCCCGGCCCCGGGCCCGTCCGGATTCGAACAGGGCATCTGACCGCAGGGTGCCCGGCCCGGACACCGCCAAACGGTTGAACGGGCGTCAGGGGCGGTATCAAGGGAACGGAACGCAGTACCTGAGGGGCAGTCATGCAGCAGCACTGGTACACCGGCCCGCTCGCCTCCTTCGACACCGAGACCACCGGCGTGAACGTCGAGACCGACCGGATCGTCTCGGCCGCCCTGGTCGTCCAACTCAGCCCGGGCGCACCCCCGCAGACCACCTGCTGGCTGGCCGACCCCGGCGTGCCGATACCCGACGGCGCCCGCGCGATCCACGGCATCGGCGACGAGCGGGTCCGCGCGCACGGCCGCCCGGCCCCGACGGTGGTGGCGGAGGTCGCCCGCGCCCTCGCCGAGCAGGCGCGCGCCGGGCGCCCGGTGGTGGTGATGAACGCGCCGTACGACCTGACGCTGCTGGACCGGGAGTTGCGCCGCCATCGGGCCACCGCGCTGGCGGACGTGCTGGGCCCGACCGGGCTGCTGGTGCTCGACCCCCGGGTGCTGGACAAGCACGTGGACCGCTACCGCAAGGGCCGGCGCACGCTGACCGACCTGTGCGCGCACTACGGGGTGGAGCTGACCGGGGCCCACGACGCCGCGGCCGACGCGACGGCGGCGCTGGGGCTGGTCCGCACGATCGGCACGCGCTACCCCGCGGCGCTGGGCGGGCTGTCGGCGGCCGAGCTGCACCTGCGGCAGGCGGTCTGGCACGCGGCACAGGCCCGGGGGCTGCAGAACTGGTTCGACCGCTCGGGGGCCCAGGAGCGGGTGGACCTCTCCTGGCCGTTGCGCCCGGCCCGCTGCGGCTGCGGGCGGCGGTTGTCGGCGGAGCACCGCTGCGAGATCGCGGCGTAGTGACCGGGCCCCGGTGGCGGCCGCCCGGTCGGTCGGCCTACGAACGCACCCATGCGACAGGCCCCGATCGGTCTCCCGATCAGGGCCTGTCTGCTGTCCGGTGGGCGATACTGGGATCGAACCAGTGACCCCTTCGGTGTGAACGAAGTGCTCTCCCGCTGAGCTAATCGCCCGGGCAACGAGATGAACAGTAGCACCATTCGGGGGGTGCCGTACAACTCGCATCCGGCCGGACGGCTGACACATCCGCAGAACTCGCGCTCCGCACGGAAGGTGACTGCGCCTCAGTCCGATTCCCCGGCAGCAGTTCACCGGGGATTACGGAAATACATGTGAGGCCCAGCCGATAATCGACTGGGCCTCACATATCACAATGCATTCCGGTGGGCGATACTGGGATCGAACCAGTGACCCCTTCGGTGTGAACGAAGTGCTCTCCCGCTGAGCTAATCGCCCGGGTGCAGGGAAAACATTACCGCATCTCCCGGGGTGCTCCGAACACCCCCGTCCCGGGCTCCCCTCCCCGGCCCGTCACCCGAACGGGCCGCCACCGGTTGCCGCCGGCCGGGTCAGCTCCGGTCGATCTTCCAGGGCATGGTGATCCCGTACTTCCAGAGGTACCAGCCGCCGATCCCGGCGATCACCGCCAGGCCGATCGCGGTGAGGGTGATGTTGCGGCGGCGGACCCTCGGGTCCATCGCCTTCTGGGCCGCCTCGGCCACCTTGCGGCGGGTCCACCGAAGGGCCAGCTGGGCCCAGACGAACTCGGTCGCCCAGATGCCCATGCCCAGGAAGATGACCACCCAGCCGGGACCGGGCAGCGGCAGCATGATCACGCCGGCCACCACCACCGCCAGGCCGACCAGGAAGACGGCCACCTGCCAGCTCAGGTGCAGCGGCCTGGACCGCCGGATGAAGTGCGGCGCGCGCGAGCCCAGCGGACGGCCGCCGTCCGCGCCCGTCCCGCCCTCGCCCCCGTCCGGCGCGTGTACCCCCGAGTCGTCCGGCACGACCGCATCACCCGTTCTCGTGTTCCCGCCCGCGTTCCCGCGCGCCTTGTCGCTTCGCACAGTCATGCCAGGAAACTAACCGAGAAGTGGCCCGGTAATGCCCCGCCGGGCACTCCGTGCCGATTCCGCAATGCGCCGTAAGGGGTACGACTCGGCCCCGAATCGGGACAGAGGGGTTTACATCGGTCGTGGAGGTGGGATGGTCCGTTCGCCGACGTGCGATTCCCCGAGCGCACACTGAGCGAAAGGCCATGGCGCTTATGAACACCACGGTCAGCTGCGAGCTGCACCTGCGCCTCATCGTGTCCAGCGAGTCCTCACTGCCCGTCCCCGCGGGCCTGCGCTACGACACCGCCGACCCCTATGCCGTGCACGCCACGTTCCACACCGGCGCCGACGAGACCGTGGAGTGGGTGTTCGCCCGAGATCTCCTTGCGGAGGGGCTGCACCGACCCACCGGCACCGGCGACGTCCGGGTCTGGCCGTCGCGCAGCCACGGGCAAGGGGTGGTCTGCATCGCGCTGAGCTCTCCGGAAGGAGAAGCCCTGCTGGAGGCCCCGGCCCGAGCGCTTGAGTCGTTTCTCAAGCGGACGGACGCCGCCGTGCCACCCGGCACCGAACATCGTCACTTCGACCTCGACCGGGAGCTGTCCCACATCCTCGCCGAAAGCTGACCCCACCCGGAGGCGGTCACGCCCCGCCGACAGCGGGGCCGTAACCCCCTGCCGCCACCGCAGCCGTCCTACTCGGGGGCACGGCAGCACGACTCAGCCGCGCACGACGCGGTCTCGGGGCCGGTGAAACGGTTCGCCTCCATCGGGGCGGGCCTCAGCACCGCAGGCGCCCGGCACCGGAGCCGGCCATCCGTACGGGTGGCCGGCCTCGCTGCCGGGCGCCACTGGTTTCCCGACGCGCTCTCCCGCGGGCGGCACCGCGCCGCGGGGAGCGGGCGCGTGGTCGCCGCGACCGCGCGGCGAACCGGACGGCGCGACCAGCGCCACGGCCGACCCGCACGCCCTGGCGTGATCCGTACACCCCTTCGAACGAAGCGGCGGCCCGCCGCCGCGGGGCCCGGTAAGGTCTGAGACTGACCGTAGACGCGGGGTGCCGACGGCCCCCTCCGCGTGAGGAGCCCCCACGTGCTGATCACCCATGACACCGAGTGCGCGCTGAGCATCCTCGTCGAGCTGCTCAACACCGCGCCCGAGGTGTGCGGCAGCGAGCTGCTGCCCGACGTGGCCGCGCTGGACGCCTTCGTGATCCGCCAGGAGATCAGCGAGATCGACTCGCTGACCGAGAACGACCTGCGCACGGTGCACGAGCTGCGCACCCGGCTGCGGGAGGTGTTCGGCACCGAGTCCACGGCGGAGGCCGCCGAACTGGTCAACGCGCTGGTCGCGGCCGCCGGCACCACGCCGCGACTGACCAACCACGACCACCACGGCTGGCACATCCACTACTTCGCCCCGCACGCCGCGCTGCGCGACCACCTCGCGGCCGAGCTGGGCATGGCACTGGCGTTCATCCTCACGGCGGGCGAGCGCGAGCGGCTGCGCCGCTGCGAGGCGCCGGACTGCGCCCGTGTCTTCGTGGACCTCTCGCGCAACCGCTCACGGCGGTACTGCGACAGCCGGACCTGCGGCAACCGGCTGCACGTCGCCGCCTACCGGGCGCGCCAGCGCTCGGCGGAGGCCGTGACCTCCGCCTGAGCCCTCCCGGCCGGCACCCTCCCCGCCGGGGCCGTGCCCGGCACGGTCAGATGCCGCGGCGGCGCAGGATCTCCTCGATGTCGGAGAAATCACCCAGGCCGTCGTCCTGCTGCCCCGCCTTCGGGCCGCTCTTCGGGCCCGCGGCCTTCGGGGCGGCGCTCTTCGGGGCGGCGGCCCCCGAGCCGGCCGGCGCCCCGGTGACGGCAGCCCGCCCCGGGGCGGGCCCGGTGACGGCCCGGCCGTCGCCGGTGGCATCCACCGCCCGGCGGCGGCCCACCCAGCGGGTGGCGAGCAGCAGCGCGGCCGAGACCGCCAGCAGCACGATGCCCGTCCAGACCCGGGGGTCGAACACCAGCTTCGTCGCCCAGTCGGCGAACTCACTGCCGATCGTGCGGGCCACGGGGAACAGACCGGTCAGATAGAGCCCGACCGGCAGCAGCGCCACGGCGAACCAGCGGGTCGCGGAGAGATAGCGCCGGCGGTAGGCGCGCAGACCCGCGACCGCCACGCCTCCGGCGGTGAGCACCAAAGAGACCGCCGCCGTCAACACGGCCGCGCTCCGTCACGTCCAGTCGTCCTGGTCATCGGATCGGACCTCCCGTCGCTTCCGGCCGGCGCCCGGGCCCACCGCCGGGACGGCGTGGGACCCACTAGTGGAACACTGGGAGCATGATCGAAGGTTCCCTCCCCCGTCTTGAGTTCTGGTGCGAGCTCCAGTGCCCGGACTGCCGTACGGCCCTGGACGACGTACGAGCGCTGCGCGAGCGGTACGGCGACGCGCTCGTCGTCGAGTTGCGCCACTTCCCGCTGGAGAAGCACAAGCACGCGTACGCCGCGGCGCAGGCTGCCGAGGAGGCGTTCGCCCAAGGCCTGGGATGGCCGTACGTCGAGGCGCTGCTGGAGCGGGTCGACGACCTCTCGGCGCGCGGCGAGGACGTGCTGCTGGAGGTCGCCCGCGCGGTGGGAGTGGACGCCGAGGAGGTCGACACCGCGTTGGTCGACGGCCGGCACACGCTGATCGTGGACGCCGACCAGGCCGAGGGGAAGGCGATCGGGGTGCAGGGCACCCCGACGTATGTGATCGGCGGGCAGCGACTGGACGGCGGGCAGAGCCAGGACGGCCTGCGGGCCCGGATCGTCGCCGCCGTCGAGGCCTCGAAGGCCTCCTGACGCACGGTCAGGTCAGCGGCTTGCCGTAGACCCGGTTGGTGATCCGGTAGCCGAGCGACTCGTAGAGCCGGATCGCGACCCCGTTCCCGGTGAACACGTTGAGCCCGAGGTCGCGCACTCCGGCGGCCAGGCACTCGCGTTCGGCGAGCAGCATCAACGAGCGGCCGTGGCCGGCGCCCCGGTGCGCCGCGGCCACCTCGACGACCATCACCCAGGCGAGCGGGGCGCCGTCGGGCAGGTCCCGGACCCGCAGGGCCAGCCAGAGCGAGCCCAGCGGGTCCGGCGCGTCCCCGTACAGCCGGCGCAGGGCCACCCCGGGGCTGTCCGCGCCCTGCGGCAGCAGGGACAGGTGGTCGGCGTCCGACTTGGCGCAGGCCTGCTCCGCGCCGAGGCCGGAGGAGACCAGGTCGGACAGATAGCCCTCCTTCGCGGCGGCCAGCCACCCCGGGAAGTCCGCGCTGTCGATCCGGCGCGCGGCGACGCCGGCCGGCAGCGCGGGCGGGGCGTCGAGGCGCTTGGCCATGTTCCGCATCCGCTCGGTGTAGCCCAGGGTGACGGCGAGGGCGCGGCCGACCTGTGCCGCCTCGGGGATGTCGGCGTCGACCCGGGTGCAGCCCCAACCGCGGAGCACCTCCTCGGCCGCCAGCGCACCGAAGGTGCCGCGCCCCCGGCCGCGCCCCTCGGTCACCTCCAACTCCGATATCTCACCCCAGAGTTGAGGGCCACGAGGAACGGATGTGGTGCGCAGCGCGCCGACCGGGCGGCCGTTGGCGCAGATCTGCCAGCGTCTGGTGCGACCGCCGGCGACGGGTGACTCCGGCCCCTCGGGGCGCAGCGTGGTGGTCATGTCGTGGTCCCTTCCCCGCCGTCCGGGTGTTCTATCCGCCCGGGGCCGTCGAGGAGTCCGGGGCCGGCACGGCGGGGCTCAGGGGTCGAGGTCGTCCCCGCTGCGCTCGGCGAAGACGGCCATCGCCTTGGCGGTGACGGGCCCGGGCCCGGCGAGCTCGCGGTCGTCGACCCGGGTGACGGCCTGGACGTCGCGCAGGGTGGAGGTCAGGAAGATCTCCTCGGCCTCCCGGAGCACGTCCGACGGCAGGTCCGTCTCCTCGGCGCCGCACCAGTCGATGACGAGCCGGCGGGTGATGCCGGCCAGGCAGCCGGAGGCGAGGGTGGGGGTGAGCAGCCGGCCGCCGAGGACGACGAAGACGTTGGAGCCGGTGCCCTCGCAGAGCTGTCCGGCGGTGTTGGCGAGCAGCGCCTCGGAGGCGTGCGCGCGGTGGGCGGCGGCGAGCGCGACGACGTTCTCGGCGTACGAGGTGGTCTTGAGGCCGGCGACGGCACTGTGCTCGTTGCGGCGCCACGGGACGGTGGCGACGGCGGTGGTGTCGGGGCGGTGCGCGGCGGCGGCGAGGGAGACGACCAACGTGGGGGCGCCGTCGCCGCGCTCGGAGCCGAGCGGGGCGAGGCCGCCGGTGTAGGTGAGGCGCAGCCGGCCGAGCGGCATCGGGTTGGCGGCCAGCACCTGGGCGCAGGCCGCGCGGACCAGGTCGTGGTCGGGATCGGGCAGGCCGAGGCCGCGGGCGGAGCGGGTGAGCCGGTCGAGGTGGCGGGTGACGGCGAAGGCCCGGCCGTCGACGGCCTTCATGGTCTCGAAGACGCCGTCGCCCGTGGTGAGTCCGTGGTCGAGGACGGACAGGGCGGCGTCGGCGGAGTCGACGAGTGAGCCGTTGACCCAGCTCTTGGTGGGGTGTTGCATCGAGGGCTGCTCCTCAAGACGGTTGGGTGGTGCGGTGGGCCCGGGCCGATGGCGGCCCGGGGGCGTTCGTCCCGCTTCAGTCGGTTTCGGTGCCCGAAGCTATCGCGACCAGGCGGGCGGCCTTCAGTTCGGTTTCCGCCCACTCGCGCGCGGGGTCGGAGCCCCAGGTGATGCCCGCGCCGGTGCCGAAGCGCAGCACGGGCGCGTCGGGGTCGTTCCGGTCGATCCAGAACGTCCGGATGCCGACGGCGAGTTCGGCCTCGCCCCGGTCGGCGTCGACCCAGCCGACGGCGCCGCAGTAGGGGCCGCGCGGGGCGGTCTCCAGGGCCTCGATGATCCGCAGTGCGCTGGACTTGGGGGCGCCGGTGACGGAGCCGGGCGGGAAGGTCGCGTCGAGGAGCTCGGGCCAGCCGGCGTCCGCGCGCAGGGTGCCCTGGACGGTGGAGACCAGGTGGACCAGTCCGGGGTGCTTCTCGACGACACAGAGGTCGGGAACGGTGACGGTGCCGGTGTCGCAGACCCGGCCGAGGTCGTTGCGGACCAGGTCGACGATCATCACGTTCTCGGCGTGGTCCTTCTCCAGCAGGTCGTCCTCGGTGCGGCCGGTGCCCTTGATCGGGCCGGAGGAGACGGTGCGGCCGTCGCGGCGCAGGTAGAGCTCGGGCGAGGCGGTCGCGATCTCGACGCCGTGCCCGGGAATCCGGATCGTGCCCGCGTAGGGGGCGGGGTTGCCGCGCGCGAGCAGACCGGTGAGGGCGTCGATGTCGGTACGGGCCCGGTCCGGCAGCGGTGCGGAGAGGACGCGGCAGAGGTTGGCCTGGTAGACCTCGCCGGCCGCGATGTGGTCGCGGACGCGGCGGACGCCGGCCTCGTAGGCGGCACGGTCCAGGGAGCTGTGCCAGCTGCCGGCGGCCGGGCCGAGCCAGCCGGCACCGGACGGGGGTACGGGGGCGGGGCGGACGTCGTCGAAGCGGGCGCAGGTGAGGCGGCCCTCGAAGTCGTGGGCGACGGCCCAGAAGCCGGCGGAGTCCAGGGCGGCCGGGTCCGAGGTGACGTCACGCAGCCCGGTGGCGATGCGGCCGCCGAAGCGGGCGAGCGGGCTGTGGGGGACGGGGTGGCCGGACACGGTTCTCCTGCGCGGGGTGGCTGGGCTGCGGTGCCTGAAGTGTAGGTCGGGGGCGCGAACGGAGGTCGAGCTGCTGCGGGGGGGCGTGAGCAGCTGTGGGCGTCGCGCGGGTGTGCGCCGGGTGACCTGCGGCTGACCGTCGGGGTGCGCCGCAGGTGGGGGACGGCGGCCCCGCGGCACGGCGCTCCGGAGGCACCCCCGCGGCACGCTGCGGGAACGGATTTTTAGCTGGCCCGGGAATCCGCTAGAGTTCAACACGTCGCCAGGGAGCGCAGCCGAAGAAAAGCGGTGAAGCCCCCGGGAGACAGGCGGACGTGGCTCAGTTGGTAGAGCATCACCTTGCCAAGGTGAGGGTCGCGAGTTCGAATCTCGTCGTCCGCTCGATGGAGAACAGTGTAAGATCGTTCTTCGAGTGTTGCCTGGTGGAGTGGCCGAGAGGCGAGGCAACGGCCTGCAAAGCCGTCTACACGGGTTCAAATCCCGTCTCCACCTCCAAGAGGTTCGACCGGTTCGACCGGCCGACCTCCCCGCGCGATTAGCTCAGCGGGAGAGCACTACCTTGACACGGTAGGGGTCACTGGTTCAATCCCAGTATCGCGCACGTCGGATCCTTCGGGGTCTGCTGCAGGACCGCCACACCAGGCGCGATTAGCTCAGCGGGAGAGCACTACCTTGACACGGTAGGGGTCACTGGTTCAATCCCAGTATCGCGCACGTCGGGCCCTTCGGGGTCTGCTGCAGGACCGCCACACCAGGCGCGATTAGCTCAGCGGGAGAGCACTACCTTGACACGGTAGGGGTCACTGGTTCAATCCCAGTAT
>NZ_JBIVVS010000006.1:147561-294914 GCF_044768625.1 Kitasatospora sp. NPDC091207
CGTATCGCGCACAGTAACCGGCCGGGGCCGTGATCCACCAGGATCACGGCCCCGGCTCTTTGGCGTGCTCCGAGCCGGTGGATGCTCCGAGCCGGTGGATGCTCCGGCTGGTCGGGTGCTCCGGCTGGTCGGGTGCTCCGGCTGACGGGCCCTCTGCCGGGGCCGCTCCGGGGGTGGGCTCGTCCGGGGTGGGCCCCGGGAAAGAAGAAGAGCCGCGTACGGACGCCCTCACCGACGTCCGTACGCGGCGTCTCCGCCTGCCGGGGTGCTCTGTGCACCGCACTCGCCCGTCCGCGAGTCATCGCGGGCACGGCCTTCCCCGGCGGCACCGGCTCCCCGTCCCCAGGGGATCAGTGCCCGTTCAATGGCCGGCCGGGCTGGTGGCCGGCCGGGATTCACAGGGTGATCGGTCAGTGTTTGATCAGATCGGCGACGGCCTGGGCCTGGTTCGCCATCTGCTCCCAGCCTCCGAAGAGCATGACCAGCAGCACCGCGCAGGGCAGCGCGATGGCCAGCGCCACCGCCGGGTGCCTGGTCGGCTCGGCGGCCTGGCGTTGGGTGAAGGCCGGCCGACGGCGGCGGGGGGATCCCGTGAGCTGCGGTGCCATGCCCTCACTCCTGATTCCTGCGCTGTGTGAACGATGTGCTGCTCGTGCCGACCAGTGGCCGAAGTGGACGCGGTGGACGGCTTACCTCGGGGGACGAGCTCCCCGTCCACCGCTGAGGACAACGCTATGGCCCGAGGGGGTAGTCGGACGTCATGCCGTCGTACTGTTCTCCGGGCATCCCCGAGGATGACGCTCCGACTTGAGGACTACTACCGCAGGGGGAGACGCGCTCCACCCCACCCCCGGGGGAACCCTGAGGGCCGACCCCGAGAAGCGTCCGCCGCCCCGTGCGCGACTGTCAGTGCAAGATCGGACAATCGCACGGAGGGTTCAGGTGTTGCGTATCAGCACACCGCAGCAGGCAGTCCGTAAGCTGTGCCCGACAGGAACTGACGATGCCCCAACCGACGGGGCCTCATCCACAGGCTGACGGGGAACGATGATGGCGATGATGCGGCTGAGGCGTGAGGACCCCCGCATCGTCGGGCCGTACCGACTGCACCGGCGGCTCGGAGCCGGTGGCATGGGCGTCGTCTACCTGGGCTCGGACCGGCGCGGGCAGCGGGTCGCGCTCAAGCTGATCCGCGCGGAGCTGGCCGAGGACCTGGAGTTCCGGACCCGCTTCGCGCGCGAGATCGCCGCCGCCTCCAGGATCCGGGGCGGCTGCACGGCGCGGGTGGTCGGCTCCGACATCGAGACCGAGCGGCCCTGGCTGGCCACCGCGTACGTCCCCGGGCCCTCGCTCTACAAGCGGGTCGGCGACGGCGGGCCGCTGAGCTGGCCGGAGGCCGCCAGGATCGGCGCCGCGCTGGCCGACGGACTGGTCAAGGTGCACGAGGCCGGGGTCGTCCACCGGGACCTCAAGCCGTCCAACATCCTGCTCTCACCCCGCGGTCCGCGGATCATCGACTTCGGGATCGCCTGGTCGCGCGGCGCCAGCACGCTCACCCATGTCGGCACGGCGGTGGGCTCCCCCGGCTTCCTCGCGCCCGAACAGGTCCGCGGCGCCGCCGTGACACCCGCGACGGACGTCTTCGCGTTCGGGGCGACGCTGGCGTACGCGCTCACCGGGGACACCCCGTTCGGCTCGGGTGCCTCCTCCGAGGTGATGCTGTACCGGGTCGTGCACGAGGAACCCGACCTGTCCGCCGTACCGCCGCAGCTGGCACCGCTGATCGGGGCCTGCCTGGCGAAGGAGCCCGCCGAGCGGCCCGGTGCGGCCGCCCTGCACGAGCGGCTGAGCGAACTGGCGGCGCGCGGCGGGACCGACGGCCCGCCGGCCGAGCGGCCCGGCCGCGGCGCCGTCGGCCGCGCTGCCGCCGGGGCCCGGCCGAGCGCCCCCGGCCACGGCCCGGCCGCGGCACCGGGACCGGCGGCCGGCGCCGCGCGCGGCGTCCCCGCCCCGGGGCGGGCACCCGACCCGGCCGGCGCGCGGGTCCGGGCCGCCGCGGCGAGCCGCCCGGCCGCCCAGCAACCCGCCGCCGCCCACCCGGGAGTCCACCCGGGACCGCACCACGGCGCAGCCCAGCGGCGGCCGCAGGGCCGGCCCGGGCAGTCCGCCACCACGCCGATGCCCCGCCCCGAGGCGCACACCACCCGGCCGCTGCGCGAACGCCAGCAGACCCCGCCGCCGGGGCGGACCGGCGGGCCCGGTGGCCCGGCGGGCCCCCGCGAGCGGGAGCAGCGGCCGGACCGGCCGCGCGGACAGGCCCGCGACCGGCAGCACACCCCCGTCCCCGGTGGCCGCCCCGGCACCGCCCGGCAGCGGCTGCTGCGGCAGCGGCTGGTGGTCTTCGTCACCGTGACCATCGGTGTGGCGCTCGCCATCGCGGCAGCGCAGGGGTGCGAGAACCGGGACAACCAGAGCCTCGGACCGGTCCGCGGCGGGACGACGGTGAGCGCCGCGCCCGCCGACCAGCCGGGTACCACCGCGCCCGGAGCCGGGCTCTCGGCCGACGGCGCGGCACAGTCCGCGACCCCGCTGGCGGCCGCGGCCGCCGCGGCGGCGCACGGCAACGCGGCGGCGGGGGACGGTGCGCTGGCACCGCCGCAGGGCGCCGGGCCGGTGGTGGACTGGCCCAACCGCAGCTACCCCGATCCGGCGGGCGGCCCGCCGATCACCCTGCGGGACGGACGCTCGGCGGGGGCCGGGCCCCAGGTCGCGCTCAGCGCCGTCCTCCCGGCCCGCTACAAGGGCGCTCCGGCCGCCCTGGTGGTGCTGCGCCGGGCGGAGGGCTCCGTGCCGGCCGACCTGGTCCAGCTGTTCGCCTTCACCGGGGACGCACCGGTGGCGCTGGCCTCCCGCTCGTCGGCCGCCGATCCGCAGGCGACAGCCACCTGGCGGCTCGACAACGGCGCGCTGGTCCGCGAGGAACGGGGCGCCCAGAGCGGCGCGTCGGCCTCCACCCGCTACACGGTGCGATCGGACGGGACCATCGAGGAGTCCTGGCCCGGTGCCCCCACCCTGACCGTCACACCGCCGCCCGCCGCCGCGCCCGCCCCGCCGACGGCCCCGGCCGGCTGACCCCCGGCGGGTGGGTGCCCCGTCCTCGGGACGGGGTCCGGCCGCTCGTACGCCGGAAGTCGGCCGGTCCGACTTCCCACTCCCCCGGCCTTCCGGCCCCGCTCCTCGACCACCCCGGCGGGAGGGCATGCCCGCCCGGCGGGCGTCAGGCCGTGGCGGTGACGGCGTAGAAGGCCACGGCCGCGGCGGCGCCGACGTTGAGGGAGTCGATGCCGTGCGCCATCGGGATACGGACCGGGTGGTCGGCGAGGGCCAGGGCCTGGCGGGTGAGGCCGTCGCCCTCGGCGCCGAGCATCAGGGCCGCCTTGGGGAGGCGGTGCGGGGCCAGGGCGGCCAGGTCGACGGAGCCCTCGGCCGGGGTGAGGGCGAGCAGACCGAAGCCGGCGGCGCGCACGCTGTCCAGCGCGGCCGGCCACGGCTCCAGCCGCGCGTAGGGGACGGCGAAGACGGCGCCCATGGAGACCTTGACGGCGCGCCGGTACAGCGGATCCGCGCAGTCGGGCGAGAGCAGCACGGCGTCCATGCCGAGCGCGGCCGCGCTGCGGAAGATCGCGCCCAGGTTGGTGTGGTCGACCAGGCCCTCCAGCACGGCCACCCGGCGGGCTCCGGCCAGCAGCTCGGCGGCGTCCGGCAGCGGCCGGCGCTCCATCGAGGCGAGCGCGCCGCGGTGGACGTGGTAGCCGGTGACCGCCTCGGCCAGCCCCGGTTCGACCACGTGGACGGGGGCGTCGGCCTCGGCGATCACGTCCGCCATCACGTCCAGCCACTTGGCGGTCAGCAGCATCGACCGCATCCGGTAGCCGGCGGCCAGGGCCCGGCGGATGACCTTCTCGCCCTCCGCGATGAACAGGCCCTCGGCGGGTTCGCGGCGGCGGCGGAGTTCGACGTCGGTCAGACCGGTGTAGTCCCCGAGGCGCGGGTCGGTGGGGTCGGTGATGGTGCTGGGTTCGGACACCCTGCGATCTTGCCAAGCCGGGGTGGAGAAGGCCAAACGGCCCAGGGAGGGAAGTCCCGGCCTTGGCCTGTAGGTGCATCGAGTGCAAATATGACGTATGGCCCGTTTTCCGGGCCGATCATGGGCTCCGTCGGCCTCTGGCACATCCGGTTCCGCCACCTCATCCCGTGCCGCTGGTACCGCCGGCTCTTCCGGTGGGCGCCCACACGGTCGGCAACAGCAGCCGAAAGGGGCTCGGCCGAGGCCGGTGAAGCGCCGGTCCGTGGCCGGGCAGGTCTTCGCGCTGCAGGTGGTGGTGGTGCTGCTGCTGGTCGCCGCCGCCGTGGTCGCGCTGGTGGTGCAGTCCCGCAACGACGCCCAGCACGAGGCGACCAACCGGTCGGTGGCGGTCGCGCAGACCTTCGCCAACTCGCCGGGCATCGTCGAGGCGCTGCGCTCCCCCGACCCCACCGCGATCCTGCAGCCGAAGGCGCAGGCGGCCGCGCTCAACGCGGGGGTGGATTTCATCGTCGTCCTCAACACCGACGGCATCCGCTACACCCACCCCAATCCGGCCCGGATCGGCCAGAAGTTCGTCGGCGACTACCAGCCCGCCTTGCAGGGGCAGGTGGTGACCGAGCACGTCAACGGCACGATCGGACCGCTGGTCCAGGCGATCGTGCCGGTCCGCGCACCGGACGACTCGGTGGTCGGCATGGTCTCCGCGGGGGTCACCATCGCCAACATCAGCAGCGCGAGCCAACGGCAGCTGCCCGTGGTGCTGGGCGCCGCGGCGATCGCGCTCGGGCTGGCCACCTGCGGCACGGCACTGGTCAGCCGGCGACTGCGGCGGCAGACCCACGGGCTCGGCCCGGCCGAGATGACGCGGATGTACGAGCACCACGCGGCGGTGCTGCACGCGGTGCGCGAGGGTGTGCTGATCGTCGCGGGCGACGGGCGGCTGCTGCTCTGCAACGACGAGGCGCGCCGGCTGCTGGACCTGCCGGCCGACGCCGAGGGCCGGCTGGTCACCGAGCTCGGCCTGGACCGGGCGCCCGAGGAGCTGCTGACCGCCAACCGGCCGGTCACCGACGAGGTGGTGCTGGCCGGCGAGCTGCTCCTGGCGGTGAACGTCCGGCTGACCGACCGCGACGGCGGGCCCCCGGGCTGCGTCGCCACCCTGCGTGACTCCACCGAACTGCTGGCGCTGTCGGGGCGGGCCGAGGTCGCGCAGCGGCGGCTGCGGCTGCTGTACGACGCCGGGGTGACGGTGGGCAGCTCGCTCGATGTGACGCGGACGGCCCAGGAGCTGGCCCAGGTGGCGGTGCCGCGGTTCGCCGACTTCGTCAGCGTGGACCTGGCCGAGCAGGTGCTGGAGGGCGACGAGCCGCCGCAGGGGCAGGCCCTCGGGCAGATGCGGCGGGCGGCGTTCAGCGGCGTCCGGGACGACTCGCCGTTCTATCCGGTCGGCACCGTGCTGGAGGTCGTGCCGTCGACGCCGCTGGCGGGGGCGCTGGACAGCGGGCTGCCCGGCTTGGAGCCACGGCTCGCGGAGGCGGACGCCTGGCGGGCCCAGGACCCGGAGCGGTCGGCGCAGGTGGTGGAGTACGGGGTGCACTCGCTGGTGCGGGTGCCACTGCGGGCCCGCGGGGTCCTGCTCGGGGTCGCCCGGTTCTGGCGGGCGGACCGGGCGGAGCCGTTCGACGAGGAGGACCTGGCGCTGGCCGAGGAACTGGTCTCGCACGCCGCGGTCTGCATCGACAACGCCCGCCGCTACACCCGCGAGCACGCGATGGCGGTGACGCTGCAGCACAGCCTGTTGCCGCGCAGCCTGCCCCCGCAGAACGCGCTGGACGTGGCGCACCGGTACCTGCCGGCGCAGGCGGGCGTGGGCGGGGACTGGTTCGACCTGATCCCGCTGCCGGGCGCGCGGGTCGCGCTGGTGGTCGGGGACGTGGTGGGGCACGGCTTGCACGCGGCGGCGACGATGGGGCGACTGCGCACCGCGATCCACAACTTCTCCACGCTCGACCTGCCGCCGGACGAGTTGCTCGGGCACCTGGACGAGCTGGTGAACCGGATCGACCAGGAGGAGTCGGCGACCGGCGGTTCGGCGGCGGTCACCGGCGCGACCTGCCTGTACGCGATCTACGACCCGGTGTCCCGGCGCTGCACGCTGGCCAGTGCGGGGCACCCGCCGCCGGCGCTGGTCGGACCGGACGGCCGGGTGGAGTTCCCGGAGCTGCCGACCGGGCCGCCGCTCGGTCTGCGCGTGCTGCCGTTCACCACGGCAGAGCTGGAGGTGGCGGAGGGCAGCCGGCTGGTGCTGTACACGGACGGGCTGGTGGAGGACCGCGAGCGGGACATCGACGAGGGGCTGGAGCTGCTGCGGGCGGCGCTCACCGGGCCGCCGCGGACACCGGAGCAGACCTGCGCGGACGTGCTGGGCGCGATGCTGCCGGCGCGGCCGCAGGACGACATCGCGCTGCTGGTGGCGCGGACCCGGGTGCTGGCCGCGGACCAGGTGGCGGAGTGGGAGGTGCCGTCCGATCCGGCCGCGGTGGGCAGGGTGCGGGCGGCGGTGGCCGAGCGGCTGGAGCAGTGGGGGCTGGACGAGGCGGCGTTCGTCACCGAGCTGATCCTGAGCGAGCTGGTCACCAACGCGATCCGGTACGGGCGGGGACCGATCCGGGTCCGGCTGCTCCGTGACCGGGCGCTGATCTGCGAGGTGTCCGACGCCAGCAGCACCTCGCCGCATCTGAAGTACGCGGCCACGACGGACGAGGGCGGGCGTGGGCTCTTCCTGGTCGCGCAGTTCGCGGACCGCTGGGGTACCCGCTACACGGCCAGCGGCAAGGTCATCTGGACGGAGCAGCCCTTGGAGTGACCGTGGCCGAGCGGTGGGGGGTGCGGAGTGGGAAGTCGGCTGGGCCGACTTCCCACTCCCCGCTGTTTGCAAAGGTGCACCTTTGCAAACAGCGGGGAGGACGGCGCTGGAAGGCAGGGGCCGGGGCGGCGCCTGGGGCCGACCGGGCAGGTGGGCCGGGCCGGGTCGACGGAGGCAGGCCGTCCGGTCGAGGCAGGTGGGCCGCGTCGCGGAGCAGGTGGGACGGTCGGTGCGTACGTGACGGTGGCCGTGGGGCAGGTCGCGGCGGGGCCCCGAGGCGCACCTCAGGGCCCCGCTGTTTGCAAAGGGTTGGCTTTGCAAACAGCGGGGTCGGGCCTGGGTGCGCGAGGGGTGGCTCAGGCGAGGTCCGCGGGGACGGGCCCGGGCGGGCGAGCGGTGGCTCAGGCGAGGGACACGGGGAGGGTGGGGAACGCGGGGGCCAGGACGTTGACCACGTCGCCGATGACGATCACGGCCGGGGGCTTGATCTGCTCCGCCTCGACGGTGGCCGCGACCGTGGCGAGCGTGGCGTCCACCCGGCGCTGGGCCGCCGTGGTCCCCTCCTGGACAACGGCCACCGGGGTGTCGGCCGGGCGGCCGCACGCGATCAGCTTGTCCGCGATGGCGCCGATCTTGTCGACGGCCATCAGCAGCACCAGGGTGCCGGTCATCCGCGCGACGGCCTCCCAGTTGGTCAGCGAGCGCTCGTCGGCCGGGCCGACATGCCCCGAGATCACCGTGAACTCGTGCGTCATCCCCCGGTGGGTGACCGGCACGCCGACCGCCGCCGGGACGCTGATCGAGCTGGAGATCCCCGGGACCACGGTGACCGGCAGTCCGGCCTCCGCGCAGGCCAGCAGCTCCTCACCGCCGCGCCCGAACACGTACGGGTCGCCGCCCTTGAGCCGGACCACGAACTTGCCGGCCTTGGCGTGCTCAATGAGCGTCCGGTTGATCGCCTCCTGGGCCATGAACCGCCCGTACGGGATCTTGGACGCGTCGATCACCTCGACGTGCTCGGGCAGCTCGGCGAGCAGCTCGCGCGGGGCGAGCCGGTCGGCCACCACCACGTCGGCGTCGGCGAGCAGCCTGCGGCCGCGCACGGTGATCAGGTCAGGGTCCCCCGGACCGCCGCCGACCAGGGCCACGCTCCCCGCGCCCGGCGGCCGGGAGGCACCCCCGACCCCGTGCGAGCGGTACTGGCGGGTGGCCAGCGAGCCGTCCCGCAGGCCGTCCACGATGGCGTCGCGCAGGCCGGCGGAGTGCCGCGGGTCGCCGGTGAGGACGGCGACGGTGGCGCCCGCGTCGCGGCCGCTGGCCGGGGTCCAGGCGGTGGCGGCGGCCGCGTCGTCGCTGCGGGCGCAGAACACCCGCTCGCGCTCCGCCTCGGCACTGACCGCCACGTTGACCGCCGGGTCGTCGGTGGCGACCAGCGCGTACCAGGTGTCGGCCAGGTCGCCGTCCTGGTAGCGGCGCTCGTGCCAGGTGACCTCACCGGCGTCGGCCATCGCCTGGACGGCGGGGGTGGTGGTCGGCGATATCAGGTGCAGGTCCGCGCCGGCGGCGATCAGCGCGGGCAACCGGCGCTGGGCGACATGGCCGCCGCCGACCACGACGACGCGGCGGCCGGCGAGCAGCAGGCCGACCGGGTACGGGGTCCGGCCCTCGGTGCCGGGGTGCGGGTTGGGCGCGGTCATGGGCGGAACTCCTGGATCAGGGTGAGGGTGCGGTGGGGGTACGGCGCGGCACCGCTCCGCGGGCCGGCGCGCCCTCGGGCCGGTCCACGGAGCGGTGCGGGCGGACGTCAGGCCTTCTCGGTGACCCCGGCGGAGTCGAACGTGGCTACATCGTGCATCGCCCGGGCCGCACTCTGCACCAGCGGCAGGGCCAGCAGGGCACCGGTGCCCTCGCCGAGCCGCAGGTCGAGGTCGATCAGCGGACGCAGGCCGAGCTTGGCCAGCGCGGCCTGGTGGCCGGGCTCGGCGGAGCGGTGGCCGGCGATGCAGGCGGCGAGCACCTCGGGAGCGATCGCCTTGGCGGCCAGCGCGGCCGAACCGGCGATGACACCGTCCAGGATCACCGGGGTGCGCAGCGACGCCGCGCCGAGCAGGAACCCGGCGATGGCCGCGTGCTCCAGACCGCCGACGGCGGCGAGGACGCCGATCGGGTCGGCCGGGTCCGGCTGGTGCAGGGCGAGCGCGGCACGGACGACCTCGACCTTGCGGGCGTGGGTCTCGTCGTTGATGCCGGTGCCGCGACCGGTGACCTCGGCCGGGTCGAGCCCGGTGAAGACCGCGATCAGGGCGGCGGAGGCGGTGGTGTTGGCGATGCCCATGTCGCCGGTGACCAGGGCCTTGTTGCCGGCGGCCACCAGGTCGCGGGCGGTCTCGATGCCGATTTCGAGGGCCTTGAGGGCCTCCTCGCGGGTCATCGCCGGGCCCTGGGTCATGTCCCCGGTGCCGGGCCTGACCTTGCGCGGCAGCAGGCCGGTGGTCCGGCCCTGCTGGATGGCGTCGGGCAGTTCGGCGGCGACGCCGACGTCGACCACGCAGACCTCGGTGCCGATCTGCTTGGCGAAGGCGTTGATCACCGCTCCGCCGGCCAGGAAGTTGCCGACCATCTGGGCGGTGACCTCCTGCGGCCAGGGGCTGACGCCCTGGGCGTGGACACCGTGGTCGCCGGCGAAGATCGCCACGCAGGCGGGCTCCGGGATCGGCGGCGGGCACTTGCGGGAGAGTCCGGACAGCTGCGCGGAGATGATCTCCAGCATGCCGAGCGAGCCGGCCGGCTTGGTCATCCGCTTCTGGCGGTCCCAGGCCTCGCCGAGCGCCTTGGCGTCGAGCGGGCGGATTCCGCGCAGGGTCTCGGACAGCAGGCTGTGCGGCTCCTCGCCGGGCAGCGCGCGGTTGCCGTACTGCTCCTCGTGGACGACCCAGGAGAGCGGTCGCTTCTTGGCCCAGCCCTGCTGCTGGAGCTCGGGCTCGTCCGGGAAGGCGTCGACGTAGCCGACGCAGAGGTAGGCGACGACCTCCAGGTGCTCGGGCAGGCCGAGCTCGCGGACCATCTCCTCCTCGTCGAAGAAGCTCACCCAGCCGACGCCGAGGCCTTCGGCGCGGGCGGCCAACCAGAGGTTCTCGACGGCGAGGGCCGCCGAGTAGGGCGCCATCTGGGGCTGGGTGTGCCGGCCCAGGGTGTGGCGGCCGCCGCGGGTCCGGTCGGCGGTGACCACGATGTTGACGGGCGTCTCGAGGATGGCCTCGATCTTGATTTCCTTGAACTGCTTGGCCCGGCCCTTGGGGAGCGAGTCGGCGTAGGCCTCGCGCTGGCGCTCGGCCAGTTCGTGCATCTTGCGGCGGGTCTTGGCCGAGCGGATCACGACGAAGTCCCAGGGCTGGGAGTAGCCGACGCTGGGCGCGGTGTGGGCGGCCTCCAGGACGCGGATCAGCACCTCGTGCGGGATCGGGTCCGGGCGGAAGCCGTTGCGGATGTCGCGGCGCTCACGGATGACCTGGTGGACGGCCTCGCGGCCGGCGTCGTCGTAACCGGGGGCGGCCGGGCCGCGCGGCTCGGCGGGCTCCTCCACGGGCTCCTCCGCGGCCGGCTCCTCGACGGCGGGCTCCTCTGCGGCCTCGACGGGCGCGGCGGCGGCAGGCTCGCCAGCCACGACGGGCTCGGCGGGGTCCGTGGCTCCGGCGGTTTCGGCCTCGGGGCCGACGGCCTCGGCGGCTTCAGGCCCGGCTTCGGCCTCGGCCCCGGCGGCCGGCTGCTCCGGGAGCGCCTCGGGGGCCGCCTCGGCAACGGCATCGGCCTCCACAGCGGCGGTGGTGCCGGCGGCCTCGGCCGGGCCCTCCTGCGGCTGCTCGGCCTCCGCGAGCACGACGGCCTGGCCGGAGGGCATCTCACCGGTGCCGACGGCGGTCTCGGCGGACACCTCGACGACGGCCCCGGAGTGGCCCTCGGCCTCGGCGGGAGCGTGGACAGGGGTCTGGGCCTCGGCAGGGGCCTGGGCCTGCTCATCGGCGCCCACGGCCTGGACCTCCGGGACCGGGACCTCCGCGGCCTGGACGTCCGAAGCCTCGGCGTCCGAGGTCGGGACGTCCGAGACCGGGACGTCCGAGACCGGGGCGTCCGAAGCCTCGGCGTCCGGGGCCGCCTCGACGGCGGGCTGCTCCGGCTCGGTGTCCGGCACCGGCTCGACGGCGGGGGCCTCGGTCTGCTCGGCGGCCGCTATGGGGACGGACTGCTGCTCCGCGCCCTCCGCGACGGCCTGGACCGGCTCCGTCCCCTCGATCTGCGGAAGACCGTGCGGGGTGGGAGCGGCGAGGAAGGCCGAGATCCGGCGGGGCTGACCGGCCTGGGCGGCCGGCTGCTGCGGCGCGGGCTGGGCGGCGGCCTCGGCGGCCGGCTCCTCGGGGCCGGCCTGGGGAGCGGTCTGCTCGACGGCGGACAGGCCGGTCGTCACCGGGTCGGCGGCGGGCGCCTGGATCCCGGTGGGCTGCTCGGGCTGCCCGGTGACGGGCGCCTGCGCCTGGCCCGGCACGGTCTCGGCCGGGCCGACGGGCTGCCCGACGGACTGGTCGGCGACGGACTCCGCACCGGCCTCGGGCGCCGGTCCGGCGGCGAGCACCTCGGCGGCCACCGCGGCCTCGACGGCCGGACCGGCCGCCTCCACCACGTCCACGACCTGCGCGGCCGCCTCGGCGACGGGGATCCCGGTGTACTGCGGGGCCTGCGGAGCGTCCTGGACCGGCTGGACGCCCTGAACGTCCGCCAGCGGCTGGGCCGGGGCCACCGGCTGCTGCAGCACCGGCTGGGCGGGCGCCACGGGCTGGGCCGGCACGGGCGCGGCGGCCTGCGGCTCCGGCTGTCCGACGACGACCGGGATGCCGTGGGCGGGCGTACCGCCCTGCGACGGGCCGCGGTCGGCGAGCGAGCGCACCGGGACCTGGCCGGTCATCAGCGACGGGTCCGGGATCGGGGGGCCGGCGTGCAGCGGGCGGCGGGGCTGCTGAGCCGCCGTCAGCGACTCCTGGCCCTGCGGCTGACCCTGCGGCGGGAACGGGTTCTGCGGGGCCTGGCCCTGGAGCGGCGCCGGCTGCGGCTGCCCCTGGAACTGCTGGGCGGCCGGGTCGGCCACGCCGAGGAGCGGCGGCTCCAGCGGCGGCCAGGACGGCTCGACCGGAGTGCCGGGAACGCCGTGCTGGTCGCCGGTCTGCTCACCGGGGCCGGCCACCGGCGGCTCGCCCCAGGAGCCCTGCGGACCGGGCATCAGCAGCACGTCGTCCTCGTCGTCGAGGAGGAGGTCCGGCTGGTCGGGCTGGTCGAGGAAGTGGAACGCGGGGCGCGGGGCACCCGGGTCGGCTCCCCAGCCCTCGCCGGGAGCGCCCTGGACGCCGTAGCCGGTCCCGCCGAGCGGCTGCGGCGCGCCGACGAGGCCCTGGGCGGGAACCGTGCCGATGCCCTGCGGCACCGCGCCGGGCAGGCCGTTCCCCGGCGCCGCGGGGTTCGGGATCAGGCCGCCGTCCAGCGCGACACCCTGGACGGGTGCGACGCCCTGCACGGGTGCGGCAGTCGCTACGCCCTCCGGGCCGCCGAGTGGGTCGGACCCCGTGAGCAGGTGCTCCGGCAGTCCCTCGTTCGGGACGTGGCCGCCATCGGTCATGTCAAAGCTCCTTCCAGGCCGCTGCCGCGCCCTTGGCGACGCGATCACCGACCGCAGCGCCCATCCGCACGGGCCGGGCCTTGCAACCGGCCCGCCCCTCAACCACACGCGGCCGCCGCGCCGAGGCGCTGCGGCCGAAGTCTTTCCGGCGCGCTGCGGCACCCCGGCCCGCACCACCCGGGTGGGGCGGCGCGCCATCTGAAACAACGACAAGGCGGGGCAACCGGCAACGACCGCACCGGACCCTACGGCATTCTCCAGGTCCGGCACGCGGCCCGTCGAATTGCCCACACTCCGAGCCGTTCCGGGTTGCACCGCGTCAAAAAGGCGACAAACCGACCGGATCGGGCGAGCCACCGGACGCCGCAGCCGTCCCGGACGCCACACTACCGGCCCGGCGCCGCCACCTCTCGAATCGGTGTCCGGATGCGACCTGGATCACCGCCGGGGGGCTCGGAATCACCACCGGGGCGACCGGCGGGCCGCACCTCGCCTTCACACGATCTGCTCACCCCAGAGCAGGAGCACGCCGGGCTCCCCCGCCGCGAGCCCCAGGCCGCCGTCGGGCCCGGCCGGTCGCAGCGGCGTGGACTGCAGCAACGCGCCGTCGGCCCGGTAGCCGGCCTCCACGACGGCACGGCGGATCTCCTCCGCCTCGGTGAGGGTGCGGGCCACCGCCACGAACCGCTCGGGCCGGCGGGCCAGGACGGCGCGCGCCACCGTGATGCCACCGGCCTCGACGACGGCCGCGTCGGGCTCCGGCAGACCGCCGAGCACCTCCGGGCCGGAGCCGTGGACGGTCTCCACCTCGACGCCGAACCGCCGGGCGTTGACCGTCAGCCGGGCGCAGGCGGAGCGGTCGGCCTCGACCGCGACGACGGCCGCGCCGAACCGGGCGGCCTCGACGGCGAGCGCGCCGCTGCCCGCGCCGACCGACCAGACCAAGTCCCCCGGACGGGCGCCCAGCCGGGCCAGCACGAGGGCGCGCGCGTGCGCGGGCAGCGCCTCCGGTGCGCCGGGCGCATCCTCCGCGCGCCCGGCGCCCGTGTAGGCGTCGCCGGGGAGCGCCCAACCGCGGTCCGGGCCGGGGTAGCCGACGGGGCGTCCGGCCAGCCAGCCGGCCGCCTCGCCCACCGCGCCCGCCTGCGGGCCGCCGCTGTTGCCGCCGATGACCAGCACCACGTTCGGGTCGCGCCAGCTGTGGTCGGCGACCCGGTCGGAGGTGAGGACGGTGACGTCCTCCTCGGGGGTGCCGAGGGCCTCGCAGACCACGAAGGTGCGGTGCACCCCGCGCAGCATCAGGGCGAGTTCGCCCGGCCCGGCGCCGGGCGCGGTGAGCACGGCGACCTTGGGATGGGCCCGGCAGATGTTCGCGGCGCGGCGCAGCCGTCCGCCGTGGGCGCTGACCACCTGGGCGTCCTCCCAGGGCATGCCGGCGCGGGCGAAGGCGGTGGCGACGGTGGAGACGGCGGGCAGGACTTCGAGTTCGAGGCCGTACTCGGGGCGGCGCAGGGTGCGGACGACGCCGAAGAAGCCGGGGTCGCCCTCGGCGACGACGACGGCGGCGCCGCGGTGTTCGGCGATCCGGTGGGCCGCGAGCCGGACGTTGCCGAGGACGAGCCGCTCGGCGGCGGGGGGCACCGGGAGGGCGTTGAGTTGGTAGGGGGCGCCGGCCACCAGGGTGGCGGCGGCGAGCGCCGCGCCGGCGGCCTCGGTCAGCGGGGTGCCGTCCCACCCGATGACCGTGATCCGGTCAGCCATCTGCGGCCGTTCTCCCTCGCCTCGGTGCGCCGACATGCCGCGCCCGCGTACGGCGCCGCTGGAGAGGCTACCGGGTGTGTTCCCCTCGGCGCCGACATCTCGCACACATGTCCGGCACTCGTCGGCCGCCGCTCCCCCGCCGCTCCCCCGCCGGTCGGCTCGCGGCCCGCCGGGCCGGCTGGTGACTGGTGACTGGGTCAGTCGCGCAGGACGTAGCGGTGGTCGCCGTGCCAGGCGCTCTCCGGCTCGGCCGGGTTCTCCATGTCCTCGGGGAGCAGGCTCCACAGGATGAGGTCGCTGCGGCTCTCGGTCCCGCTCCGGCGGCCGGCCGGCGCTCCGGCTCCGCCCGTGCCCGCCACGGCGCTCTCACCGGTCCCGTCGGTCCCGCCGGATTCACCGCGCACTATCCAGGCACTGCGCAGCACGCCCTCGCTGATCGCGCCGACCTTCTGGGCGACCTGCTGGGCGGCGGTGTTGCCGGCCGCGGTGCGCATCTCCAGGCGCAGGAAGCCGCGGTCCTCGAACAGCCACTGCGCGGTGCCGAGGACGGCCTCCGGCGCGTAGCCCTCGCCGCGGGCCCAGGGGGCGGTGACGTAGGCGATCTCGGTGGCGCGCAACCGCCAGTCGGTGTTGCGCAGTTCGACCAGGCCGACCAGGCGCTCGGTGAGGTGTTCGGCGACGGCGAAGACGATGCCCCGGCCGGCCGCGCGGTGGGCGGGGGCGAGGGTGCGGGCGAGTTCGGCGGCGTAGGCCTCGGTGAAGGGGTACGGGAGGTCGGTCCAGTCGAGGACGAGTTCGTCGGCCATCATCGCGGCCAGGCCGGCGGCGTCGTGCTCCGCAAGGGGGCGCAGCAGCAGCCGTTCGGTGCTGATGGCGGTCTCGGGGAAGCTCGCTGCCATGCCGTCTCTCCTCGCCGGGTCGTGGACACACCGTACGCCTCGCCGGTACCCCGGGTGTCGCGCGGTGCGCGGACCGCACGACGGTACGTCAGAACACGGTCGGTCAGGGCACCACTGGTGCATACTGCCCGACCGGGCCCCCGCCGAGGTGCGGCGGGGGCCCGGTCGTGGTGGCGCGGTCGGCGGTACCGGGTGGGGCGCCGGTCAGAACGCCGGGATGACGGAGCCCTTGAAGGTGTCGTCGATGTACTTCTTGACCTCGGCGGAGTGGAGCAGCTCGGCGAGCTTCTTGACCCGGGGGTCGTTCTCCTTGCCCTGCTTGACCGCGAGGATGTTGGCGTAGGGGTTGCCCTCGGCCTTCTCCAGCAGCAGCGAGTCACCGGCGGGCTTGAGGCCCGCGTCGAGGGCGTAGTTGCCGTTGATGACGGCGGCGTCGAGGTCGTCGATGGAGCGGGGCAGCTGGGCGGCCTCCAGCTCCTTCCACTTGAGGTTCTTCGGGTTGGCGGTGACGTCGGCGGGGGTCGCGGCGGTGCCGACGCCGGCCTTGAGGGTGATGAGGTTGTTGTCGGCGAGCAGCTTGAGCGCGCGGCCCTCGTTGGTGGCGTCGTTGGGCAGGCCGACGGTGGCGCCGTCCTTGAGGTCGCCGATGGTCTTGACCTTCTTGGAGTACACGCCCAGCGGCTCCAGGTGGACCGGCTCGACGGAGACGATCTGGGTGCCGTGCTTCTTGTTGAAGTCCTCCAGGTACGGCACGTGCTGGAAGTAGTTCGCGTCGGCCGAGCCGTCCTGCACCGCGGTGTTGGGGGTCACGTAGTCGGTGACCTCCTTGATGGTGAGCTTGAGGCCGGCCTTCTCCGCGAGGTTGTCCTTGACGTACTTGAGGATCTGACCGTGCGGGGTGGGGCTGGCGACCACGGTCAGCGGGGCGTTCGGGTCGGAGGAGCCGGACGAGCCGGAGCTTCCGCAGGCGGCCAGCGAGAGGGCGATGCCGGCGGTGGCGAGGACGCTGGTGAACTTCAGGGCGTTGCGCACGAAAAGTGCCTTTCTGCGTGATACGGGGAGCCGCGTCCGGAGGCGGACGTCGGGAGGTCTAGGAGGCGACGAGGTCCTCGTCGGGGGCGGCCGGGGCCTTGCCGCGCGGGCCGAGCAGGCGGGTCCGGCCGCCGCCGCGGCCTCGGTTGGCGAGGCGGCTCACGGCCCAGTCGCCGAGCAGCTGGACGACGGTGACGATGATCACCAGTTCCGCGACGATGATCCACATGAAGGCGGTCTCGAAGCGGAAGTAGCCGTAGTTGATGGCGAGGGTGCCGAGGCCCCCGCCGCCGACCACGCCGGCCATCGCGGAGTAGCTGATCAGCGTGATGATCGTGGTGGTGACCGAGGCGGCCAGGCCGGGCAGCGACTCGGGGAGCAGCGCCTTGCGGACGATCGTCCAGGTGGAGGCGCCCATCGCCTGCAGGGCCTCGATCAGGCCGCGGTCGACCTCGCGGACGGAGGTCTCGACGAGCCGGGCGAAGAAGGGGATCGCGCCGATGGTGAGCGGCACGGTCGCGGCCTCCCAGCCGATGGAGGTGCCGACCAGCCAGCGGGTGAAGGAGATCAGGGCGATCATCAGGATGATGAACGGCACCGAGCGGACGATGTTCACGACCGCGCCGAGCACCTTGTTGACCGGCCGGTTCTGCAGCAGCCCGCCCTTGTCGGTGAGCACCAGCAGCACGCCGAGCGGCAGGCCGACCAGGACGGTGCCGACGGTGGCGACGCCGACCATCTGGAGGGTCTCCCAGGTGGCGGGCCACATCAGTTCCTGCATCTGGTCCCAGGTCATGCCACCGCTCCGTTCGCCGTGTCGAGCACGTCCACCTGCAGGCCCTGCTCGCGCAGGAAGCCGATCGGCACCACGTTGTCCTGGTGGCCGCCGGAGAGCTCGACCCGCATCCGGCCGACCATGCGGCCGGCGATGGTCTCGACGGCGGCGCCGAGGATGTTGATGTCGATCTGGTAGGTGCGGGCGAGCTGGGAGACGAAGGGCTGGGCGGAGGTGTCGCCCTGGAAGGTGATCTCCAGCACGGTGCTGCCGGGGTGGCCGGTGCCGAACTCGCTGAGCGGGAAGAGTTCGCGGGCGAGTTCGGAGCCGGGCTTGGCCAGCAGGTCGGTGAGTCCGCCGGACTCGACCACGCGGCCGCCGCGCATCAGGGCGGCGGAGTCGCAGACGGACTTGATGACGTCCATCTCGTGGGTGATCAGCAGGACGGTGAGGCCGAGCTGCTGGTTGAGGTCGCGCAGCAGCTTGAGGATCGAGCGGGTGGTCTCGGGGTCGAGGGCCGAGGTGGCCTCGTCGGAGAGCAGCACCTTGGGGTCGCCGGCGAGGGCGCGGGCGATGCCGACGCGCTGCTTCTGGCCGCCGGAGAGCTGGCCGGGGTAGCTGCGGGCCTTGTCGCCGAGGCCGACCAGGTCGAGCAGTTCGGCGGCCCGGCGGCGGCGCTCGGTGCGGTCCAGGCCGATGATCTCCAGCGGGAGTTCGACGTTCTGCTGCACGGTGCGGGAGGCGAGCAGGTTGAAGTGCTGGAAGACCATGCCGATCCGGCGGCGTGCCTCGCGCAGCTCCTTGCCGGCCCGGTTCTCGCCGCCGGCGAGCGCGGTGAGCTCGACGCCGTCCACGGTGACGGTGCCGGAGCTGGGGCGTTCGAGCATGTTGACGCAGCGGATGAGGGTGGACTTCCCGGCACCGCTGGTGCCGACGACTCCGTAGACCTCGCCGGGGCGCACGTGCAGGTCGACGCCGGCGAGGGCGGTCACCTCGCGGCCGCGGGCGCGGTAGACCTTGGTGAGGTCCGTGGTGGTGATCACAGCTGCTTCCGTGGGTCGGGGGTGGACGGCGTTGGGCCGCCGGGCCGGGTTGCGGTCGGCGGGAGGGACGGTGTCGCACCAGGGGGATCCGGACCTGCCACCTCTTGATCGTCGCCGCTGGGCGGCCGGGCCGCGCGACGGCGTGGCCCTTACGAGTCATCAGGGAGCGCCACCGGCCCGTGGGTGGGCAGGCGGAGGCGGTGGGTGGTGCCGTGGCAGGGGGGGCTGCTCGCACTGACGGGAGCAGACCGGGTCTCGCTTCGGGGCGCGAGGGGGAGGACCCCGGCCGGCGGCCGGGGAGGGGACGATGGCCCTCAGCGGTGACACATTCGACGACACATGGCGCGCTCACCTGCCGGCAGGGTGCCGGTGGGGGTCCATTTCGTCGTCGCAGTCATGTGAGCCAGTAAATCAGATGGGTCGATTTCGTCCCAACTATTTGGATCCGCTGTCCGCAATGCGGACAGCAACCGCCCTGAGCTGCGGTGACGCGGCTCGGCGCCGCCTCCGGATCGTCCGGATGGCGGCGGCGCCGAGCGCCGCGGGGGGCGTGGGGTTCAGGCGGTGGCGGCGAGCGGCGCGACCGCGGGCTTCTCCAGGTGGACCAGGCTCGGCCCGCCGTCGACGTGCTCGACGGCGGTCTGGCGGTACCCCTGACGGGTGTAGAGGCGCAGGTTGCCCAGGCTGCGGTGGCCGGTGAACAGGCGGTAGACGGTCACCGGGCGGCCGTCCGCGACGAGGCGGCGCTCCAGGGCCTCCAGCAGGCGGCCGCCGAGGCCGTGGCCCTGCATCCGGGGGTGGACGACCAGGCGCCCTATCCGGCCGATGCCGTCGGGGTCGATCCGGCCGCGGACGGTGCCGACCACCTCGTCACCCAGCCGGGCGACCAGGACGTACTGCTCGGTGAGTTCGTCGCGCAGACTCTCCAGGGTCTGCGTCAGCGGCTCCAGGTTCCAGTCGCCGTACAGCTCGGCCTCGCTCTGGTAGCCGAGGTACTGCAGCTTGAGGATCTGCTCCGCGTCCTCGGCGTCCGCCACCGAGATGATCACGCTCATGCCCATGTGCTGGGGCCTCCCCATCGTCGTGCCCGGCGCGCGAACGTGAGGGTGTCGCACCGGATGCCCTGCCGGAGATGTCCCGGCCGGGGATCGGTCCTGGCCGGGGTGGCGCACGAACGCACCGGTCGCGCGGCCCGGTGGGGCCACGACGAGAACGGCGCGCTCACGCTCAGTATCCGAGTGATCGCGCCGCCGTCAAGAGCTGCGTTCGCCAGCGCTCTACCCGCGTGTCAGCTGCTCTCAACCTCCCGGCCGTGCGACGTGGCGAGGGTCACGTCGCACGGCCGGGAGGTGGCGGCGGGGCGCGCCGGGGGGCTAGGGGTAGCGCTCGGCGTGCAGGACCAGCCGCAGGCAGGCGAGGCAGCGGGAGCGGGTGGGGCCGATCGAGCCGCGCGGCATGCCGAGCCGCGCGGAGAGTTCGCGGTAGCTCGGCGGCGGGTCCTCGGCGAGGGCGGCGACGAGCTGCGGGCAGCGGCCCGGCAGGGCGGCCACCGCCTCCCGGACGAGGCGGCGCCGCAGTTCGGCGAGGACCTCGTCCTCGGCGGAGGGGACGACAGGAAGGTTGGTGCACATACCGTGCATGACCGGCTCCGGCCCGGACCGGTTACGGCCGGCCGGGCGTGCGCACGCGAAAGGGGCGCGGCGGTCGACCCGCCACGCCCCCTCGCGAGGAGTACCGCCCGGTGTTCGGGGAGTACCGCCCGGACCCGGTGTCAGCCCTGGGCCCAGTCCTCCTGGAGCGCCAGGTCGGCCTTCACCTCGGCGAGCTGGACGGCCACCGCCGAGGGGGCCGTGCCGCCGCGGCCGCTGCGCGAGGCGATCGCGCCGTGGACGTTGAGCACCGTGCGCACCTCGGGCGTCAGGTGCCCGGAGATCCGGGCGAACTGCTCGTCCGTCAGGTCGGACAGCTCGATGCCCTGCTGCTCGCAGACCTTGACGCAGGCACCGGCGACCTCGTGCGCGACCCGGAACGGCACGCCCTGCTTGACCAGCCACTCGGCGATGTCGGTGGCGAGCGAGAAGCCGGCCGGGGCGAGCTCCTCCAGCCGCTCGCGGTGCACGGTGAGGGTGGCCATCATGCCGGTGAAGGCCGGCAGCAGCACCTCCAGCGTGTCGCAGGAGTCGAAGACCGGCTCCTTGTCCTCCTGGAGGTCCCGGTTGTAGGCGAGCGGCAGCGCCTTCAGCGTCGCCAGCAGGCCGGTCAGATTGCCGATCAGGCGGCCGGACTTGCCCCGGGCCAGCTCGGCGATGTCCGGGTTCTTCTTCTGCGGCATGATCGAGGAGCCGGTGGAGAAGGCGTCGTGCAGCGTGATGAAGCCGAACTCCTTGGTGTTCCAGATGATCACCTCCTCCGCGATCCGGGAGAGGTTGATCCCGATCATCGCGGTGATGAAGGCGAACTCGGCGACGAAGTCGCGCGAGGCCGTCCCGTCGATGGAGTTGCCGACCGAGCCCCGCTCGAAACCGAGCTCGGCGGCGACCGCCTGCGGGTCGAGGCCGAGCGAGGAGCCGGCCAGCGCGCCGGAGCCGTACGGGGAGACGGCGGTGCGGACGTCCCACTGGCGCAGCCGCTCGGCGTCCCGACCGAGGGCCTGCACGTGCGCGAGGACGTGGTGGGCGAAGAGGACGGGCTGCGCGTGCTGGAGGTGGGTGCGCCCCGGCATGGCGGTGTGCGGGTGCTCCTCGGCCAGGCCGACCAGGGCGTGCTGGAGGTCCAGGATCAGTCCGCCGATGATCCTGGCGTGGTCGCGCAGGTACATCCGGAACAGCGTGGCGATCTGATCGTTGCGCGAGCGGCCGGCCCGCAGCTTGCCGCCCAGTTCGGCGCCGAGCCGCTCCAGCAGGCCGCGCTCCAGCGCGGTGTGGACGTCCTCGTCGGCGACGGTGCCGGTGAAGGTGCCGGCCTCGACGTCGGCCAGCAGCCGGTCGAGCCCGGCGAGCATGTCGTCGAGTTCGGCGGCGCTGAGCAGCCCGGCCTTGTGCAGGACCCGGGCGTGGGCCTTCGAACCGGCGATGTCGTACGGCGCGAGGCGCCAGTCGAAGTGCACCGAGGCGGAGAGCCGGGCCAGCGCCTCGGACGGGCCGTCGGCGAAGCGCGCGCCCCAGAGGCGGACGTCGGCATTCTGGTCGGCGGGCATCGCTGGCTCCTTACAGGTGGCGGGTCGGGGGCGGCCCCGGCCGCGGGGTGGCACGGCCGGGGCCCGGCGGGTGGTCGGACGACCGGGCGGGGCGGATCAGGCGAGGTCGCGGCGGGCGGCGATCTTCGAGGACATCCCGAAGATCTCGATGAAGCCCTTGGACATCGACTGGTCGAAGGTGTCGCCGGTGTCGTAGGTGGCGAGGTTGAAGTCGTACAGCGACTGGTCGGACTTGCGGCCGTTGACGACGGCCCGGCCGCCGTGCAGCACGATCCGGATCTCGCCGGAGACGTGCTGGTTGGCCTCGTTGACGAAGCCGTCCAGGGCGCGCTTCAGCGGGGAGAACCAGAGGCCGTCGTAGACCAGCTCGGCCCAGCGCTGCTCCACCTGCCGCTTGTAGCGGGCGAGTTCACGCTCGACGGTGACGTTCTCCAGGGCCTGGTGGGCGGTGATCAGGGCGATCGCGCCGGGGGCCTCGTAGATCTCCCGGGACTTGATGCCGACCAGCCGGTCCTCGACCATGTCGAGGCGGCCGACACCCTGGGCCCCGGCCCGCTTGTTGAGCTCCTCGATGGCCTGCAGGACGGTCACCTTGCGGCCGTCGATGGCGACCGGGACGCCGGCGTCGAAGGTGATGACCACCTCGTCGGCCTCGCGCGGGGTGGCCGGGTTCTGGGTGTACTCGTAGACGTCCTCGATCGGGGCGTTCCAGATGTCCTCCAGGAAGCCGGTCTCGACGGCACGACCGAAGACGTTCTGGTCGATCGAGTACGGGGACTTCTTGGTGGTGGCGATCGGCAGGCCCTTGGCGTCCGCGAAGGCGATCGCCTTGTCCCGGGTCATCGCGTAGTCGCGGACCGGGGCGATGCACTTCAGCTGCGGGGCCAGCGACTGGATGCCGACCTCGAAGCGGACCTGGTCGTTGCCCTTGCCGGTGCAGCCGTGGGCGACGGTGGTGGCGCCGTGCTTCTGCGCGGCGGCGACCAGGTGCTTGACGATGGTCGGCCGCGAGAGGGCCGACACCAGCGGGTACTGGCCCTGGTAGAGGGCGTTGGCCTTGATGGCCGGGAGGCAGTACTCGTCGGCGAACTCGTCGCGGGCGTCCGCGACCTCGGCCTCGACGGCACCGCAGTCCAGCGCCCGCTGGCGGATGACCTCCAGGTCCTCGCCGCCCTGGCCGACGTCGACGGCGACGGCGATGACCTCGGCGCCCGTCTCCTCGGCGATCCAGCCGATGCAGACGGACGTGTCCAGACCGCCCGAGTAGGCGAGTACGACGCGCTCGGTCACGGCTTTCTCCTTCACAACTGTGCGAACAGGCTTACGGCGATAGGCATAAGTATGCACTACACCGTATGGATTTCAAAACCCCTGCCGAGAAGTCGGCGGCCCCGAGGTGAGGCCCGCGGGCGGGAGGGGCGGCGAGCGGGTGGTGACGGGGGTGGTGGCGCGGGTGGTGACGGGGGTGGTGCGGCCGCGCCGGGGCGGCACGCGGGCGGGCCCGGGGTCTCCGGGCCCGGCCGGTCGCTACTGGGCCTTGGCCTGGGCGAGCTGCATCAGGTGGTCGGCGAGGGCCTGGCCGCCGGACGGGTCGCGGCTGATCAGCAGCACGGTGTCGTCGCCGGCGATGGTGCCGATGATCTCGAAGACCTCGGCCTGGTCGATCGCCGAGGCCAGGAACTGCGCGGCGCCCGGCGGGGTCCGCAGCACCACGAGGTTGCCGGAGGCGGTGGCGGAGACCATGAGCTCGCCGGCCAGCCGGGCCATCCGGCCCTCGCTGGCCGACTCCCCCATCGGCGCGCGCGGCGTACGGTCGCCGCCCTCGGCCGGGACGGCGTAGATGAGCGCGCCGTCCCGGTTGCGGATCTTCACCGCTCCCAGCTCGTCCAGGTCCCGGGAGAGGGTGGCCTGGGTGACCACCAGTCCGTCGTCGGCGAGCAGCTTGGCGAGCTGGCTCTGCGAGCGCACGGGCTGGCGGGTGAGCAGGTCCACGATCCGCCGGTGGCGCGCGGTGCGGGTCTGCGGGACCTGCGGCGTCGGACCGGCGGCGGGCTGGTCGGCGTGGGGAACGGTCATGTGATTATTCTCCCGGACTACGCTCGGCTCGCATCGGCCGGGGCGTTCTCCCGCACCGTCCGGAGGATCGCCGGCAGGGCGGCCAGGAAGGCGTCCGCGTCCTGCTCGGTGAGCACCAGCGGCGGCGCGAGCCGCACCGCGTCCGGGACGGCGGCGTTGACCAGGAAACCGGCCTCCTGGGCGGCGGCCTGGATCCTGCCGGACACCGGCTCGGTCAGCACGATGCCGAGCAGCAGGCCGGCCCCGCGCACGTGCGACACCAGCGGGTCGCCGATCGCCTCGATCCCGTGCCGCAGCCGTTCGCCGATCTTGCGGACGTGCTCCAGCAGGCCCTCGGACTCGATGGTGTCGAGCACCGCGAGAGCGGCGGCCGCGACCACCGGGTTGCCGCCGAACGTGGTGCCGTGCTGGCCCGGGGTGAGCAGGTCGGCGGCCTCCCCGAAGGCGAGCACGGCGCCGATCGGCAGCCCGCCGCCGAGCGCCTTGGCCAGGGTGACCACGTCCGGCTCGACGCCCTCGGCGGCCTGGTGGGCGAACCAGTACCCGGTGCGGCCGATGCCGGTCTGGATCTCGTCCAGGACCAGCAGGGTGCCGGTCGCGCGGGTGATCTCGCGGGCGGCCCGCAGATAGCCGTCGGGCAGCGGGATCGCGCCGTTCTCGCCCTGGACCGGCTCCAGGAAGACGGCGGCGGTCTCGGTGGTGACGGCCGCGCGCAGGGCCTCGACGTCACCGAAGGGGACGTGGGTGACCTCGCCGGGCAGCGGCAGGAACGGCTCCTGCTTGGCGGGCTGGCCGGTCAGCGCGAGGGCGCCCATCGTCCGGCCGTGGAAGGCGCCCTGGAGGGCGACGACCCGGGTCCGGCCGGTGCGCCGGCTGATCTTGAACGCGGCCTCGTTGGCCTCGGCGCCGGAGTTGCAGAAGAACACCCGGCCGTCGCGGCCGGAGAGCGCGAGCAGCCGCTCGGCCAGCGCGATCGTCGGCTCGGCCATGAAGAGGTTGGAGACGTGGCCGAGGGTCGAGATCTGCCGGGTGACGGCCTCGACGACCGCCGGGTGGGCGGTGCCGAGGGCGTTCACGGCGATGCCGCCGAGCAGGTCGGTGTACTCCTTGCCGTCGGCGTCCCACAGCTTGGCGCCCTCGCCGCGGACCAGCGGGATCCGGGGGGTGCCGTAGTTGTCGGTGAAGGCGTGCTGCCAGCGGTCGGTGAGCCCCGCGTTGTCGCTGCTCCGCTGTGCTTCGGTCGTCATGCCAGTCCCCCGGTCACGGTCGCTTCGTCGTCCGGCACGACCATCGTGCCGATGCCCTCGTCGGTGAAGATCTCCAGCAGCAGGCTGTGCTGCACCCGGCCGTCCAGGACCCGGGCGGTGCCCACGCCGGAGCGCACGGCGCGCAGACAGCCCTCCATCTTGGGGAGCATGCCGCTGGCCAGCTCGGGCAGCAGCTCCTCCAGCTCGGTCGCGCTGAGCTGGCTGATCACGTCGTCGGAGTGCGGCCAGTCGGCGTACAGGCCCTCGACGTCGGTGAGGACGACGAGCATCTCGGCGCCGAGCGCCACCGCGAGGGCGGCGGCGGCGGTGTCGGCGTTGATGTTGTAGACGTGTCCGTCGGTGCCCCGGGCGATCGAGGAGATCACCGGGATCCGGCCGTCGGCGATGAGCGCCTTCACGGCGCCGGCCTCGATGTTGACGATGTCGCCGACCAGGCCGATGTCGACCTGCTCGCCGTCGACCACGGCGTACCGCTTGACGGCGGTCATGGTGTGGGCGTCCTCGCCGGTCATGCCGACCGCGAACGGGCCGTGGCCGTTGAGCAGCCCGACGAGCTCGCGCTGGACCTGCCCGGCCAGCACCATCCGGACCACGTCCATGGTCTCGGGGGTGGTGACCCGCAGGCCATTGGTGAACGAGGACTCCAGGCCGAGCTTGTCCAGCTGGGCGCTGATCTGCGGGCCGCCGCCGTGGACCACGACGGGGTGCAGACCGGCGTACCGCAGGAAGACGACGTCCTGGGCGAACGCCGCCTTGAGGCTCTCGTCCACCATGGCGTTGCCGCCGAACTTGATGACGACGGTCTTGCCGTGGAAGCGCTCCAGCCAGGGCAGCGCCTCGATCAGCGTCATGGCCTTGGGCAACGCGGTGTTGTTGCGGGCCTGTTCGCCCTTGGGTGCGATCTGCACGTGTCTGGTCCCCGGCTCGGTGGGCAGGCTGTCAGGTGGAGTAGGCGCTGTTCTCGTGCACGTAGTCGGCGGTGAGGTCGTTGGTCCACACCGTCGCGGCGGCCTCGCCGGCGTTGAGGCGGGCGGTGATGACGATCTCCCGGCCGGTCATGTCGACGAGGTCGCGGTCCTCCCCGACGCTGCCGCCCCGGCAGACCCAGACGCCGTTGATGGCGACGTCGAGGCGGTCCGGGTCGAAGGCGGCGGAGGTGGTGCCGATCGCGGCCAGCACCCGGCCCCAGTTCGGGTCCTCGCCGTGCAGGGCGCACTTGAGCAGGTTGTTGCGGCTGATCACGCGGGCGACGTCGACGGCCTCCGCCTCGGTGGCGGCGTCGGTGACGTCGATCCGGATGTCCTTGCTCGCGCCCTCGGCGTCGCCGATGAGCTGCCGGGCGAGGTCCGCGCAGACGGTGCGGACGGCTTCGTCGAACCCGTCCCGGTCCGGGGTGACGCCGGAGGCGCCGGAGGCGAGCAGCAGCACGGTGTCGTTGGTCGACATGCAGCCGTCGGAGTCGATCCGGTCGAAGGTGGTGCGGGTGGCGGCGCGCAGCGAGGCGTCCAGGGCGGCGGAGTCGAGCGCGGCGTCGGTGGTCAGGACGACCAGCATGGTGGCGAGGCCGGGGGCGAGCATGCCGGCGCCCTTGGCCATCCCGCCGACGGTCCAGCCGTCCCGCGTCACCTGCGCGGTCTTGTGGACGGTGTCGGTCGTCTTGATGGCGATCGCGGCGGCCTCGCCGCCGGCGGCGTCGAGCTCCCGGACGGCGAGGGCCACCCCGGGCAGCAGGACGTCCATCGGGAGACGCACGCCGATCAGGCCGGTGGAGGCGACGGCGACCTCGCCGGCGTTGAGCTTCAGCTCCTCGGCGACCTTCTCGGCGGTGGCGTGGGTGTCCTGGAAGCCGAGCGGGCCGGTGCAGGCGTTGGCGCCACCGGAGTTGAGGACGACGGCGCCGACCTGGCCGCCCTTGAGGACCTGCTCGGACCAGAGGACGGGCGCGGCCTTGACCCGGTTGCTGGTGAACACGCCGGCGGCGGCCAGCGACGGGCCGTCGTTGACGACGAGGGCGAGGTCGGGCGTGCCGGAGGCCTTGATCCCGGCGGTGACGCCGGCGGCACGGAAGCCCTTCGCGGCGGTCACGCCGACGTTCTGACTGGTGCTCACGGTGCTGTCGGTCACGGTGCGACTCCGTTCAGGGGAAGGCCCAGCTCCTCGGGCAGGCCGAGGGCGATGTTCATGCTCTGCACCGCGCCGCCGGCGGTGCCCTTGACCAGGTTGTCGATCGCGCTGATCGCGATGATGCGCCCGGCGCTCTCGTCCAGGGCGACCTGGACCAGGGCGGCGTTGGAGCCGTAGACGCTGCTGGTCTGCGGCCACTGGCCCTCGGCCAGCAGGTGCACGAAGGGCTCGTCGGCGAACGCCTCGGCGTAGGCGGCGCGCAGGCTCTCGCCGGTCACCCCGGGCTTCGCCTTGGCGGAGCAGGTGGCGAGGATGCCGCGCGGCATCGGCACCAGGGTGGGGGTGAAGGAGACGGTGACCGGCTCGCCGGCGACCGGCGTGAGGTTCTGCGACATCTCCGGGGTGTGCCGGTGCAGGCCGCCCACGCCGTAGGCGCTGACGCTGCCCATGACCTCGCTGCCGAGCAGGTGCGTCTTGGCGGCCTTGCCGGCTCCCGAGGTGCCGGAGGCGGCGACGATCACGGCCTCGGGCTCGGCGAGCCCCGCCGCGTACGCCGGGAAGAGCGCCAGCGAGACGGCGGTCGGGTAGCAGCCGGGGACGGCGATGCGGTTGCTGCCCTTGAGCGCGGCGCGGTGGCCGGGCAGTTCGGGCAGGCCGTAGGGCCAGGTGCCGGCGTGCGCGGAGCCGTAGAACTGCTCCCAGTCGGCGGCGGCCTGGAGCCGGAAGTCGGCGCCGCAGTCGACGATCAGCACGTTCTGGCCGAGGGCCTCGGCGACCGCGGCGGACTGGCCGTGCGGCAGTGCCAGGAACACCACGTCGTGGTCGGCCAGCACCTCGGGGGTGGTGGGCTCCAGGATCCGGTCGGCGAGCGGGATCAGGTGCGGCTGCAACGCGCCGAGCCTGGTACCCGCGTTCGAGCCGCCCGTCAGCGCCCCGATCTCCACCTCCGGGTGGCCGAGCAGCAGGCGCAGCACCTCACCGCCCGCGTATCCGCTCGCACCGGCGACGGCGACTCGCAATGCCATGGCAGTTTCCCTCCTTGGTCGTAGCATGAATATACGCATCACGGAACATTCATGCAAGGGAGTGCCGAACCGGCCGCCGCGCGGCCACCCGCACGCCCGAATGCCGGAGCGCACCCTTTCGCCGCGGACGGTTCCCCATCCGGCGGCGACACGAGCTTAGGCTACCCTTAGTTGATCACGGCGCACCGGGCGCCCGGTCCGACCGGACCGGCACCCGGCCGGTTCACCGGCGGACCGCCCGCAGCACCACGAACTTCGGGTTGCCGGCCACGAGTTCGCAGTTCCCGAACAGGCGGCGGAGCTTGACGTGGTAGCCGAGGTGACGGTTGCCGACGACCCAGAGCTCGCCGCCGGGGCGCAGGGCACGGCGGGCACCGGTGAACATCCGCCAGGCGGTGGCGTCCGTGGTGGCCTGGTGGGAGTGGAACGGCGGGTTGTTGAGCACCAGGTCGACCGAACCGGCCGGAACGGCATCGGTGTCGAGGGCGTCGGCGGTGAGGAACACGGCCGGCGCGGCCGGACCCAGGTTCGCGCGGAAGGTCGCCTCCGCCGAGGCGACGGCCTGGTGGGACTCGTCGACGAAGACCAACTCGGCGCCGGGGCTCGCCAGGGCCGCCGCGGTGCCGACCACGCCGTTGCCGCACCCGAGGTCGACGACCCGGGCGCCGGGCGCGGCCGTCGGCAGGTGACCGAGGAGGAAACGGGTACCGATGTCCAGCCGCTCGGCGCAGAAGGTACCGGCGTGGTTGACCACCGTGCGCCCGGACGCCGGGCCGATGTCACCGGGCAGCGCGTAGCTGTGCGGCCAGGGATTGGGGCCGGGGTCGAGCGCCGGGTCGGGGACGCAGAAGATCAGCCGGGCCTTGCGGACCGCGAGCGAGGTGCGGGTCGGGCCGAGGATCCGCTCGAATAGCTGGAGGGTGGAGGTGTGGATCTCGGTGACCATGCCGGTGCCGATCACCACCGTGCCGGGGTGCACGGCCGGCGCGAGGCGGTGCAGCTGGTCCTCCAGCAGCGCGAGGCTCTTGGGGACGCGGACCAGCAGGACGTCGACGCGCTCGGGCGGGGTGTCGCGGGTGGTGAGCAGCCGGGCGGCCGTACCGGGGGCGGCGCCGGCCCGGGCGAGGTTGGCGAGGGTGGCCTGCCGGCCGAGGTGGGAGTCGCTGATCTGGACCGGCGCCGGGGCCGGGGCGGCGCTCGGGCCGGCGGTCAGGCCGGCGCTCGGCGCCGTGGCGAGCGCGGTGGTCAGCGCGCCCCAGCGGTCGCCGAGGACGACGACGGTGCGGCCGGCCAGCCCGGTGGCCTCGCCCCGCGCACTGTCGGCCTCGCCGGCGAGGTGGCGCAGCAGGTACTCGTCGGCGGCGTCCCAGGCGCGCAGCCGCTCGCGCGGGTCCGCCGGGAAACGGGTGAGGTCGAGGGTGCCCCACGGGGTGGTGAAGGGGGTCGCGGCGGTGGGCGTGCTGAGGCGGTTCATCGTGATCTCAGGCTAGCCGACCGCCGGGCGGCGGCCGTCCCGACGGCCGATACTGAAGGGGCCCGGCCGGAGAGCCCTGACCGGAAGGGGGTTGGGCGATGGACTGGAAGCTCGAAGTGGTGGTGGTCCCGGTGTCCGACGTGGGCCGGGCCAAGCTCTTCTACGAGGAACAGGTCGGTTTCACCGTCGACCACGACACCCGGATCCGTGACGGGGTCCGCGTGGTGCAGCTGACGCCGCCGGGCTCGGGCTGCTCGATCGTGCTGGGCACCGGGGTCACGGACGCGCCGCCGGGGTCGATGAAGGGCCTGCAGCTCGTGGTGCCGGACGTCGCCAAGGCACACGACGAGCTGGTGGCGCGAGGCGTGGAGGTGAGCCCGGTCCAGCACTTCGAGGCCGGCGCCCGGGTGGACGGCCGCGGCGGGGCGTGGAACTCCTTCGTCTTCTTCAACGACCCGGACGGCAACGGCTGGGCGGTCCAGGAGTCGCCGGCCGGGCAGCCGTGACTCCCCCGGCGCCCGACCTCGTCACCCGTCCCCCGGCACGGCGGCGGCCCGGCCGTGGGTAGGCTCGGAGGATGGTCGAAGACGAGGGAAGCGTCCGGGTGGACAGCTGGATCTGGTCGGTGCGGCTCACCAAGACGCGGGCGCTGGCCGCGGCCGCGTGCCGGGCCGGGCACGTGCGGGTGAACGGGGAGCGGGTCAAGCCCGCGCAGGCGCTGAAGCCCGGGGACGAGGTGCGCGTGCGCCAGGAGGGCTACGAGCGGGTCGTCACGGTGAAGCGGCTGGTCCGCAAGCGGGTCGGCGCGGTTGTCGCCGCCGAGTGCCTGGTGGACACCAGCCCGCCGAGGCCGCCGCGCGAGCTGCTGGTGGCGGCCGGTGAGCGCGACCGGGGTGCCGGCCGGCCCACCAAGCGGGACCGGCGGGAGTTGGACCAGCTGCGCCACGGATGACGACGCCGAGGGGCCGGACGTCTCGGGGTCCGGTGGCCCGGGGGCCCGGGGGTGCCTCGGGGCCCGTCCCGCCGGCCCGAGGGCGTCAGGCCGGGGCGTCGGTGAGGACCTTGGCCAGGAAGGCGTCCAGGTTCGCCACCGTGCGGGCGACCAGCTCGTCCTGCGAGAGCGACTCCTCGGGCCGGCTGACCAGCGCGGACTTCTTCAGCCCGCGCAGATAGAGCGAGCAGGCCAGGTCGGCGCAGATGTAGGTGCCGACGGTGTTGCCCTCACGGCCGGAGACCCCGGCCCGGCGGGCGGCCAGCAGTGCCACGCCCGAGCCCGCGTGGGCGGAGAGGCAGAGCGAGCACACATTGGTCTTGGTCAGGCTGCGGCGCACCGTCGGCACCCGGAGCGTGACACCGACCAGCGCGCCGCCGTGCTCGGCGACCAGATAGGCGCGGTCGGGCGCTCCCTGGTCCCGCCAGCCGAGGAAGTCGAGGTGCTCCCACGGGAGTTCGGCCAGACCCCGGGGCAGGTTGAGCCGACGGGCCTCGCCCTTGGAACAGTTGACGAAGGAGCCGCGGATCTCGGTCTCGCTCAGGGGGTTCATGATCCGAAAAGTAACACCGCGGGTGCCGGAACGTCGCGGCATTTTCCACCGAACCCTCCCCCGGTGCGGCCAATGTCGCCCCGGGACGGGGGCGGACGCGGGCCGGCCCCGGTACCCGGAGCGGGCATCGGGGCCGGCGGGGCCGCACGGCGGTCCGGGCGGTCGGTTCGGGCCCGGTTCAGGCCCGGTTCAGGCCGTCGCTTCAGGCCGTCGGTTCAGGCCTTGAACGCGACCCCCGCGTAGGCGGAGACGTCCTGCCAGCCCTCGGGCAGTTCACCGGTCGGGACGTGACCGGCCTCGGAGCGCCAGAGCGGGAGCTGGACGAGACCGGGCCCGGCGAACCCGAAGTCACCGAAGAAGGGTTCGACGGCGGCCCGCGGCCGCAGCACCAGCGGCGCGCTCGCGCTCCGGTAGATCCGGGCGCCCTCGGCCGCGCTCTGCCGGGAGGCGAAGTCGGGACTGCCGTGCGAGAGGATCAGCGCGCTGCCGGGAGCGAGCGCGTCGCGCAGGGTGCGGACGATCTCCTGGGCGCCGTCCTCGTCCCGGATGAAGTGCAGGACCGCGACCAGCATCAGGGCCACCGGCCGGCCGAGGTCGACGGCGGCGCGCAGGCCGGGGTGGTCGAGGATGGTCGCCGGGTCGCGGAGGTCGGCCTCGATGACGGAGGTGTGACCGGCCTTGTGGCTCGCCAGCAGGGCGCGGGCGTGGGTGGCCACGATCGGGTCGTTGTCGACGTACACCACGCGCGCGTCCGGGGCGACCCGGCGGGCCACCTCGCTGGTGGAGCCGACGGCGGGGATGCCGGTGCCGATGTCGACGAACTGACGGATGCCCCGGCCGGCCGCGAACTCGACGGCACGGCCGAGGAATTCACGGTTGGTGCGGGCCAGCAGCGGCAGCGCCGGGTAGGCGGCGATGGCGGCCTCGGCGGCCTTGCGGTCGGCCTCGAAGTTGTCCTTGCCGCCGAGGTAGTAGTCGTACATCCGGGCGGTGTGCGGGATACCGGTGTCCAGCTCGGTCGGCGGCTCCCAGTCCTCGGCCTTCACCCAGTCCCAGCCCGTACCGACGTCCGTCGTCGTGGTGTCCTCGTGCATCCTGCTTCCGCCCCCTCGAACTCACTGCCGGACTGCCTGCCCGTCACGGCGCCGGAGCACCTCGGCGGGGCACCGGTCGTGGGCGGACCGATCCGCCGGACCCACCCACACGGTGCGCGGTGATCGTATCCGACGACACGCCGCCGAGACAGCGGGAGTTCAGGATTCCGCGGCCCTCCGGGGCCGGTGCGTACGCGGGGCGTTCCACCGACGACGGCGCTGCCCCGAATCGCCCCGCGGTTTCGCCGTCTCTATGCTGGCTGCCGATGACTGCCGACCGGATGACCGCCGACCGCCGCACCGTCCTGCGCGCCACCGCCAGGCTGGCCGCGCTGACCGCCGTCGGCGGGCTGCTCGGAGCCTGTGCCGGGGCCGCCCCCCGCCGGGCCGACCCGGGGGCGCTCGCCGTCCACCCCGGCACCGTGGACCCGGGCGGTGGCGACCCGGCGGCGGTCGACCCGGCCTGGGCGCCCGGCGAGGGCCCGGCCTCCCCCGCCCCGGGCACCGGCCCCGCGGCCGCCCCGCAGGCGGCCTCCTCACCCGCAGCGACCGCCACCACCGCCGCGCCGCCGGCCCCGCCCGTGCTCACACCCCTCGCCCCGGGCACCCCGGTCGAGGTCGCGTACGGGCCGCGTACCGGCAAGAACGTCGCCCTGACCTTCCACGGCAGCGGGGACCCGAGGATGGCCACCGCCCTGCTGGAGATCGCCGAGCAGCGCGGCGCCAAGCTCACCGTGATGGCCGTCGGCAGCTGGCTGGACCAGCAGCCGCAGATGGCCCGCCGCATCCTGGACGGCGGCCACGAGCTGGGCAACCACACCCAGAACCACCAGAACATCTCCGCGATGAGCCCCGACCAGGCGCGCGCCGAGATCGCCCAGTGCGCGGAGCGGCTGCAACGGCTCACCGGTTCGATCGGCCGCTGGTTCCGGCCGTCCGCCGCCCAGTACGCCACGCCGATGGTGCGCGAGCAGGCCCGGGCGGTCGGCTACGAGCACGTGCTCTCCTTCGACGTGGACCCCCGCGACTACAGCGACCCGAGCGCGGCCGAACTCCAGCGCCGGGTGCTCGGCTCGGTCAAGGGCGGCTCCGTGGTCGCGCTGCACATGGGCCACCAGTGCACGGTGGACGCGCTGCCGGCCATCCTGGACGGGCTCACCAAGGCGGGGCTCACCCCGGTCACGGCCAGCCGGCTCTGCGCCTGAGGTCGGTCGTCCCGGGCCCCCGCCCACCGCCGTCCCCGGTTCCCGCCGGGGCGCCCGTGCCATGCTGTCGCGCATGCGCTACATCATCATCGGGGCGGGTGCGGTGGGCGGCACGATCGGTGCCCGGCTGCACGAGGGCGGTCACGACGTCCTGCTGGTCGCGCGGGGCGCGCATCTGACGGCCCTGCGGGAGCGGGGCCTGCGGTTCGGCACCCCCGAGGGCTTCCGGACGCTGCGGATCCCGGTCACGGACGGACCGGAGGGCGTCGGCCTGCGGCCGGACGACGTCCTGCTGCTCGCCGTCAAGACCCAGGACACCGCCGCCGCGCTGGCCGCCTGGGCGCCGCGCCCGGTGGCCGGCGGCGGTACGGCCGGTGAGCGGCTGCCGCTGGTCTGCGCGCAGAACGGGGTGGAGAACGAGCGCCTCGCGCTGCGTCTGTTCCGCGTGGTGCTGGCGATGTGCGTCTGGCTGCCGTCCGACCACCTGGAGCCGGGCCGGGTCACCGCCGGCGGGACGCCGGTCAGCGGCGTGCTGCGGCTGGGCGGCCACCCCGCCGGCGACGGCGGCGAGCGGGCCGCGGCGGTCGCCGCCGACCTGGCCGGGTCCGCGTTCGAAGCGGCCGTCGACGCCGACGTGATGCGCTGGAAGTACGCCAAGCTGCTCAGCAATCTCGGCAACGCGCTGGACGCGGTGGCCGGCCGGATCGACGGCGACCCGCTCGCCGGGCTCCAGCGGCGGGTGACGGCGGAGGGCGCGGCGGTGCTGGCCGCCGCCGGCATCCCCCACCACGACCCGCGCGAGCTGGTCCGGCTGGTCGGGGAGGTGATGCGGCAGGCCCCGGTCGCGGGGGCGCAGCGCAGCGGGGGCTCGTCCTGGCAGAGCCTGGCCCGCGGCACCGGTTCGATCGAGACGGACCACCTGAACGGCGAGATCGTGCTGCTCGGCCGGCTGCACGGGGCGCCGGCGCCGCTCAACGAGGCCCTGCGGCGGCTCGCCGGCACCTTCGCCCGCACCGGGCGCCGCCCCGGGTCGCTCACCGACGAGGAGCGTGCCGCGCTCGCGGCGCTGTGACGAGGGTGCCGCCGGGGCCGGCGGCGTCGCGCGCGGGGTCAGCCCAACGGGTCGTCGGGCCCGTACGGGCGCAGCCGCAGCGTGCGGGCGTCGGTCGCGCGGATCTCCTCGGCGCGGCGGACCAGCTCCTCCAGGTTGTCCCGGCCGGCGTGGATGAACCGGCCGTGCAGCGCGTCGAAGCGGCCCCTGGCGGCGTCCACCGTCACCGCGACCATGTACGGGATCGAGCCCCAGGTCTTCATGGACCGGAACATCGGCATGCCGGCGGTCATGTCGGTGGCGACCGCGCCCGGGCTGATGTCGAGGATCACCACGCCGTGCTCGGCGAGCGGGTCGGCCAGGTTGTCGGAGAGCCGCAGCAGTGCGCTCTTGGAGGTGGCGTACGCGGTGTAGCGGCCGTCGGGGCGCAGGGCGAAGCCGGTGTTGAGGTTGACCACCCGGCCGCCCCGGCGCTCGACCATGCCCGGCAGGACGCAGCGCAGCAGGTTGTAGGGGCCGCGCAGGTTGGTCTCGATCACCTGCCACCAGTGGTTGGCGTCGGTCTCCCAGAGCGGGACCTCGGTGCGGTCGACCTGGCCGGCGTTGTTGACCAGCAGGTCGATCGGGCCGAGGTCCCGCTCGACGACGCGGACGGCCTCGCGCACCGAGCCGGGCCGGGTGACGTCGGCGGTGACGGCGACGCCGCGGGCGCCGTGGCGGGCGCACTCCTTGAGGGCCTCGGTGAGGGTCTCGTGGGTGCGGCCGACCAGGCCGACGGCCATGCCCTCGGCGGCGAGGCCGACGGCGATCTCCCGGCCGATGCCCCGGCCGGCTCCGGTGACCAGGGCGACCTGTCCTGTGAGCGATCCCGTCGGCATCCCCTGCTCCCTTCGCGCGGCCCCCGACCGACCCGCATTCTGTCCGGCGGCGGGCGTGCCGGCGCCCGGGCGCACGGGTTCCCGACCGGGGCTCACCCGTTCGGAGCAGCGGCCCGGCGGCCGGACTCAGCCGGGGAGGGGATGACCTACCGGCCAGTACGGAGTAGTAACGTCGTCGGGGCGGTGCACCGGTGCGCACATACCGGTGCACCCACCCGCTGAACAGCAGCTTCCTGGGACACCTCTCGCTGGGGGATCCCAGCACCACCGAAGGGCAACTGAGTGAGTGACATCGCGCGCGTCGGAGTGATCGGCTGCGGTCTGATGGGGTCGGGCATCGCGGAGGTGTTCGCCCGGGCGGGGCTGGACGTCCTGGTGTCGGAGGCCGGCGGGGAGGCTCTGGAGTTCGGTCGCACCCGGCTGACCAACTCCCTGGAGACGGCGGTCAAGCGGGGCAAGCTCAGCCCCGAGGACCGTGACGAGGCACTGGCCCGGCTGTCCTTCACCACCGACCTGGCCGACTTCGCCGACCGCGACCTGGTGGTCGAGGCGGTCGCCGAGCGCGAGGACATCAAGGTCCAGATCTTCCAGAAGCTGGACCAGGTCGTCGAGCGCCGGGACGCGATCCTGGCCTCCAACACCTCGTCGATCCCGATCGTGAAGCTGGCCGCCGCCACCTCCCGCCCGGAGCAGGTCATCGGTCTGCACTTCTTCAACCCGGCGCCGGTACAGAAGCTGGTCGAGGTGATCCCGACGCTGACCACCTCGGCGGCCACCACCGAGCGGGCCGAGGCCTTCGCCTCCCAGGTGCTCGCCAAGGAGCCGATCCGCGCCCGCGACCGGGCCGGCTTCGTGGTGAACGCGCTGCTGGTGCCGTACCTGCTGTCGGCGGTGCGGATGTTCGAGTCGGGCGTGGCGACCGCCTCCGACATCGACAAGGGCATGGAGGCCGGCTGCGCCCACCCGATGGGCCCGCTGCGGCTGTGCGACCTGATCGGTCTGGACACCATCGTCTCGATCGCCGAGTCGATGTACGACGAGTACAAGGAGCCGCTGTTCGCCGCTCCCCCGCTGCTCTCCCGGATGGTCGACGCGGGTCTGCTGGGCCGCAAGTCCGGCCGCGGTTTCTACGACTACACCGCGAGCGCCTGAACCCGGCGGGGAACGGTGACGGGGCCCGGGAGCGGTATCCAGCTACCCGGGCCCCTGAGGTGCCACCCAATTGCTCGCACCGGCACGTTTAAGGGTGTGGGTCAGTCTCACAGCATCGCGCTTTGCCATTGAAGCTACCGCGCCGCGAAAGAGGCGCAGACGGGAGTCGAACCCGCATCCGACGCTTACAGCACACACCCGGTCGATCCGGCGCTCGGCGGCGAATACTGAGCCTGGAGCGAGAGTCTGAGTCTTACAGGGGCGCCTCTGCCATGTTGGGCCACCCCGGCCCGAAGTGCCGGGAGGAGGACTCGAACCTCCACGTTCTCCCCTGATATCAGCTTCAACTTCAGTATCAGCTTGCGCTCTTCGCGCCACCCCCGCTCTCATACGGGGGCGATCAGGAGGCTACCCGAAGAGGTAGCCGAATACCGCGTCACCGACCCTGCGGTCGGTGACCTCGGAGCCGTTGGCCTCCTCGCGGGCGAACTGGACGGCCTGCTGGAGCTTCTCGACCCGCTCCACCAGTTCGTTCACCCGCCGGGCCGCGAGGGCTCCGGAGAACTTGACGGTCGTCCAGTAGCCGACCGCGATGTCCTCGTAGTACACCTCGACCTGCGCCGGGTGCTTCTCGGTCGCCTCGGCCTTGACGTGGTTGCGCGGCACCTTCTTGGTGCGGATGGTACGCACCGCCTCGGTCTTCCAGGAGTCCGTGGAGGCGTCGTGGTGCCACGCCTCGGAGGCGTCCAGGACCGGCAGCTTGCGGACGAAGGTGCGCAGGTCGGTGAGCTGCTTCTCCAGGAAGAGCAGGTAGGTGACCGGCACGTCGGCGACGAGCGTCCGGCCGTCGACCACGACGTCGGCGCGGGCCTCGGTGTTCGCCCAGTCCTTGGTCGCGGTGACGTCGAACAGCCGGGACAGCGTCGCGGCGGTGGTCCGCAGGACGTCCTCGGCCTTCACCTGGACGCGGGTGGACTCCGGGGGGAGCTGCTCGCCCTCCTCGTCCTTGGGCTGGTACGTCCGGGAGATGCCGGCCAGCAACGCGGGCTTCTGCACCTCCTGGTGGGACTGCGTCAGCTCCTGGAAGGACTTGGACTTGACGCCCTTTTCGACGGCGATGATCTGGTTCAGCTTTGCCACGTCGCCGAACGTATCAGCGGGTGCGGCCGGGTGTCACCCGATAATCGGGCGGCCGCGGAGGCCGGCGAACGGCCTCCGCGGCCGGTGCGGCTCAGCTGTTGATGGCGTAGCTGTCGCCGTAGACCTTCCACTTGAGCGGGGGGTTGAGGTCGAAGTTCTTGGCGTTGAGGAAGACCAGTTGCTCGGTGTCGACGCGGCTGGTGTCCGAGTGCGCCTCCTCCAGCTTCATGGCGGCCTTGCGGGCGTCCAGGAAGGCCTTGAGGTAGGTGGCCTCGTCGCCGCCCTGGGCGGGGCTCTTGGCCTTCTTCAGGGCGTTCTTGCGGATGGTGCCGAAGCCCGCCGGGTCGAAGCCGCCGCCGTGCATCACGATGGCGTCGTAGTAGGCGAACTGGCCGAGCGCGCGCAGGCCGTCGGCCTTGGCCTGGCTGACGGCGGGGTTGAAGTAGACGCGGTCGCGCTCGTCGTTCTGCGCCCGCTGGAAGACGCCGTCCTTGGCGGCGGTGGCCCAGTCCTTCTCGAAGGCGCTGCCCAGGCCCGCGTGCGACTCGGTGCCGTTCACCTTGCGCAGCGCCGGCAGGTACTTGGCGAGGACGTTGCCGGGCTTGAGATCGGTGTAGTGCACGACCAGGTCGAGCATGTCGCCGGTGCCGGAGCAGAAGCCGATGATGCCGGCGGTGTAACCGCGGCCGTCACCGATGTCCTCGATGTACTTGTACTGCGACTTCCAGTCCAGCGAGGAGTTCTCGGCACTGGACACCAGCTGCATCGCGATGTCCTTCTTGTGCGGGTCGTCCAGGCCGACGGCCTTGAGCTGGACGACGGCGGCGGTCGGCGCCGCGTGGGCGGCACCGGCGGCCGCGACCGTGGCGGGGGCGGCCACCAGCAGGGCGGCGAGGGCTATCCGGACGGTGCGGTGCTGAGGACGGTGCATCTGACGCTCCGTGTTCCGTGGGGGGCGGCATGGGGGTGCCACTGCCGGGAAGTTAGGAAACTTTCCTAACCAAGAAATAGCGCCCACCGGCCCGGGCCCGCAAGGGCTTTGACGGAAAGTCTTCAAAGACCCAGGTCAGCCGCCCGGGGCGGGCAGCCGCCCCCGCACCCTGCCGCCGCACGACGGAGGGCCCCGCCGCCGGAGACCGGCGACGGGGCCCTCCAGGGGCGGGCGTCAGGCGCCGCGCAGCACCGCGCCGGTGCGGGCGACGGCCTCGGCCACGGCCGACTCACGGGCCGCGCTGGCCTCGTCGGCGGTCAGCGTGCGGTCCGCCGCGCGGAAGCGCAGCGCGTAGGCCAGCGACTTCCTGCCCTCGCCGACCTGCTCGCCGGTGAAGACGTCGAACAGCCGGATGGCCTCCAGCAGTTCGCCGGCGCCGGCGCGCAGCGCGGCCTCCACCTCGGCGGCCGGGACGGCCCCGTCCACGATCAGCGCCACGTCCTGGGTCGCGACCGGGAACGCGGAGACGGCCGGGCCCTCGACCCGCACGGCACCGTCGGCGGTCAGCAGGTCGAGGTCGACCTCCATCGCGCTGGTGCGCTCGGGCAGGCCGAGCGCCTTGACGACCCGCGGGTGCAGCTCACCGGCGTGGCCGACCACCCGGTCGGTACCGGCGACCACCAGCTCGGCGCAGCGGCCCGGGTGCCACGGAGCCAGCCGGCCCTGGCGGACGGCCAGTTCGACCCCGGCCGCGCCGGCCACCGCGCGGGCGGCCTCGATCGCGTCGGCCCAGGAGGCCGGCGCGCCCTTGCCCCACCAGCCGGACGGCAGCCGCTCGCCCGCGAGGGCGACGGCGACCCGGCGCGGCTGGTCCGGGAGGGCGGCGTCGAGCGCGGCCAGCTCCTGGTCGCTCGGACGGCGGTCGACGGCCGGCCGCGGCGCGACGGTCCGCTCGTCCTTGGGCAGGAAGACGGTACCCGTCTCGAAGACCGCCAGGTCGGTGTTGCCGCGGCCGGTGTTGCGGCGCAGCGCCCCGAGCAGGCCCGGCAGCAGCGTGGTGCGCAGCGCCGGCTCCTCGTCGTTGAGCGGGTTGACCAGCTTCACCGTGCGGCGGCGCCGGTCGTCCTTCTCCAGGCCGAGCCCGTCGAAGGCGGCCTCGCCGACGAACGGGTAGTTGTTGACCTCGACGTAGCCGGCGGCGGCCAGCGCGACGCCGACCCGGCGGTGGGTGCGCTGGTCCTCGGTCAGGCCCTTGCCCGGCGGCACGGTGGGCATCCGGGCGGGCACGTTGTCGTACCCCTCCAGGCGGATGACCTCCTCCGCGAGGTCGTACGGGTCGGTGAGGTCGGGACGCCAGGTCGGCGGGGTGACCTCCAGGACGTCGGCGCCCGCGACGGAGCAGCCGATCTCCTGCAGGCGCCGGGTGACGCTCTCACGGCCGTAGACGGTGCCGGCCACGCGGTCGGGCAGGTCCGCGGCGATGGTGATGGTGCGCACCGGGTGCGGGGCCGCGATGTCGGTGACCCCGGCCTCGGCGGTGCCGCCGGCGATCAGGACCAGCAGGTCGACGGCGCGCTGCGCGGCGGCGCGGGCGGCCTCCGGGTCGACGCCGCGCTCGAAGCGCTTGGACGCCTCGGAGGGCAGCTTGTGCCGCTTGGCACCGCGGGCGATGACGACCGGGTCGAAGTGCGCCGCCTCGATGATCACCTCGGTGGTGCCCGGGCCGGCGGCCGGGTCGAGGATCTCGGTGGAGGCGCCGCCCATGACACCGGCCAGGCCGATCGGGCCGCTGTTGTCGCAGATCAGCAGGTCCTCGGCGGAGAGCTTGCGCTCGACGCCGTCGAGGGTGGTCAGGCGCTCGCCCGACTCGGCCCGGCGGACCAGGATGGGCCCGTCCACACGCTGCTTGTCGTAGGCGTGCAGCGGCTGGCCGACCTCCAGCATCACGTAGTTGGTGATGTCCACGGCCAGCGAGATCGGCCGGATGCCGGCCTTCTGCAGCCGGCGCTGGAGCCAGATCGGCGACTTGGCGGCCGGGTCGAGACCGATCACGGTGCGGGCCACGAAGCGGTCGCAGCCGGCCGGGTCGGCGACCTTCACCAGGTAGCCGTAGGAGTTCGCCGGCGGCACGTCGAGCAGCGCCGGGTCGGCCAGCGGCAGCCCGTACGCGGCGGCGGCCTCGCGGGCCACCCCGCGCATCGAGAGGCAGTAGCCGCGGTCCGGGGTGACGGCGATGTCCAGCACCTCGTCGACGAGCTGGAGCAGCTCGATCGCGTCGGTGCCGGGCTCGTACTCCGGCGGGAGGACGATGATGCCGTCGTGGTCGTCGCCCATGCCCAGCTCGCGGGCGGAGCAGATCATGCCGGCCGAGGTGTGGCCGTAGGTCTGCCGGGCCGCGATCGGGAACGGGCCGGGCAGCACGGCGCCCGGGAGGACGACGACGACCTTGTCGCCGACGGCGAAGTTGGTCGCGCCGCAGACGATCTCCTGCGGCGCGCCGGTGCCGTTGGCGTCGCCGACGTTGACGTAGCAGTGCCGGATCGGCTTCTTGAAGCCGGTGAGCTCCTCGATGGAGAGCACCTGGCCGACCACCAGCGGGCCCTTGAGGTCGGTGCCGATCCGCTCGACCGTCTCGACCTCCAGGCCGGCCCGGACGAGTCGCTCCGCCACGTCACGGCCGGTCTCGCCGGCCGGCAGGTCGACGTACTCGCGCAGCCAGGAAAGCGGGACGCGCATCAGATCTCCATCCCGAACGGGAGGGTGAAACGCACGTCACCCTCGACCATGTCGCGCATGTCGGCGACGTTGTGACGGTTCATCAGGATTCGCTCCAGGCCCAGGCCGAAGGCGAACCCGCTGTAGCGGCTCGGGTCGATGCCGCAGGCGACCAGCACCCGCGGGTTGACCACGCCGCAGCCGCCGAGCTCGATCCAGCCCTCGGAGGAGCAGGTGCGGCAGGGCTTGTCCGGGTTGCCGACGCTCTCGCCGCGGCAGACGAAGCACTGCAGGTCGATCTCGGCGCTCGGCTCGGTGAACGGGAAGTAGGAGGGCCGCCAGCGCAGCTCCAGCCCGTCCCCGATCAGCTTCGAGACCAGCAGCTCGATGGTGCCCTTGAGGTCGGCGAAGGTGATGCCCTCGTCCACGGCCAGACCCTCGACCTGGCGGAAGACCGGGGTGTGGGTGGCGTCGAGCTCGTCCGTCCGGTAGACCCGGCCGGGGCAGACCACGTAGATGGGGGGCTCGCGGTCGAGCATGGTGCGCGCCTGGACCGGGGAGGTCTGGGTGCGCAGCACCACGCCGGAGTCGGCGGAGCCGTCCGGGGCCTGGACGAAGAAGGTGTCCTGCATCGAGCGGGCCGGGTGGTCCGGGCCCAGGTTGAGGGCGTCGAAGTTCAGCCACTCGGCCTCGACCTCGGGGCCCTCGGCGACCTGGTAGCCCATCGCGACGAAGGTGTCCTCGATGCGCTCGGCCAGCGTGGTCAGCGGGTGGCGGGCGCCGCGCGGGGCCCGGTCGTAGGGCAGCGTGACGTCCACCGCCTCCTCGACCAGGACGCGGGCGTCGCGCTCCGCCTCCAGCTCGGCCTGGCGCCGGGCGAGTGCCTGGTTGACGGCGCCGCGGGCCTGGCCGATCAGCTTGCCGGCGGCGGCCTTGGCGTGCGGGGGCAGAGCGCCGATCTCGCGGTTGGCGAGGGAGAGCGCGGAGCGGTCGCCGGTGTGGGCGACCTTGGCCTGCTTCAGCTCGTCGAGGGTGGTGGCGGCGGCGAAGGCCTGGACTGCCTCGTCCCGGGCCTGCTCCACCACCTCGGGCTTGAGGGCCTCGACCTCGACCGGGTCGTACGACTTGTTGGGTGCCGACATCTCTATCTTCCCGTGCTCCTGCTCGTCCGTGCTCAGGTAAGGGCTCGTGCCTTCGCGTGACGCCCGGCGTGGCCGGGGCACGGGCAGCCCCCGCCGCGGTACTCGGGAGGGGGTGTCCGCGGCACGGCCGCGCAGGGCGTCCCACAACGCCAAAGGTCGAGTGTAGTCGCAGCGCGTGGCGCGGCTGCCGTGAAGCCCGTCCGGCCTCCCGATCCGCACCGTGCTCCGGGGGTGGTCCGCCACCTCCGGGAGCCCGGCGGGTGTGTCGTCCAGGCTCGTTCAGAGCATGAAGTCGGGCACGCCGGCGGGCAGGATGAATCGGAACCGGGCGCCGCCGCCGGGCGCGCGGTCGACGCGGATCGAGCCGCCGTGGGCCTCCACGATGCCCTTGACGATGTAGAGGCCCAGGCCCGTGCCGCCGCGCTTGGAACCGCGCCAGAAGCGGGTGAAGACGCGCGGCATCGAATCCTCGGGGATGCCGGTGCCTTCATCGCTCACGGTGACCGCGGTGCCTTCCACTGTGCGGGGCGGGGTGCCGGAGCGCTCCCAGACGGGTGCCTCGACGACCTCCTTGGCCGGTGCCACCTCGATCGTGACAGTTCCCTCACCGTGGCGCACCGCATTTTCCAGCAGGTTCGCCAGCACCTGGTCGACCTTGTCCGGGTCGGCCCAGAGCACGGTGAGCGGCTCGCTGATCCGGATGTCGAAGCGGTCCTCGGGGATGCCGGTGGCGACCTTGCGGTCCACGTGCCGGCGCACGGCGGCCGCCAGGTCGACCACCTGCTTGCGCAGCTCCAGCCGGCCGGCGTCGATCCGGGAGATGTCCAGCAGCTCGGCGATCAGCCGGGTGACCCGGTCGGCGTCCGCGTCGACGGTCTCCAGCATCAGCCGCTTCTGCCCGTCGGTGAACCGCTCCCACTTGGCCAGCAGGGTCGCGGTGAAGCCCTTGACGCTGGTGAGCGGCGAGCGCAGCTCGTGCGCGACGGTGGCGATCAGCTCGGCGTGGCTGCGCTCGGTGCGACGCCGGGCCTCGGTGCCGCGCAGCGCGATCACCAGCCGCTCCAGCGGGGCCTGCGGGCGGGCGCGCACGTACCGGGCGGAGACCAGCACCTCGCGGCCGCCGGGCAGCAGCAGGTTGCGTTCGGGCTGGCTGGTCCGGATCGCCAGGCCGCCGTACGGGTCGGTCAGCTGCCACCAGCGGCGGCCGTCCAGGTCCTCCAGCGGGAGGACGTGCTCCAGCGGGCTGCCGAGCGCGCGCTCCTGGAGGATGCCGGTCAGCCGGGCGGCGGCGCGGTTGAAGCAGACCACCCGGCCCAGGGCGTCGGCGACCACCAGGCCGTCCGGCAGGTCGTCCGGGTCGAGCTCTGGCCCGCTGCCGACCATGGGTGTCCTCCCCGATTACCCACCGTGTCTTTCCCCCCACCGAGGCAGACCCTAGCGTCTCGCGGCCCCCCGCAGTAGGGCCCACGGCGTCGCGTTGGCGACTTCCGGGAGCACCCGGGGCGGTCTACGCCTGCGCGCGGCAGCCGCCGGGCGAGCGCTGTGCCCGGGCGGAGGCGTAGAGGCAGACGGCGGCGGCGGTCGCGAGGTTGAGACTCTCGGCGTGTCCGTGGATCGGCACGCGCACCACCTCGTCGGTGAGTGCGCGGGTCTCCTCCGGGAGCCCCCAGGCCTCGTTGCCGAACACCCACGCGCCGGGCGCGCCCAGGGTGCCCTCGTCCAGCTCCTGGTCGAGGTCGCGCTCCCCCGCGCCGTCCGCGGCCAGCACCCGCACGCCGGCCTCGCGCAGCCGGCCGACCGCCTCCTCGACCGGTACGCCGACGGCGACCGGCAGGTGGAACAGGCTGCCGACGGAGGCGCGGACGGCCTTCGGGTTGTAGAGGTCCACCGAGGCGTCGGTGAGCACCACGGCGTCCGCGCCGGCCGCGTCGGCGGTCCGCAGCACGGTGCCCGCGTTGCCGGGGTCGCGCACGTGGGCGAGGACCGCGACCAGCTTGGGGCGGGCCTCGAGCACCTCGGCGAACGGGGTGTCGATGAAGCGGCAGAGCGCCACGATGCCCTGCGGGGTCACGGTGTCGCAGATCTCCGCGATGACCTCGTCGGTGGCGGTGAGCACCGGCAGCCCCTCGGCGAGGGTGGCGGCGATGATCCCGGCGTGCCGCTCGGCGGCCTCCGGGGTGGTGTAGACCTCGACCACGGCGTGGTCGGCCGAGCCCGGCAGCTTCCCGAACGCGACGGCCTCACGGACGGCCTGCGGGCCCTCGACGAGGAAGCGGCGCTCCTTGGTGCGCTGGTTCCGCTTGGCGAGCCGGCGGGCGGCGACGACGCGGGGCGAGCGCAGGGAGGTGAGCAGGGGGGTGTCGGTGCTCGACATGGTCTCGTCTCTGAGGCGGGGCGCCGGTGGCGTGCAGGGACTGGGGCGGGGGGAACGCAAAACCGGACCCGCAGGAAGAGCCTGCGGGTCCGGTCAGTGCGACAAACCGATCCAGGAGGATCAGGCCGATCCGGAGGAGGATCAGGCGGCGTCGGCGGCGGCCTTCGGGGCGTTGACGTCGGCCGGCAGCGCCTTCTGCGCGACCTCGACGAGCGACGCGAACGCGCCCGGGTCGTTGACCGCGAGGTCGGCCAGCATCTTGCGGTCGATCTCGACGCTGGCGGCCTTCAGGCCCTGCACGAAGCGGTTGTAGGTGATGCCGTTGGCACGGGCCGCAGCGTTGATGCGCTGGATCCACAGCTGACGGAAGTCGCCCTTGCGCTTCTTGCGGTCGTTGAAGTTGTAGACCAGCGAGTGGGTGACCTGCTCCTTGGCCTTGCGGTACAGGCGCGAGCGCTGGCCCCGGTAGCCGCTGGCGCGCTCCAGGATGACCCGGCGCTTCTTGTGGGCGTTGACTGCCCGCTTGACGCGTGCCACTTGATTACTCCTTGGGTTGGACCACGGACTACTTCACGCGGTCCGTCATTCGAATGGGTCGGGAAGGATCAGCTGCCCCGCTCGCGGCTCGCGCCGGGCGGGAGGGCGATCACTTGCCGAGAAGCTTCTTGATCTTCTTGGCGTCGGCGGGGGCCACCACGACGGTGCCGGCCAGCTTGCGGGTCAGCGTGGAGGGCTTGTGCTCCAGGTAGTGGCGACGGCCGGCGCGCTCGCGCAGCACCTTGCCGGAGCCACTGATCTTGAAGCGCTTGCTGGCGCCACTGTGCGTCTTCTGCTTCGGCATTTCGCCGTATCTCCTCGTCGGTCCGTCCACGCCCGCGCGGTGTGCGCCGCGCGGGCGTGAAGGATGGATCTGCGATGACCGGGCGGACGCTCGGTCACCTTGGTGGCCGGTCTCCCGAACCGCCCTGGCCGGTGAAGGCTCAGGCGTCCTGGGAGGCCTCGGCCGGCTGCTCGACCTCGTCGGCGTCCTCGGCGTCGGCCTCGTCGGCCTCCGCCTCGGCCGCGGCGTTCTCGGCCTCAAGCGCTGCGTCCTCGTCGATGTCGACGTCGGCGGCGTCGGAGCCGGGGGCCCGGCCCTGACGCTCGGCCTTGCGGGCGTCCGCCAGCGCGCGGGCCTCGGCCATCGCCTCGGTCTTCTTCTTGTGCGGGCCGAGAACCATGATCATGTTTCGGCCGTCCTGCTTGGCCGAGGACTCGACGAAGCCCAGGTCCTGGACGTCGTTGGCCAGCCGCTGCAGCAGTCGGAAGCCCAGCTCGGGGCGGGACTGCTCACGACCGCGGAACATGATCGTGATCTTGACCTTGTCGCCCTGCTTGAGGAACCGGACGACGTGACCCTTCTTGGTGTCATAGTCGTGCGGGTCGATCTTCGGCCGGAGCTTCATCTCCTTGATGACCGTGTGCGCCTGGTTCTTGCGCGCCTCACGGGCCTTCATGGCCGACTCGTACTTGAACTTGCCGTAGTCCATGAGCTTGCACACCGGCGGCCGGGCGGTCGCCGCGACCTCGACGAGGTCGAGGTCGTACTCCTGCGCGAGCTCCAGCGCCTTGGCAAGCGGCACGATGCCGACCTGCTCGCCGCTGGGACCGACGAGTCGCACCTCGGGGACGCGAATCCGGTCGTTGATGCGGGGCTCGGTGCTGATGGGGCCTCCTCGGTTGCACCTTCTGCGATGCGGCCGTCGGACGGCGGTCGCACGTAGTGGACTCGACCACTGGGCGGGGCTTCATTCGTGCTGCGCTGCCTACCTTGCTGGTGGGCACTGCATGCACCGCGACACGAAAAAAGCCCCGCTCGGTACAAGCGGGGCTCCACACAACCGGGGGCCGCACCCGGTGAGGGGTGCTGCGGGCGACTCGGCACCTGGGCGCCGGCCGCGGACCGGGACCCGTCGACCGCGAGGCCGATCGGGTGGGAGACTTTCGCGGTTGCCCTCTCGGGCCTCCTGGGTGGAGCCTCCACTTGCTGGCCGGGCGCCCCTCAGGGGCTCCTGGCCGGTCAGTCTCGAAGCATACAGCGTTTCGGCCGCGCCCGGTATTCCGCCCCTCGCCGACCGCGGCCCGGGCCCTCGTCCGCCCCCTTGTACGCTCCTTGGGTACGGACACCGGCACGACGGAACGAGCCCCCCCTTGAGCAGCGAGCCCACCCAGAACCCCGCCGCGGACGACGAGGCGATCGGTTTCGACGACCTCACCCGGGACATCGCCGAGGTCCCGGCCGTCGAGGTGATCACCACCGTCGCGGTGCACCTGATGAGCGCCGCCGCCGTGAAGTGCGGCCTGGCCGAGGGCGGCGAGGCCGACAAGGACCTCGACGAGGCACGCAAGCTGATCACCGCGCTGGCCGGGCTGGTCACCGCCGGCGCCCCCGAGATCAGCAACTTCCACGCCGCCCCGCTGCGGGACGGCCTGAAGTCGCTCCAGCTGGCCTTCCGCGAAGCGTCGATCGTCCCGGACGCGCCGGGCACCGGCCCGGGCGAGAAGTTCACCGGCCCGGTCTACGCCTGAGAACGGACCGGACCGGCGGTGCCCCCGCGCTCGGTGAGCGTGGGGGCACCGGCGGTTCCGGCCCGGGTGGCGGGGCGCTCCTACCGCCGCTAGCGGCGGTACAGGGGCTCGCCGGGCAGCTCGGCGCCGGCCGGCAGGACGGCCAGGCTGAGACCCCGGTCCAGCCGGACCCGCAGCACCGGGTCCGCCGCGACGGCCTGCCCGACCCGCTGCGCGGCCGCCTGCACGGCCTCCTGGTCCAGCGCCGGGTCCAGCACCACCGCGAGCAGCCCGTCCCCCTCCTGGTAGGGCGCCAGCAGACCGCTCACCACCCCCGGCTCGGCCGCCAGCAGCGCCCGGACGGCCTCGCGCACCTCGGGGTCGCGCACCGGCGGCAGGTACGGCCGGTTCTCCGCCAGCGCGCGCAGCCGGGCCCCGGAGAGCTGGTACGGCACCGGGCCGGCCGGGTCGATCAGCAGGGTGTCCGCCCGCTCGGAGAAGGCCACCATCGCGGCCTGCGGGGCGGCGACCGGCGCCGGGCGGGCGTCGGCCCGCCAGCGGGTCAGCGACTCCATCGAGGTGAAGGCCGGCAGGGCGCGACGGCCGTCCGCGGCCTCGATCACCGGGACGGCCATGTCACTGGTCTTCTCGTGCTTGTGCCCGTGCTCGTCCAGCTCCACCTCGCCGAGGACGGCGACGATCGGGACCATCAGCCGGGTCGGCGTCAGCGCCGCGAGCACCTCCGGCTCGGCCGCGCGCTCCCGCGACCAGCGCGCGAGCGCCTCGGCGAGGGCCGGGTCGGCGGTGCCGTCGTCGGCGGCGAATCCTGGGTTCGGGATGTTCTTGCGGTCCACCCGGCCGACCCTATGCCACCTCACACCCGCCGCCGGATCCAGGCGGATCCGACGCCACCGGGGTGGATCACCCGTCACAGGCCTACCCACCGGTAGTCCGGTGTGGCACTCTGCGCCCATGGCCACGCTCGAAGCTGCTGCCCGTACCGCCGCCGTGCCCTCGCCGGCGGCCGACCGCGCCCGGTACGACCGGGCCACCGCCCACCTGGACGGCCCGGTGGCCGTCGTCGACCTGGCCGCCTTCGACGCCAACGCCGCCGACCTGGTCCGCCGGGCCGGCGGCAAGCCGATCCGGGTGGCCAGCAAGTCGGTGCGGTGCCGCGCGCTGCTGGAGCGGGTGCTGGCCACCGACGGCTTCGCCGGGGTGATGAGCTTCACCCTGGGCGAGTCGCTCTGGCTGGCCCGCGCCGGCGTCCACGACATCCTGCTCGCCTACCCCTCGGCCGACCGGGCCGGCTTCGCCGAGCTGACCGGCGATCCGGCCCTGGCCGTCGCCGTCACCGTCCTGGTGGACGACCCGGCCCAGCTCGACCTGATCGACGCGGCCCGGACCGGCCCCGCCGAGGTGCGGGTCTGCCTGGAACTGGACACCTCGCTGCACCTGCTCGGCGGGCGGGTGCGGGTCGGCGCCCGGCGCTCGCCGATGCGCACGCCCGAGGACCTGGGCGCCTTCGCCGAGCTGGTGCAGCGCCGCCGGGGGTTCGGGGTGGTCGGCCTGATGGCCTACGAGGGGCACATCGCCGGGGTGGGCGACAGCCCGCTCGGACGGCCGGTGCGCTCGCGGATGATCCGGCTGATGCAGGCGAAGGCACGGGCCGAGCTGGCCGAGCGGCGCGCGGCGACGGTCCGGCGGCTGCGCCGGGTGGCCGAGCTGGAGTTCGTCAACGGCGGCGGCACCGGCAGCGTCGAGTCGACCGCGGCGGAGCGGGCGGTCACCGAGGTCGCGGCGGGCTCGGGACTGTACGTGCCGCGGCTGTTCGACCACTACCGCGCGTTCCGGGGCCGACCGGCGGCGCTGTTCGGGCAGCCGGTGGTGCGCCGGCCCGGCCTCGGCGTCGTGACGGTGCTCGGCGGCGGCTACCCCGCCTCCGGCGCCGCCGGGCCGGACCGCTCGCCGGTGCCCTACCTGCCGCCGGGGCTGCGCTACGACCCGATGGAGGGCGCCGGCGAGGTGCAGACCCCGCTGCTCGGCCCGGCCGCGGACGACCTGCTGATCGGCGACCGGGTCTGGTTCCGGCACGCCAAGGCGGGCGAGCTGTGCGAGCGGTTCGCCGAGCTGCACCTGATCGAGGGCGACGCGGTGGTGCGCACCGTCCCGACCTACCGGGGTGAGCGGAAGACCTTCCTCTGACCTCGCCGAGTTCCCCGCCCCGGCGCCTCCGCTCCTCTACCGTGGTCCCGACAGGACCGGACGCGACACCAGGGGGCGCCGTGGAGGCCGAGATCGTGCAGCAGCTGGTGGCGTCAGGTGCCACCACCCTCGTCGGACTGATGGCCACCGAGGCCTGGACGCAGGCCCGTTCGCGGTTCGCCGCGCTGTTCGGACGGGGCGAGAGCGACGAGACGGAGGCGGCGGCGCTGGAGCGCTCGCGGACGGCCATCACCCGTGCCCGGGAGGCCGGCGACGCCGAGGCCGTCAACGACCTGACCGGCACCTGGCGCGGCCGGCTGCGCGAGGCGCTGCTGGAGAACCCCGAGGTGGCCCGCGAACTCCAGGACATCCTGGACGAGTTCAGGCCGAAGCCGGCGGCGGCCCCGGGCAGCGTGCACAACACGATCAGCGGCACGACGGTGCACGGCATGGTCATCCAGGCCGGCACGGTGACCGGGGTGAGTTCCCACTCGACGGCGGCGCCGCCGCCGAGCTGACCTTTCCCGAACCTTAAAGAGGCCCGAGGGGACGCCTAACATCCGCGTCCCCTCGGGCCTTTGCGCTGCGCGTACGGCTACAGTCCGTCAAAAAGTACGCCACAACGGGCTATTGCCAGTTGGTCTAGTCCAATCATACGCTCTGCCCGGGTCCCGCGTGCCGGGCCGGCGGACCCCGGGCAGACGTGCCCATCCCCCACACTCTCGGTCCGGAACACTGGTCAAGGAGTCCCCACCCCATGTCCATCAAGCGAAGTGCCCTGTCCCTCGGCGTCATAGGCGCCGCGGTCCTCGCGGTGTCGACCACCGCCGCCGGCACCGCCAGTGCCCACGGCGCCATGACCAACCCGGTCAGCAGGATCGCGGCCTGCTACGCCGAGGGCCCGGAGACCCCCAAGTCCCAGGTCTGCAAGGACCTCGTGGCGATGAGCGGCACCCAGCCGCTGTACGACTGGAACGAGGTCAACATCGCCAACGCGAACGGCAACCACCAGGCGCTGATCCCGGACGGCAAGCTCTGCTCGGCCAACCGCGACAAGTACAAGGCGCTGGACATGCCGCGCACCGACTGGCCGGCCACCCCGGTCAGCGCCGGCGCGTTCACCTTCAAGTTCCGCGTCACCGCCGCGCACGTCGGCACCCAGACCGTCTACATCACCAAGGCCGGCTACGACCCGACCAAGCCGCTGAAGTGGTCCGACCTGGAGTCGACCCCGGTCGCCCAGGTGCCGGTCACCCGCACCGCCACGGACGGCTACTACAACTACACCGGCACGCTGCCGCAGCGCACCGGCCGCCAGCTGCTCTACATGGTCTGGCAGCGCAGTGACAGCCCCGAGGCGTTCTACAGCTGCTCCGACGTCGACTTCGGCCAGCCCGCGGCCGCCGCCGGCCAGAGCGTCTCGGCGCTCTCCGCGCAGGCTCCGGTCGCGCCGAGCGAGGAGCAGATCACCGCGGGCCAGTCCAAGTCCACCGTCGCCCACCACGGGCACGGCGGCAACGCCAACGAGCCGGCGGGCGCGGTGGTGCCGACCGCCAGCGCCGCCGTCGGCGGCTCGGCCACCGGTCCGCTGCTGCTGGCCGGCGCCGCCGCGATCAGCGTCGGCTGGGCCGGCATGGTGCTCCGGCGCCGTCGCTTCGAGGCTGTTCGACGCGACTCCTGACCGCCGGAAGCCCGGGCCGGACCGCCCACCGACCCCCGTGCGATCCGGCCCGGGCTACCCCCACCAGGGTGTGTGAACACGGCGGCGGCCCACCCGGACTCATCCGGGTGGGCCGCCGTACGTGAGCGGAGCGGCGCGGTCAGGTGGTGGTACCGCCACCGGGGCCGGCGCCGCCCCCCGGGAAGGCCGGCAGCTTGCCGGTGTAGTCGGCGATGCCCTTGACGATGGTGTCCATCACGGAGACGTCGGGCGCCTTGTCCGCGATGTCGAAGCCGAGGTGGACGGAGATCAGCGACTTGCCGTCGGCGGACGGGAAGACCACGGTCTGCACGTAGCCGTCGTTGCCCTTCGCCGCGTCGACCTTCCACCGGACCAGGTAGCCGTCCCGGCCGCCGACCTTGACCGCCTCCGACTTCAGCTCCTCGTGCGAGTTGAGGTCGTTGTAGGAGTCCTTGGCCGCCGCCGCGATGTCGGCCTTGGCCGCCGCCTGGACGTCGGTGCCGCCGCCGGCGATCCGGCCGGTGTTGGCACCGCCCAGCGAGCAGCTGCCGCCGCCGTCACAGGTGTAGGAGCCCACGCTCAGTGCGGCGAAGCCGTCCTGGGTGGTGCCGCCCTGCCAGCCGGCGGGGACGGGCAGGGTGATCCGGTTCACCAGGTCGGTGGCGGGCCCGCCGTCCTGGGCGTTGCCGCCGTTGCCCTTGCCCTGGCCGTTCCCATTGCCCTGCCCGTTGCCGTTGCCCTGGCCGTTGCCCTGCCCGTTGCCGTTGCCCTGCCCGTTGCCGTTGCCCTGGCCGTTGCCCTTGCCCTGCCCCTGGCCGTTCCCGTTGCCGTTGCCGCCGTTGCCACCCTGGCCGCCGTCGTTGTTCGGGCCGCCCAGGTCGGGCAGACCGCCCCACGGGCCGTCCTCGCCGTAGGGCGGAGCCTGCCGGGAGATCCGGTGCGTGGCACGCGACTCCCCGTTGCCGTCCATCGCCAGGTAGGTGATCCCCGAGCCGGCGCCGAGGCCCAGCAGGGCGGCGACGGTGGCCGCGACGACCAGCTTGGACGGCTTGCGCCGGGCCTTGGGAGCCGGCGGCGCGACCGCGCCGTAGGCGGCGCCGAAGGGGGGCGGCTCCGGGTAGCGGACCGTCGGACCGCTCCCGAGCACCTCCCCCTCCAGCACGCGGGTCTCGGCGGTCGCGTCCGGCCCCGGCTCCCCGGACGCCGCGGGCTCCGGCGTCGTCGGGGCGTCCGAGGGTGCGGGCCGGGTGTCGGCCGTCCAGCCCTTGCCGTCCCACCAGCGCTGCGGTCGCGGATCGCTGGTGATGTCCTTCGGGTCCGGGTACCACCCGGCGGGAATCTGCTCGCTCACGACAGAGAATCTAAAGGCAGCCGGATAAACGCGATATCAGCGCGACCGCCAATTCCCGGCATTCTGCATGAGATTACGGTGAGAAGGCCGAACGGAGGGCTACACCGGGGTCACATAGGCCCCCGCGATGCCCCCGTCGACCAGGAACTCGCTCGCCGTGATGAAGGACGAGTCGTCGCTGGCGAGGAAGGCGACGGCGGCCGCGATCTCCTCGGGCCGGGCGAAGCGGCCGAGCGGAATGTGCACCAGCCGGCGGGCGGCCCGCTCCGGGTCCGCGGCGAACAGCTCCCGCAGCAGCGGGGTGTCCACCGGCCCGGGCGAGAGCGCGTTGACCCGGATGCCCTCGCGGGCGAACTGCACGCCCAGCTCGCGGGACATCGCCAGCACCCCGCCCTTGGAGGCGGTGTAGGAGATCTGCGAGGTGGCCGCGCCCATCCGGGCCACGAAGCTGGCGGTGTTGATGATCGAGCCGCGCCCGTGCCGCCGCATGTACGGCAGCGCCGCCTTGCAGCACAGGTAGACGGAGGTCAGGTTGACCTCCTGCACCTTGCGCCAGGCCGCCAGCCCGGTGGTGAGGATGGAGTCGTCCTCCGGCGGCGAGATGCCCGCGTTGTTGAAGGCGACGTCCACGCTGCCGCAGGTCTCGTAGGCCTCGTCGAAGAGCGCCTCGACCATGTACGGGTCGGTGACGTCGGTGTGCACGAAGAGGCCGCCGACCTCCTGGGCGGCCGCCTTGCCGGTGGCCTCGTCGACATCGGCGCAGACCACCTTCGCGCCCTCGGCGGCGAGCCGGCGGGCGGCGGCCAGGCCGATGCCGCTGCCGGCGCCGGTGATCACGGCCGTGCGGCCGACCAGGCGCCGGCAGACCGGGGCGTCCTTCTCGTTCGCGGCGGGCTTCTCGCTCATGGCCGGCTCCTACTCCTCGCTCTGGATGAACACGTTCTTGGTCTCGGTGAAGTGGACCAGCGCGTCGGGCCCGAGCTCCCGGCCGACACCGGACTCGCCGAAACCGCCGAAGGGCGTCCAGTACCGCACCGAGGAGTGCGAGTTCACCGACAGGTTGCCCGCCGCGACGCCCCTGGCCAGGCGCAGCGCGCGGCCGACGTCCCGCGTCCAGATGGAACCGGAGAGTCCGTAGCGGGTGGCGTTGGCCAGCCGCACGGCGTCCGCCTCGCCGTCGAAGGGGAGCACCACCGCGACCGGGCCGAAGATCTCCTCGGTGGCCGCGGGCACGCTCGGGTCGGCGGGGGCCAGCACGGTGGGCGGGTACCAGAAACCGGGACCGTCGGGCACCGCGCCGCGGGCCAGCACCGGCAGCTCGGGGGTGACGTAGGAGGCCACCCGGCGGACCTGGGCGGCGGAGATCAGCGGGCCCAGCTGGGTGTCCGGGTCGGCCGGATCCCCGGTGCGGACGGCTTCGACGGCGGGCAGCAGCAGGGCGAGGAAGTCGTCGAGCGCCTCGCGCTGGACCAGGATGCGGCTGCGCGCGCAGCAGTCCTGGCCGCTGTTGTCGAGGAAGGACATCGGATCGGCGGCGCGGGCGAGGTCGGCGTCGGCGAAGACGATGTTGGGGCTCTTGCCGCCGAGTTCGAGGGTGACCCGCTTGGCCCCGGCGGCGCAGCGGGCGGCGACCTCCTTGCCGACCACGGTCGAGCCGGTGAAGACGATCTTGCGGACGGCGGGATGGTCGACCAGGGCCCGCCCGGTGGTGGCGCCGGGGCCGGGGACGACCTGGAGGAGGCCTTCCGGAAGCCCGGCGGCGAGGGCGAGTTCGGCCAGCCGCAGTGCGGTGAGCGGGGTGGCCTCGGCGGGCTTGAGGAGCACGGCGTTGCCCGCGGCGAGGGCGGGCGCGAAGCCCCAGGCGGCGATCGGCATCGGGAAGTTCCACGGGGCGATCACCCCGACCACCCCGATCGGCTCGTGGAAGGTGATGTCCACCCCGCCGGCCACCGGGATCTGCCGGCCGGTGAGCCGCTCCACTCCCCCGGCGGCGTACTCCAGGAGGTCACGGACGTTGCCGGCCTCCCAGCGGGCGTTGCCGAGGGTGTGCCCGGCCTCGCTGACCTCCAGGGCGGCCAGTTCGGGGATGTGCGCGTCGACCTGGTCGGCGAAGCGGCGCAGCAGTCGGGCGCGGTCCCCGGGGGCGAGCGCGGCCCAGCCCTGCTGGGCCTTGACGGCGTGCAGGACGGCGGCGTCCAGCCGGGCCGGGGTGGTGTCGGGGACGGTGCCCAGCGGTTCGCCGGTGGCGGGGTTGAGGACGGTGCTGGCGGTGGGGGTCTCCATGCCGCTCACATCCGCTCGAAGGACCGGTAGCGCTCCCAGTCGGTGACGGCGCTGTCGTACGCGTTCTGCTCGACCCGGGCCATGTGCAGGTAGTGCTCGACCACGTCGTGGCCGAACGCGGTGCGGGCGAGTTCGCTGTCCGCCCAGCGGTCGGCGGCCTCGCGCAGCGAGCCGGGCACCCGGGCGTACTCGTCGGCGGCGTAGGCGTTGCCGAGGCAGGGGGCGGGCAGTTCGAGCTTCTGCTGGAGGCCGTGCAGACCGGCCGCGATCATGCCGGCCACGGCGAGGTACGGGTTGACGTCGCCGCCGGGGACGCGGTTCTCCATCCGCAGGCTGGGGCCGCGGCCGACCACCCGGTAGGCGCACGTCCGGTTGTCCCGGCCCCAGGCGACGGCGGTCGGCGCGAAGGAGCCGGGCCGGTAGCGCTTGTAGGAGTTGATGTTGGGCGCGTAGAGCAGGCTGAACTCGCGCAGCGCGGTGAGCTGGCCGGCCAGGAAGTGCCGCATGGTGTCGGTCATCCGGCCGTCGCGGTCGGCGAAGGCGGGGGCGCCGCCCGGGTCGCGCAGGTCCCGCAGGGACAGGTGGATGTGGCAGCTGTTGCCCTCGCGCTCGTCGTACTTGGCCATGAAGGTGAGTGCGCAGCCCTGTTGGGCGGCGATCTCCTTGGCCCCGGTCTTGTAGACGCTGTGCTGGTCACAGGTGGTGAGGGCGTCGGCGTAGCGGAAGGCGATCTCGTGCTGGCCGAGGTTGCACTCGCCCTTGGCCGACTCGACGACGAGGCCGGCGCCGGCCATCTCGTTGCGGATCCGGGAGAGCAGCGGCTCGACCCGGGCGGTGCCGAGCAGCGAGTAGTCCACGTTGTACTGGTTGGCCGGGGTGAGGCCGCGGTAGCCGCCGAGCCAGGCCTGTTCGTAGGTGTCGCGGAAGACCAGGAACTCCAGCTCGGTGCCGATGTCGGCGGCCAGGCCGTACTCGGCGAGGCGCTCGATCTGGCGCTGCAGCAGCCGGCGGGGCGCGGTGTCGACGGGGTGGCCGCCGTGCCGGGCGAGGTCGGCGGTGACCTGGGCGGTGCCGGGCTGCCAGGGGGTGAGCCGCAGGGTGCCGAGGTCGGGGCGCATGGCGAAGTCGCCGTAGCCGGTCTCCCAGGAGGACGAGGCGTAGCCGTCGACGGTGTTGAGGTCGATGTCGACGGCGAGCAGGTAGTCGCAGGCCTCGGCGCCGTGCTCGGCGACCTCGTCGAGGAAGAACCGGGCGGCGAAGCGCTTGCCCTGGAGCCGGCCCTGCATGTCGGTGAAGGCGAGGGCGACGGTGTGGATCTCGCCGGCGTCGACCAGCGTGCGCAGCTCGTCGAGGGTGAGCGGCGCGCGCGGCGGCGCGCCCGCGGCGGCGTTGTCGGGCATGACGGAACCCTCTCCTTCGATCACTCAGCGAGATCAGTCGGTCACAGCGAACCGTACGGCCTGCCGGTGACAGCGCGGAAGAGGGCGGACGGGTGTGGCGCGCCGATACGCGTGGTTGACGGGGGATCGGGCGGAGCGGGAGGAGAATGCCCGCCATGGATCGCAGGCCTTTCATCGGCGTCAGCACCTACCTGGTGGACGCGAGTTGGAGCGACTGGCGGGACCGCCGGGTGGCACTGGTGCCCGAGCGGTACACCGCGTACGTGCGGGATTCGGGCGGGATCGCGGTACTGCTGCCGCCGGACGCCCCGGAGCGCGCGCCGGAGGTGCTCGCCCGGTTGGACGCGCTGGTCATCGCGGGCGGGCCGGACATCGACCCGGCGTACTACGGGCAGCCGCCGCACCCGCTGACCGAGGCGGACGCGCCGGAGCGGGACCACTGGGAGTCGGCGCTGCTGCGGGCGGCCCTGGCGGCGGGCATGCCGCTGCTGGGCATCTGCCGGGGCATGCAGGTGCTGAACGTGGTCTGCGGCGGCTCGCTCGTCCAGCACCTCCCGGACGTGGTGGTCCCGGACGTGCACGGCGGCTCGCCCGGCAAGTACGGGGAGCACACGGTGCGGCCGGTGCCCGGGACCTTGCTGGGCGGGCTGCTGCCGGAGAGCGAGCTGGCCGTGCCGACCTTCCACCACCAGGCGGTGGACCGGCTCGGCGCGGGGCTGCGGGTGAGCGCGCACGCGCCGGACGGCACCGTGGAGGCGGTGGAGGGGCCGGGGTTCACCCTCGGGGTGCAGTGGCACCCCGAGCAGGGGAACGACCTGCGGGTGATGCGGGCCCTGGTCCGGGCGGCGACGGCGGCCCGGACGGTGCCGCTGGACGCGGTCGGGGCCGCCGCCCTCGGCTAGGCCGGGTCGGCGGCGGACCCGGCGGACCCGGCGCGGTCGGGCCCGGCGCGGTCGGGCCCGGCGCGGTCGGGCCGGCACGCCGCCGTCAGCAGGCTCGGCAGCATCCGCTCCGCGTGTTCCGCGTAGCCGAGCGGGGACGGGTGCACGCCGTCCGGGCCGAGGAGTTCGCCCGCCCGGTCGTGGAACTCGGTCTCGGAGGCCGGCGCCGGCACGGCACCGGCCCGCTCGGCGGCACGACTCTGCAGCCGGGCCAGCCGGCGGGAGCGGCGACCGCCCCACCAGCGGGCCGGTGCCCGGAATCCGGGGGCGTACCCCGGATCGGGGCAGGGCACCACGACCAGCTCCCACCCGGCCTCGCGCAGGGCCCCCAGCAGGTGCGCGAAGCGGCGGCCGGACCGGCCGAGCGACAGCGGGAGCAGGGCGTCGTTGCCGCCGACGATCAGCACCGCGAGACCGGGCCGCAGCCGGGCCGCCCGGACCACCTGGTGCCGCAGGCCGGCCGTGGTGGCGCCGACCCGGGCCAGCACCCGCAGGTCCACCGACCGGTCCAGCCGGTGGCCGAGGCCCTCGGCGAGCCGGGCGCCGAGGGTCTCCTCGCGGCGGCCCGCCCCGAGGCTCCGGGCCAGTGAGTCGCCCAGCATCAGCAGGGTGAGCGGGCGGCCGTCGGCCGGTTCGGCGGGCCCGTACCGGCCGTCGGCGAACGGGACCGACCAGTCGGCGGGCGGGCGGCGCATCAGCGCCCGGCTGTAGAGGCGGGCGGCGGCGAGCCGGGCCCGGCCGAGCGGTCCGCCGGGGCGACCGGTGGTCCCGGCGGGGCGGGGCGGCGGCGGGGCCGGGGCGCTCGGGGCGGGGTCGGTGGTCGGGGCGGTCGGGACGGGGCCGGCGGGCATGGCGGTACTCCAGGGCGGGAGGTCGGACGGGGGTGGCGGGACCAGGGCAGGGCGGAGCCGCCGCCCGGCCCTTCCGGGTGCGGCAGCCGGGCCGGGAGCCCGGCGCGGACAGCGGGCAGGCGAAGGGAGGACGGTCAGGCGGCGGTCAGGACGACCACCGCGTTCTGGCCGCCGAAGCCGCTGGAGACCGAGACGGCGGCCTGCAGGGCGACCGGCCGGGGCACCTTGGTGACCACGTCGAGGTCGATCGCCTCGTCCATCCGGTCGAGGTTGGCGGTCGGCGGGATCAGCTGGTGCTGCAGGGTCAGCACGGTCAGCGCCGCCTCGATCGCACCGGCCGCGCCCATGGTGTGGCCGATCACGCTCTTGTTGGCGGTGACCGGCGGCGGGCGGCGGAAGACCTGCCGCAGCGCGGCCGCCTCCGCCGGGTCGTTCAGGGCGGTGCCGGTGCCGTGCGCGTTGACGTGCCCGATCTCGTACGGCGCCAGTCCGGCGTCGGCGAGCGCGGTGTCGAGGGCGCGGGCGAGGCCGTCACCGTCCGGGTGGGGCGCGGTGAAGTGGTAGGCGTCGGCGGCGGAGCCGTGTCCCGCCAGGTAGGCGCGCGGACGGACACCGCGCGCCCGGGCGTGCTCGACGCGCTCCAGGACGAGGACGCCCGCGCCCTCGCCGAGGACGAAGCCGTCCCGGTCGGCGTCGAACGGCCGGGAGGCGCCGGCCGGGTCGTGCCGGCGGCGGGAGAGCGCGCCCAGCCGGTCGAAGGCGGTCGCCACCATCCGGGAGCGGCCGCTGTCCGCACCGCCGGCCAGCACCAGGTCGCAGGTGCCGGCCCGGAGCAGGTCGCAGGCGAGCCCGAGCGCGCTGGTACCGGACGCGCAGGCGGTGCTGACGACCAGGCTGGGCCCGAGCGCCCCGAGGTCCAGACTGACCTCACCGGCCGCCATGTTGGGGATGCTGCGCGGCAGCATCAGCGGGGAGATCCGGTCCGCCCGGCCCTGCTCCAGCCGGGCGTACTCGACCTGGTGGGTCGTGACGCTGGTCGCGCTGACGCCGAGCACCACCCCGACCCGGGCGCCGTCCCACCCGGCCGGGTCGAGCCGGGCATCGGCGACCGCCTCGCGGGCTGCCAGGAGGGCGAGTTGGGCGAACGGATCGAGCCGGCGGGCCAGCCGGCCGCCGAGCAGCCCCGGCGCGTCGTACGGGTCGACGGTGCAGCAGAAGTCGGCGTTCAAGCCGGCCAGCGTCAGGTCCGGGCGGGCGGTCGGCCCGCCACCGAGGAAGTGCTGCCAGGTGGCCTCCGCCCCGAAGCCGGCCGGGGTGATCAGGCCGAGCCCGGTCACCGCCACCGTGCGCCCGCTCAACTGACGGCGCCCGCGGCCAGGCCGGCGTCGGCGAAGGCCGCGAGCTCACCCAGGGTGCCGTCCGGCCGGATGTCGGCCACGGTCACGCCGATCCGCTCCTCCACCAGCAGGGAGAGCTCGACCAGCGCCAGGCTGTCGAGTTCCAACGAGGCCAGGGTGGCGTCGGGCCGGACGCGCTCCGGGGCGACGTCGAACTCCGTGATCAGGCAGGCGTGGAGGATGTCGTAGCTCTGGGACGGGGACATGGCGGTGGGCCTTTCGCTGGCTGGCGGGGGTGGTCAGTCGAGCTCGGGGACGAGGACGGGGGACGGCACCGGGCGGCGCCCGGGCAGCAGGGACCAGGCGAGGACGGCGGCGAGCAGGGCGGCGCCGGCGCCCACCCGGGAGGCGGCGGCGAGACCGTCGGTGAACGCGCCGACGTCGCCCGCCGGGGCGCCGGCCACCGAGGTGGCCAGGACCGAGCCGAGCACCGCCACGCCCAGCGTCGAACCGACCTGCCGGGTGGCGTCGTTGAGGCCGGAGCCGACGCCCGCCATGCCCGCGGGCACCGCGCTCATCACCAGTTCGGTGGCGACCGGCGCCAGCAGCCCGGCGCCGAGACCGCAGATGCCCTCGAAGGCCAGCACCGGCGCGTCGCCCGAGCCGGCGGCCAGCCGGCCCAGTTGGGCGAACCCGGCGACGATCAGCAGCAGCCCGCCGGCCACCGGGACCCGGGCCCCCAGCCGCCGCGCCACCAGCGGGCCGAGCACCGCGCCGACCGCGAGCCCCAGCGAGAGCGGGACCATCCGCAGCCCGGCCTGCCAGGCCGACAGGCCGCGCACCTGCTGCAGGTAGAGCGTCAGCAGGAACATCGCGCCGAACATCGCGAAGGACATCAGCGCCAGACAGAGCGTGGCCGGCCAGACCGGGCCGCCGCGCAGCAGCCGGACCGGCACCATCGGCGCCGCGCACCGCAGTTGCCACCCCGCGAACGCGAGGAGCAGCAGCGCCGCCGCGCCGAAGGCGGCCAGCACCCCGGCACTGGTCCACCCCCGCCCGGGGGCCTCGATGACGGCCCAGACCAGCGCCAGCAGCCCGCCGCAGGAGAGCAGCGCGCCGGGGCGGTCCAGCGGCCGTGCCCCGGGATCGCGCGATTCGGGCAGCACCGGTACGGCCGCCAGGATCGCCGCCACCACCGGCACGTTCAGCCAGAACGCCGCCTGCCAGCCGTACCGTTCGACCAGCCAGCCGCCCGCGACCGGCCCGAACAGCGCGCCGACCCCGGCCACCGCCGCCCAGATGCCGATCGCCCGTCGCCGGTCCGCCGCCGCGGGCAGCACGTGCACGATGGTGGAGAGGGTGGCGGGCATGAAGAGCGCCGCGCCCAGGCCCATCCCGCAGCGGGCGGCGACCAGATGGGCGGGCGCGTCGCCGACCGCACCCGCCACCGAGGCGAGCGCGCAGAGCGCCAGCCCGGTGCCGAAGGCCAGGCGCCGGCCGTACCGGTCGCCCAGCGCGCCGGCGGCCAGGACGCAGCCGCCGAGCGCCAGGGCGTAGCCGTCGACGATCCACTGGGTCTCGGCCAGGCTCGGGCCCAGGTCGGCCCGCAGGCCCGGGACGGCCACGTTCAGGACGGTGAAGTCCAGGCCGAGCAGGAACAGCGCGGCGCAGACCACCGCCACCGCCGCCCACGCCCGCCGCCGGGTCACCGGCACGTTCTCCCGCCGCACGCGCCCGGCCTCAGGCCGGCAGCCGCAGCGGCTCGTCACGCCGCCGCATGCCGATCCGGTACAGCGTGGCCGCGCCGCGCAGGAAGGTCACCTCACAGGCCCGCAGGTACAGCCGGTAGCGCCGGTAGCCCTCCGGGCCGACCAGGCGCTCGGCCTCCGCGCGGGCCCGCAGCAGCCGGGCGGACCAGGCCTTGAGGGTGCGGGCGTAGTCCTCGGCGGAGGCGTGCAGCACGACGACCGAGAAGTACGGGTCGGCCGCCGCCGCGATCTCACTCAACCGGGGCAGCCTGGACCCGGGGAAGATGTCGCTGCCGACGAACGAGCCGACCGGGCCCCCGCCGTCGGCGGCGCCGTCGTACGCGATGGTCTGCAAGGACATCCGCCCGCCGGGGCGCAGCCAGCCGTGGCAGCGCTCGAAGTACTGGGCGTAGACGCCGAGCCGTTCGGCCCGGCTCATCCCGGCGGTGGCGAAGTGCTCGAAGGAGCCCATCCCGACGACCGCGTCGTAGGGCCGCTCGGGGCGGTGGTCCTCCCAGCTCTCCAGCCGGGCCTCGACGCCCGGCAGCCCGAGCGCGTCCAGGTAGGCGTACTGGGCACGGGAGATGGTCAGGCCGGTGGCGGAGGCGGCGCGGTCCTCGCGGACGGCGTGGGACAGCATCGCGCCCCAGCCGCAGCCGACGTCCAGCAGCCGCGCCCCGCCGCCGCGCTCGGCACCGACGAGGTCCAGGTGGTGGTCCAGCTTGGCCCGCTGGGCGCGGAGCAGCGCGGTGTCGTCCGGCTCGTCACCGGGGATGCCCGTCCACATCGCCGCCGTGTACGCCAGCGTCTCGTCGAGCCAGAGCGCGTAGAACTCGTTGCCGAGGTCGTAGTGGAACTCGATGTCGGTGACGCCGGTACCGGTGGTGGTGATGGTCATGCTGCTCCTGTTCGACCGGACGGACTTGCGGGCGACGCGGGCGCGGGCACCGCGGGCGCGGGGGCTCCGCGGCGGGCGCGGGCGGCCAGGGCCTGGTCCCGGCGCTCGACGAAGCGGGCGGCCCGGGTGTCCAGGCGCTCCAGGTGCTCGGCGAGCCGGTCCCGGGCCCGCTCGCCGACCGGGCCCAGGCCGGTCAGCTCGAAGAGCCTCAGCGAGCGGACCAATGGGACCAGGACCTCGTCGTGGTGGACCCGGAGGTCGTACACCCCGGCCACCGCGACCTCGGCCGCCATCCGGGCGAAGCCGGGCATGCCCTGCCCCGGCATGGCGAAGTCGCGGACGGTCCCGTCGAGCACGGCGAGCACCGGGTCGGGGCTCAGTTCCAGGGCGGCCCGCAGCAGTTCGCGGTAGAAGACCATGTGCAGGTTCTCGTCCTGGGCGATCCGGGCGAGCAGCCGCTCGCACACCGGGTCTCCGCTGAGCCGGCCGGTGTTGCGGTGGCTCACCCGGGTGGCCAGCTCCTGCACGGCGGCGTAGGCGACCACGCCGAGCACGCCGGCCGGTTCGGGCACGGCGCCGATGCCGAGCTGGGCCATCCGGGCGCGTTCCAGGGCGATCGGGTCGACGGCCCGGGCGGCGTGCAGGTAGGCCCGGATGGATCCGGCGTGCCGGTCCTCCTCGGCGGTCCACCGGTGCAGCCAGGCGCCCCAGGCGCCGTCCCGGGAGGTCTGCGCCCCGATCGTCCAGTGGTAGCCGGGCAGGTTGTCCTCGGTGAGCAGGTTGACCACCAGGGCGGAGCGCACGGCGGGGCTCAACACGGACTGGTCGGGGTGCCAGGACCGGCCGTCCAGCGGGCCGTCGAAGTCCCGGCCGAGGGTCCACGGCACGTACTGGTGCGGAAACCACTCGCGCGCCGAAGCGAGGTGACGATTCATCAAATCGGCGGCGGTGGGCTCCAATTCGACGAGCCAGCGGACGGCCCCCGCCGTAGTGATCTTCACGGATGGTGATCGTTGCGCAGCCGGGCGCACCTACGCAAACCGGCCTCACCCGATCGGGTCAAGCACGCCGCACCACTGACACGCGCGGCGCCCCGGGGCGGCATCGCGCCCCGGGACCGGACCTCGCCCCACCGCCGGACCGCACCTCAGGCCGGCGGCAGACCCCGGGACCGGACCTCACCTCAGGCCGGCGGCAGACCGGCCAGGACGGCGAGGACGCCGGCCCCGCCGGCCGCGAGCAGGGCGAGCACCACACCCCGGCGGGCCGCGACCAGCCACAGCAGCGCACCCACCAGCACCCCCCACTGCCACCCCTGCCCGAGCGCGGCGGCCAGCGGCACGGCCGAGCCCGCGATCGCGCCGATCACCGCCGGACCGGCCCCGGTGAGGAAGTCCTGCACCCGCCGGTCCGCCCGGAGCCGGTCGAAGTGCCGGCCGCCCAGGATGACGAAGAGGAAGGACGGCGCGAAGGCCACCACCGCCGCCAGCAGCCCGCCGCCGATCCCGGCGGCCGCGTAGCCGACCGCGGCGACGGTGTGCACCACCGGCCCGGGGGTGACCTGGCCGAGGGCGACGGCGTTGAGGAACTGACCGTCCGTCATCCAGTGGTACCGCTGGACCGCGTCGTTCTGCATCAGCGGGATGATCACGAAGCCGCCCCCGTAGGAGAGCGCCCCCACCTTGAACGCCACCCAGGCCACCGCGCCGAGCCCGGCGAGCCCGCCGGCCAACGGCAGCACGGGCAGCACGGCGGCCGGCGGCAGCGGGGCCCGGCGCCCGCCGGTCCGGCCGCCGCCACCGTCGCCGTCACCCTCGCCCCCGCCGTCACCCTCGCCCTCGCTGTCGGCGGGCCGCGCCCGCGCCCGGACGGCGACCTCGGCCAGGCCCGCGGCGACCAGCACCAGCACCAGCCACGGCCCGACGAGGACCGCCGCCGTCGCGCCCGCGAGCGCGTACCCGGTCCAGCGCGCCCGGGCGGAGCGCGCCCGGCCCGCGCGGGTGAGGCTTCCGGGGATCAGTGCGGTGGCCGCCTGCACCGCCACCGCCGGCACCGCCGCACCGGCGCCCGCCGCCGCGCCGAGCACCCAGAGCGGCGGGTGGCCGGCCAGGAAGAGCGCCGACAGGGCGAGGATCAGCACCAGTCCGGGCGCGACGAAGCAGAACCCGCCGACCAGCGCCCCGGGCGTCCCGCGCAGCCGCCACGCGGTGAGGACGGCCAGCTGGGTGGAGGCCGGGCCGGGCAGCAGATTGGTCGCCGCGATGCCGTCCTCGAACTCGCTCGGCTCCAGCCAGCCGCGCCGCTCCACGCAGAGCCGGCGCAGCAGCAGGATGTGCGCGGGCGGCCCGCCGAACCCGAGCACACCGATCCGGCCCCATTCCCGCGCGATGGTGCCGAGGCCGACCCGTCCGGTCCGTTCCATGCTGCGTCTCCCCCGCTCGGTGGCGGCGAGACCCTACCGGACGGGGGTTACGGCGCGGCAATGACAACGGTCTCCAATGCAGCCTTTGGATCTTCTTTCGATCTGCGGTTCACTTCGACTGCAGGAAGTCGCCTCCCTGTCTCCTCCCCCATGCGTCCACGAAAGGACCACGATGGCCGGGCACGAGCACTCCCACGATGATCATGAGCATGACCATCGGCATGCCGCCGGCGCCCACACCCACGGCGGGCACGGTCATGGCGGTCACGGCGGGCACACGCACGGCGTGGCCGCCGACGCGGACCGCCGCTGGCTGGTGAGCGCCCTCGCGCTGATCGTGGTGTTCATGGCCGGCGAGGTCGTGGTCGGCTTCGCCGCCCAGTCGCTGGCGCTGATCTCCGACGCGGCGCACATGCTCACCGACGCCGCCTCGATCGTGCTCGCCCTGGTCGCGATGCGGCTGTCCGCCCGCCCGGCCCGCGGCGGGTACACCTACGGACTCAAGCGCGCCGAGATCCTCTCCGCCCAGGCCAACGGCGTCACCCTGCTGATCCTCTCGGCCTGGCTGGGCTACGAGGCCGTCACCCGGCTGATCGACCCGCCGAACGTGACCGGCTCGCTGGTGCTGATCACCGCGCTCATCGGGATCGTGGTCAACCTGGCCGCCGCCTGGTGCATGTCCAAGGCCAACCGCAGCTCGCTCAACGTCGAGGGCGCGTTCCAGCACGTGGTCACCGACCTGTACGCGTTCATCGCCACCGCCGTCGCCGGCGCGGTGATGCTGGCCACCGGCTTCGCCCGGGCGGACGCGATCGCCTCGCTGATCGTGGTGGCGCTGATGCTGAAGGCCGGCATCGGCCTGGTCCGCGCCTCCGGTCGGATCTTCCTGGAGGCCGCCCCCGCCGGCGTCGACCCGGACGCGGTGGCGGACCGGCTGGTCGCCCAGCCCCTGGTGGAGGAGATCCACGACCTGCACATCTGGGAGATCACCTCCGGCCAGCCGGCCCTGTCCGCGCACATCCTGGTCACCCCCGGCGGAGACTGCCACGCCGTCCGCCGGGAGTTGCAGCGCCGGCTGGCGGGCGAGTACGGGATCACCCACAGCACCCTCCAGGTCGACCACGTCGGCGAGGACGAGGCGGGCGCGCTGCTGCAGATCACCACCCCGGGCGACCTCTCCCCCGAGCACTGCGCCGACGCGCACGGCCCGGTCCACCGCGCCGGCCCGCACAAGCACTGAACCGGCGAGCTGTCGGCCGGGTACGGCATGATCGGAGGCGTGACCGCACCGCGACTGATGCTGCTCGACTCCGCCAGCCTCTACTTCCGCGCCTACTACGGCGTCCCGGACTCCCTGCGCTCCCCGCGGGGCGAGCCGGTCAACGCCGTCCGGGGCCTGCTGGACTTCATCGCCCGGCTGGTCCACGACCACCGGCCCGACCAGCTCGTCGCCTGTATGGACGCCGACTGGCGTCCGCAGTGGCGGGTGGACCTGATCCCCTCCTACAAGACGCACCGCCTCGCCGAGGCGGCCGTCGACGGCGAGGAGGAGGTGCCGGACACCCTCGCCCCGCAGGTCCCGGTGATCGAACAGGTGCTGGACGCGCTGGGCATCGCCCGGGTCGGCTCGCCCGGCTACGAGGCCGACGACGTGATCGGCACCCTCACCGCCCGCGCCACCGGGCCGGTCCAGATCGTCACCGGCGACCGGGACCTCTTCCAACTGGTGGACGACGCCCGCGCGATCACCGTGCTCTACCCGGTCAAGGGGATGGGCAACCTGCAGGTCACCGACGACGCGCTGCTGCTGGAGAAGTACGGCGTACGCGGCGACCGGTACGCGGACATGGCCGCCCTGCGCGGCGACGCCAGCGACGGCCTGCCGGGCGTCAAGGGCATCGGCGAGAAGACGGCGGCGCAGCTGATCCACGAGTACGGCGACCTCGCGGGCATCCGGGCGGCCGCGCTCGACCTCGGGTCGAAGCTCACCCCGGCCCGGCGGCGCAACATCGTCGAGGGCTCCGCCTACCTGGACGTCGCCCCCACCGTGGTCCGGGTCGCCCCCGACGCGCCGCTGCCGGAGTTCGACCCGACCCTGCCTGCCGAGCCGCTCGACCCGATGACCCTGGAGGCGCTGGCCGCCCGCTGGGGCCTCGGCACCTCCCTGGAGCGCGTCCTGGAGACACTGGCCGGCTGACGGACGCGGGGCGCGGGAAGCGCGGACGGCGAAGGGGGCCCGTCGTCACGACGGGCCCCCTTCGCTCGGCTGTCGCCGTCAGCTCACCGACGAGTACGCGATGATGCCCCGGCGCAGCCCGTCGACGGCCTTGCGCGCCGTCCTGCGCAGGTCGGCGTCCTCGCCCGCCGCGTCCTGGATCTGGCCGAGGACGTCGATCAGCTGCTTGGTCCAGCGCACGAAGTCGCCGGCCGGCATGTCGGCGTCGCGCAGGACCGAGTCCAGGCTGTGCCCGAGGGCCCACCGGTAGGCGGCCCAGGCGAAGCCGACGTCCGGCTCGCGCTGGCCGACGCCCTCGGCGGTGTTGATCCGGTGCTGCTCCTCCAGGGCGTCCAGGTGGCCCCAGATCCGGATCATCTGGCCGAGCGCCTCCTTCGTGGCGCCCTCGGGCACCCGGGGAGCGGCGGCGTCGTCGGACTGGCGGGCCTCGAAGACCAGGGCGGAGGCGCAGGCGGCCAGCTCGGCGGCGGCCAGGCCGCTCCAGACACCCTCGCGGATGCACTCGGAGGCGAGCAGGTCCAGCTCGCCGTAGAGCCGGCCGAGCCGCCTGCCGTCGTCGGTGACGGTGTCCCCGCTGAGGTAGCCGAGGTCGGTGAGCAGCCCGCAGACCCGGTCGAAGGTGCGGGCGATGGTGTGGGTGCGGGAGCGCATCCGGCGCTCCAGCAGCTCGGTGTCGCGGTGCAGCCGGTGGTAGCGCTCGGCCCACCGGGCGTGGTCCTCCCGCTCGTCGCAGCCGTGGCAGGGGTGCTGGCGCAGCTCGGCGCGCAGCCGGGTGATCTCCGCGTCGTCGGCGGCGGCCGCGCGGCCCTTGCGGAACCGCTCGGGCTCCAGGTGGCCCGCCTTGGTGCGCAGCGCGGAGGCGAGGTCGCGCCGGGACTGCGGGCTGCGCGGGTTGAAGGACTTGGGGATGCGCACGCGCTCGACGGCGGCGACCGGGTGCGGGAAGTCGATCATGGCGAGCCGCTTGACCTGCCGCTCGGCGGTGAGCACCACCGGGCGCGGGCCGTCCTGGTAGTCGGGGTGGCGCGAGCCGACCCGGCCGTTGCGGCTGACCGGCGGCAGGCCCGGGTCGAGGATGAGCGCGAGCCCGGCGAACTTGCCGGTGGGGACGTGGATGACGTCGCCCGGCTTGAGGTGCTCGATGGATTCGACGGCGGCCGCGCGGCGCTGGCTGCTGCCCTCGCGGGCCAGCTCGTTCTCGCGGTCCTTGAGCTGGTGGCGCAGCCCCATGTACTCGTCGAAGTCGCCCAGGTGGCAGGTCATGGACGCGCGGTAGCCGTCCAGGCCCTCCTCGTTGCGCTGGACCTGGCGGGCGATGCCGACCACCGAGCGGTCCGCCTGGAACTGCGCGAAGGACGTCTCCAGCAGCTCGCGGGAGCGGTGCCGGCCGAACTGGGAGACCAGGTTGACGGCCATGTTGTAGGACGGCCGGAAGGAGGACTTCAGCGGGTAGGTGCGGGTGCCGGCCAGGCCGGCCAGCGCCTCCGGGTCGAGCCCGCGCTGCCAGAGCACCACGGCGTGGCCCTCGACGTCGATGCCGCGCCGGCCGGCCCGGCCGGTGAGCTGGGTGTACTCGCCGGGGGTGATGTCGGCGTGCGTCTCGCCGTTCCACTTGACCAGCTTCTCCATGACCACCGAACGGGCGGGCATGTTGATGCCGAGTGCCAGCGTCTCGGTCGCGAAGACGGCCTTGACCAGGCCCTTCACGAAGAGCTCCTCGACCACCTCCTTGAACCGCGGCAGCATCCCGGCGTGGTGGGCGGCGATGCCGCGCTCCAGCCCGTCGAGCCACTCGAAGTAGCCGAGGACGTGCAGGTCCTCGTCGGGGATGTCGGCGCAGCGCTCCTCGACGATGGCCCGCACCCGGCCGCGGTCCTCCTCCTTGTTGAGCCGCAGGCCGGAGCTGAGGCACTGCTGGACGGCGGCCTCGCAGCCGGCCCGGCTGAAGATGAAGGTGATGGCGGGGAGCAGGCCCTCGGCGTCGAGCCGGTCGATCACGTCGACCCGGCCCGGCGTCCAGACCTTGCCCGGCCGGCCGTTCGGCATCGACCGGCCCCGGCCGCGGCCGAACCGGTCGCGCGGGTTGCGGTCCAGCTCGGAGCGGGCGAGCCGGACCAGCTCGGGGTTGACGGCCTTGGCCGGGTTGCGCGGGGCGTCCTTGGGGCGGCCGTCACGGTCCGGGTTGGCGAACAGGTCGTACATCCGGTTGCCGGCCATGACGTGCTGCCAGAGCGGCACCGGGCGGTGCTCGGAGACGATCACCTTGGTGCCGCCGCGCACGGTGTCCAGCCAGTCGCCGAACTCCTCGGCGTTGGAGACCGTCGCGGAGAGGGAGGCCAGCACGACCGATTCGGGGAGGTGGATGATGACCTCCTCCCAGACGGCGCCGCGGAGGCGGTCGGCGAGGTAGTGCACCTCGTCCATCACCACGTAGCCGAGGCCGTCGAGCGCGGAGGAGCCCGCGTAGAGCATGTTGCGCAGCACCTCGGTGGTCATCACCACCACGGGGGCGTCCCCGTTGACGCTGTTGTCACCGGTGAGCAGGCCGACCTTGGCCGCGCCGTAGCGCTTGACCAAGTCCCCGAACTTCTGGTTGGAGAGGGCCTTGATGGGCGTGGTGTAGAAGCACTTGCGCCCGGACTGGAGGGCGAGGTGCACGGCGAACTCGCCGACGATCGTCTTGCCGGAGCCGGTGGGCGCGGCGACCAGGACGCCCTCGCCGTCCTCCAGGGCCCGGCAGGCCTCCAGCTGGAACTCGTCCAGCGGGAAGTCGTAGAGCTGCTGGAAGCCGTACAGGGCGGTGGCCTGCTCCTTGGCCCGGCGGCGGAAGGCCGCGTACGCCTCGGCGGGGCTGAGCTCCCGGTCGTCGGGCTGCTCGGGCTCAGGGGTGTTCATCGCCGTCCGGGTGTGATTGGTGTGATCTCGCATCTCAGCGAGAGGTTACCCGGGAGGACTGACATCGATAGCACCGATTTTCTGCGCCATCGGATCGGTTCTCTCTCACATCCATAGTTGCAAATGTCTTCAAGCATCCAGGAAGCGGTCATCTTCGAACGTCTCCGGTCATCCCCGGTGCTCTGCCGTCCCAGCTCCCTACATTCGGTCCCACAGCCACCACACAGGGGAGTCCCCCGCTCACAGGAGGAGAAGACGATGGCGAACCTGGAGACCTCGCTCAAGGAGGCCATGGCCATCGAGGGCGCGATCGGCGTGGCCCTGGTCGACTACGGCAGCGGCATGGCGCTCGGCACCCTCGGCGAGGGCGGCGAGCTGGACCTCAACGTCGCCGCCGCCGGCAACACCGACGTGGTCCGGGCCAAGATGCGGGCGATGGAGCTGCTCAACCTCCACGACAACGAGATCGAGGACATCCTGGTCAGCCTCACCAGCCAGTACCACCTGCTCCGGCCGCTCACCATGCCCAACGGCCGGGGGCTCTTCCTGTTCCTGGCGCTCAACCGCGGCCGCGCCAACCTGGCGATGGCCCGCCACCAGCTGAAGCGGATCGAGGTCGCACTGGAGATCTGAGCGGGCCGGGCACCAGGAAAGGAGCGCTGTGGCGGTCGCGCTGTACCAGGCCAAGGCCGAGTTCTTCCGGATGCTCGGCCACCCCGTCCGGATCCGGGTGCTGGAGCTGCTGCAGGCCGGACCGACGCCCGTCCGCGACCTGCTGGCCGAGCTGGCGATCGAACCGTCCAGCCTCTCCCAGCAGCTCGCCGTGCTGCGCCGGTCCGGCATCGTCACCGCCACCCGCGAGGGCAGCACGGTGGTCTACGCGCTGTCCGGCACCGAGGTGGCCGACCTGCTGCGGACCGCCCGGCGGATCCTCACCGGGCTGATCGCCGAGCAGAACACCCTGCTCGCCGAACTGCGGGCCGGTGCCGACTGACACCCGGCCGGGCGCCGGCACCGGCACCGGCCAGGACCCGCCCGGACAGCAGCACCGGCCACGACCCGCCCCGTCACCGGTCGGACAGCAGCTCCGCGAGGCCCGCCGCCAGGGTCCGGTAGTCGTCCGGCCGGTTGTACAGCTGCGCGCTGACCCGCAGCACCCCGCCCCCCGGCCAGGCCCGCACCACCGTCCGGACGGCGTGCCGCTGCCAGAGCACGGCCATCAGCCCGCGGGCCTCCTCCTCGCTCTCGCCCCGGCCCGGGGGCAGCCGCAGCGCCCGCATCGACACGCCCGGCTCGGCCGGCAGCGGGGTCAGCCCGAGGCGGTCGGCCAGCACCGCGCCACCGTGGGCCGCGAGCTCCTCGTTGTGCCGGCGGACGAGGTCCGTGCCGAGCCCGCGCAGCAGCTCGAAGCCGGCCGGGGCGGCCAGCCAGGGCGTGTAGTCACAGGTGCCGCGCCACTCCACGTTCGCCGGGTAGCCCCGCTCGTGCTCCCAGGACACGGCGAGCGGGCGGACCCTGCCGGTCCACTCCGGGCGGACGGCCAGGACACCGGTGGCGCGCGGGGCGAAGGCCCACTTGTGCAGGTTGCCGAACCAGAAGTCGGCCTCCCCCTCGACCGGGGCGGCCAGCATGCCGGGGGCGTGGGCACCGTCCACCACGGTGGTCACGTCGCGCTCGCGCAGGGCGGCGAGCAGGGCCGGGCCGGCGATCCGGCGGGCGGTGGGCGAGCTGATCTGGTCGAGCACCGCGAGCACCGTGCGTCCGCCGACCGCGGCGAGCACGGCGTCCCGGACGGCCTCCTCGCCGGGGGTGTCCAACGGCAGCCGGACGGTGTCGACCCGCGCCCCGACCTCCTCGGCCCGGCGCCGCACCGCCCAGGTCACGGCCCCGTAGCCGTGATCCGTCACCAGGACCCGGTCCCCGGCCGCCAGCGGGACGCTGTCCAGGGCGACCGCGACGGCCTCGGTGGCGTTGGCGACCAGGGCGAGCCCGGCCGGGTCGGTGCCCAGTTCGGCGGCGATCCTGGTCCGGGCGGCGGCGACCCGGCCGGGCAGGTCGGCGAAGAAACCGTCCGGATCGCGCTCCTGCTCCACCCGCAGCCGCTCCTGCAGCCGCTGGACCGGGACGGGTACCGCGCCGTACGACCCGTGGTTGAGGTGGACCACCGCCGGGTCCAGGGTGAACAGCCCGTTCGTACCGGGCAGTGGCACCGGCGCTTCGACGGTCCGCAGGTCCTCGATCACTTCGCCTCCATGGATTGAGATCATAGGTGGTGTGTGACATTTCACATGACGCGCTACTGGTCCAGGACGGTGTCGCGCGGCGAACATCGGGCGGTGACCATCACCGACCCCTTCCTCGACCTCAGCGCCCGAACCGGCCGCTTCGGCTACGGCGCCCCGCGCGCGATCACCCTCAGCGAGGACGGTACCCGGCTGCTGCTGCTCCGTTCGACCGGCCCGGAGGACCGGGTCGACCGGCTCCACCTGCTCGACCTCGCCACCGGTGAGGAGCGCCTGGTCGCCGACCCCGCCGCCCTCGCCCCGGACCGCAGCGGCGACCGGGACGACCTGCCCGCCGTCGAACGCCGGCTGCGCGAACGGACCAGGCTGACCGCCGCCGGCATCGGCACCTTCGCCGCGACCGCGGACCTCGCGGTCGCCGTGTTCACGCTGGACGGGCGACTGTTCCGCGCCGACACCACCGCCGGCACCTGCGCCGAACTCCCCGTCGCCGGGCCCGCCTTCGACCCGCGCCCCGACCCGGCCGGCCACCGCGTCGCCTACGTCGCCGGTGACGCCCTCCACGTCACCCCCGGCCACCCGCCACTGAGCCCCGCCGACGGCGCCCGCTGGGGCGTCGCCGAGTTCGCCGCCGCCGAGGAGCTGGGCCGCTCCCGCGGCCACTGGTGGCACCCGGACGGCACCGCGCTGCTGGCCACCAGGGTGGACGAATCCGCCCTGTCCCGGCGGTACTTCGCCGACCCGGCCCACCCGGACGAGGAGCCCGAGGACTTCGCCTACCCGCAGGCAGGCGGGCCCAACGCGGACGTCCAGCTCTGGGTCCTGGGTCTGGACGGCACCCGGACCCGACTGCGCTGGGACGCCGAGGCGTTCCCCTACCTCTGCGCGGCCCAGTGGGCCGACGCCGGCGAGGTCCTGCTCACCGTCGCCGACCGCCTGCAGCAGAACGTGCTGCTGCTCACCGCCGACCCGGCCACCGGCGCCACCCAGGAACTGTCCCGCACCACCGACGAGTTCTGGGTCGACGACCTGCCGGGCACCCCCGCCCGGCTGGACGGCGGCCGGCTGCTCACCGTGCACGACACCCCCGAGGCGCGCGGCCTCGCGCTGGACGGCAAGCCGCTGGACACCACCGGCCTGCAGATCCGCCGGGTGGTCGGGCGGCTGCGCGGCAAGCTGCTCTGCGAGACCGGCGAGGGCGACCCGGCCGACCAGTACGTCCACCTGATCGACCCGGACGGCGGCGCTCCCGAGCGGATCGGCTCCGGCCCCGGCGTCCACTCCGCGCTCGCCGCCGCCGACACCCTGCTGCTCGTCTCGGCCGACCCCGACGGCGTGCGCCGCCGGGTGACCGGCCCCTCGGGCGAGCTGACGCTCACCGATCTGTCCGCCGCACTGCCCTACCGGGTCGAGCCGCGGCTGGCCCGGGTCACCGAGCACGGTCTGCCCACCGCCGTGGTGTACCCGCGCGGCCACGTGCCCGGCCGCCGGCTGCCCGTGCTGCTCGACGTCTACGGCGGACCCGGCTTCCAGGCCGTGGCGAACGAGCCGCGCCGCTGGCAGCTCCGGCAGTGGTGGGCCGACCAGGGCTACGCGGTCGTCACCACCGACAACCGGGGCACCCCCTTCGTCTCCCCCACCTTCACCCGGGCGATCTTCCGCCGCTTCTCCGAGGCCGCGCTGGAGGACCAGGTCGCCGCGCTGCGGGCGCTGGCCGAGGACCACCCGGACCTCGACCTCGGCCGGGTCGGCGTCCGCGGCTGGTCCTACGGCGGGTACTTCGCCGCGCTCGCCGTCCTGCGCCGCCCGGACGTCTTCCACGCGGCCTGCGCGGGCGCGGCGCCCACGGACTTCCGCCGGTACGACACCGCGTACACCGAGCGCTACCTCGACCTGCCGCAGCACAATCCCGAGGGCTACGCGGCGGACTGCCTGATCGACGACGCGCCGTCGCTCACCCGGCCGCTGCTGCTGATCCACGGCCTGGCCGACGACAACGTGCACCCGTCGCACACCCTGCTGCTGTCCGAGGCGCTCACCCGGGCGGGCCGCCCGCACAGCGTGCTGCCGCTGCCCGGCGTCACCCACATGACCCCGTACGGGGTGAACGAGCAGATCACGGCGGCCGAACTCGCCTTCCTGCGCGGCGCCCTGGGGTAACACGCCGCCCCGGCGCCGCCCCGGCGCCGTCCTGACACCGTCCCGACGCCGGGCCGACGCCGGGCCGACCCCGGGCCGCCGGAGGTCTGTCCTCCTACGGGCGGCCTCCGCTCCCGGCATGACCGGCCGCTCCCTCCGGGGAGCGGCCGGTCGCGTATCCGGGCCCCGCCACCTCGTCCGATGTCTTCCATGTGACCCATGACATGTGAAATATTACCTGCGCTCCATCGACTGTTTCCCGACTCCCCCGACCATCCACCGTCCTGAAAGGACCGGTCAGTTGCGCAGACTGTCCGCGGCATTCGCGGCCGCGCTCACCACGAGCGCGATAGCGGCCGCCCTCCTCGGCACCCCCGCCCAGGCCGCACCCCCCTCCCCCGCCGTCACGGCTGCCGCCGCCGCCCAGGGCACCGAGGAGGGCGGCGCCGAGGCCCCGCCCGGCCCGCTCGCCCCCCAGGAGCGTGAGCGCCAGTCGCTCCGCACCAAGGCACTGGAGCAGCTCAACAAGGGCTCCGTGGCCAAGACTTCGCAGAAGCGGGCACCCGCCAAGGTGAAGATCGGCAACGACTACGTCCAGCTCGCGCAGCAGCGCAAGGACAAGGTCTTCGTCATCCTCGCCCAGTTCGGCGACCAGGTGGACAACACCACCCAGTACAACGGCCAGGCCCGCTACGGCGGCACGCCCGGCCCGCGGCACGACACCATCCCCAAGCCCGGCGCGAGCGACAACCACACGCTCTGGAACCGCGACTTCGACCGCGGCTACTACCAGCAGATGTTCTTCGACGACACGCCCGGCGCGGTCTCGATGCGCAACTACTACCGCACCCAGTCCTCCGGCCGCTACGACGTCGAGGGCACGGTCAGCGACTGGGTCACCGTGCCGTACAACGAGGCCCGGTACGGCAGCAACAAGGGCCCCCAGGGGTCCGGCGCCTGGACCCAGGCGCAGGAGTTCGTCCGGGACGCGGTCAAGGCCTGGTACGACGGTGAGATCGCCAAGGGCCGCACCGTCGCCGACGTCAAGGCCGAGCTGGCCCAGTACGACGTCTACGACCGCTACGACCACGACAAGGACGGCGAGTTCAGCCAGCCGGACGGCTACCTGGACAACGTGATCGTCGTGCACGCGGGCGTCGACGAGACCTGGGGCGGCGGCGCGCAGGGCGCCGACGCCCTGTGGGCCCACCGCAGTTGGGCCTTCCCGGACCCGGCCGGCCAGACCGGCCCGGCGGGCAACCGGATCGGCGGCGCACCGGTCGGCGACACCGGCCTGTACGTCTACGACTACGTCCAGGCCGGCGAGAACAGCGGCGTCGGCCTGTTCGCCCACGAGTTCGGCCACAACCTCGGCCTGCCGGACCTGTACAGCACCAACGGCGGCGACAACAGCGTCAACTTCTGGTCGCTGATGTCCTCCGGCTCGTACCTCGGCAAGGGCAAGAACACCACCGGCGGCTACCCCGGCGACCTCGACGCCTGGAGCAAGCTGCAGTTCGGCTGGCTCGACTACGACGAGGCGCAGGCCGCGACCCGCTCCAGCCACGCGCTCGGGGTCAGCGGCTACAACACCGACCAGGCGCAGGCGGTGCTGGTGCACCTGCCCGACGGCACCACCAGCACCGAGCTGACCGACCCGAACCAGGGTGCGAAGCACTGGTGGAGCGGGACGGGTGACAGCCTGGACAACTCGCTGGCCCGAACGGTCGACCTGCGCTCGGTGACCGGCCCGGTCACGCTGACCGCCGCCGCCTGGTACGACATCGAGCAGGACTACGACTTCCTCGCCGTCGAGGCCTCCACCGACGAGGGGAAGACCTGGAAGGCGCTCGGCGGTACCGTCGACGGCACTCCGATCGGCAACACCACCGCCAACACCCCCGGTCTGACCGGCACGTCCGGCTCCTACCGGCAGCTGTCCGTCCCGCTGGACGGGTACGCGGGGCAGCAGGTCCGGCTGCGCTTCCACGTCACCTCGGACAACAACACCCACGGTCGCGGCGTGCTGGTCGACGCCGTCCGGATCGCCGCCGGCGACACCGAGCTGTTCGCCGACGGCGCCGAGAACGGCACCAACGGCTGGACGGCCACCGGGTTCTCCGTCGTCACCGGCCGCACCGCGGTCACCCAGCACCCGCGCGCCTACCTGGTGGAGAACCGCCGGTACGCGGGCTACGGCGCCTTCCTGAAGACCGGCCCGTACAACTTCGGTTACTCGGGCGTCGACGGCAAGAAGGACATCGTCGACACCTACCCGTACCAGGAGGGTGTGCTGGTGTGGCTCTGGGACACCGGCTACGGCGACAACAACACCAAGGACCACCCGGGCGGCGGGCTGATCCTGCCGGTCGACGCCCACCCGACGCCGATCCGGTTCGCCGACGGCTCGCTGGTCAACGGCCGCGCGCAGACCTTCGACGCGACGTTCTCGCTGAAGCCGACCACCGCCTTCACCCTGCACAAGGGCGGCGTTCCGGTGCGGATCGGCTCCGAGCCGGCCGTGGCGGCCTTCAACGACCGCACCGGGGTCTACTCCGACCCCGCCACGCCGCAGCTCGGCGTGAAGGTGCCCGACACCAACACGAAGATCGAGGTCGTCCGCGAAGCCCAGGGCGGGCGGATCACCACCGTCAAGGTGGGCCCGGCCTCCTGACCCGGCTCCCCGGCGAAGGCCCCGACTCCCGCGCACGCGGCGGGAGTCGGGGCCTTCCCGCGTCCCGGGCACGGGGGCGGGGCGGAGCCGGGGCAGAGCGGGGCGGAGCAGCGCCGAGCGCGAACACCAACCGGCCGCCCACCGGGGCGGCCGGAAACACCACCGGCGCGCCGCCGAAGCGACGCGCCGGTGGAACCCGGTCGAGCGTGGCCCTCGTGAGGTTCCCCGCCACGCCCGACCGGGCGTCAGTGGGAGGACTACCGCCGCAGCGGGCCCTCGCAGTTGTAGTCGGCGGTGCCGGCCTGGCCGGTGGGCCAGACATCGACCTTGCCGAACCAGCAGTTCATGTCGGCCAGGTTGTTGGCGGCGCCGCTGCCCCGGCCGAGCAGGTAGGTGTCGACGGTGGCGGCCATGTCGGCCCGGACCCGGCCGGCGTCGGCCGCGTTGGTGAGGGTGGCGGTGATGCGGCCCGAGCAGCTGAAGCGCATCTTGCTGTTCCAGTCGCCGTTGTCCTTGCAGACCGGGGCGTTCTGGGTCGCGGCGGCGAACGCGGACTGCACCTCGGAGGCCCAGGCGTACCGCAGCGAGCTGTTCGCGGCGTACTTGGTCACCGGGACGTAGAGGGAGTCGGCGAGCGGGATCTCGGCGTCCAGGTAGGCGTTGTACTCGCGCTGGAGCGCGGCGTCCCGGCCGAGGCGGTCGCGCCAGGCGTCGTAGCCGGCCTTGTCGTCGGCGCGCAGCAGGCGGTACATCTCGACCAGCTGGTCGGGGTGCCTCTCCCCCAGCAGGTTGAAGAACGTCGCCGCGTACGGGTAGGCACGGAAGCCCTGGGAGGCCCAGGTGGCGTGCAGGACCTGGTCGACGGTCAGCCGCGGCCTCTTGTCGCGGTCGTCCCAGCCGACCTGGCGGACCATGTACTTGCGGGCCTTCACGCCGCCGTCGCGGGTGGAGCCGGCGAAGTACTCGGCGGTGCCCTCGTTCATGGCGAAGGTCGCGTCACTGGGCCAGCGGCTGGTGTAGCCGTTCTCGGGGATGGCCCAGCGGGCGTTGAGGTAGTGGGTGTACTCGTGCCGGAAGAGCTCCTCCAGGCTGAAGTACGACTCGTCGCTGGTCCGCTGGTAGGTGTAGAAGGTGGAGCGCTCCTCCAGGAACATGCCGCCGTTGTTGACGTCGCCGATCCCGAAGAGCAGGTTCTGCAGGTTGATGTACCGGGACTTGGTGTCGTACAGCTGGATGTCGAGGGCCGGGTGGGTGTCGTCGGCGATCGGCTGGTCGGTGCCCAGGACGCGGAAGAACTGGGCCTTGACCTGCTTGGTGGCGTAGTAGAGCTGGTCGGCGGTGGCCCGGTCGAGCGCGGTGTGGATGTTCAGGGTGCCGTTGTCGTAGCTGTACGTGTGGGGGAGGATCTCCCGCTCCACGTCGGCCCGGCAGACGTTGTACTGGCCGCAGGTCCCGAGCGCGTTGAGCGCCACGCCGAGGCTGGCCCAGGGCTTGCTGAGCCGGCCGAAGACATCGGTGACCTGGCTGAACGTCTGGCCGGCCTGGTCGCGCAGACCGGACTTGAGCGCGTCGATCGTGGTGAACCGGCCGTACTCCAGCATCGCGTCGCCGGCCGCCCACTCGCTGGCGGTGCCCTTCAGGTGCCGGTAGCCCGCGTACGCCCGGAAGGCCTCGCGGTACTCGGCGTCGGCGGCCACCGCGGCGCGGAACTTGCCCTCCGGGTCCTCGAGGACGTTGCCGATGCCCTGGAAGTTGATCTGCAGGGCGCCCTGGACCGCCCAGTTCCAGCCGTAGTCGCCGATGGCGGCGCCGCCGGGGGCGAACACCCCCAGGACGCGCTTGACCAGAGGGATCCGGCCGACCCGCAGCGTGGGCGAGGTGCCGGTCTGCAGCAGCTCACCCATCGTCGAGCCGTTGGTGGTGGTCGGCTCGAACACCCGGGCGTTGGCGGTGTAGCGGGTCATCGCCCGGTCGACGGCCGCCGTGGTGGCCTCGTCGCGGATGTCGATCACGTCGTGGTGGTAGAAGTCGAAGTTCACCACGACGTGCAGGTAGTACCAGAGTTCCTGCTGGTTGAGGTTGTTGGCGCTGTCGAAGGACGGCGCCAGGTCGCTGATCCGGTCCGCCACCGCCCGGACGTGGGCGCCGGTCATCACCTTGGCGAACCGCGCGTCCCAGCCGCCCAGCAGCGGCCGCAGGCACTCCTCGTACGGGTTCCGCCGGTCGGCGAGGAAGTCGGCCAGCTCGCCGGGGGTGAACGCGCTGAAGCGCTCGACGGTGCAGGGCGCGGCCTGGTCGGCTCCGGCGGCGGCCGGCGCGGCCCCGGCCGGCGTCGCGGGCCGCGGCTCGGCGGTGGTCGGCTGGAGCGCCGCGGCGCCCGGCCAGCCCCCGGGGCCGGCCGCGAAGGCACCGGCCGGCGCGGTGGCGGGGTGTGCCACCGCGTCGTCGGGGCCGTACGCGGCCGATCCGGGCGCCCCGGCCGGGGTGCCGGCGGGAGCGGGAACGGCGGCGGCCGGGGTACCGGCCGCCTGGGCGCTCTGCACGAGCGGCGCGGCCAGGGTCACGGCCAGCGCCACCGAGAGCATCGTGGTACGCATGCGTCGGGTTGAAGACACCAGAACTCCTGTGAGTGGGGTTATGAGCAGTCGGTGTCGTGCAGGAACCTGGCGCGTGCCCGTGAGGGGGTGGAGGCGGGACACGCGCGAGGTCCGATCCCGGGGCGCGGCGGGGAGAGGTGTGCGCTCCGAAGGGACCGGCCGGGTGGAAGGGTCGGCCGGGCCTGACCCGTACGGGTCCGCCGCGGAAGCGGTCAGGACGGCGGGCCCGTACGGGAGTCTGTGGGGCGGGGCTACCGTCGCAGCGGGCCCCCGCGGGTGTGGTCGGCGGTGTCCTCGGTGGGGCCGAGGCCAACGCGGCGCGTGGCGCGGGGAGTTGACACCGGTGCTCCTGGATTGTGGGGGGGGTGGGGGTGGAGCGGACGCACGGCTGGAGGGCGTGTCGGTCGGGCACACTCGGAGCCGCACCGCCGAGCGTGGGGGTGCAGGGCGGTGCGGCGGCGGGCGGGCCCGGCAGGGGCCTCAGTTCTCCGGGAAGTGGCAGGCGGCCTCCCGGGCGCCCGGCCCGGCGATCTGCAGCAACGGACGCTCGGTCCGGCAGATCTCCTGGGCCTTCGGGCACCTCGGGTGGAAGCTGCACCCGGACGGCGGGTTGGCCGGGCTCGGCGGGTCGCCGAGCAGCACGATCCGCTCGCGCGCCCGCTCGGCGGCCGGGTCCGGCAGCGGCACCGCGGAGAGCAGCGCCCGGGTGTAGGGGTGCGCGGGGTTGCCGTACACCTGGGCCTTGTCGCCGATCTCGACGATCCGGCCGAGGTACATCACGGCGACCCGGTCGCAGACCCGCTTGACCACCGAGAGGTCGTGCGCGATGAAGACGTACGCCAGGCCGAGCTCGTCCTGCAGCCGCTCCATCAGGTTGACCACCTGGGCCTGGATGGAGACGTCCAGCGCGGAGACCGGCTCGTCGGCGATGACCAGCCGGGGCGAGGTGGCCAGCGAGCGGGCGATGCCGATCCGCTGTGCCTGGCCGCCGGAGAACTCGTGCGGGTAGCGGTCCAGGTGCTCGGGGATCAGGCCGACCAGTTCCATCAGCTCGCCGGCCCGCTTGCGCGCCTCGGCCGCGCCGGTGCCCTGGACCAGCAGCGGCTCGGAGATGATCCGAGCCACCGTCTGGCGGGGGTTGAGCGAGGAGTACGGGTCCTGGAAGACCATCTGCAGGTCCCGCCGGTGCGGGCGCAGCGCGGCCTGGGACAGGCCGCCGATCTCGGTGCCGTCGAAGGTGACGGTGCCCGAGGTCGGGTCGAGCAGCCGGACGATCATCCGCCCGGTGGTGGACTTGCCGCAGCCGGACTCGCCGACCAGGCCGAGCGTCTCGCCCTTGGCGACGTCGAAGCTCACCCCGTCGACGGCCCGGATCGGGGCGCCGGCCCGGCCGGTGCGGCCGCGCTTGCCGGGGAAGGTCTTCACCAGGTCCCGGACCGACAGGAGCGGTTCGGCGGAGCGCGGCCGGTCGGCCGACGACTGGGAGGGCAGCGGTCGGTCGGTCATGAGCGGGCTCCCAGCGGCACCAGTGGCAGGTGGCAGGCGGCCTGGTGGCCGGGGACGAGCGGGCCGAACGCGGGGCGTTCGGCCACGCAGCGGGCGTGCTCCTCGGCGGTGGCGGCGGCGGTGCGGGCGCAGCGCGGGGCGAAGGAGCAGCCGGGGGCGGGGGCGATCAGCGACGGCGGGCTGCCGGGGATGGCCCGCAGCGGGGCGTCGTCGGTGTCGTCCAGGCGGGGCAGCGAGTCGAGCAGCCCGCGGGTGTACGGGTGCGCGGGGGCGCCGAACAGCCGGTCCACGGGGGCCTGTTCGGCGGCCCGGCCGCCGTACATCACCAGCACCTCGTGGGCGACCCGGGCGACCACGCCGAGGTCGTGGGTGATCATGACGACGCCGAGGCCGCGGTCCTCCTGGATGCGGGCGATCAGGTCGAGGATCTGGGCCTGGACGGTGACGTCGAGGGCCGTGGTGGGCTCGTCGGCGATCAGCAGGTCGGGTTCGCAGGCGAGTGCCATGGCGATCATGACGCGCTGGCGCATGCCGCCGGAGAACTGGTGCGGGTACTCGTCGACCCGGCGGGCCGGTTCGGGGATGCCGACCTCGCGCAGCATCTCCACCGCCCGTGCGCGGCCGGCCTTGCGGGAGGCCTTGAAGTGCACCCGGTAGTGCTCGGCGATCTGCTCGCCGACGGTGTAGAAGGGGTGCAGGCTGGACAGCGGGTCCTGGAAGATCATGGCGATCCGCCGGCCCCGGATGCTACCCAGCTGCCGCTCCCCCAGCCCGTTCAGCTCCTGCCCGGCGAGCCGGATCGAGCCGGTGACGGCGGCGCCGCGGTGCAGGCCCATCACGGCCAGCGAGGTGACGGACTTGCCACTGCCGGACTCCCCGACCAGGCCGAGGGTCTGCCCGGCCGCGACGGTGAAGGAGATGCCGTCGACGGCCCGGACGGTGCCGCGCGGGGTGTCGAATGAGACTGCGAGATCCTCGACCTCCAACAGTGCCATCAGTACCTCACTCTCGGGTCGACCACCGCGTAGAGCAGGTCGACCAGCAGGTTCGCCGCGACGATGAAGAAGGCCGCGAGCAGGGTGACGCCGAGGATGACCGGCTGGTCGGAGCGGATCAGCCCGTCGTAGAAGAGCCGGCCGACCCCGGGCAGCCCGAAGATGGACTCGGTGATGACCGCGCCGGCGAGCAGGCCGCCCAGGTCGATGCCGAAGATGGTCAGGATGGGCGTCATCCCGGAGCGCAGCCCGTGCTTGACCGTCACGGTCAGCGCGGGCAGGCCCTTGGCGCGGGCCGTGCGGATGTACGGCTCGGCCATCGTCTCGATCATCGAGTTGCGGCTCTGCCGGGCGTACGTGGCCGCGTACAGCAGGGCCAGGGCGATCCAGGGGAGCAGCAGGTTGGAGGCCCAGCCGAACGGGTCCTCGGTGAGGGCGTGGTACGACGGGTAGGGCAGCAGGCCGGCGGATCGCACGACGCCCCAGATCAGCATGATCGAGGTGAAGTAGACCGGCAGCGAGGCGGCTCCGACGGAGAGCACCGTCAGGATCCTGTCGGTGACGCTGCCCTTGCGCAGGGCCGAGGTGACGCCGGCGCCGAGGCCGAGTCCCAGCCAGAGCACCGCCGCGCCGAAGGCCAGCGAGATGGAGACCGGCAGGCGGTCGGTGAGCAGGTCCCAGACCGGCAGCCCGTACTCGTACGAGTAGCCGAGGCAGGGGAAGCCGCAGTGCACGGCACTGGGGCCGCTGCCGTAGTCGCGGCCGGCGAAGATGCCGCCCAGGTAGCTGCCGAACTGGCTCCAGATCGGCTGGTCCAGGCCCATCGCCACCTTGACGGCGGCGAGTCGCTCGGGGCTGCACGTCTTGCCGCAGGCGGCCGCGGCGGGGTCGTTGGGCAGCAGGTAGAAGATGGTGAAGGTGATGGCGCAGATGGCGAGCAGGATGCCCGCGACGCCGATCAGCCGGCGGCCGAGGTAGATGATCACGACCGGCCTCCCCGGGGGTCGAGGATGTCGCGCAGCGCGTCACCGAGCAGGGTGAAGGCGAGCACCGCGATGAAGAGGAAGACCGTCGGGATGAGGAAGTACGTCGGGTCGGTCTCGTAGTGGACGATGCTTTCGGAGATCATCTGCCCCCAGGACGCGGTGGGCGGACGGACGCCGACGCCGAGGTAGCCGAGCGCGGCCTCGGTGGCGATCATGCCGGGGATCAGCAGCGTGGTGTAGGCGATGATCGGGCCGGACACGTTCGGCAGGATCTCCCGGGTGAGGATGCGCCAGGAGCGGGCTCCGCCGACCTTGGCCGCCTCGACGTACTCGCGGTGCTTGAGCGACAGCGTCTGACCGCGGACCACCCGGGCGATGCCGGGCCAGCCGAACAGGCCGATCACCAGGGTCATCAGCAGGATCCGGTTGACGTCCTTGGCCACCGACATCATGGCGATCATGAAGATCAGCGAGGGGAAGGACATCGTGAGGTCCATCAGCCGGGAGAGCGCCGCGTCGATGCGGCCGCCGAAGTAGCCGGCGGCGATTCCGGCCAGGGTGCCGGCGACCACGACCAGGGCGGTCGCGGTGAACGCGATCAGCAGCGACACCTGGCCGCCGTGCAGGACACGGGCGAACAGGTCGCGGCCCGAGCCGGGTTCGACGCCGAGCCAGTGCCGGGAGCCGATCCCGCCGAAGGCGCCGATCGGCGTGCCGCCGATGTACGGGTCGACGGCGCGCTTGTCGAACTCCTCGGGGGTCCAGCCGCCGAGCGAGCTCAACGGGCCGGCCAGGGCGGCCGACAGCACCAGCACGGCGACGGTGATCAGGCCGAACCGGGCCGAGCCCTTGGCCCACAGCTGGTCCCAGACCAGCCGCCAGGGCCCGCGCCCGGCGGCCTTCGCGGGGCCCGCCGCCGTGACCTCCACGGCGGCGGGCTCAGTGGTTGTACTCATCGGTGACGGTCCCTCAGCCCTGGCTCTTCGCGGGGTCCTTGAGGCCGACCACAGCCATGTCGATCATGCCGGCGAAGCCGGAGTTGCCGAACGCGCCGGCCACGTTGGTGCCGACCAGCAGGGGGCGGCGCTGCCACATGAGCGGGATGGCCGGGGCCTTCTTCACCAGGTCCTCGTCGAGCTGCTTCCAGGCGGCGTTGGCCTCGGCCAGGTCGGTCATGGCCGCGATCTGGTCCATCCGGTCCATGGTGGCCTGGTCCCGGAACTGGCTGTAGTTGCCCTGGTTGCCCTTCTCCTTGATGGTGCGGCCGTCGAAGAGGAAGGGCAGGAAGGTCGCGGCGGACGGGTAGTCCGGGCACCAGCCGTTGATGTACAGCTCGGGGGCGTTCTTGATGTCGCCGACGGCGTCGGCGACGGCGGACGCGTCCACGGTGTTGACGGTGACCTGGACGCCGGCCTTGGCCAGCGACTGCTGGAGCGCCTCACCGCGGCTCTTGTCGCCGATGGAGACGGTGAGCGAGACCTTGAGGTCGCTCTTGCCGGCCGCCTTGAGCAGGTCCTTGGCCTTCTGCGGGTCGCCGGCGGCCGGGATCTGCAGCGGGTCGGCCTTGACGCCGCCGGTCAGCGCGGGCGGCAGGAAGGAGGTCGCGACGTCGGCCATCGCCGGGCCGCCGAACGCGGTGACCTGGGCCTCGCGGTCGACCGCGTACATCATCGCCTCGCGCACCTTCGGGTCGTCGAAGGGGGCCTTGGCGTTGTTCAGGTACAGCATGTCGGTACAGCCGGTCCGCTCGGCCACCATGCGGGACTTGACGTCCGCCTTGGGCAGCACCTTGGCGACGGACTCGTGCTGCATCCACGGCATCTCGACGGTGGAGGCGTCGGCGCCGTCGCTGGCGATGATCCGGTCGTCGACCTGGCCGCCCTTCAGACCCTGGGTGACCACGATCTTGTCCGGGTAGGCCTTGCGGACCGAGTCGGAGGCCTGGTCCCAGTTGGTGTTGCGGACCAGCACGAGCTGCTTGCCGCGGTCGTAGGACTCGATCTTGTACGGCCCGGAGGAGAACGGCCGCGAGTCGTACTGGGTGCCCTTCTCCTGCGCCTGCGGCACCGGGGAGAAGGTCGGCAGGGTCGCGGTGTACGAGAACTCGGCGACCGGGCGCTTCAGACGGAAGACGATGGTCTTGTCGTCGGGGGTCTCGATGCTGGACAGGTGCTCACCGGTCAGCGGGCCCTTGTAGTTCTCACCGCCGGCCAGGTACTGGACGGCGTAGTCGGGGCCACCGGTGAGGTCCGGGGAGAAGGACCGCTCGACGTTGTACTTGATGTCGGCGGACTTGATCGGGCTGCCGTCCTCGTACTTCAGACCGTCGCGCAGGGTGAAGGTCCAGGTCTTGCCCCCGTCGGAGGACTTGCCGAGGTCGGTGGCGAGGTCCGGGACGATCTCGCTGCCGGCGGCGCCCGGCTCGGCCTTGAACGTGACCAGGGTGCGGTAGATCAGCCGGGTGCCGAAGTCCATGTGCGGCAGCACCCAGTTGCGGGCGGGGTCGAGGTGGGCGAAGTCCTGGTTGGTCAGCACGGTGAGCGTGCCGCCCTTGACGGGGGTGCCGCCGACGATCGAGCCGGCTTCAGCGCCCGGGCCCTTGGTGTTGGTGGCGGCCGCGCTGTTGCCGGCGGTGTCGCTCTTGTCGTTCTTGCACGCCCCGAGACCGAGGGTGAGTGTTGCCGCGAGGGCCGCCGCGAGGGCGGCGTGGGTGCGCCTGGTCATGTGCAACTCCGCAGTGGGGGGCCGCCGTTGAGGCCCGTCGTCCGACCCCGGAGGTGATCCGGAGCCCGACCGGGAGGGCGACCTCGGCGGGTCTAGCCGCTCCACGGTGTGACCCGTAACATAGTAATGTGAAATTGCACTGCACAAGAGATGACGCATCCCGTTATCGAGCTGTGTCCCGTGCAGCCCCCCCGCCCCGCATAGGAGTCCCCCGGTGACCCTCCGACAGACCGGCCTCAACACCAGCAGCCACGACCTGCCGACCTCCCCCGCGCTGGAGGCCTACATGGCCACCGCCTGGGCCCCCACCCCGCTCGCCGACGACCGGCGCGTCCCCGGCTACGCCGTCCTGCCCGGCCGCCGCGCCCGGCTCTCCGCCGCCTTCCCCGGCGAGCGGCTGATCGTCCCCGCCGGCGAGCTCAAGGTCCGCAGCAACGACGACGACTACCGGTTCCGCCCGCACACCGCCTACGCCTGGCTCACCGGCCTCACCGGCGAGGACCAGCCCGGCCACGTCCTCGTCCTGGAGCCCGCCGGCCCCGAGGGCCACGAGCCCGTGCTCTACCTGCGCCCGCGCTCGCCGCGCGGCGGCGACCCCGTCCGCGGCAGCGAGTTCTACCGGGACCGCCGCTACGGCGAGTTCTGGGTCGGCCGCCGCCCCGACCTCGCCGAGGCCACCCGCCTCACCGGCCTGCGGACCGAGCACCTCGACGACCTCGACAAGCTGCTCACCGGGCCGCAGCCCAGCACCCGGGTCCTGGCCGGCGTCGACGGCGTCCTGGACGCCGCCACCGACCGGCCCGGCTCGCCCGCCCGGCGCGAGGGCGACGCCGCCCTCGCCGCGGTCCTGTCCGAACTGCGCCTGGTCAAGGACGCCTGGGAGGTCGAGCAGCTCCAGCTCTCCGTCGACCACACCGTGCTCGGCTTCCAGGACGTCGTCCGCGCCCTCCCCGCCGCCCTGCGCCACCCGCGCGGCGAGCGCTGGATCGAGGGCGTCTTCAACCTCCGCGCCCGCGCCGAGGGCAACGGCACCGGCTACGACACCATCGCCGCCTCGGGCGCCCACGCCTGCGTCCTGCACTGGATCCGCAACGACGGCGCGCTCGACCCGAACGCCCTGCTGCTGCTCGACGCCGGCGTCGAGACCGACACCCTGTACACCGCCGACATCACCCGTACGCTCCCGCTCGGCGGCACCTTCACCTCCGCCCAGCGCCAGGCCTACGACCTGGTGCTCGCCGCCCAGGACGCCGGCATCGCCGCGCTGCGCCCCGGCGCGCGGTTCCGCGACTTCCACCTCGCCGCGATGCGGGTCTTCGCCGAGGGGCTCGCCGACTGGGGCGTCCTGCCCGTCTCCGCCGAGCAGGCCATCGCCGAGGAGAGCGGCCTCTACCGCCGCTACACGCTCTGCAGCAGCGGCCACATGCTCGGCATGGACGTCCACGACTGCGCCAAGGCCCGCACCGAGACCTACCTCGACGGCGTCCTGGAGGAGGGCCACGTCCTCACCGTCGAGCCCGGTCTCTACCTCCAGCCCGACGACGAGACCCTCCCGCTCGAACTGCGCGGGCTCGGCATCCGCCTGGAGGACGACCTCGTCATCACCTCGGACGGCGCCCGCCTGATGTCGAACGCGCTCCCCCGCACCGCCGCCGCCGTCGAGTCCTGGATGGCCGAGCTGCTCGGCTGAGCGCCGCCGCACGACCGGCAGGGGGGCTCGGGCTCAGGCCACCTTGATCGTCCGATCCCCCTGCCGCACGGTGACCTCCACCTCGCCGCCGATCGCCGCCGCGTACGCGCGCAGATTGTCCAGGCTGTCCACCTGGCCGTGCTCGATCTGCGACACCCGCGCCTGGCTCACCCCGAGCAGCCCGGCCACCTCCTTCTGCGTCAGCCCGACCTTGCGCCGCAGCTCCGCCAGCTCGTGGCCGCGGATCCGCGCCAGCGACTCCTGCCGCATCCGCGCCCGCTCGGCCTCCGCCTCGGGGGTCGCCAGCGCGGGGTTTCGGCGCTGTGCCTCGGCCCACACCTCGGTGCGCGGTCTCCCTTCTCCAACTCATCGACGTACTGCTCGTACCGGCCCTCCGCCAACGGAATGTTGACGTCGTACCACCGCGACCACTGACCGGACTTGTCACCGGCGACCAGGAAGATCGCCTCTCGCTCGGCATCGAAGACGAACAGCATGCGGATGTCGCTCTTCCCTGCCGATCCCGGTCGTAGCTCCTTCAGGTTGCGCAGCCTGCTCCCTTGAATCCGGTCCCCCAGCGGGCGGCCGAGCAGCGGCCCTCTCCGGCCAAGACCGGACCACCGCGCCGCGCTTCAGCGCCGGGCCGACCGCCACAGCTCCCTGACGATCTCCGCGGCCGGCCCGCTGCGGGCCGCGCGGTGGCCGGTGCCGGCCCACAGGTGCATCGCCCCGGTGTCCGCCCGCCCGGTGGCCGCCGCCCGCAGCGGCTGGGTGAGGTGGTGCACCTCCGGGTAGGCCGCCGGCGCGTAGGGCTCGTACCGCTCGATGAACGCGTTGCGCAGACCGCGCGCCGGACGGCCGGTGAAGGCCCGGGTCACCACCGTGTCCGGGAAATCGGTCAGGGCGGCCCGGTGCGGCGCGGAAGCGCCGGACTCGTCCGCGCGCAGCAGCGCCGTCCCCAGCTGGACGGCCACCGCCCCGGCCCGCAGCGCGGCCGCGACCGCCGGGCCGTCGGCGAGCCCGCCCGCCGCGATCAGCGGCAGCGTCGTCACCGCCCCGACGGCGGGCAGCAGTTCGAGCAGCGGGACGTCCCCCGGCCGGTCCGCCACCCCGTGGGTGGCCCGGTGCCCGCCCGCCTCCGGGCCCTGTACGCAGAGCGCGTCCACGCCGACCGCCTCGGCGCGCCGCGCCTCCTGCGGCGTGGTCACGGTGGCGACCTGGTGGACCCCGGCCGCCCGCAGCGCCCGGACCTCCTCCGGGGAGGGCAGCCCGAAGGTGTACGACACCACGGGGACGGGCACCGGGTCGGCCAGCAGCGCGGCGATCTTGGCGTCCCAGTCGTCGCGGTCCGGCGCGATCGCCTCCGGCAGCCGCACGCCCCACCGCTCGGCCTCCGGCAGCAGGTGCTCGCGGTAGGCGCGGACGGCCCGCGGGTCGCCGGGCCCGGCGGGCACGAAGAGGTTCACGCCGAACGGCCGGTCCGTCACCTCACGCACCCGGCCGATCTGTTCGGTCATCGCGGCGGCGCTCCGGTACCCCGCCGCCAGGAACCCCAGGCCGCCGGCGGCGTTCACCGCGGCGACCAGCTCCGGCGTGGACGCCCCGCCCGCCATGGGCGCGGCGATGACGGGGACGGCGAGTTCGTCGAGGCGGACGGCCATGGCGGGTTCCTCCACTGCGCGCGACGGTTCGGCCCCCAACCCTACGCCCGCGTCCGCCCGCGGCCCGGGCCCCTCACGCTCCTCGCCGGATCAGCCCCCGCACCCGCGCCTCCCGCACCGCCGCCGTCCGCGAGTCCACGCCCAACTTCGCGTAGATGTGCACCAGATGCGACTTCACCGTGGCCTGGCTCAGATGCAGCCGCTGGCTGATCCCCTGGTTGGTCAGCCCGTCCGCGACCAGCCCCAGCACCTCCGTCTCCCGCGCGCTCAGCGCGGCCGACGGCGTCCGCATCCGCTCCAGCAACCGGTCCGCCACCGTCGCCGCCAGCGCCGTCCGGCCCTGCGCCGCCGAGCGGACGGCCCGGGCCAGCTCCTCCGGCGGCGCGTCCTTCAACAGGTACCCGGTGGCCCCGGCCTCCAGCGCGGGCAGGGTGTCCGCGTCGGTGTCGTAGGTGGTGACGATCAGCACCCGGGGAGCCGACGCCCGGGCCGTGATCGCCGCGGTGGCCTGCGCGCCGTTCATCGCCGAGCCCGGCCCGAACTGCAGGTCCATCAGCACCACGTCCACCTCGACCTCGGCCGCCAGCTGCACGGCCCGCTCGGCGGTGGCGGCCTCGGCGACCACGACGAAGTCCCGCTCGCTCTCCAGCACGGCCCGCAGCCCGGCCCGGACCACCGGGTGGTCGTCGGCGAGCAGCAGGCGGATCACCGGGCGGGTCACGGGTTCGGTCACGGAGAGTCCTCGGTGGCGGCGGCGACGGGCAGCAGGACGGCGAGCGCCGTCCCCTCCCCCGGGGCGGACTCCACCGCGAAGGTACCGCCCAGGGCTCGCGCCCTGGCCCGCATGGAGGGCAGTCCGAAGCCGCTCTCCCCGCCCGCGGTCGCGGCGGCCCGCGCCGGGTCGAAGCCCGTGCCGTCGTCGAACACGTCCAACGCCACCTCGCCCTCCATGTAGCTGAGCGTCACCTCGGCGTGCGAGGCCTTCGCGTGCCGCACCGTGTTGCCGAGCGCGGACTGCGCGATCCGCAGCAGCGCGACCTCCTGCGGCACCGGCAGCCGGACGGGGTCGCCCGAGACGTGCAGCCGGACGGGCAGACCGGCGTGCGCCGACGTGGTCGCGCAGAGCCGTTCGAGGGCGACCGGCAGCGAGGCGCTCTCCAGGTCGGGCGGGGTGAGCGCGCGGACGAAGCGGCGGGCCTCGGCGAGGTTGTCCTGGGCGGCCTGCCGAGCCTGTTCGACGTAGTCGGCGGCGGCCTCGGTCCGCTCGGGCAGGGCCCGCTGGGCGGCGCGCAGCAGCAGTTGGATGCTGGACAGGCTCTGGGCGAGGGTGTCGTGGATCTCCCGGGCGAGCCGTTCCCGCTCGGCCAGCACACCGGCGGTGTGGTGGGCGGCGTCCAGGCCCGCGCGGGCGGCGGTGAGCTCGTCGATCAGCCGGCGGCGCTCCTCGCTCTCCCGGTAGAGCGCCTGGTAGCCGAGGACGGTGACGGTGGCGACGGCCGCGCCGAGCGTGGGGCCGATCGCCCCGGCGAAGCCGACGGTGTGCTGGTGCCAGGACCACGCCACGACCGCGACGAGCGCGGTGAGGGCGACGGCGGCCGGCCCGCTGCGGCGGCCGAGCAGGTGCAGCTCCAGGAAGTACAGCGGGAAGGCGAGCCAGACGCCGTCCTGGGTGGCGATCAGCACGCCCACCCAGGTCACCCCGAGCAGGGCCAGCCAGAGCGCGGCGGCCCGCCGCGACCGGCGGACGGCACCGACCAGCGGGCCGGCCGCGTAGACGGCGGCCATCGCCGTGCCGGCGGCGACGACGGCCGCCGGGTCGCCGCCCCGGCCGACCACCGCGCGGGTCACGGCCAGGGCGAGCAGGCCCGCCACCAGCAGGTGCAGGCAGACCTGGAGTACGCGGGCGACGGGAGTGATGCGGGGTCGTTCGGTCGCCATCCGTCCAGCCTAGGGTCCGGGTCGTCGGAGCGGCATCAATCAAAAGGTTGAACTCCGCCTCTCCCCTTCGATGCCGAGGTTCCAATCCCGCGTGCGATGCCCGCCGGCCCCCTTCCGCGCGACCGTGGTGAGTGTCGCGGCCGGAGCCGTCGCCGTCACCGCCGGCGTCACCGAGCCACCGAAGTCACCGAAGTCACCGACTCACTGAACTCACCGAAGAAGGAGAACGCGGACGTGTTCGTCGCCTGGAGGGACCTGCGGTTCGCCAAGGGGCGGTTCGCCCTGATGGGAACCGTCGTCGTGCTGATCACCGTACTGGTCGGCCTGCTGTCCGGCCTGACGGCCGGGCTCGGCCGGCAGAACATCTCGGCGATCACCGGGCTGCCCGCCGACCACCTGGCCTTCGCCGTCCCGGCCGACGGCCAGAAGCTCTCCTTCACCGAGTCCCAGGTCACGCCCGAGCAGTGGCAGGGCTGGGCACAGGTGCCCGGAGTCACCGCCGCGCAGCCGCTCGGCATCACCACCACCAAGGCCGCCGCCGGTCAGCGCACCACCGCGCTCTCCGCCTTCGGCGTGCCGGACGGCTCGTCGCTGGCCCCGCAGGGCGCGTCGGTCGGGCCCGGCCGGGCCGTGCTCTCCCAGGCCGCCGCCGAGGACCTCGGCGGCCTGCGGCCCGGCGCCGCGTTCACCCTGGCGGGCCGCCCGCTCCAGGTCGCCGCGGTGACCGGCGACGCCTCGTTCAGCCACACCCCGGTCGTCTGGACCAGCCTGGGCGACTGGCAGTCGGTCGCCCCGGGGGGCACCGGCCACGCCACGGTGATCGCCCTGACCACCTCCCCCGGCGCCGACCTCGGCGCGGCGGACGCCCGGTACGGCACCGAGACCCGGGACCGGCAGGACGCGCTCGCCGCGATCGGCTCCTACACCTCGGAGAACGGCTCGCTGCAGCTGATGCGCGGCTTCCTGTTCGCCATCTCCGCCCTGGTGATCGGCGCGTTCTTCACCGTCTGGACGATCCAGCGCAGCGGGGACATCGCGGTGCTGAAGGCCCTGGGCGCCTCCACCCGCTACCTGCTCAAGGACGCGCTCGGCCAGGCGGTCCTGCTGCTGGTGCTCGGCACGGCCGTCGGCACGGCGATCGCGGTCGGCGCCGGCGCGCTGCTCGGTTCGGCGGTGCCGTTCGTGCTGGACGCCCCGACCGTCCTCGTCCCGGCCGTCGTGATGATCGCGCTCGGCGCGGTCGGCGCGGCCCTGTCCATCCGCCGGATCACCTCCGTCGACCCGCTGACCGCCCTGGGGAGCGCCCGATGAGCCTGCACCTCGACCGCATCACCCTCACCTACCCGGACGGCGACGGCCGGCTGACCGCGCTGGACGAGGTCTCGCTCACCGTCCCCAAGGGCTCGATCACCGCGGTGGTCGGCCCGTCCGGCTCCGGCAAGTCCAGCCTGCTCGCGGTCGCCGCGACGCTGACCACCCCGGACACCGGCCGGGTGGTGGTCGACGGGGTGGAGACCACCGGGCTGAACCGCGCCGAGCTGACCGCGCTGCGCCGGCACCGGATCGGGATCGTCTTCCAGCAGGCCAATCTGCTGCCCTCGCTGACCGCCGCCGAACAGCTCCAGGTGATGGCCCATCTGGACGGCCGCTCACCGCGCGCCGCCCTCCCCCGCGCCCTCGAACTGCTGGCCGCAGTCGGCCTGCGCGACCAGGCGGCGCGGCGGCCGCACCAGCTCTCCGGCGGTCAGCGCCAGCGCGTCAACATCGCCCGCGCCCTGATGAACGACCCGACGGTGCTGCTGATCGACGAACCCACCAGCGCGCTGGACCACGAGCGCGGCGCCGCCGTCCTCGACCTGATCACCGAACTCACCCACCGACGCGCCACCGCCACGGTGCTGGTCACCCACGACCGGACCCACCTCACGGCCGTCGACCGGGTCGCCGAGGTCCACGACGGAAGGCTCACGGTGCCGGCGGCGGCGTGAGCTACTTCTTCGCGGTGAGCACGTCGTCCACCGCGAGCGTCACCGACGCCCCGATCGACTCCGGCAGCGTGAACGACTGGCCCGGGTGGTGGACGGCGTGCACCCGGTACTCGCCGTCGTGCGGCTCGGTGAGCACCATCACCCGCTGGTTGCTCCGGTCCACGATGACGTAGACCGGCACCCCGGCGGAGGCGTAGGCGGCGGGCTTCCTCTTCAGATCGTCACCGAGGTTCGAGGAGGTCACCTCCAGCACGAGGCGGAAGGCCACCGGGTCGTAGCAGTGGTACTCGACCAGGTGGTCCTCGATGTCGGCGTCGGTGATCACCAGGTCGGGAATGGCGAAGTCCGAAGGTCCGTCCGGCAGCCAGAGGCCGATGTTCTGCAAGACCTCGCTCTCGCCGTGGCCGAGGCCCGCTGCGAAGAGCACCAGCATGAGGCGGCTCAGCGACTTACCGTGCGAGGCATTCGGCGGCGGCGTCACGGTGATCTGGCTCCCGACGATCTCGACCCGGTAGCCGGCGAACTGGTTGGAGATCAGCTCGGCGACTTCGAGCAGCGTCGGCTGCTCCATGGGCTCTTCCACTGCGGCGGCGGACATGGAGTCCCTCCTGATTGCCGATGTCGAGAGCATCATCGTAGGACGCGGATGCCGTCGGCCGCCCGATCGTCGGTGCTCACCCGAACGAGCGGCCCCGGGCCGCTACCGCGCCCGCAGCCGCAGCGCCGGGCGGACCTCCTCCTGCGCCTCCTCCCGGCCGGCCGCCCAGAGCGAGCGGACGTGGCCGAGGTGGCGGGACATGCAGGCCTCGGCGGCTTCCGCGTCGCCGGCGAGCATCAGGTCGAGCAGCTCCAGGTGCTCCTCGGCGGAGGAGACCAGCTCGCCGCGCTCGTCGAGGCGGTTGAGGCCGTAGAGCCGGGAGCGCTTGCGCAGGTCGCCGACCACCTCGACCAGTCGGGAGTTTCCGGCCAGGCCGAGCAGGTCGAGGTGGAACTGCCGGTCGGCCTCCAGGTAGCCGATCAGGTCGTGCTTGCGGGCGGCGGCGACGATCTCGTCCGCCTGCGGGCGCAGCGCCTCCAACTGCTCGGCGGTCGCCGTACGGGCGACCCGCCCGATGGTCGGGACCTCGATCAGGGCGCGGATCTCGGTGAAGTCGTCGAGGTCGCGCTCGGTCAGCTCGGTGACCCGGAAGCCCTTGTTGCGGACGGCCTCCACCAGGCCCTCGCGGGCGAGGTCCAGCATCGCCTCGCGGACGGGGGTGGCGGAGACGCCGAAGTCGGCGGCGAGCGCGGGCGCGGAGTACACCACGCCGGGGCGCAGCTCACCGGAGATCAGTGCGGCCCGGAGGGCGTGGGCGACCTGGTCGCGAAGCCGCTCCTGAACCGAGATCAGGGTGCGGGGTTTGAGGTCGGCCATGGTGTTCCTCCGGATGGGTCGCAGAACACCAGCGTACAATGTCACGTTACGTTGAGTGTGCAACATTTCGTTATTCGGACCACCCGCCACCGGCCGCTTTCCCCCGGAGCGCCCATGGTGTCAGCGGTGGCCGGCCACCGCAACGGCCGGCGGCGGATCCGGGGCTGAGCGCCCCGCCACAGCGCCGTGCACAGCCCTCGCCCCGGACGCTCCGTGACCGGCCCCGGCGTCACGGACGATCGGCCGCGCACCGTCGTGGCGGAGCCGCCGCCCCCGACGGGCCTCGGCGAGGAGCCCCCCGCGCACCGCCCGCCGGGCCGCCGGCCCGGCGGATCCGCGTCCACCGGTAGCGGGTACGTGAAAGCGGCCGACGTGGCCGGGGATCCCGTCCCACCACGTCGGCCGCGGCTCTCGGCCCACCCACGCGCCGCCCGGCCCGCCCCGCCGGCGGCGCGCACACGCCCCGGCGGCCGGCTCGGCCTCCCGGGCGGCAGGCGTCGCCGGCAGCCGTCTCCGGCAGCCGTCCGGCGGGGCAGCCCTCGTGGAGCTCAGCCCTGCCGGTGGATCTCCGCCGCGACGGCGAGGTCCTGCCAGGCCATCCCGACGCTCTTGAAGAAGCGCGGCCGGTCGCTCGGCACCGGCGCCTCACCACGCACCAGCTCGGCCAGGTTCCAGAGCGCGTCGGCACCGGTGACACCCGCCATCAGCAGGTCCCCCGCCTCCCGCAGCGCGGCCGTCCGCGCCTCCACGTAGAGCGCGGCCCGGCCGACCAGCACCGCGTCCACCTCCCGCGCCTGCGGCTCGTGCGAGCCGACCGCCGCCACCGCGGCGTGGTCGGGCACCAGCGCGCCGTCGAACAGCGGGGTCCGCGCGGTGGTGCAGCAGACCACCAGGTCCGCCTCGGCCACGGCGGACGCCGTGCCCACCGAGGCCGCCAGCCCGAGACCGCGCGCGTACGCGGCCAGTGCCTCGGCCGGCGCCGCGCTGCGGGCCACCACCGTGACCCTGGTCAGCGGCCGGACGGCGAGCAGCGCGTCCAGGTGCCCGTACGCCTGCGGGCCGGCCCCGAACAGGACCAGGTGCGCGGCGTCCGGCACGGCCAGCCGGCGCAGCGCGACGGCGGTGACGGCGGGCGTGCGCAGCGAGGTGAGCGCCGCGCCGTCGAGCAGGGCCACCGGCTGCAGCGTCGGACCGTCCAGCAGCAGGTAGCTGCCGGTGATCCGGGGCAGCCCGAGGGCGGCGTTGCCGGGGGCCACCCCGGCGATCTTCACCCCGGTGTACTCGGTGGTGGCCGCCGGCATCAGCAGCAGCTCGCCCGCCGGGACCGGCACCGCCGAGCGGGCGGGCCCGGCCTCCGGGTCGAGCCCGGCCAGCAGCACCCGTTCGATCGCCTCGGCCGCCTGGGCCGGGCTCAACACCCTGGTCGACGGCTCGGCGGCGGGCGATCCGATGGAGCCCGGCGCGGCGTACTGGAGCGGCTCAGCCGCCGCGCCGGGCAGCAGGAGGGGTCCGGAACGGTGGTCGGTCACAGCAGGAACCCCGTCCCGAGCGTGTCGTCCGGGTCGAGCAGGAAGGTGTGCTCGCCGGTGCGGTGGGCGGTGCCGGTCACCTCGGTGACCACGCCGGCGCCGAGCGGGTCGCCGCCCGGGAGCACCCGGCCGGTGAACACCGTCCCGATCACCGACTCGTGGCGCAGTTCCTCGCCCGGTGCCAGCCGCCCCTCGGCGGCGAGCACGGCGAGCCGCGCCGACGTGCCGGAGCCGCACGGCGAGCGGTCGATCTGGCCGTCCGCGAAGACGGTGACGTTGCGCTGGTTCGGCCCCGCCGGACCGTCGGGCAGCTCGTCGTACAGGATCACCCCGTAGACGCCCGAGAGCCGCGGGTCGACCGGGTGCCGGACGGCCGGCGAGTCGGCCAGGGCGGCGCGGATCTCCCGCCCGACGGCGGTGAGCTCGGGCAGCAGACCGGGTTCGACGGCGAGCCCGAGCGCGGCCGCCGGCACCGAGGCGTAGCAGGCGCCCGCGTGCGCGACGGACACCTCGACGGTGCCGCGCGAGGTCCGCACCGGCAGCTTCCGCGCGCTGACGACGGCCGGCACGTTGCGGAAGGTCACCCCGGTGGTGCGCCCGCCCGCGCGGTGGACGCTGGCGGTGACCCGCCCGGAGGGCACGTCGATCCGCACCCGGGCCGTGCCGTCGTCCGGGGCCGCGACCAGGCCGGAGTCGACCGCCCAGGCGCCGAGCGCGATGGTGCCGTGGCCGCAGGCGGTGGAGTAGCCGTCCTTGTGCCAGAAGAGCACACCCAGGTGCGCCTCGTCGTCGTCCGCCGGCACCAGGAACCCGCCGTACATCCCGGCGTGCCCGCGCGGCTCGCGGACGAGCAGCTGCCGCACCTCGTCGAGCGCGCCCGGCCGGGGCGCGGTGGCCGTGCCGCCCGCGCCGATCGCGACGGCCCGGCGCTCGGCGACGCTGTCCCCGGCCGCGCCGGGGGCGCCGCCGACGACGATCCGGAAGGGTTCACCGGCGCAGTGGTAGTCCACCGTGCGAACGAGCATCACGCACCGCCGGCCGGCAGCAGGGTGACGGTACGGCCGGCGGTGTAGAAGTCCAGCGCCGCCTGGCCCTGCTCCCGGTCACCGTGGCTGGCGCCCTTGGCGCCGCCGAACGGCAGGTGGAAGTCGACGCCGCTGGAGGGCGCGTTGACCCGGATCATGCCCGCGTCCAGCCGGTCGGCGGCGGCGAGCGCGACGTCCAGGTCGCGGGTGTGCACCGAGGCCGACAGCGTGTACGGGGTGTCGTTGGCGAGCGCGATCGCCTCGTCCAGGTCGGCCGCCGCGTGCAGCACGGCGATCGGGCCGAAGAACTCCTCGCGGTGCAGCGGGTGGTCGTCCGGCACGTCGGCGACCAGGGTCGGGGCGAGGTACCAGCCGGTCCGCTCCGGCGCGCCGCCGCCGGTCAGCACGTCGGCCCCGGCGTCGCGGGCGGAGGCCACGGCGGCGGTGATCTCGTCCCGGGTGGCGGCGTTGATGACCGGTCCGCAGGACGTGTCGTCGACCTGCTCCAGGGCCTTCACCAGGGCGGCCCGCAGCGGCTCGTAGGCCGCGCCGACGGCGATCACCCGGCTGGTGGCGGTGCACTTCTGCCCGGCGTACCCGGCGATCGCGGCGGCCAGGTGCGCGGCGGCCTGCGTCATGTCGGCGTCCGGAAGGACCACGGCCGCGTTCAGTCCGCCGAGTTCGGCCTGGACCGGGATGCCGCGCTCGGTGGCGGTCCGGACGACCTGCCGGCCCACCCCCGTGGAACCGGTGAACGAGACCACGTCGGCGATCCCGACCAGCTCGCCGCCCTCCGCGCCGCCGCCCGGCAGCACGGTGAAGACGTCCGCCGGCAGACCGGCCTCGGCGACCAGCTCGGCCAGCCGCAGCGCGCAGCCGACCGCCTCCGAGGACGGCTTGAGCACCACGGAGTTGCCGACGGCCAGCGCCGGGGCGGCCTTCCAGGTGGGGATCGCCAGCGGGAAGTTCCACGGCGTGATCAGCCCGGCCACCCCGTACGGGCGGCGGCGGGTGAGCAGCAGCCCGGGCCCGGCGGCGGTCTCGTGCACGGCGCCGGAGGCCGCGAACGGCGCCTGCGCGTAGTAGCGCCAGATCGCGGCGGTGCGGGCGACCTCGCCGCGCGCCTCGGCGAGCGGCTTGCCGACCTCGCGGACGACCAGCGCCGCCAGCTCCTCGGCGTTCGCCTCGACCAGCTCGGCGATCCGGGTGAGCGCGGCGGAGCGGGCGCCGGCGCCGGCGGCGAGCCACCCGGCCTGCGCGGTCCGGGCCCGGCCGACGGTGGCCCGGACGGCTTCGATGCCGGGCGCGTCGACCTCGGCCACGAGGTCCTCGGGGTCGGCGGGGTTGTACGAAAGGATCGTCACAGCAGGCAGCCCTTCAGGGTGTTCAGGCGGTTCAGAGCAGGAACCCGGCCGGGAACGGGTCGCTCGGGTCGAGGAAGTACTGGGCGGTGCCGGTGATCCAGGCCCGTCCGGTGACGGTGGGCACGACGGCGGGCCGCCCGGCCACCTCGGTCTCCTCGACCAGGCGGCCGGTGAAGGTCGTCCCGATGAAGGAGTCGTTGCGGAAGTCCCGTCCGAGCGGGAGTTCGCCGCGGGCGTGCAGCTGGGCCATCCGCGCGGAGGTGCCGGTGCCACAGGGCGAGCGGTCGAACCAGCCGGGGTGGATGGCCATCGCGTGCCGGGAGTGCTCGGCGGTGGAGCCGGGGGCGAGCAGCTGGACGTGGTGGCAGCTGTGGATCGACGGGTCCTCGGGGTGCACCGGCCGGTCCGGGCCGGCGTTGATGGCGTCCATCAGGGCCAGTCCGGCGTCCAGGATCTCCTGCTTGCGCTCGCGCTCGAACGGCAGCCCGAACTCGGCGAGCGGCAGGATGGCGTAGAAGTTGCCGCCGTACGCGAGGTCGTAGCCGACCGTGCCGTACCCGGGCACCTCGATCTTGCGGTCCAGGGCGACGGAGTACGAGGGCACGTTGCGGATGGTCACCGCGGTGGCGGCGCCGTTCTCGACCCGGACCTCGGCGATCACCAGCCCGGCGGGGGTGTCCAGCCGCACGGTGGTGACCGGCTCGACCACCGGCACCATGCCGGTCTCGACCAGGACGGTGGCCACGCCGATGGTGCCGTGGCCGCACATCGGCAGCAGGCCGGACACCTCGATGTAGAGCACCCCGAAGTCGGCGTCCGGGCGCGTCGGCGGCTGCAGGATCGCGCCGCTCATCGCGGCGTGGCCGCGCGGCTCGTACATCAGCAGCGTCCGGAACTCGTCGAGGTGCTGCTGGAAGTGCACGCGGCGCTCGGCCATGGTGGCACCCGGGATGACGCCGAATCCGCCGGTGACGACCCGGGTCGGCATGCCCTCGGTGTGCGAGTCGACGGCGTGGAAGACGTGGCGGCTGCGCATGTGGTTGCGGCTCCCGTCGGGGTGGGTGGGGTGGTGGGCCGGGCCGGCTGCCCCAGCAGCCGGCCGCACCCGATGGCAGCGGTGTCGGTTACCCGAGACCCTCGGCCAGCGCCTTCTCGGTGGCCGCGCGGACGGCCGCCTCGATCTCCGGGTTGAGCGGCAGCCGCGGCTCGCGGGTGGGCCCGCCCGGACGGCCGGCGATGTCCATCGAGAGCTTGATCGCCTGGACGAACTCGGTCTTGGAGTCCCAGCGCAGCAGCGAGTGCAGCGACTTGTAGAGCGGCAGCGCGACGTCCAGGTCGTGGGCGACGGCGGCCTGGTACAGGGCGGCGCTCGCGGCCGGCAGCGCGTTCGGGTAGCCGGCGATCCAGCCGACGGCACCGGCCAGCGCCAGCTCCAGCAGCACGTCGTCGGCGCCGATCAGCAGGTCCAGCCCGGGGGCCAGCTCGGCGATCTCGTAGGCCCGGCGGACGTCGCCGCTGAACTCCTTGACCGCGACGATGGAGCCCGCCGCGTGCAGCTCGGCGAGCAGCGAGGGGACGAGGTCGACCTTGGTGTCGATCGGGTTGTTGTACGCGACGATCGGCAGGCCGGCCTTGGCCACCTCGGCGTAGTGGGACCGGACGGCGGCGTGGTCGGCGCGGTAGGCGTTCGGCGGCAGCAGCAGGACGGAGCCGGCGCCGGCCTCGGCGGCCTGCTCGGTCCAGCGGCGGGACTCGGCGCTGCCGTAGGCGGCCACGCCCGGCATGACCCGGGAGCCGTCGCCGGCGGCCTCGACCGCGACCTCGACGATCCGGGCCCGCTCCTCGGCGGTGAGGGTCTGGTACTCGCCCAGCGAGCCGTTGGGGACGACGCCGTCACAGCCCGAGTCGATCAGCCAGCGGACGTGCTCGGCGTAGGCGTCGTAGTCGACGGAGAGGTCCGAGCGCAGCGGGATCGTGGTGGCGACCATGATGCCGCGCCAGGGCCGGGTGGTGTCGCGGGGGGTGATGGACACAGATGACTCCTTGGTGAGGTGTGACATTTTATTAGAGAGCGCGGGCGGAGACAAGTGTCGCCGCACCACGGGTTCAGGACGGCGGCAGTCCGGTTCCCGGACCGGCCGCGAGCTGCGAGAGCGGGACGGGGCAGGACAGCGGACGGCTGTCCGCCCGCGCGTCGCCGGCGCCGGAGAGGCAGGCCACCGCCGGACCGCACATCCGGCCCTGGCACCAGCCCATCCCCGCCCGGGTGAGCAGCTTGACGGTCCGCGCGTCGCCGGCGCCGAGCTCCTCCACGGCCTCGGTGATCTTGGCCACCGGGACTTCCTCGCAGCGGCAGACATCGGTGTCCGGGCGCAGCCACTGCGTCCAGCCGGGCCCGGGCCGGTGCGCCGCCGCCATCAGCTCGGCGAAGGCCCGCAGCCGGGAGCGGCGACGCAGCAGGGCGGTGCCGACCGGCGCGCCGGCGACCGCGTGCGCGGCCAGCTCGCCCTCGGCGATCGCCAGGTCGGCGCCGCCGACCCCGCAGGTCTCGCCGGCCGCCCAGAGACCGGGGATGGTGGTCCGCAGCCGGGAGTCCACCGCGAGGGCGACCGTACCGTCGGGCGTCGTCCTGGTCCCGGCACCCAGCTCGGTGGCCAGCTCGATCTGCGGCAGCAGTCCGTGGCCGACGGCGAGCGCGTCGCAGGCGATCCGGCGCTCGGTGCCGGGCACCGGCCGCCAGTCGGCGTCCAACCGGGCCACGGTGACGGCCGTGACCCGGTCGGTGCCGTGCGCCTCGACGACGGCGCTGCGGCGACGCAGCCGGACACCGTGGCGCAGCAGCGCGGCGCCGTGACCGGCGCCCTCGACGAGCTTGGCCGGGACGGCGGCCAGCACGTCGGGGCGCCGCGCGTAGCCGAGGTAGTTGGTCGCCTCGACCACGGCGGGCACCTCGGCCCCCGCGGTGACCAGCGAGGACGCGGCCGCCAGCAGCAGCGGCCCGCTGCCGGCCACCACGATCCGCCGGCCCGGCAGCACCAGACCGGCCTTGAGCATGGCCTGCGCCCCACCGGCGGTGACCACCCCGGGCAGCGTCCAGCCGGGGAACGGCAGCTGCCGCTCGTACGCGCCGGTGGCCAGCAGCACCGCGGCGGCCCGGACGGTGGCGCGGTCGGCGGCGTCCGGCCCCAGCGTCGCGTGCACCGCCCAGGCGGTGTCGTCCGGGCGCTCCAGCGCCCAGACCTGGTGGCCGCTCAGGAGGTCGACCCGGCCGGTCCTGCGGTGCACCGCGAGCCGGTCGGCCAGGCCGGTGTAGACGGACCAGCCGTGGTGCAGCCGGTCGGGCCGGGTGGCCCCCAGACCGGGGGCGGGGTGGCGGTAGTACTGGCCGCCGGTGCGCGCGCCCGCGTCGAGCAGGGCGCAGCGCAGCCCGAGGTCGGCGGCGGCCACGGCCGCGGCGAGACCCGCCGGGCCGGCGCCGATCACGGCGAGGTCGTAGGCGCGGCGGACACGGAGCCCGAACGGCCCGGACGCCCCGGACGCCCCGGTCGGCTCGGTCGGTTCAGACGGCGAGGTCGGCACGGCCGTTGCCCTCCTGGGTGGTGACGACGGTGCCGGGCTCGGCCGACACCAGACAGGTGCGCTGGTTGGGGCGGCCGTCCACGACGGCCAGGCAGTCGAAGCAGGCGCCGATCCCGCAGAACGCCCCGCGCGGCTTGCCGCCGACCCGGGTGGTGCGCCAGGCGAGCACGCCGTCGGCCCACAGCGCGGCGGCGATCGACTGCCCGGGCAGTGCGGGCACCGGCCGGCCGTCGAAGTCGATGGTGTGGGCGGGCTCCGGCTCCGCCCCGACCAGCGCGGCCGGGGTCCGGCGTTGCATCGGCGGGTTCATCCGCGCATTCTCCATTCCGAAGTTCCTCCGATCCGCCACGGCGACACCGTGCCGCTCGTCCGCCGCGACGGCCCGCGGCTCCCGGTCGCCGCCGACGGCCCGCGGGCACGGCGGCGGCGTGCCGGCCCGTCGCCGGCCGGACTCATTCCCCGGCCGGGAACCGGTCCGCCCGGAACGGCGCGAGATCCAGCTCCGGCTGCTTGCCGGTGAGCTGCTCACTGATCAGCAGCCCGGTCGCCGGGGCCAGCCCGATGCCCGCCCCCTCGTGTCCGCAGGCGTGGTAGAGCCCCGGCACCCGCGGGTCGGCGCCGATCGCGGGCAGGTGGTCCGGCAGGTACGGCCGGAAGCCCCGGTAGGCGCGCAGCACGCTGACGTCGGCGAGGACCGGGAAGAGCGCGGCGGCCTGCGCGGCGAGCCGGTGCAGCACCTCCACCGAGAGGGTCCGGTCGAAGCCGACCCGCTCCCGGCTGGCGCCGATCAGCACCGGTCCGCCGGGGGTGCCCTCGACCACCGCCGAGGTCTGCAGCGCGGCCGAACCGCTGGCCACGTCCGCGACGTAGTCGGCGGCGTAGACCTTGCGCCGGACGATCCGCGGCAACGGCTCGGTGACCAGGACGAAGCCCCGCCGGGGCAGCACCGGCAGGTGTACCCCCGCCAGCCCGGCCAGCTCGCCGCCCCAGGTGCCGGCGGCGTTGACCACGGCCGGCGCGGTCAGCCTGCGCCGGTCGGTGACGACGCCGCGCACGGCGCCGTCCGGCCCGGTGGTCACCGCCCGGACGGTCTCACCGGTGTGCAGCACGGCACCCTCGCGGCGGGCGGCGCGCAGCAGGTGCGCGGCGGCCAGCGCCGGCTGGACCTGGGCGTCCTGGGGGTAGTGGAACCCCCCGGCCAGCCCGGGCGCCAGGTGCGGTTCGAGTTCGCGCAGCCGCTCACCGGGAATCTCCTCGGCGGTGACGCCGACCGTCACCTGCTCGGCGGCGAAGGCACGCAGGGCGTCCTGGCGGGCGGGGGTGGTGGCCACCACCAGGCCGCCCTTGGGCTCGTACTCGACGTCGGCGCCGAACTCCTCGGCGAGCTCGCGCCAGAGCCGGGTGGAGAGCAGCGCCAGGTCGAGCTCGGGCCCCGGCTCCTTGTCGGAGACCAGCAGATTGCCCTCACCGGCACCGGTGGTACCGCCCGCGACCGGACCGCGGTCGACGACGGCGACGGCGAGCCCGGCGCGGGCCGCGTAGTAGGCGCAGGCGGCGCCGACCACGCCGGCGCCGACCACGACGACATCCAGGTGAGGTCTCTGAAGCTTGGACACGACAGTAATATGTCACATTCCATCGAGCCTGCCAAGACTGCCCCACCGGCCGGTCACCCGTACGCAAAAACCCCGGCCCGCCGGGAAGCGGCGGGCCGGGGTTTCGAGGCGGGTCACCTCATCACGTGATGTCGTCCATCTGCTCGTGCCGGGCGGCCGGCACCGACGCACCGGCCGTCGGCGTGCCGGAGGCCTCCACGCTCTCCACCCCGGCCACCGGCTGCACCGACAGGTCCAGCTGCGAGGCCTCCTCGTCGTCCAGCCCGAAGTCCGGGTTGCGACGGGCCTTGCGCCGGTCGTGCAGCAGCGCGATCCCGACCGCGACGAAGTACAGCGCCCAGATCGGCGCGGCCAGTACCAGCATGCTGACGGGCTCGGCGCTCGGCGTCGCGAAGGCGGCGAACACCGTGATGCCCAGCACCATGCCGCGCCACCAGCCGAGCAGCCGCTTGCCGGTGACGATGCCGACCATGTTCAGCATCACCAGCAGCAGCGGGAACTCGAAGGCGAGGCCGAAGACCAGCACCATCCGGGTGGCGATGTCGAGGTAGTCCTCGGGCGGCAGGATCGGCGTGGTGTTGTTCGGGGTGAACGAGATCAGGACGTCGACCGTGGTCGGCAGCACCAGGACGGCGCAGGTCACACCGGCCAGGAACAGCGGCGCGCCGCACGCCATGAAGATGATCGTGTACTTCTTCTCGTGGCGGTGCAGGCCCGGCGCGACGAAGGCCCAGACCTGGTAGAGCCAGACCGGCACGGCCGCGACCACACCGGCCGTCAGCGCCACCTTGAGCATCCAGGTGAAACCGGCGGTCAGACCGATGTTGGAGACCTGCGCGCACTTGCCGTGGTACTGGCCGGAGGTCTCCGGCGTGCAGTGCGGCAGGGGCTTCAGCAGGAAGTCCTCGAGCTGCTTGTGGTAGATCGCCGCGACGATCGTGACGAGCACGATCGCCAGGACCGACTTGACCACGCGGTTCCGCAGTTCCCGCAGGTGGTCGGCGAGGGCCATCCGCCCATCAGGATCCTTGGGCGTCTTCGACGCCTTGGAGAGCTTGCTCAACCCCGGTCCTCAACTCGTGCGTCGAGGCCCGCCGGTCGACGGGCCTCAGTAGTCGCGAATGTCACGTGCGCCGCGTGCCGCGCGGACCGCTCAACGCGGGCCGCCGCCGTCCGTTCCCGTCCCCGTGGGCTGCCCGGCCACCGGCCGGGCCGTCCCGGACGCCCCGGGAGCGGCCTGGATCGTCTTCGCGGTGTCCGCCCCCACGGCGGGCGCGGGCTGGGCCGGCGCGCTCTCCTCCGCGGCACCGTCCGAACGCATCGCCTTGGTCTCGCTCTTCAGGATCCGCATCGACTGGCCGAGCGAGCGCGCCAGATCGGGCAGTCGCTTGGCGCCGAAGAGCAGAATGGCAAGAACCACGATCACCAGGATCGCGGTCGGCGAGATCCGCATGTTCGACCACCTTCAGTCATGGCGGCACCGGCGGGCCACCCGCTGCGCGGATGGTAACCGCTGCGGATGACGCCCTGACGACGGCCGCCCGAACAGGACAGCGGCCCCCGTCGCACTTCAGGAGCCTGCTCAGAGCGTAACCCGCCCGGCCCCCCGCGCAGCAGCCCCCGTACCCCTGAGACACCCCTGATGGGCCACCGGTTCCGAGCCGCCCGGCCGCTCCCCGCGCCGCGGCCTCCGGACCGGGGCCGCCGGCCGGGTCGGCGGCGGCGGCGCGCTCAGCGCCCGGGAACCGCCGCGGCCAGATCGCCGGCCGCCTCGGCCAGCGCCCGGGAGGCGGTGTCCACTCCCTGGGCCAGTGCCCGCACGTCCAGCCAGAGCCGGATCGCGAGGACACCGAGGACCAGCAGACCGGCGGTGGCGAGCAGGACGGCGGCGACAAGCATCCAGGACATGGCCACCACCCTATCCGCCGGCCCCGGACCGCTCGGTCCGGCCCGACCGCCCCGGCCGGCGGACGACCCCGGCACTCACCCGGGGGTGGAGCCCCCGGCCGGGACCAGCCGCATCGTCCGCACCCCGGCACCGGTCAGCGCCGACACGATCTTCTCCCCCGCCGGCTTGCGGACCGACGCCCCGCAGAGCGGGCAGCCGAAGCTGTAGTGCGCCTGGGCCGGCGTCCGGCCGAGGGTGAGGCGGAACTCCTCCGCCGGCAGCTCCACCTTCTCCCGGCACTCCGAGCAGTAGACCTTGAATCTGGTACCCGGCTCCACGGCTCAGACCTGCCCCGGCCCGCCGACCGTCGTGGCCTCGTAGGCGTCCAGCGCCTGCCGCGCCGCCGACCGCGCCTGCTCGGCGAGGGCCGGCGGCGAGACGATCCGCCCGTCCCGGCCGAGCCGCAGCGCCAGCGGGCGCAGCTGGGACGGGTCGGCGCTGCGCAGGGTGATCCGCAGCCCGCCGTCCGGCAGTTCCTCGGCCCGGTCGTGGGTGTAGTACTCGGCCACCCAGCGCCCGCCGGAGGACACCTCGACCACCACCTCCGGGTCGTCCGCGGACGGGTTGACCAGCCCGCCCGAGAGGTCGCGCGGCTCACGCCTGGGCGGGTCGGAGGGGACGTCCAGCACCCGGATCTCGGCGACCCGGTCGAGCCGGAACATCCGGTGGTCCTCGGAGGTCCGGCACCAGGCCTCCAGGTAGGTGTGCCCCTCGGTGAGCAGCCGGATCGGGTCGACCTCACGCTCGGTCATGCCGCCGCGCCCGTGCGAGTAGTAGCGCAGCCAGAGCCGCCGGCCCTCGCTGAGCGCGCGGTCGATGTCGGCGAAGACATGGCTCTCCGCCTCGAAGGTGACGCCGACCCGGGCGCTGCCCTCGGCGCTGTCCCCGGCGGCGTTCTCGATCTTGGCGACGGCCCGGGTGAGCGCCTCCCGGTCGCCGGCCCGCAGCCCGGGCAGGCCCGCCACCGCGCGGGCGGCGACCAGCAGCGCGGTCGCCTCGTCGGCGGCCAGCCGCAGCGGCTGGGCGACGTCGTCGACGTTGTGCCACCAGATCCGCTCGCCGTCGGTGTCGATGTCGAGCAGGTCACCGCCGCGGAAGCTGGTGCCGCACATCGGCAGGACGTTGAGGTCGCCGATCAGTTCGCGCTCGGTGATGCCGAAGGCCCGCGCCACCTCGGCCACCTCGGCACCGGGCCGCTCGCGCAGGTAGGTGACCAGCGAGAGCATCCGCCGGGTCTGGTCGATCGCGTTGCTCATGCCCGCACTCCTTCAGCACTCTCCACCGCGGCGCCGTCGGCGGCGCCCGCCCCGGCCACCGCGCGCAGCCGCTCGATCACGTCGGAGCGCAGCTCCTCGGGGCCGAGCACCAGGACGTCCGGCCCGAACTCGGCGAGGTCCGCGCCGAGCCCGTTCCCGTACGGGATCTCCAGCACGTCCCATCCGTCGTCGGCCCCGCCGGTCCCGCCGGCCGAGGGCTGGGGGACGGTGCTCAGCGCCTTGGTGCGCAGCGGGAAGCCGGCACCGCGGCGGACCTTGACGCGCGCGGTCGCGGTGGCGCCCTCACCGGCGAACTTCGCGACGGTGGCGCGGACGTCGACGTGCTCGGGGACGGCGCCGAGGAAGGCACCGGTGCGGGCGCGGACCTTGCCGGTGATCCGGCTGAGCCGGAAGACCCGGGCGTCGGCGCGGTCGCGGTCCCAGCCGGCCAGGTACCAGTGGCCGCGCCAGCACTCCAGTGCCCAGGGCTCCACGGTGCGCTGCTCGGCCACGGCGGCGCCGGCCTTGCGGTAGTCGAAGGTGACCGGCCGGCGGTCGCGGGCGGCGGTGAGCAGCGGCTCGAACGCGGCCTCACGGGCGGGGATCCGCGGTTCGAGGGCGGTGCGGCCCTCGGTCTCGGTGAACGGGACGCCGGCGGCGCGCAGCTTCTGCAGGGCACCGCTGGCCGCGCCGGACATCTTGGCCTGCTGCCAGACCCGGGCGGCGAGGGTGAGCGCGGCGGCCTCCTCGGCGTCGAGGGCGATCTCCGGCAGGCGGTTGCGGTCGGCGCGGGCGAGGTAGCCGAGTTCGCCGTCGAGGGCGTTCTCGTCGACGTCGATGACCAGACCGAGTTCGCGCAGGTCGTCCTTGTCCCGCTCGAACATCCGGTTGAAGGCGTCCTCGCTGCTGTTCTGCCAGGCCTCGCGGTACGCCTCGATGGATTCCCGCAGCTCCTTCTTGGAGAGCGGACGTCTGGTGTTCATCAGGCACAGGGCGAGATTCATCAGCCGCTCTGCCTTGGCGATCGCCATCGCTGACCCTTCCGGTGTGCCGCGCCGCGCGCGGGGTGCGCCCGCCGGGCAGTGTCGACCCGGCGTGGACCGACCGTACCGGTAGCGGTACGCACTGCAAAAGCCGAGCCCGCAAACGCGTGGGGCCGCACCCCCGGGGCGGGGGTGCGGCCCTCGGTCACGACCGGCTCAGACGCCCAGCAGGTCGACGACGAAGATCAGGGTCGAGCCGGCCGGGATGAGCGGGGACGGCGACTGGTTGCCGTACGCCAGGTGAGCCGGGATGACCAGCTCGCGGCGGCCGCCGACCTTCATCCCGACGACGCCCTGGTCCCAGCCCTTGATGACGCGGCCGGCGCCGAGCGGGAACGAGAACGCGCTGCCGCGGTTCCAGCTGGCGTCGAACTCCTCACCGGTCTCGAAGGTCACACCGACGTAGTGGACCTTGACGACCTGGCCGGGCTTGGCCTCCTCGCCGGTACCGACCTCGATGTCGCGGACCTGCAGCTCGGTCGGCGCGTCGCCGATCGGGAAGTCGATCTCCGGCTTCTTCTTGTCGCTCACAACTGCCTCTTCTCACGATGGTTTCGATCCATGACCAAGCGGCGGGCGCCCGCACCCCGGTCCGTTACCCGGACCACGGTACGGGCGCCCGCCGCCCGTGGGGCTCGGCCACGCGGCCGGTCCCGAAGGTCACACACCCACCATTGTCACCCGAAAGTGGATCAGCCCTGACCCGCATCGAGAATGTCGACCACGAACACCAGGGTGGAGTTGGCCGGAATGTCGCCCTGGGCCTGGTCCTTGTATCCCAGCGAGGCGGGGATGACCAGCTCGACCCGGCTGCCGACGGTCTGGCCCTCCAGGCCCTGGTCCCAGCCCGCGATGACCTGGCCGCCACCGACCGGGAAGGAGAAGGCCTGGCCCTTGCTCAGCGAGGAGTCGAAGACCTTGCCGTCCTTGAACAGCGCGCCGGTGTACTGGACGACGACCTTCTCGCCCTTCTCGACCTTGGGACCGGTGCCCTTGATCAGGACGTGGGTCTTGAGCTCGGTCGGGTCGGCGGCGCCGGCCACCGGGGTGATGTCGGCCGGCTTCTTGCCGTTGTCCTTCACCTGCGGGAAGTCCGCGGGCGGCGGGGTCACGGTGCCGCTGACCACGGCGTCCGGCGCGTTGCTGTTGCGGATGTCGATGACGAAGACCAGGTTGTCCTTGGCCCCGATCGACATGTTGGGGTTGCCCTGGGCGCCGAACGCGGCGGCCGGCGGGGCCACCACGAGCACCCGGCTGCCGGCCTTCTTGCCGACCACGGCCTGGTCGAGCGCCGGGATCAGCGCGTCGGTGCCGGCCTGGAAGATCTGCGGCTTGCCCGACTCGTCGTACGAGCTCGGGATGTCCTTGCCGGTCGTCCAGTCCTTGGCCGTGTAGTCGACCGAGGTCCAGGAGTTCTTCTCGACCTTGGGACCGGTGCCCTCGGAGAGGACCTTGACCACGAAGCTGCCGTCGGCCTGCTCACCGGGCACCTCGATGGCGGCCTTCTTGCCGAACTCGCCGGTGACGGTCGGCAGCACCTTGGCGGTGTCCTTGATCGGCGGCACCGGCTCGGCGGACGGCGTGGCCGGCGCGGACTTGGCGGCGTCCGGCTTGGCCGCGGTGTCCGTCTTGGACCCGCCGTCGCGGTTCACCACGTACAGCGTGATGCCACTGCCGACCAGCAGCACGGCCAGCACGGTGCCGAGGATCACACCGAGCTTGCCGACCCCGGGCGGGTTCTCGCTGTACCCGGCCTCCGAGGTGTCCTGGCGGCGCACGTTCGAGGCGAAGATCTGCGGGGTCTCGTCGGTCTTGGTGCCGCCCGCGCTCCGCCTCTCCTGCGCCTCACCCGGCTGGGTCCACCCCGGCGAGTGCTTCAGGATCGACGGCGGTACGACGATCGACTCGCCGTCGCCGGGCAACGGGCCACCGGGCCGCGAGTCGGCCGGGTCACCGGCGGAGTTTCCGTTCGCGGTGCCGGCCCCGCCCGGGCTCGACGCTTTCTCAGACATGACTCCCCATCCATCTCGCCACGAGGTCTTCGAGGTCTACGGCCGGCGTGGTGAGCGCCGGAGTGCTGTCGCACTGCCGCCCGGAACCCGGACGCCGACGGCGCCTACCACAGTGCGAGGGCAGTATGACAGGTCAGGATGAGGGCGGACGCTTTCCTGTGCGAGCGCCCGCCCAAGCGTACGGACCCCGCCCGCCTCCCGACAGGGTTCGGCGGCTCAGACCGCCTCGAGAATGTCGATCACGAAGACCAGCGTCGAATTCGGCGGGACGGAGCCCTGCGCCTGGTCCTTGTAACCGAGGGCGGGCGGCACCACCAGCTCCACCCGGCTGCCGACGGTCTGGCCGACCAGACCCTTGTCCCAGCCCTCGATCACGCTGCCGGTGCCGATCTGCAGCGCCTGCGCGCCGCCGTGGCTCCAGGACGAGTCGAACTGCTGGCCGTTGCTCCAGAGCACCCCGGTGTACTGCACGACGAGGGTCTGCCCGGACTTCACCGGCTTGCCCTCGCCCTTGATCAGGACGGCCTGCTGGAGGTCGGTGGGCGGGGCCTGCCCCGGCGGGATGGTGATCGTCACAGCGGCCTTGCCGTTGTCCTTCACCTGCGGGAGGTTCGCCGGGGGCTGAGTCATGGCGCCGGAGAGGGTGGAGTCCTGCGGCAGGCTCTCCATGATGTCCAGCACGAACACCACCGTGTCGCCGGGGCCGACCCCGAGCTGGCCGTTGCCCTGACTGCCGAACGCGGCGGCCGGCGGGGCGACGACCAGCAGCCGGCTGCCGACCTTCTTGCCGATCACGCTCTGGTCGAAGGCGGGCACCAACTGCCCGCTGCCCGCCTGGTACAGCTGCGGCTTGCCGCCCTCGTCGTAGGAGCTGGGCAGGTCCTTGCCGGTCGTCCAGTCCTTGGCGGAGTAGTTCACCGTCACCCAGTCACCCTTGTTGACCGTGGAACGGTCGCCCTCGCTGACGGTGTTCACCACGAACTGGCCGCTGGGCGCACCGGGCGGGATGGTGATGGTGGCCTTGCTCCCGAACCCGCCGCCCGACAGCGTCGGCATCGGCGAGGCCTCGTTCACCGGTGCCGGCACGGTGGGGGCCGCGCTGGACGCCGAGGGCGTCGCCGGGCTGGTCGCCTTGGTGGAACTGCTGCAGGCGACCGCCAGCAGCAGGGGCAGGGTGAGAAGCAAACCGGCGGTGCGGCGCACGGTGATCCTAACTGTCGGTCAAAGTCGGTTCTCCGGACTCGACGGACAGCGTATTCCCCGACGTGGTCCGGCCCCGGTAGACACCGCCGGGGCCGGACACCGCAAAGATCACAACGGGACGGCGCGGCTCACATCCCCGCGATCAGCTTCTCCACCCGCTCGTCCACCGAGCGGAACGGGTCCTTGCAGAGCACCGTCCGCTGCGCCTGGTCGTTCAGCTTCAGGTGCACCCAGTCGACCGTGAAGTCCCGGCGCTGCTCCTGCGCCCGGCGGATGAAGTCCCCGCGCAGTCGGGCCCGGGTGGTCTGCGGCGGGACGGACTTGGCCTCGAAGGTCTTGAGGTCGGTGGTCATCCGCTTCGCCTGGCCCTTGCCCTGGAGCAGGTAGAACAGGCCGCGCCGGCGGTGGATGTCGTGGTACGCGAGGTCGATCTGGGCCACCCGCGGGTTGGACATGCTCATCTGGTGCTTCTCGCGGTAGCGCTCGATGAGCTTGTACTTCATGATCCAGTCGATCTCGGTGGCCACCCCGTCCAGCCGCTCGGTGCGGACCGCCTCCAGGGTGCGCCCCCAGAGGTCCAGCACCTGGGCGATGGTGCCGGTGTTGATGCCCTTGTGGTCGGCGAACTCCAGCGCCTTGCTGTAGTACTCCTCCTGGATGTCCAGGGCACTGGCCTCACGGCCGTTGGCGAGCCGGACCTGGTGGGTGCCGGTGAGGTCGTGGCTGACCTCGCGGATCGCCCGGATCGGGTTCTCCAGGGTGAGGTCGCGCATCACCACGCCGGCCTCGATCAGCCGGAGCACCAGGTCCGTGGCGCCGACCTTGAGCAGGGTGGTGGTCTCCGACATGTTGGAGTCGCCGACGATGACGTGCAGCCGGCGGTAGCGCTCGGCGTCGGCGTGCGGCTCGTCGCGGGTGTTGATGATCGGGCGGGAGCGGGTGGTCGCGGAGCTGACGCCCTCCCAGATGTGCTCGGCGCGCTGGCTGACGCAGTACACCGCGCCGCGCGGGGTCTGCAGCACCTTGCCGGCGCCGCAGATCAGCTGGCGGGTCACCAGGAACGGGATCAGCACGTCGGCCAGCCGGGAGAACTCCCCGTGCCGGGCCACCAGGTAGTTCTCGTGGCAGCCGTAGGAGTTGCCGGCCGAGTCGGTGTTGTTCTTGAACAGGTAGACGTCCCCGGCGATGCCCTCCTCGTGCAGCCGCCGCTCGGCGTCCACCAGCAGCCCTTCGAGGATGCGCTCGCCCGCCTTGTCGTGCGTCACCAGCTCGACGACGTCGTCGCACTCGGGGGTGGCGTACTCGGGGTGGGAGCCCACGTCGAGGTAGAGGCGGGCACCGTTGCGCAGGAACACATTGCTGCTGCGGCCCCAGGAGACAACGCGGCGGAAGAGGTAGCGCGCCACCTCGTCCGGTGACAGCCGTCGCTGACCCCGGAACGTGCAGGTGACGCCGTACTCGTTCTCCAGCCCGAAAATTCGGCGGTCCATGGCACCTTCTCTCGAAGGAATCACCGGCTGTGGCCGGTGCGCGGATCGGGATCCTGAACTCTGCGGCACCGGGCCGCAGCTGGCCTCATAGGCTGATCCCCTGCTTCGGCAGCGGGCAGGGCTTGTCCGGGGCCGGCCGTCAGGTCGGCTTGAAGCCCCGCGGTCTCGACCGTTGGGGAGGAGTCACGAGGCGTCCGTTCTCTGAGAGGACCTCCGAGGGAAGTCCCGCACGACGGCGGGTGGTGACCGCCGTACGGGACTCCCCGGCACTGCTAGTCCGACTCTGCCGCCGGCGGGGCGGCCACCGGCTTCTCGTCGTCGTCCGTCTCGGCGGTCTCGTCGCCGTCGAGCAACCGGGCGAGCTGGCCGCCCAGGATGCGCTTGAACTTGCGCTGCTGGAAGCGCTGGCGGTCCAGGACCGCCACCTCCAGCTGCTCGGGGGTCAGGGTGCGCGGGCTGCCGCCGTTGGGGTCCCGGGCGAGGGAGTCCACCGCGACCTTGATCGCGTCGGTCAGGGACAGCCCGCCGCGGTGGCGCTGGCCCAGGTAGTTGCCGATCGAGTCGGCGTTGCCGCCGACCACCACGTAGTTCTTCTCGTCGACGACCGAGCCGTCCGGGGTGAGCCGGTAGATCTGGTCCTCGTCCGTGGTGCGGCCGACCTCGGCCACGATCAGCTCGACCTCGTACGGCTTCTCGCCGACCGAGGAGAAGATGGTGCCGAGGGTCTGGGCGTAGACGTTGGCCAGGCCCCGGGCGGTGACGTCGGCCCGGTCGTAGGAGTAGCCGCGCAGGTCGGCGTAGCGGACGCCGCCGATGCGCAGGTTCTCGAACTCGTTGTAGCGGCCGACCGCCGCGAAGGCGATCTTGTCGTAGATCTCGGAGACCTTGTGGAGCGCCCGCGAGGTGTTCTCCGCGACGAAGACGATGCCGTCGACGTAGGTGAGCACGACCACGCTGCGACCGCGCGCGATGCCCTTGCGGGCGTACTCCGCGCGGTCCGCCATGGCCTGCTGGGGCGAGACGTAGAACGGTGTCGACACCGGCGGTCGTCCCTTCCTTGGTAGGTGTGGCTAGAGCAGCGGGGCCTGCGGGCCGTTGGGGTGGATGAGGCGCTCGTCGGTGATCGAGACGGCGATCGCGGAGACCTCGGCCTCGGTGAGCCGGCGGAAGCCGTCCTCGGTGATCAGCGAGACGATCGGGAAGATCTTCCGGGCCAGGTCCGGACCGCCGGTGGCGGAGTCGTCGTCGGCCGCGTCGTAGAGCGCCTGGACGACCAGGGTGGAGGCCTGCTCGGCGGTCAGGTCGGCACGGTAGAGCTTCTTCAGCGAGCCGCGGGCGAAGACCGAGCCGGAGCCGGTGGCGGCGAACCCGCGCTCCTCGGAGCGGCCGCCGGTGACGTCGTAGGTGAAGATCCGGCCGCGGCCGAGGTCGAGGTCGTAGCCGGCGAAGAGCGGGACGACCGCGAGGCCCTGCATCGCCATGCCGAGGTTGCCCCGGATCATGGTGGTGAGGCGGTTGGCCTTGCCCTCCAGCGAGAGCACCGCGCCCTCGATCTTCTCGTAGTGCTCCAGCTCCAGCTGGAAGAGCCGGACCATCTCGACCGCGAGCCCGGCGGTACCGGCGATGCCCACCGCGCTGTACTCGTCGGCCGGGAAGACCTTCTCGATGTCGCGCTGGGCGATCACGTTGCCCATGGTCGCGCGGCGGTCACCGGCGATGACCACGCCTCCGTCGAACACCGCCGCGACGATCGTCGTCCCGTGCGGGGCCTCGATGACCGCCCCCGCGGGCAGCTCCCGCCGACCCGGAATCAGCTCCGGCTGGTGGTCGGCCAGGAAGTCGAGGAACGACGAGGACCCCGGGGTCAGGAAGGCAGCCGGTAGACGCCCGGTGCCACGAGTGTTGGCTTCCACACGATTCCTTCCAGGTAGCTTGAAGCGCGCGCTGCCCGCACCCTACCCGCCCGACGATCACCGTCCGCGCGTGGAGGGCCGGACCGGGGCGGACGGGCGGCCATTGCCGCCCGCCCGCCCTCGGCGGTCGCGACCGTGAATTCCCTGAATGCCCGAACGGGGCTACTCGCCGCCCTTTTGGACAAATTGACGAACGAAGTCTTCGGCATTGGACTCGAGCACCTCGTCGATTTCGTCGAGAACCGCGTCGACGTCGTCGCTCAGCTTTTCCTGGCGCTCCTTGAGGTCGTCGGAATTCTGCGCTTCCGCGGCCTGCTCCTCGGCCTCCTCGGAGGAGCGGTTCGCCCGCTGCTGGCCGCCGTCGGTGTCCTTGCTCGCCATATCCCTCACCCCGCTAGATCGGTCTGGCACGGTTTGGTCGCTGCTTGCTGCACCGACCCTATACACAAGGTGCGACTACCGCTTCCGGTTTGCCGGTGGCGCTTCCTGTCCAACACCCGCTGTCACCCCGGATGATTCCCATTCGGCGGGCGTTCACCCGTGGTGATCGAAAAGTTACCCGCCGGCCAGTACCCGGAGCAGGTCCTCGGCCGTGCGGCAGCGGTCCAGCAGCTCCTTGACGTGGTTGCGGGTACCGCGCAGCGGCTCCAGCGTGGGGACCCGCTGCAGCGAGTCGCGGCCGGGCAGGTCGAAGATCACCGAGTCCCAGGAGGCGGCCGCCACGTGGTCCGCGTACTGCTCCAGACAGCGCCCGCGGAAGTAGGCCCTGGTGTCCTCCGGGGGCTTGGAGACGGCCCGCTCGACCTCCGCGTCGGTCAGCAGCCGCTCGAACCGGCCCCGGGCCACCAGACGGTTGTAGAGCCCCTTCTCGGGCCGTACGTCGCTGTACTGCAGGTCGACCAGGTGCAGCCGGGAGTTGTCCCACTCCAGTGCGTCGCGGCTGCGGTAGCCCTCCAGGATCTCCCGCTTGGCGATCCAGTCCAGCTGCCGGGAGAGCGACATCGGATCGCGCTCCAGCCGCCCCAGTACGTCCTCCCAGCGTGCCAGCACGTCGACCGTCTGCTCGTCCGCGTCGGTGCCGAAGCGGTCCTCGACGTACTTGCGGGCCAGCTCGAAGTACTCCAGCTGCAGCTGGACGGCGGTGAGCCGGCGACCGTTGCGCAGCGTGATGAGGTGCTTCAGCGTCGGGTCGTGCGAGATCCGGTGCAGGGTGCGCACCGGCTGGTCGACGGCGAGGTCGGCGGCGATGAAGGAGTCCTCGATCATCGCCAGCACCAGTGAGGTGGTGCCCAGCTTGAGGTAGGTGGAGATCTCGGAGAGATTGGCGTCCCCGATGATCACGTGCAGCCGGCGGTACTTCTCGGCGTCGGCGTGCGGCTCGTCCCGGGTGTTGATGATCGGCCGCTTGAGCGTCGTCTCCAGGCCGACCTCGACCTCGAAGTAGTCGGCGCGCTGGCTGATCTGGAAACCGTTCGCCGAGCCGTCCTGGCCGATGCCGACGCGGCCGGCTCCGGTGACCACCTGGCGGGAGACGAAGAACGGGGTGAGGTGGCGGACGATGTCGGCGAACGGCGTCGCCCGTTTCATCAGGTAGTTCTCGTGGGTGCCGTAGGAGGCGCCCTTGTTGTCGGTGTTGTTCTTGTAGAGGTGGATGGTCTGCCCGTTGGGCAGTTCCAGGGCGCGCTGGGCGGCGGCCGCCATGATCCGCTCACCGGCCTTGTCCCAGAGCACGGCGTCGCGCGGGTTGGTCACCTCGGGCGAGCTGTACTCGGGGTGCGCGTGGTCCACGTAGAACCGCGCGCCGTTGGTGAGGATGATGTTCGCGAGGCCGATGTCCTCGTCGGTCAGCTGGCTGGCGTCCGCGACGTCGCGCGCGAGGTCGAAGCCCCGGGCGTCGCGCAGCGGATTCTCCTCCTCGAAGTCCCAACGGGCCCGCCGTGCCCGGTGCATCGCCGCCGCGTACGCGTTGACGATCTGGGACGAGGTGAGCATGGCGTTGGCGTTGGGGTGCCCGGGTACGGAGATTCCGTACTCGGTCTCGATGCCCATCACGCGCCGTACGGTCATGCGGCCCTCCTTGCCCGGTGCGCCGCCCCCCACGGGCGGAACACGCTGACGTACCGCTGAACAACACCGGCGCCGGCCGTGTGCCCGCGAACGGTGGATCGAGCCTAGAACGCGGCACCGACAGGCGGGCCCCGAGACGCGCCGTCCGGCTGTGGGGCCGCGAGGCGCCACAGCCGGACGGGGAGCGTGCAGTTCCGGGGACCGCTGCCGGCGGCCCGGAGTGGTTCGGTTACAGGTACTGCCCGGTGTTGGCGACAGTGTCGATCGAGCGGCCGGACTCGGCGCCCTGCTTTCCGGTGACCAGCGTGCGGATGAAGACGATCCGCTCGCCCTTCTTGCCGGAGATCCGGGCCCAGTCGTCCGGATTGGTCGTGTTGGGCAGGTCCTCGTTCTCCTTGAACTCGTCCACACAGGCGGCGAGCAGGTGGGAGACGCGCAGACCGCGCTGACCGTGGTCGAGGAAGTCCTTGATGGCCATCTTCTTCGCACGGTCGACGATGTTCTGGATCATCGCGCCGGAGTTGAAGTCCTTGAAGTACAGGACCTCCTTGTCACCGTTGGCGTAGGTGACCTCCAGGAAGCGGTTCTCCTCGGTCTCGGTGTACATCCGCTCGACGACCGCCTGGATCATCGCCACCACCGTGGCCTCGACGGAGCCGTCGTGCTCCTTGAGGTCGTCCGGGTGGAACGGCAGCGAGCCCTTGAGGTACTTGGAGAAGATGTCCTTCGCGGCCTCGGCGTCCGGGCGCTCGATCTTGATCTTGACGTCCAGACGGCCGGGCCGCAGGATCGCCGGGTCGATCATGTCCTCGCGGTTCGAGGCGCCGATGACGATGACGTTCTCCAGGCCCTCCACGCCGTCGATCTCGGCGAGCAGCTGGGGGACGATGGTGTTCTCCACGTCCGAGCTGACACCCGAGCCGCGGGTGCGGAAGAGCGACTCCATCTCGTCGAAGAAGACGATGACGGGGGTGCCCTCGCTCGCCTTCTCCCGGGCCCGCTGGAAGACCAGGCGGATCTGCCGCTCGGTCTCGCCGACGTACTTGTTGAGCAGCTCGGGGCCCTTGATGTTGAGGAAGTAGCTCTTTCCCTGCGGCCGGCCGGTGACCTCGGCGACCTTCTTGGCGAGCGAGTTGGCCACCGCCTTGGCGATGAGCGTCTTGCCGCAGCCGGGCGGGCCGTAGAGCAGCACGCCCTTGGGCGGACGCAGCTCGTACTCCTTGAAGAGCTCGGCGTGCAGGTAGGGCAGCTCGACCGCGTCGCGGATCAGCTCGATCTGGTTGCTGAGGCCGCCGATCTGGCGGTAGTCGATGTCCGGCACCTCTTCGAGGACCAGCTCCTCGACCTCGGACTTCGGCACGACCTCGTACACGTAGCCCGAGCGGGGTTCGAGCAGCAGGGCGTCCCCCGCCCGGATGGTGAGCTCGCGCAGCGGTTCGGCGAGCCGGACCACCCGCTCCTCGTCCGTGTGACCGATGACCAGGGCGCGCTCGCCGTCCTCCAGGACCTCCTTGAGGGTGACGATGTCGCCGATGCTCTCGAAGGCCATCGCGTCCACGATGTTGAGGGCCTCGTTGAGCATCACCTCCTGGCCGCGCCGCAGCTCGTCGAGGTCGACGGTGGGGCTGACGTTCACGCGGAGCTTGCGCCCCCCGGTGAAGATGTCGGCGGTGCCGTCCTCGTTCTGGCTGAGGAAGGTGCCGAATCCGGCCGGGGGCTGTGCCAGCCGGTCCACTTCCTCCTTGAGGGCCACGATCTGGTCGCGGGCCTCTCGCAGGGTGGAGGCGAGCCGTTCGTTCTGGGCGGACACGCCGGCCAGGTTGGTCTGGAGCTCGACGATCCGCTCTTCGAGGATTCTCGAATTGCGCGGCGAGTCGGCGAGCTTGCGGCGCAGCACGGCGATTTCCTGCTCAAGGTACGAGACCTGAGCGGCCTCGTCGGAACCACGAGCGGGCCTGCCGGTGCTGCGGTTGTAGTCGTCATCGTGGGCTGCCACGGTCCTCACCTCCTCCGGGGAGCTGGACGCTTCCAGACCCTACCTGGGACCAGGGGTCCGTAAACCCCTAGATCAAGAAAGATGGAACGGGCGTGTCCGATCTTCGCCCTCGCGTGCTTCCCCTCTGCTAAGGAGATACCCAGCGCGCACCACCCAAAGCCGACCAGATGTATCGTCGAACAAGTCGATATCCGATCGGGACCGCGGGTCGCGGTCAGATCGTTGTACGAATGGCGGGATTGCCTCCCCATAAGGGGCGACCCGGGACAGAAACGGCAGGGGACCATGTCGGTGACCGAAGAGGCGACGACCGGCGAGGCGCTGGAGGTGTGGATCGACCAGGATCTGTGCACCGGCGACGGCATCTGCGCGCAGTACGCGCCCGAGGTCTTCGAACTCGACATCGACGGCCTCGCCTACGTGAAGGGCTCGGACGACGAACTGCGCCAGCAGCCCGGCGAGACCGTGCCGGTGCCGCTGACGCTGCTTCAGGACGTGGTCGACTCGGTGAAGGACTGCCCGGGCGACTGCATCCACGTCCGCCGGGTCTCCGACCGGGCCGAGGTCTACGGCCCGGACGCCGACTAGCCCCGAAGCGGAACCGGAGCGACACCGAACCGGAGCGGCACCGACGCGCCCCGAGCAGCCCGGAGGCGAGGCGGCACGACGCGAGCGAGCGGCTCCCGCCCCGAGCCGAAGGGCCGCGCCGGTGCCGAAAGGAAGAAGCGAGGACACCGCGAGGAACGAGCGACGTCGGAGCGCCGACCGTCGGCACCGGACGAGAGCGGCCCGGAGGCGAGCGGGCGACAACACATTCAGGCCTGCGCCAGCGGAGCGGCGGTCTGGGACCGGTCCCAGCCGCCGCTCCTGCGCGTCCAGGTGAGGTCCAGTGAGATGTCCGGGCTGAACCGCGGCACGTCGTCGCTGGAGTACCCCTGCGCGCGGCCGGTGATGACGCCGTCGCTGCGCAGGCCGAGCCGGCCGACGGTGAGGTTCTCGCGTTCGGAGAGCAGGGTGGCCACGACGGCGGGCCGGCCGTCGGTACCGGGGGCGAGCAGGTAGACGGCGTCCGGCGGGGTGCCGTTCTCGGCCGCGCAGTGCGCGGCGGCGACGGTGCCGGGCCGGCCGTCGCCGAGGTCGGCGGCGAAGCTGACGGATATCTTGACCGGGAACGGTCCGCAGTCCAGCGGGAGTTCGGCCTTGGCCGGATCGGGGGCGGCGGCGGCCGGGAGGGCCTTCACGGTGGGGTGGGCGGGTTTCGGTGTGCCGGTGGCCGGGTCCGCGGCGAACGCGGTGGCCACCACCGCGGCGCAGCCGCCGATCGCGAGGGCCCAGTGCCAGGGGGCCGACCGGGCGTGTCCGGGCCCGCTGCGGGCCTGCGGAGTCTGCTGCTCAACCGTCGCCGTGACCGCGGTCTCCACCAGGCGTTCCCCTCCAGTGGGTCGGTGTGAGCGAGCATCGTCCCACACCGGGGTGAGCCGGAGGGGGCCCGGGTGCGCCGGTAGCACGAAGGGGTGGTACCCGGGCGCGAAGCCCGTCGTACCACCCCTTGGCGACGTACCGTCAGCCGAGGTCCGGCTGCTCGCTGTCACCGGCGCGGGCGGCGGCCCGGGCCGCGGCGCGCTCCTGGAGGCTCCGCTCGGGCGTGCCGTTGTCGTAGTCCTCGCCGTACGCGCCCTTGGCCGGGCGGCGGCGGCGCAGCGGCGGCTCGACGCCGTCGGCGAGGCGGCGGGAGGTGAGGAGGAAGCCGGTGTGCCCGATCATCCGGTGGTCCGGGCGGACGGCCAGGCCCTCCAGGTGCCAGGTGCGGACCATGGTCTCCCAGGCCTGCGGCTCGGTGAAGGTGCCGTGGTCGCGCAGCGCCTCGACGGTCTTCGACATCTGCGTGGTGGTGGCCACGTAGCAGCAGATCAGGCCGCCGGGGACGAGCGCCTCGGAGGCGACGTCCAGGCACTCCCAGGGGGCCAGCATGTCGAGGATGACGCGGTCGACGTCGGACTCGACCAGGTTGTCCTGGAGGTCGCCGACGGTGAGCTTCCACGCCGGGTGGGGCCCGCCGAAGTAGCGCTCGACGTTGCCCTGGGCGATGTCGGCGAAGTCCTGCCGGCGCTCGTAGGAGGCCAGCATGCCGGTGTCGCCGACGGCGCGCAGCAGGTACGTGGAGAGTGCGCCGGAGCCGACGCCGGCCTCGACGACGCGGGCGCCGGCGAAGATGTCGGCCATCGCCAGGATCTGCCCCGCGTCCTTGGGGTAGATCACGGCGGCGCCGCGCGGCATGGACAGGACGTAGTCGGGGAGCAGGGGGCGCAGCGCGAGGTACGGGACGTTCCCCGTGGTGCGCACGACCGTGCCCTCGGGGGCGCCGATCAGCTCGTCGTGCGGGAACGCACCCTTGTGGGTGTGGAACTGGTTCCCGGCCTGGAGCGTGAACGTGTAGTGGCGGCCCTTCGGGTCGGTCAGCTGGACCTGGTCCCCGACCTGGAAGGGCCCGCGTCGGCGGGTGGCACCGGTCGGTTCGGACATGCGGACAAGCTTAAGGGAAGCGGGCGCTCCGGCCGACCACGATGATCACCGGCCGGCGATGGCGGCGGTCAGCCGCTGCTCGATGTCGCTGAGCGTGGCGACGCCGTAGACCCGGCCGTCGGGCTCCACCACCAGGTACTCGGTGGCCGGGCTGGCCTGGAGGGCGCGCAGCAGGTCCTCGCCGGCGAGGTCGACGGGGAGCCGCAGGCCCGGTTCGAGGTCGCGGGACAGCGCGCCGACGGCGACCCAGGGGCGGCGGTGCTCGGGGACCTCGCGGACCTGGGACTCGCGGACCAGGCCGATCGGCTCGCCGCGGCCGTCGATCACGACGAGGGCCCCGGCCTGCGCCTCGCGGACCCGGCGCAGCGCCTCGCCGAGCGGGGTGTCGGCGGTGACCTCGACGACCCGGCGGACGAGGTCACGCAGCCGCAGACCGGGCAGGACCTCCTTGAGCCGGGCCTGGTGCACGCCGGCGCCGGCGCCGTTCCAGATGATCACCGCGAGGACGGCGGCCAGCACGGCGTCGACCAGGGTGTCGGTGGTGGTGCGCTCGACGCCGCGGGCGGCGCCGAGCAGCGGGAGGCCGATCAGGACGGCGACGGCCAGCGCGCGGCCGACCCAGGCGGCGGCGACGGTGCCGGCCATCGGCCGGCCGGTGACGGCCCAGACGACGGCGCGCAGCATCCGCCCGCCGTCCAGCGGGAGGCCGGGCAGCAGGTTGAAGGCGGCGACGACGAGGTTGGAGACCATCAGACCGGTGAGCAGCACTCCGGGGACGCTGGAGAGCTCGACGGCCTGGACCCCGAGGTAGAACACGCCGCCGAGCACCAGGGAGAGCAGCGGGCCGACGAAGGCCAGCCAGAACTCCCGCCAGGGGCTCTCGGCCTCCTTCTCGATCTCGGAGACACCCCCGAGGAACTGCAGCCGGATCCGGCGGACCCCGAGCCGGTAGCGGAGCGCGACCACGGTGTGGGCGAGTTCGTGGATCAGGACCGAGCCGTAGAAGGCGACCGCGAAGAAGAACGCGACCAGGTAGCGGGTCGCGCCGAGCCCGGGCAGGACGTGTTCCAGCTGACCGCCGAAGACCCAGGTGATCAGCGCGGCGATGACGAACCAGGAGGGGGTGACGTAGACCGGCACGCCGAACGGCCGGCCCATCAGGATGCCGCTGCGCCGGTCCGGCCCGTCGGGCGGCCGGGGGCCCGGCCGGGCGCCGCCGTCCTGCGGTGGCCGGTCGGAGGTCTGCCGGCCTCTGCTGTCGCTCACCGTGGTCCCTTCGGTCGGTTCACCGCTCGTGCGCCGTGCGCCGGTGCGCCCACGCTACGTGATCAGCGCCGGGTACCGTCGCGCGCCCCTCTCGCAGGCTTCATACCCACTGGGAGGGCGGTGTGGCAGCACCGTGGCAGCGGGATGACAGTTCAGGGCAATAGGGTCGGGGTATGCAGCAGACCGACACCAGCAGCGCCGTCGCGGCCCCGGCACGTCCACCGGCGCCGCCGACCGGGCTGTCCCCGTCCCGCGCGGGGGACTTCCTGACCTGCCCGCTGCTGTACCGGCTGCGGGTGATCGACAAGCTTCCGGAGCCGCCGAGCGCGGCGGCGACCAGGGGCACGCTGGTGCACGCGGTGCTGGAGCGGCTGTTCGACAGCCCGGCGGCCGACCGGACCCCGGAGCGCGCGCTGGGCCTGCTGCGGCCGCAGTGGGAGCGGCTGCTGGGCGAGCGCCCGGAGCTGGTCTCGCTGTTCCCGGAGGACCCGGACGGCGCGGCGCTGACCCGCTGGCTGGCGGACGCCGAGAAGCTCGTCGAGCGCTGGTTCCGGCTGGAGGACCCGACCCGGCTGCACCCGGTGGAGCGGGAGCTGTACGTGGAGACGGCCCTGGAGTCGGGGCTGCTGCTGCGCGGTTACATCGACCGGGTCGACGTCGCGCCCACCGGCGAGGTGCGGCTGGTGGACTACAAGACCGGCCGGGCGCCCTCGCGGGACTTCGAGGGCAAGGCGATGTTCCAGATGAAGTTCTACGCGCTGGTGGTGTGGCGGTGGAAGGGCGTGATCCCCAAGCGGCTGCAGCTGGTCTACCTCGGCGGGGGCGGGGACGTGGTCAGCTACGACCCGGACGAGGCGGACCTGCTCGCGGTGGAGCGCAAGCTGCAGGCCCTCTGGGAGCGGATCGCCGAGGCGGTGGCCACCGGCGACTTCCCCGCGACCCGCAACCGGCTCTGCGACTGGTGCGACCACCAGGCCAGCTGCCCGGAGTTCGGCGGCACTCCCCCGCCGTACCCGCTGCCGCTGGCCCGTACGTCTGACGAGGGCGATCCCACGGGGGATCCGATGAGCAAGGAGTCCTAGGTGACGATCCGAGTGCTGCTGGTCGACGACCAGCCGCTGCTTCGCACCGGTTTCCGGATGATCCTGGAGGCCGAGGCCGACCTGGTGGTGGTCGGTGAGGCCGGCGACGGCCAGCAGGCGCTGGACCAGGTCCGGGCGCTGCAGCCCGACGTGGTGCTGATGGACATCCGGATGCCCCGGATGGACGGCGTGGAGGCGACCCGCCGGATCGCCGGCCCGGGTCGGGACGGCCCGGCGAAGGTCCTCGTGCTGACCACCTTCGACCTGGACGAGTACGTGGTGGAGGCGCTGCGCGCGGGCGCCAGCGGCTTCCTGCTGAAGGACGTGCCGGCCGAGGAGCTGGTGCAGGCGATCCGGGTGGTCGCGGACGGCGCGGCGATGCTGGCGCCGAGCATCACCCGGCGGCTGCTGGACATGTACGCCACCAAGCTGCCCTCCGGCGAGGACACGCCGCCGCAGGCGCTCAACGCGCTGACCGAGCGCGAGCTGGAGGTGCTGAAGCTGGTGGCGCGCGGCCTGTCCAACGCGGAGATCGCGGCGGAGCTGTTCGTCAGCGAGACCACGGTGAAGACGCACGTCGGCCATGTGCTGACCAAGCTCCAGCTGCGCGACCGGGTGCAGGCGGCGGTGTACGCCTACGAGAGCGGGCTGGTGCGCCCCGGCGCGCTCTGATCCCGGCCGGACCGGTCCCGGCCGGACCGCGGCATGACGGTGGCCCGTCCACTCCCCTTGCACCCTGGGGGGAGTGGACGGGCCACCGTGCTGAGGGTCACCCGGTCGCCCGGGTCACTTGCCGAGGCGGCCGATCTCCCAGAAGCGGAAGAAGCCGGTGGTGTCGACGGTCGACTCCACGCCGGTGATGTTCGAACGCGACGCGTAGAAGGCCTTGTTCTGGAACAGCGGGATCAGCGGCGCGTTGTCGGCGACGATGCCCTGGATCTGCGCGTAGGTGGCGGCGGCCGCCGCGCGGTCGGCCTGCTTGAGGCTCTCGGGCACCAGCTTCTGGCTGATCCGCGGGTCGTCCCAGCCGTGGTGGTAGGACCCGCCGTCGACGATCAGCGGCGCGACGTAGTTGTCCGCGTCCGGGTAGTCGGCGAACCAGCCGATGGTGTAGGCCTGGTACTTGCCCTCGACCCAGCCCTTCTTGTAGACGTCCCAGTCCGCCTCGTGCTGGACCGTCACCTGGAAGAGGCCGCCGTTCTCCAGCTGCTTCTTCAGCGCGTCGGCCTCGGCGCCCTGGGCGCGCGAGCGCGACCAGGTGAGGGTCAGCTTGACCGGCATCGGGACCTTGGCCGTGGTCAGGATCGTCTTGGCCTTGTTGACGTCCTGGTCGCCGTACTTGTCGAAGAAGGCGGTGTTGTGGCCGGCGACGCCGGCCGGGACCATCGAGTAGAGCGGCTGGACGGTGCGCGCGAAGACGTCGCGGGCGAGCGACTTGCGGTCGACCAGCTGGGCGGCGGCCTGCCGGACGGCGACGTTGCCGCCGGTCGCGTCCTTGGTGTTGAAGACCAGGTAGCGGGTGTCGTTGCTGTCGCCCTCGACGACCTGCAGGTCGCTCTTGCCGCCCTGCTGGTCGGCCAGCACCTGGGCCGCGGTGTTGGGCTCCAGGCTGTTGTCGGCCAGGTCGATGTCGCCCTTGTCGAGCGCGGCCTTCAGCTCGGCCGGCTTGTCGAAGTACCGGAGGGTGAACTTCTTGTTCCGGAGCTTGGCGTCGCCGGTGTACTTGTCGTTGGGGGACAGCGCGACCTTGCCGGGGACCTTGGCGCCGCCCTCGACGGCCGTGGTCTCGATCGAGTCGATCTTGTACGGGCCGGAGCCGACCAGCTTGTCGTTGGACAGCAGCTTGTCGGCCGGGAAGACCTCCTGGTCGACGATGGCGCCGGCCGGGCCCGCGAGCTTCGCGGGGAGGGTCGCGTCGGGCGCGGAGAGGTGGAAGACCACCTCGTCGTCGCCCTTGGCCTCGACCGACTTGATCGACTCCAGCAGGCCCGCCGGGCCGCTCGGGTCGGCGATCTTCTTCGTCCGCTCGATGGAGTGGACGACGTCGGCGGCGGTGAGCGCGTGGCCGTTGGAGAACTTCAGGCCGCTCTTGAGCGTGCAGTGGTACTGGGTGGCATCGCCCGCGCTGAACTCGCAGGACTGCGCGGCGTCCGGGCCGGGGGTGCTGGAGGCGGCCGGGTAGGACAGCAGCGACTGGAAGGTGTTGCGCAGCAGCAGCCAGGAACCGGCGTCGTACGCGCCGGCCGGGTCCAGCACATTGGTGACCGAGGTGGTGCCCATCGTGATCGCCTTGTCGCCGCCCCCCTTGACGGCGTCGGTGACCGAGCCGCAGCCGGCCACCGAGACGGCCACCAGGCCGGCGCAGCCGAGCACTGCCAGTCGTTCAGCTGAAGTCTTCACGGGTCGCGTCCTTCGGGTGCGGTCCGGCCGGGGGCCGGCGGCCCGCACTCGGTTGGTCCTCCGGGGTCGTGGAGGTCGCGCACGGACCGGGCGCCGTGCGACCGCGGGCAGGACGGGGTTGCCCGTCAGCGGCGGTGGCAGGGCTCGGGGGTGGGGAACGAACTGGAGTAGCGTGCCATATCGAACACACACCACCGATACCCGTACAAGTGACAGTTGGGACACGAGGGGACGGTGTGACTGCGGCCGCTCAACGAGTTGTCAGGCAATGCCCGATTTCTCCCCGGGGGCGTGCCGTGAGCGGACGGCACCGATCACGTACCGGTCGGTAAGACCTCTCCGCAATGAGACGACAATCACACTCGCGAGGTGACCAGCGAGCGGAGCAGCTCAAGATCGACGTGCTCCAGCGAGGGCAGCACGAGCCGTCCCGGGGCCGGCTCGATCGGCGCCACCGACGGCACCGCGATCACCGGGCACCCGGCCGCCTCGGCCGCGCGGACGCCGGTCGGGGCGTCCTCCACCACCACGCAGCGGGACGGCTCCGCCCCCAGCCGGCGCGCCGCCTCCAGGTACGGGTCCGGGTGCGGCTTGGTGCGCGGCACCTCGTCCCCGGCGACCGTGAAGGCGAAGTGGTGGGCGCCCAGCGACTGCAGCACGATGTCGATCACGTGCCGGTGCGAGGCGGACACCAGGGCGGCCGGAACGCCGTGCGCGGCAAGGGTGTTGAGGAGCCGTTCGGCGCCCGGCATGAGCGGCACGCCGCCGCCCAGCAGATCCACGAAGCGCTGGTTGATCAGGACGGTCAGGTCGGCCGGCGCGATGTCCACCCCGGTGGCGGCCAGCAGGTAGTCGATCACCCGGCTCATCGGGCCGCCGACCACGTGGGTGCGGTCGTTCTCGTCCAGCGTGAAGCCCAGCTCGGCGAAGAGCGAGGCCTCGGCCTGCCACCAGAAGTTCTCGGTGTCCACCAGGGTCCCGTCCATGTCCAGCAGCACCGCCTGCAGGCCCCGGCCCTCGCTGTGGTCGAGGGTGCGGGTGGCGGTGGAGATGGTGGTCATGGGGGGATCCTTCCGTCCGTGCCCCGGGGCGACCGCCCCTGGGGATGGCACGGGCCGGCCCGCTGGTGAGCGGACCGGCCCGTTCAGGATGATCCAGGATACGCCCCGCCCGGCGGAAAAGGGCGAACGGTGCGCGACCCGGGGGTTACCGCGCGTTGAAGTACGTGGCCTCCGGGTGGTGGATCACGATCGCGTCGGTGGACTGCTCGGGGTGCAGCTGGAACTCCTCCGACAGCACCACGCCGATCCGCTCGGGCCGCAGCAGCTCGGCGATCTTGGCGCGGTCCTCCAGCTCCGGGCAGGCCCCGTAGCCGAGCGAGAAGCGGGCGCCCCGGTACTTCAGCGCGAACATGTCCTTGACGTCCTGCGGGTCCTCGCCGGAGAAGCCGAGCTCGAAGCGGACCCGGGCGTGCCAGAACTCGGCCAGCGCCTCGGCCAGCTGCACCGAGAGCCCGTGCAGCTCCAGGTAGTCGCGGTAGGAGTTGTTGGCGAACAGCTCGTTGGCCGCCTCGGAGATCCGGTTGCCCATGGTGACCACCTGCAGGCCGACCACGTCCTTGGCGCCCGACTCCTCCGGACGGAAGTAGTCGGCCAGGCAGAGCCGGCGCCCACGCCGCTGGCGCGGGAAGGTGAAGCGGGTCCGCTCGGTGCCGTCCTCGTTGTAGACGATCAGGTCGTCGCCCTTGGAGTTGGCGGGGTAGTAGCCGTAGACCACGGCCGCCTCCAGCCAGCCCTCGGTCTGCAGCCGGTCCAGCCACATCCGCAGCCGCGGCCGGCCCTCGGTCTCCACCAGCTCCTCGTACGAGGGGCCGTCGCCGCTGCGGGCGGCCTTCAGGCCCCACTGCCCCTTGAACAGCGCGTCCTCGTCCAGCCAGGAGGCGTAGTCGGCGAACGGGACGCCCTTGACGATCCGGTCGCCCCAGAACGGCGGGGCCGGCACGGTGTTGTCGACCGAGACGTCCGAGCGGATCTGGCCGAGGTTGACCTCCTCCGGCTCCTCGACCACCACCCGGGCGTGCCGGCGCTGCTTGAGCTCCGGCAGGGTCGCGCCGGGCACGCCGCGCTTGACCGCGATCAGCGCGTCCATCAGCCGCAGGCCCTCGAAGGCGTCCCGGGCGTAGCGGACCTCGCCCTCGTAGATCTCGTGCAGGTCCTGCTCGACGTAGGCGCGGGTGAGCGCGGCGCCGCCGAGGATCACCGGGTAGTCGGCCGCCAGCTTGCGCTGGTTCAGCTCCTCCAGGTTCTCCTTCATGATCACGGTGGACTTGACCAGCAGGCCGGACATCCCGATCACGTCCGCCCGGTGCTCCTGGGCGGCGTCCAGGATCGCCGAGACCGGCTGCTTGATGCCCAGGTTGACCACGGTGTAGCCGTTGTTGGACAGGATGATGTCGACCAGGTTCTTGCCGATGTCGTGGACGTCGCCCTTGACGGTGGCGAGCACGATGGTGCCCTTGCCCTCGTCGTCGGACTTCTCCATGTGCGGCTCCAGGTGGGCCACCGCGGTCTTCATCACCTCGGCGGACTGCAGCACGAACGGCAGCTGCATCTGGCCGGAGCCGAACAGCTCGCCGACCACCTTCATGCCGGCCAGCAGCGTGCTGTTGACGATCTCCAGCGCCGGACGCTCCGCCAGCGCCTCGTCCAGGTCGGCCTCCAGGCCGTTGCGCTCGCCGTCGATGATCCGGCGCTGCAGGCGCTCCTCCAGCGGCAGCGCCGCCAGCTCCTCCGCCTTGGACGCCCTCATCGAGGTCGAGGAGACGCCCTCGAAGAGCCGGAGCAGCTTCTGCAGCGGGTCGTAGCCCTCGCTGCGGCGGTCGTAGACCAGGTCGAGCGCGACCTCGCGCTGGTCCTCGGGGATCCGGGCCATCGGCAGGATCTTGGAGGCGTGCACGATCGCGGAGTCCAGGCCGGCCTCGACGCACTCGTTCAGGAAGACCGAGTTGATCACCATCCGGGCGGCCGGGCTCAGCCCGAAGGAGATGTTGGACAGGCCCAGGGTGGTCTGCACGTCCGGGTGGCGGCGCTTGAGCTCGCGGATCGCCTCGATGGTCTCGATGCCGTCCCGGCGGGACTCCTCCTGGCCGGTGCCCAGGGTGAAGGCCAGGCAGTCGACCAGGATCGAGCCCTCGTCGATGCCGTACTCGGTGGTGAGCTGGGCGATCAGGCGCTCGGCGATGGCGACCTTGGTCTCGGCGGTCCGGGCCTGGCCGTCCTCGTCGATGGTGAGGGCGATCAGGCCGGCCCCGTGCTCGCGGGCCAGCGAGGCGATCCGCCCGAACCGGGTGTCCGGGCCGTCGCCGTCCTCGTAGTTGACCGAGTTGAGCAGCGCGCGGCCGCCGAGCGCCTCCAGGCCCGCGCGCAGCACGTCCGGCTCGGTGGAGTCCAGCACGATCGGCAGGGTGGAGGCGGTGGCCAGCCGGCCGGCGATCTCCTTCATGTCGGCGACGCCGTCGCGGCCGACGTAGTCCACGCAGAGGTCCAGCAGGTGGGAGCCGTCCCGGATCTGCTCACGGGCGATCTCCACGCAGGCCTGCCAGTCGCCGGCCAGCATCGAGTCGCGGAACTTCTTCGAGCCGTTGGCGTTGGTGCGCTCGCCGATCGCCAGGTACGAGGTGTCCTGACGGAACGGCACCGCCTGGTACAGCGAGGCCGCCGAGGGCTCCGGGCGCGGGTCGCGCGCGGCGACCGGACGGCCCTGGACGCGCTCGACCACCTGGCGCAGGTGCTCGGGCGTGGTACCGCAGCAGCCGCCGACCAGCGAGAGGCCGTACTCGCGGGTGAAGACGTCGTGCGCCTCGGCCAGCTCGGCCGGGGACAGCGGGTAGTGGGCGCCGTCCTTGCCCAGGACCGGCAGGCCCGCGTTCGGCATGCAGGACAGGCCGATCTTCGCGTTCTTGGCGAGGTAGCGCAGGTGCTCGCTCATCTCGGCCGGGCCGGTGGCGCAGTTCAGGCCGATGTAGTCGACACCCAGCGGCTCCAGGGCGGTCAGCGCCGCGCCGATCTCCGAGCCGAGCAGCATGGTGCCGGTGGTCTCGACCGTCACCTGGACGAGCACCGGCAGGTCCAGCCCGGCCTCGGCGAGCGCGCGCTTCGAGCCCAGGATCGCGGCCTTGGTCTGCAGCAGGTCCTGGCTGGTCTCCACCAGCAGCGCGTCGGCACCACCCGCGATCAGACCGGCCGCGTTCAGCTGGAAGCCGTCGCGCAGCACCTCGTACGGGGCGTGGCCGAGGGTGGGCAGCTTGGTGCCGGGGCCGATCGAGCCCAGCACCCAGCGGGTGCGGCCGTCGTCGAAGGAGTCGGCGGCCTCACGGGCGATCGCGGCGCCCGCCTCGGACAGCTCGAAGATCCGCTCGGGGATGTCGTACTCGCCGAGCGCCGAGAAGTTGGCGCCGAAGGTGTTGGTCTCCACGCAGTCCACGCCCACCGCGAAGTACGCGTCGTGGACGGAGCGGACGATGTCGGGCCGGGTGACGTTCAGGACCTCGTTGCAGCCTTCCAGGTTCTGGAAGTCCTCCAGGCTCGGGTCCTGGGCCTGGAGCATGGTTCCCATCGCCCCGTCGGCCACCACCACCCTGGTGGCGAGCGCCTCGCGCAACGCGTTCGCGCGGCTCTGCTGAGTGATGGACGGGTCGGCTGCAGTGGCCATGGGGCTTCTCCCTGGGTGCGACGGCTGTCGGCTTTGCGCACCCGCTGAATCGGGCACGCACGTGGCCAGGGTATCCGGCCGGTGGCGTGCACAGGTGAAGCATTTCGTATCCTGAGCACTCGGCCGCACGGGGGGAGCGACTGCGTGACGGGGACGGGTGCGCGGGTACGACGGTTCGGACGGGCCCTGGGGGCGCCGCCGCGAGCCCTGCGAACGCGCTGGCGGCGGTGGTCGCGGTGGCGCCGGACCCTTGCGGTGACGCTGGTCGCGGTCGCCGTCGCGGTGCTGCCGGCCGGCTCGGCGGCGCTCGCGCTGCGCCTGCAGTACGCCGGGGACCCCTCCCCCGAGGCCCGCACCCGGGGCAAGGACGTCGTCTGGCTTGGTCACGCCTGGGTGGACGGCCGGAAGGGTGACGCCGACGTCGCCGACCTCGCCCGCCGGCTCGCCGGGACGGGCGTGCGCGACCTCTACGTCCACACCGGGCCGCTGGAGCACGACGGCTCGCTGCCGCCGGACGTCCACCCCCGTGCCCGGTGGTTCACCGAGGCCGCCCACCGGGCGCTGCCCGGCATCCGGGTCCAGAGCTGGCTGGGCGACGAGGTCCAACCCGAGAAGGACGCCCTGAACCTGGAGGACGCGCCGACCCGGGACCGGGTCACCGCCTCCGCCCGCCAGGTGCTGGACCTCGGCTTCGACGGGGTGCACTTCGACATGGAACCGATCCGCCCCGGCTCCGCGGGCTGGCTCGCGCTGCTGGACCAGGTCCGCCCGGTCACCGCCGGCCGCGGCGCCCGGCTGTCGGTGGCCGTCCCGCAGATCGACCCGCTGCCCTTCCAGCACGACGTCGCCATCGCGCTGACCGGTCACGGCAAGTGGTGGGACCAGGCCTACTTCACCGAGACCGCCCGCCGGGTCGACCAGATCGCGGTGATGACCTACGACTCCAGCATGCCGACCGAGTCCCTCTACGGGGGCTACAACGCCTACCAGACCGAGCTGGCCCTGGAGGCCACCCCGGAGGACGTGGACCTGCTGATGGGCCTGCCGTTCTACTGGGAGGACAAGTGGGGCCACTGGGGTCACGCCGAGACGGTGCCCGCCGGAATCCGCGGCATCCGGCTCGGGCTCGGCCGGTACGACCTCGACCGGAAGAACTTCGGCGTCGGGCTGTACGTCGACTTCGCCGCCACCGAGCAGAACTGGACCGACTACCGGCGCGACTGGGTGCGCTGAGCCCCCGCCGGCGCCGCGGTGGGGACCGGCCGGGTCCGCCCGGCCGCGACGGGGCCCCGACCGGCTACGCCATCCGGTGCGCGAGGGCGGCCAGGTAGCGCCGGACGCCGGCGCTCTCCCCCAGGCCGTAGTGCGAGACGGCCCGGTAGAACGGCTGGTACACCTCGCCGCGCTCGGTGACCGTCAGACTGCAGCCCTGGCCGGCCGGCGTCAGCACGAGCGTCCAGGTGCCGCCCCAGGGGAGGTCCGGGTCGGCCACCCCGGTGACCAGGCGGTGCGGGGGCCTCGCTCGCCACCACCTCGAAGGTGGCGTGGCCGTGCCGGCCGTACTCGCGCCAGCGGGGCCGGCCGCCGGCGCCCGCCGGCAGCCGCTCGACATGGGACAGGCCCGGGCGCCACACCGGGTACAGGTCGATGTCGGTCAACACGTCCCAGACCGCGCCCGGTGGCTGGGACAGCTCCAGACCACCCTCGGTCACATGCTCCACCGGCAGGCGCCGGCCCGCCGCCACGGCCGCCAGCACCACCGCCACGGCCCCGGCGGCCACCGCCGCGCCGACGCCGATCCACCACCGTCCATCCATCCGCCCGGCTCCTCACGCCCGCCGTCCGGCCCCTCCCCCATCATCGCGCCACCCCGGCACGCGGGCACCGGCGCGACTGTGCGTCACCACTCCGATACGATCCGTGCCCGATGGGCCGAGGCGGACCGCGCCCGGCCGCCGGACCTCCGGAGAACCGCCGTGCAGCGCCACCCCTTCCTGGCCGCCCTGGCCGCCGTACCCCTCCTGTTCTGCGCCGCCCCCGCCGGCGCCGCGCCCGCCGACACCCCGCCCCGCTACGCCGCCCTGGGCGACTCCTACGCCGCCGGGGTCGCGGCCGGCGCCTACGACCCGGCCTCCGGTGACTGCCACCGCAGCGCCAACGCCTACCCGGCGCTCTGGGCCGCCGACCACGGCGCCACCGGCTTCCTCGCCGCCGCGTGCGGCGGGGCGACCACCGAGGACGTGCGGAGCGCGCAGCTGCCGCGGGTCGGCACGGACACCACCGTCCTCACCCTCACCGTCGGCGGCAACGACCTCGGCTTCGCCGGGGCCGCCGTCGACTGCCTCCAGCCGCTGACCACCGAGGCCCGCTGCGCCGCGAGCCTGGACGAGTCCGCCCGCCGGCTGCGCGAGGAGCTGCCCGGCCGGCTCTCCGGCCTCTACGACGACGTGCGGGCCGCCGCCCCGGCCGCCCGGGTGGTGGTCACCGGCTACCCGCACCTGCTGCGCACCGGCACCACCTGTCTGATCGGCACCGACGCGCGCCGGCTGCGGTTCAACGCGCTCACCGACGAGCTGGACGAGCTGATCCGCGACCGGGCCGACGCGCACGGGTTCGCGTTCGCCGACGTCCGGACGGCGTTCGACGGCCACGGGGTCTGTGCCGGCGGGGGACAGGAGTGGATCACCGGCATCGTGCTCCCCCGTCTCTGGGAGTCCTTCCACCCCACGCCCGACGGGCAGTCCCTCGGCTACCTGCCGGCCGTCACCGCCGCGACCGGGCCGCGCTGAGCCGCCCCGGGGCGCGGCGGCGCCCCGGGGACACCCCGTAGCCGTCCCGGAACCCCGCGGGCCTGCCCGGGGCGCCGCTCCGGGCGGGCCCGGTCGCCGCCGCGGGGATAACCGGTGGATCCCGGCGCCCCGCTCCCCCAGACTGTCCCGGTGCCCCGCCGAGAGGCGCATCAAAGCCCGTAGGCTGGGCAGGTAGGGACCATGGAGCGAGGCGTTCCATGGGTGACGAGAGGTTCGACAGTCGGCAGCCGGCCCGTCGGCGCCTCGGCAGGCCAGCCGGGGCGTGGTCCGTCCGTCCGCCGACCGGAGGGAGACGCTGGGTGATCGAATTGGAAGATGTTCCCGAGTTGATCGACCCGGTGATGGTCTGCGCCTTCGAGGGCTGGAACGACGCCGGAGACGCCGCCTCCGCGGCCGTGGCGCATCTGGACGAGACCTGGGGCGGCAAGGTGTTCGCCGCCCTGGACGCCGAGGACTACTACGACTTCCAGGTCAACCGGCCCACGGTCTGGCTGGACGGCGGCATCCGCCGGATCACCTGGCCGACGACCCGACTCTCGGTGGTCCGGGTGACCGAGCCCACCACCCGGGACATCGTCCTGGTGCGCGGCATCGAGCCCAGCATGCGCTGGCGCTCGTTCTGCAACGAGCTGCTCGGCTTCGCGCACGAGCTGGGCATCGAGCTGGTGGTCATCCTGGGCGCGCTGCTCGGGGACACCCCGCACAGCCGCCCGGTCCCGGTCAGCGGGGTCACCTCCGACCCGGACCTGGCCCAGCGGCTGGACTTGGAGGAGAGCCGCTACGAGGGCCCGACCGGGATCGTCGGGGTGCTCCAGGAGGCCTGCACGCACGCCGGCGTCCCGGCCGTGACGCTCTGGGCGGCGGTGCCGCACTACGTCGCGCAGCCGCCGAACCCGAAGGCCACGCTGGCGCTGATCAACAAGCTGGAGGACCTGCTGGACCTGCGCATCCCGCCGGGCGAGCTCGGCGAGGACGCCCGGGCCTGGCAGCTCGGCGTGGACCAGCTGGCGGCCGAGGACACCGAGGTGGCCGAGTACGTCCAGCAGCTGGAGGAGGCGCAGGACACCGCCGAGCTGCCGGAGGCCTCGGGCGACGCGATCGCCCGGGAGTTCGAGCGCTACCTGCGCCGCCGGGAGAACGTCGGACCGGGCGGTGAGAAGCCGGTCGCCGGGCATGCCACGGCGGAGCGGCCGAGCGAGCCCGAGCCGCCCACCGCGCGGGAGAGCCAGGACGGCGGCGAGGAGGACTGACCCTCCCCGCGCCAGAATGTGGCGAAGGGGCGCCGGGACCAGTGGTCCCGGTGCCCCTTCGACGTGTGCGGCCCGTCCTACAGCGCGACGCCCAGCAGGGCGTCCACCGTGCGGGAGACCAGACCGGGCGCGCCCATCTCCGTGCCGCCCCCGGCCTCCTGGGCGGCCGCCCAGCGGTCGACCGCGGCCAGCGCCGCGGGCGCGTCCAGGTCGTGCGCGAGCGCCTCCCGGACCTCGGCGAGCAGGGCCTCGGCCGGCGGGCCGTCCGGGCGGGAGACCGCGGCGCGCCAGCGGGCGAGGCGCTCGACGGCCTCGTCCAGGGTGGCCTTGGTCCACTCCCAGTCCTCGCGGTAGTGGTGCGAGAGCAGGGCGAGGCGGATCGCCGCCGGGTCGACGCCGTCGCGGCGCAGCGCCGAGACGAAGACCAGGTTGCCGCGGGACTTGGACATCTTGTGGCCGTCCAGGCCGACCATGCCCGCGTGGACGTACGCCTGGGCGTACGGGTGGCTCCCGGTGGCGACCTGGGCGTGTGCGGCGCCCATCTCGTGGTGCGGGAAGGAGAGGTCGCTGCCGCCGCCCTGGATGTCGAAGGACATCCCGAGGAACTGCAGGGCGATGGCGACGCACTCGATGTGCCAGCCGGGGCGGCCGTGGCCGAGCTCGGTGTCCCAGGCGGGCTCGCCCGGGCGGGCGGCGAGCCAGAGCAGGGCGTCCAGCGGGTGGCGCTTGCCGGGACGGTCCGGGTCGCCGCCGCGCTCGGCGAAGACCGGGCGCATCGCCTCCCGGGTCAGGCCGGACACCTCGCCGAAGTGCGGCTCCGACTCGACCGAGAAGTAGATGTCGTCGTCCACCTTGTAGGCGGCACCGCTGGCCAGCAGCTTCTGGACCAGCGGGACGATCCACGGGATCGACTCGACGGCGCCGATGTAGTGGGCCGGCGGGATCAGCCGCAGGGCGGTCATGTCCTCGCGGAAGAGCGCGGTCTCGCGCTCGGCGAGGGCCACCCAGTCCTGGCCGGTCTCGACCGCCCGCGCCAGCAGCGGATCGTCCACGTCGGTGACGTTCTGCACGTACAGGACGTCGTGGCCGGCGTCCCGCCACACGCGCTGCACCAGGTCGAAGGCGTTGTACGTGGCGGCGTGGCCCATGTGGGTCGCGTCGTAGGGCGTGATGCCGCAGACGTAGATCCGGGCGGTGCCGTCCTGCGGGACGACCTCCCGGATACAGCCCGCGGCGGTGTCGTGGATACGAAGGGGGAGCCCCTGACCAGGCAGGGCGGGAACCTCGGAGGCGGGCCAGGCATGCATGGGAATGACTTTAACCGCGCGAACATTTGAAAGCCTAACCAGTGCGCAAGATCGACTGGATTCGCTTCCCATCGTTGCCCGAGCGCTTCCGGACTGATAGTGACCGGCGCTTGACGTGCTCCGCCCGCCGTACCGTCCACTCCGGCCGCTCGTACCGCTCCGTCCGTGGGCAGGCGGGATGAGCGCCCGGCCGGCCCTGCCGCCGACCGGGCGCCCGACCCCCTGGGGGACGCGGCTGGAGCCGCTACAGCCGCTGCCAGAGGGCCGGCACGTTCGGCGGCTCCCAGCCGGTGATGGCGGTGTGCCCCTGGAGGCAGCGGTAGGAGGCGCCGGCGTAGGTGACGCGGTCGCCCGCGTTGTAGAGCGTCCCGGCGGCCCAGGTGCCGCCGGGCGGGATGGTCGGGGACGTGGTGGGCGAGCCGGTGGGCGTGGTGGGGTTCGGACTGGTCGGCGGCGTGGTGGGGGTCTGCGGCACGTTCAGGACGAAGTCGTAGGTGCCCTCCTTCGCCGAGCCGACCTGGCGGACGTTCATCAGCAGCCGCGCGTCGTAGATGGTGTCGGTGCTGTTGCGCGGCTCGCCGGGGAAGTACAGCTGGGTGGTGAGCACCGGTCGGCCGGGCGCCTGGAGCTTGACGTGGATGTGCCGGGTGCGGCCCGGATACAGGCCCGGCACGATGGTGGTGAGGCTGAACGCGCCCTGGGCGTTGGTGAACTGGTGGCCGCGGAAGGCGAAGCCGGTGTTGTCGTAGGCGCCGTTGACGTCGGCCTGCCAGAAGTCGAGCAGCACGCCGGAGACCGGCAGGCAGGCCCGGCCGAAGACGTAGCCGCTCACGGTGAGCCGGGTGCCGGGGGTGCTGTCGGTGATCAGCGAGGTCCGCAGCGGGGAGTTCGGCTTGAAGTAGGGACCCTCGGTCTGCTCGATCGTCGGTTCGTCACCGTCGTGGCAGGCGGGGGTGAGGCCGGGCGCCTCGCCGGTGCCGGCCCGGTCGCGGGCCAGGGCGACGCCGCCGCCGATCAGCAGCGGGGCGGTGCCGAGGACCGCGGCCGCCTTGAGGACGGTCTTGCGGCTGATCCGGCGGTCGATCAGGCCCTCCGGCCCGGTGGGCTCTTCGGACGCGGGCATGCGCCGACTCCTTCGGTGGTGGGTGTGGGGGATGTGGGGGACGGCCCTTGTCATGGTGGGGGCATGACAAGGACCGGGCCGACGGCCCACCCGTTCGCACGGGTCGGCCACCGGTGGCCAGCAGTCAACCTACGGGGCCCCCGGAGTCGCCGCGATGGACATGATCCGGGGATCGTGGTGATTTCCTCCGACCCGGGCCCGGAACTCCCCCGGCGTCATCCCGGTCTCCCGCCGGAAGAAGCGGCAGAAGTAGGCCGGATCGACGAACCCGGCCTCCCGGGCTACATGACGGATCGTCAATTCCGTTGAGGCCAAAAGCCGTTTGGCCTCCAAGGTCTGCTGCTGGCGGATCAGCCGGCCGGGTGTGCGGCCGGTGGCCTGCTTCACCAGCGTCTGCAGATGGCCGGGCGAGACGCCCAGCTCCTGGGCGCAGGAGGCCACCGAGTGGTGCAGACCGCCCGGGTCCGCGATCAACCGGGCGAAGGCGGCGGCCAGTTCGCTCCCCCGACCGGGCGGCGCGCCGCCCGTACCGGGGGCGCAGGCCCGCAACGCGCGGACGATCAGGATGTGCAGGCTGGCCCGCAGCACACCCGGGAAGCCGGCCGGCCGGGACCGGTACTCCTGCTCCATGTCGGCCAGCAACGCGGCGATCGGCCCGGCGTGTTCACCCAGCGCCAGGGCGGGCCGCGCGGACAGGCCGCGGAGCGCGGCGAGGTCGTCGGGGTAGGAGAGCAGGAAGTCCTCGTTGAAGAGCACCACCTGCCCGGTCAATTCGTCCGCGTCGGCCCAGTAGTGCACCTGGCCGGGCGCGATCACACACAACTGCGGCGGCTGCAGCGTCCGGTGGACCAGGTCCAGGACGTGGGCGCCGCGACCGCCGGTGACGTAGACGATCTCGAAGAAGGAGTGCCGGTGGGGGAAGCCCGCGCGGGAGAGCGGGCCGATGGCGTCGAAGCTGCCGATCGCGAACGGGAGCAGATGCGGCAGCGGAACCTGTAAGCGATGCAGCGGCAGGTCCAGGTGGGGGGTGGTCCGTCGCTCGTCCATCGGAGCAGTCTGCGGCCGAACCGCCGCACCGGTCCAGACCATTGCAGGCCTGGACGGTTCGGCGCGCGGGCGCGGGGCGGCGCGGGCGGGCGCGCGGGCGCGGGTGTCGTGGTGGGCGGGCCGCCCGGCGCGACCCTCAGATGGGCGGCCAGGGGATGGACGGCCAGTCCTGCGACGGCAGCGGGTGGCGGCCGGTACGGAGCAGCTCGGTCACCCTGTCCCGGGTGGCGGTCAGCTCGGTGGCGGTCAGATGCGGGGCGATCCGCTCGCCGAGCGGGCCGTCCAGCTGCTCGGCGAGACCGCCCAGCACCTCCAGCGCCTCCGCCGGCAACGGCTGACCGGCCCAGCCCCAGAGCAGGGTGCGCAGCTTGCCCTCGGTGTTGAAGGTGACCCCGTGGTCGATGCCGTAGATCCGGCCGTCGGCGGCGGCGATCAGGTGCCCGCCCTTGCGGTCGGCGTTGTTGAGCACCGCGTCCACCACGGCGAGCCGGCGCAGCCGCACGTCGTCGGGGTGGACCAGCAGCGCCGTCCGCCCGTCGCCGACCTCGGCGCGCACGATCGGCAGCCAGCCGTCCTCGGGCCCGCGCGGGTCCTGGAGGGCGAGCAGCGGATCGGCCTCCCGGTCCGGCTCCACCCAGAGCTGCACCATGCCGGGTCCGTGCGGGCCGTCCCGCAGCACGGTGGGCGGGATCGGCGCCCAGCCGGTGGCGGCGGCGAGCTCGTACGCGGCGACCTCACGGCCGGCCAGCGTGCCGTCCGGGAAGTCCCAGAGCGGGCACTCACCGGCCACCGGCTTGTAGACGGCCTGCGCGGTCAGCCCCTGCGGCCCGTCCAGCGTGACGCTGCAGTAGAGCGCGGCGTTGGAGGCGTCGGTCAGCCGGCCGTGGACGGTCAGCCCGCCCTCGCGCAGCAGGCGCAGCGCGGTCGGCACATCGGCGGCCAGGGCGGCACCGGCCACCGGGTCCGCCTGCGGAGCGGTCCCGGTGTTCAGCGCCGGTACCCGTTCGCGCGCGGGCACAGGTGGCCCTCCGGGTCGAGCGGCAGGTTGCAGAACGGGCAGGGCTTGCGACCGGCCGCGACGAGGTCCAGCGCCCGCTTGGCGAACACCCGGGCCATCGCGCCGGAGAGCCGCACCCGCAGCATGTCCGGGCCGTTCTCGTCGTCCTCGAAGACGGTCTCGGCGGCGTCCTCGCCCTCTTCCTCCTCGATCACCGCCTGCGCCTCGACGACCAGGCAGCTGTCGACGCTGTCCCAGGCCAGGGCCATGGTGCCGACCCGGAACTCCTGCTCCAGCGGCAGGTCCAGCGGCGCGGTGTCGAGCAGGTCCACCGGGGCTGCGGCGGGGATCGCGGAGTCGCCGCCGCTGCGCCGCAGGGCCTCGTCGAGGACCTCCTCGATCCGCTCGGCGAGCGCGGCGACCTGGGTCTTCTCCAGCAGCACGCTGGTGATCCGCCCACGGGCGCTGGCCTGCAGGTAGAACGCCCGGGCGCCGGGCTGGCCGACGGTGCCGGCGACGAACCGTTCGGGCTGGTCGTAGAAGTGGACCTGACGGGGCACGCTCTCGCTCCGGATCGTTTCGATCGTCGTATGTCGGGTGTGTCGTGGGTGTCGGTCGTGCGTGTGGCGGGGTCGTGCGGCCGGCGGAGGTGCGTCGCGTCCCTGTCCTACGGGTACGGGCGCTCGGACCGCCGGACCGTCCGGGCGCGCCGGCCGTCCGGGCACCGGTGGCCGGGGCCCGGCAGGCTCGCTAGTCACCCTACGACCTCCGGGCCCGGCCCGGGGAGCCGAGCCGGTGACGAGGGGGCCGGTGACCCGGCGGCCCGGCCTGCGGCGGGGTGCGGCCGTCCCTGGCGGTCGGGGCCCGCCCGACCCGCCCCGCGCGGCCGCCACCGGCGCGGCCGGGGCGTCGTCGGTGCGGTCGGACCGCCACCGGCGCGGTCGGTCAGGCCGTACCGCCGACCACCGCGTCCCCGGCCGGGGTCGCGTCCCCGCCCTGGCCGCCGTGGCCGCCGCTCGGCCTCGGCGCGAGCGAGGAGAGGTCGCCGGTGTCGCCCATTCTCAGCACGAAGGGCCGCTGCGGGGTGTAGCGGATCGCGGTGACCGAGCAGGGCTCGACGCTGATCCGCTGGAAGTGGTCGAGGTGCAGGCCGAGCGCGTCGGCCACCACCGCCTTGATCACGTCACCGTGCGAACACGCGACCCAGACCGCGTCCTCCCCGTGCTCGGCCGCGATCTTCGCGTTCCACTCGCGGACGGCGTTCACCGTGCGGTGGCTCAGCTCGCGCAGGGACTCACCGCCGGGGAAGGCGGCCGCCGCCGCGTGGTCCTGGACGGTGCGCCACAGCGGCTCCTTGGCCAGTTCGGCCAGCGGGCGGCCGGTCCACTCGCCGTAGTGGCACTCCCCGAGGCGCTCGTCCTCGGCGGGTGCCGCGAGTTCCGGACGGACGGCGAGCAGCGGCTCCACGGTCTGCCGGCAGCGCTCCAGCGGGCTGCTGACGACCTGCGCCAGCGGGACGCCGGCGAGCCGGCCGGCCAGCGCGGCGGCCTGCTCGCGCCCGGTGTCGTCGAGATCCACGCCGGGTGTCCAACCGGCCAGGATTCCGGCGGTGTTCGCGGTGGATCGGCCGTGGCGGACGAGCAGCAGGGTGGGCATGGGGCTCAGCGTAAGGCCTCCCGGCGGAGCCGTGGGCCCTCGCCGCCGCTTCCGGTGTCCTGCCCGCCGTCGCGCCCGTTCCCCCGGCCGTCGTCCCGGCTCCCGGTCGACGCCCGCGTGGTGCCGTTGTGCCGTCGGCCCGGTCACCGAGGGGCCACAATGGCCCGCATGATCGTCCATTGCGCCAGCTACCGCGACGGCCGCCGGATCGAGGGCCCCGAGGACCACACCGGCGCCCTCGCCGCCGCGCGGGCGGCCGGCAAGGGCAGCTTCGTCTGGATAGGCCTCTTCGAGCCGACCGTCGAGGAACTCGACCAGGTCAGCGCGGAGTTCTCACTGCACCCGCTGGCCGTCGAGGATGCCGTCAGCGCCCATCAGCGCCCGAAGGTGGAGGCCTACCAGGGCTCGCTGTTCGTCGCGCTCAAGACGCTCGGCTACCACCCCGGCGGGCACGCGGTGACCAGCGGCGAGGTGATGGTCTTCGTCGGCGAGGACTTCGTGATGACGGTCCGGCACGGCACCGACAGCCCGCTCGGCGGCCTCCGGGCGGACCTGGAACGGCAGCCGGAACTGCTGAGGTACGGGCCGAGTGCCGTCCTGCACTCGGTCTGCGACACGGTGGTGGACGGGTACGTCGACGTGGCCGTCGGGCTCCAGGCCGACCTCGACGAACTGGAGGCCGACGTGTTCGCCCCCACCCGGGTCGGCCGCGACACCGCCGGCCGGATCTACGGCTACAAGCGCCAGCTGGTGACCGTCCGCCGGGCCACCGGCCCGCTGCTGGACCCGATGCTGCGGCTGGAGCGCGGCGGCGTGCCGTTCGTCCGCCCCGAGGCGCTGCCCTACCTGCGGGACGTCGCCGACCACCTCGCCAAGGCCAACGACCAGGTCGACGGCATGGACCGGCTGCTCTCCGACATCCTGAGCGCCAACCTGGCGCAGGTCAGCGTGCAGCAGAACAACGACATGCGGAAGATCTCGGCGTGGGCGGCGCTGGCCGCCGTGCCCACCATGATCGCGGGCGTGTACGGCATGAACTTCGAGGACATGCCCGAACTGCGCCAGCCCTGGGGCTACCCGGCGGCGCTGACCCTCATGGTGGCGGTCTGCGTGGTGCTGCACCGGGTGTTCAAGCGGCACGACTGGCTGTAGACCCGGGCCGGCCGGGTGCGGGCCCGGCCGGCCCGCACCCCGGCGCCGGCCGGACGGCCCGCGATCCTCCCCGGGTCACGCCAGACCGGCACGCTCCAGCGCCTCGACACCGGTGCGCAGCGCGCGGATCCGCTCCTCCAGGGTGAATCCGGCCGGGGCCAGGGTGAGCGTGGTGACGCCCGCGTCGGCGTAGGCCTGCATCCGGTCCGCGATCCGGGCGGTGTCGCCGACCAGCGAGGTGGCGTCGATCAGGTCGTGCGGCACCGCCGCCGCGGCACCCTCGTAGTCCCTGGCCAGGTACTTCTCCTGGATCTCGTCGGCCGCCTGCTCGTAGCCCATCCGCCGGGCGAGCTGGTTGTAGAAGTTCTTCTCCCTGCTGCCCATGCCGCCGATGTAGAGCGCGGCGTAGGAGCGCTGGGAGTCGACCCCGGCCTTGATGTCGTCGCCGACCGCGATGGTGACGGTCGGGCAGAGGTCGAAGCCCTCCGCCAGGGTCTGCCCGGCCTTGGCCCGGCCGGCCCGCAGCGGGTCGAGGGAGAGCGCGGCGTGCTCGGGCGAGAAGAAGATGCCGAGCCAGCCGTCGGCGATCTCGCCGGTCTGCTCCAGGTTCTTCGGCCCGATCGCGGCGATGTACAGCGGGATGTGCTCGCGCACCGGGTGCACGGTGAGCTTGATCGGCTTGCCCGGACCGCCGGGCAGCGGCAGCGTCCAGTTCACCCCTTCGTGGACCAGCCGCTCACGGGACATCGCCTTGCGGATGATCTCCACGTACTCGCGGGTGCGGGCCAGCGGCTTGTCGAACTTCACGCCGTACCAGCCCTCGGAGACCTGCGGGCCGGAGACACCGAGACCGAGCCGGAAGCGCCCGCCCGAGAGGGTGTCCAGGGTGGCCGCCGTCATCGCGGTCATCGCCGGGGTGCGGGCCGGGATCTGGAAGATGGCCGAGCCGACGTCGATCCGCTCGGTCTTGGCGGCGACGTAGGACAGCACGGTGGCCGCGTCCGAGCCGTAGGCCTCGGCGGCCCAGCAGACCGAGTAGCCGAGCCGGTCCGCCTCCTGGGCGACGGCGGTGTTGTCGGCGTCCATGCCGAGTCCCCAGTAGCCGAGGTTGATACCGAGTCGCATCTGCCCTGCCTTCCAGTCGGTTTGTCCGTGAGGGTAACCGCACGTCCGGCGGCCATGCTACTGGCCGGTAGCTGTGAGCCGGGTCACATCCGGACCGGCCGGTCGGGTGGTGATCGTTCTGCGGGTCTGCACTCCTGCCCGGGCACCGGCCGCTACGCTCAGCCGACGTGGGGACGCCTCTCCCCACCTGCGCGTTTGCCGGGCCCGCCGAGACCGCCGGGTTCCGGCGTACCGCCGACGCGGGCGGCGCGGGCCACACGGGCGGGGTGAACGGCCCGGGTCGCGCGGTCGGTGTCGGCGGTGTCGGCGGTGTCGGCGGTGTCGGCGGTGTCGGCGGTGTCGGCGGTATCAGTCGGTGTCGGCGGAGGTACGAGCGGTTTCCGTGGTGCCCGCACGTCCGCGTGCCGGCGGTGCCAGCGGTGTTGTCGGTGTCAGCGGTGTTGTCGGCCAGTGGAGGGCCCGTCCGATGGAAAAACGTCACCTCGGCCGTACCGGGCTGCAGGTCTCCCGGCTCGGTCTCGGAACCATGACCTGGGGCCGCGACACCGACGAGCACGAGGCCGCCGAGCAGCTCAAGGCGTTCGTCGACGCGGGCGGCAACCTCGTCGACACCGCCGATGTCTACGGCGACGGCGGCGCCGAGTACCTGCTCTCCCGGCTGACCGACAACCTGATCCCCCGCGCCGACCTGGTCATCGCCACCAAGGCGGGCAGCGTCCCCGACTCCGCCCGCCGCTTCGACGGCTCGCGCGGCCACCTGCTCGCCGCCCTCGACGCCTCGCTGCGCCGGCTCGGCACCGACCACGTCGACCTCTGGCAGGTGCACGCCTTCGACCCGGCGACCCCGGTCGAGGAGACCCTCAACGCCCTGGACATCGCCGTCGCCTCCGGCCGCGCCCGCTACGTCGGGGTCTGCGACTACAGCGGCTGGCAGCTCGCCCGGGCCGCCACCTGGCAGCGCGCCCACCACGGCCGGGTACCGCTGGCCGGCGCGCAGCTGGAGTACTCGCTGCTCCAACGCGGCCTCGAACGGGAGGTGCTGCCCGCCGCCGAGGAGGCGGGTGTCGGGCTGCTCGCCTCCTCGCCGCTCGGCCGCGGCGTGCTCACCGGCAAGTACCGGCACGGTGTCCCGCAGGATTCGCGCGGCGCGTCGCCGTACCTGTCCGGCTTCGTCCAGCCGTACCTCGGGGAACGCTCGCGGCGGATCGTGGACGCGGTCGCCACCGCCGCCGACGGGCTGGCCAGCAGCCCGCTCGCGGTGGCACTGGCCTGGGTGCGGGACCGGCCGGGCGTGGCGAGCGCGCTGGTCGGGGCGCGGACGGTGGCACAGCTGCAGTCGGCACTGTCAGTGGAGGCGCTTACGCTTCCGGGTGAGATCCGCGGTGCGCTCGACGACATCTCGTCGCCGGTCCATCGCTATCCGGACCAGGGGTGGAGCGAGCTCTAGGGCTCGCCCCGCCGCCCGGTGAAGCCGGATCTCGACGACCGATGACGATGACCGAACGCTGATGGTGGACGGGTGACGGCTGATGACGGATGACGACATGACCGATCCGGCCTGACCCGTCCGGCCCCGACCATGCCGACCGCTCGTGCCCGCGGTGGCGGCCACGCCCGGCCGCCGCACCGGCACGGCGCGGACGGCGCCCCAGCAGTGGAGTGACCTTTCTTGGAGCGAACGATGAGTGACACGGAGAACGGCGCTCCGGAGGAGACCTCGGCGACCCCGGGTACGGACGGCCCCGACAAGGCGGCCACCGTCGCGGCGCTGGCGGAGGCGATCCGGGTCGTCGGGCAGCAGTCGAGCCGCCCGGCAGCCGCTCCGGCCGCCGGGAGCACCCCGCGCGTCCCGGCCGATCCGCAGGCCCCGGCCGGCGAGGCCGGTACGGCGGGTGCGCCCGGTCCGGCCGAGGCGCCCGCCGCCACCCGCCCCGCCCCGCTCCGGGCCGAGACGGACGAGCAGCGCGCGCAGGCCCTGCGGAGCACCGCCGAGGTGCTGGCCGCGGGCGGCGCGCCCACCGACCTCGCGCCCGCCGCCGTGGCCGCGTTCGGCGACGGCGCCGCCGAGGAACTGCGGGCCGACCCGTGGGCCGTGCTGACCCTGCCCGGTGTCCGCCCCGAGCACGCGGACGGGTTCGCCCGCGGCCTGCTCGGCCCCGCCGCCGGCCCGGCCGACCCGCGCCGGGCCCAGGCACTGGTGCCGTGGCTGCTGGAGCAGGCCGCCCTGCGCGGCCACTCCGCCGTGGAGATCGGCGAGGTGACGGCCGGGCTCGACCGCCTCGGCCTGCCGGACCCGGCCGCCGCGCTGCAGTCGGCCGTGGTCGACGGCCGGGCGATGCCCTTCCAGGAGGAGCTGACCGGCGCCGAGGCGCACAGCGCGGGCGGCGACGAGGACGACGAGCCGCCGACCCGCACCGTGCTCGCGCTGGAGCGACTGGCGCTGGCGGAGGAGAGCCTGGCCGACGGACTGGTCCGCCTGATGTCCACCTTCGTGCCCGGGGTGGACGGGGTGGACGTGGACGGCGGCGAGGACGAGCCCGAGGGCGACGACGACGGCGCCCTCGCAACCGAGGACCGGCCCGCCGAGGACGCGGGCGCGGAATCCGCCGCCGGCCCGGATGCCATGGACGCGCCCGCCGCCCCCGGCCCGGCCGCCTGGGAGGCGGCCGCCGTCGCGGCACCGTCCTCCTCGGCGACCGCTCTGATCCGGGCCGCCGCGGAGAGCGCCCTGGTCACCCACACCGGTGGCGAGGCCGCCCGTGCCGAGCCGGTCGCCCTGGTCCGTGCCGCCGCCGGCCTCGGCCTGCGCGCCTGGGCCGCCACCTGGACCGAGCAGGGCCGGGACAGCCTCACCGCGATCGCCGACGGCCCGGTGTCCGGCGTCACCCTGGCCGAGCTGCTGTCCGGAACGGCCGGCCCCGGCCGCTCCTCCGACGGCACCCTCGCCCTCGACGTCCTCGTCGTGCTGGACGCCCCGCTGCTGGACGTCGAGCTGGCCGCCACCCTGCTGGAGTCGCTCGCCGACGGCACCCGGCTGGTCCTGAGCGGCGACCCGGGCCAGCTCTGGTCGGCCGGCCCGGGCCGCTTCTTCGCCGACCTGCTGACCGCCAAGGTCTGCCCCGCCGTGGCCTCCCGCACCCCGGACTTCGGCCCGATCGGCGAACTGGTCTCCGGCATCGGCATCGGCGAACTCCAGCCGGTGGAGGCGCCGGACAAGGAGGTGGTCATCCTGGCCGCCAAGGACGGCGGCGAGGCCGTCCACCGCGCCATCCAGTTGCTCACCGACTCCATCCCGCGCGCGCTCGGCATCCCCGCCGAGCAGGTGGTGCTGCTGACGCCCGGCCACGGTGGCGGCGCCGGCACCCGGGCGCTGAACGCCGCCGCGAAGGCCCGTCTCAACCCCGGTCCGGGCCGCTTCGGCGGCTTCGACCCGGGCGACCGGGTGGTGGACTCCCCCGCCCCCGGCGTGGTCCGCCCCGCCCGGGTGCTCGACGGTGACGCCACCGGCCTGCACCTGGAGTACCCGGACGGCTCGCGCCGCAGCGTCCCGCCGGCCGAGGCCGGCCGGCTGCGGCACGGCTGGGCCCTGACCGTCCACCAGGCGGTCGGCCGCCGCTGGCCGGGCGCGGTCGTCGTCCTCCCCGAGGACGCGGGCGCGGCCCTCACCCGCCAGTGGGTCTACACCGCGTTCGGCCGCGGCGAGCGGCACCTGTCCGTGGTGCACGCGGCCGGCCCGGCCCTCGCCCAGGCCGTCGCCGAGCGCCCGGCCCCGCCCCGCACCACCCGGCTGCGGGCGATCCTCGCCGAGAACGCCGCCCAGGCGTACTGAAGCCCGGGGCCGGTCACCGGCGGCGGTCCGGTCACCGGCGCGCGCCGGTGACCGGACCGCCACTGCGCGCCGTCCGTCCGGGCCGTCCGACACGTCCGGTCCGGGCCGGCGGCGGGCCGCGGGCGGACCGTGGTCGGGCGGACTTCGGGGGGCGTCCCACTCGCGCTCCCGGCCGCGCCGGGCACCTCGCGGGGGCCCGCCAGGCCGTGCCCATAGACACAGCTCATGGCTCCGGTAGAAATCAAGCCTTGGACGCATACTCCCAGCTCGGCGGAGGGTGGAGGCAGTTCCCCACCCGACCGAGGAGTACTGCCCATGGACCTTCAGCTGACTGACACGGTGGTCGTCGTCACCGGCGCCTCCGCCGGGATCGGCGCCGCCACCGTCCGACTGCTCGCCGCCGAGGGCGCCACGGTGGTCGGGGTGTCCCGGTCGCCCGAGGGGGTGGCGGCGCTCGGGGACCGGGTCGAGGCGCTCGCCGCCGATGTCACGGAGCCCGGCGCGGCCGACCGGGTCGTCGAGCGGGTGCTGGCCCGGTACGGACGGCTGGACGCGCTGGTCAACAACGTCGGCGGACTGGACGCCCGGACCGGCTTCCTGGAGGTCACCGACGAGCAGTGGCTGGCCACCTTCGACCTCAACTTCCACGCCGCGGTGCGGATGAGCCGTGCCGCGCTGCCCGCACTGCTGCGCGAGGGCGGCGCGCTGGTGCACGTCGCCAGTGAGGCGGCCCGGCTGCCGGACAGCCCGCTGGTGGACTACGCCGCCGCCAAGACCGCCCTGCTCTCGCTCTCCAAGTCGCTCGCCGCGGAGTTCGGCGCGCGCGGGGTCCGCTCCAACGTGGTGTCGCCGGGCCCCACCCCGACTCGGCTCTGGGACGCGCCCGGCGGCTTCGCCGAGCAGCTCGCCGACAGCTTCGGCCTGCCGGTGGAGGCGGCCGTCGAGCACTTCGTGCGGGAGGTCCGACGCCTGCCGAGCGCACGGCTCGGCCTGCCCGAGGACGTTGCCCGCGTGATCGCCTACCTGGCCTCGCCGCTCGCCCGCCAGGTCACGGGCGCCGAGTGGGCCGTCGACGGCGGCGCGCTCCGCCCGCGCGGCGGGGGGGGGGGGGGGGGGGGGCGGCGCGCGGGGGGGGGGGGGGGGGGGGGGGGCCGGGGGCGGGGGGGGGGCG
>NZ_JBIVVS010000006.1:294924-310706 GCF_044768625.1 Kitasatospora sp. NPDC091207
CTGGGCGGGCCGGTGGTCGGTGCGCGGTTTTTCGCCTACCGGCCCTCGCCGCTGGCCCCCCCGGCCGCGGGGGGCGGGGGGGGCCGGCGCGGGGGGGGCCCCCCCCCCCGCCCCCCCCCCCCCCCCCCCCCCCCCCCCGCGGCTCCCGTCCCCGCCCCGCCCCGGGTCGTGCGGCCGTATCCGGTACCCGTACCCGGTACCGGTGTACCGGCCCCGCACCCGCACCCGCACCCGCACCCGAAAGGAAACGTCCGAAATCATGCGCTCGCAGCAGCGTTTCCGCACCGGCACCGCACTCGGCCTCGCCGGCCTGCTCGTCACCGCGGCGGTGGTCTCCGCCGCGACCGCCGCCTCCGCCCACGAAGCGGACCGACCCGCCACCGAGCGGGCCCGGCGGCTGGTCGACCGCTCGCCCGATCTCGTCCAACCCCGCGCGCTGACCGTCGACGGCTCGCTCGGCACCCGCCGGGCGGCCCTGGAGGTCCGGCTGGCGCAACAGCTCTACACCTTCTGGAACACCGGTGAGCAGCGCTACCCGGACGCCGCCGTCGCGCCGGACTTCCGGGACAACACGCTTCCGGAGGGCCGCCCCCAGGGCCCCGCCGGCCCCGCGTTCGCCTCGCGTGCGTTCCGCGCCGCGGTGCCGGACCTGACCTGTGAGCTGTCGGACCTGCTGGTCACGGGCGACCGGATCACCGCCCGGCTGGTCTTCCGCGGCCACTTCACCGGTGTCTTCGACGGCCGGCGGGGCGAGGGCCGGCGGGGCGAGGGCCGGCGCGTCGAGTTCGACGCGATCGACATCCAGCACGTCGGCACGTCGCGGATCACCGAGGACTGGCACATCGAGGACAACCGGACCCTGCTGGCGCAGCTCGGCGCGGCCACCGGCCACTGAGCACCCGGCCGGGCCCGGCGCGGTGGCCCACCCTGCCGTCCGGCCCTGGCGGCCGCCCGCCCCGCCGCCCGGGGCAGGTGACGGGCGGCGGGGCGGGGCGGACCGGGGTCAGTCGTCGGGGTCCTCGTCGTCGTAGACCTCACTGACGTCGAACCGGCAGATCAGCAGCTGCGGGTCCGCGTGCTCGAACGGCTCCGGCAGCCACTCCCCCGGCTCGGTCGGCTCGGCGGCGGCGACCCAGAGCGTGGAGTCACCCTCCTCCAGGCCGAACTCCTCGCTCCGGGCGGCGATCTCGTCCGGCTCGTACTCACCGAACAGCACGCCGATCGCGGCGTTCACCTCGCCCGTCCCGCCGCCGCCTGGGGTCAGCGAGTCGTCCAGCCGCTCGGCCTGGGCGCGCAGCCGCTTCGGGTCGACCACGTGGTAGTCGCGGCGGATCAGCACGCTGATCGCCTCGGGCTGCTCGGGGCCGTGGTACCCGCCCGGCCCCTCGTCCCCGGGGACCTCGAACGGGGTGACCTCGTCGTAGACCTCGTAGAGGAGTTGGTCGTACGCGATGGCCGCCGTCGCGAGCTGCTCGTAGGCGGTGAACACAGCGGGATCGTCCGCTGCGCTGTGGCTTGACACCGCTTCGAGATGACGGTCGATGGCGGCCTTGACCGCCTCGGCGGCGGCGCGTACCTCGGCAATGGTGGGCTGCGCGGCATCAGACATGGTGCAGACGCTATCTCCCCGCGGTGTCGGTACGCACAGCGGTTGTCACCTACACCCGCGATTTCACCGCAACTTCCGCCCTGATGTCCGATCCGCGTGGTTCTGTACCCGCGCACGCCCGCGCGGAGCGCACGGACCCGGCACTGCTGGGCCGTCCGGGTGCCGCATCCGCGAGCCCCGATCGGGGTATCCCGTCCACAACAGGAACGGAACTGATGCACTGTCAGGAGCGCGGGTGGCGGGCCTGCCGGGAGGGCGGCCGAAAATACCCGGGCCCGTTGGCGGAGGCAGGCCGTAGGCTTGCCCGCAGGTGTCCCTCAGGAGGAGCGTTTTGACCTCAGCGAAGCCGGTCCGGCAGCCGGAGTACGAGTACCAGTCGTTGCGCATGCCACGCGGGACCTCCCGCAACGCGGCGCGCCAGCTGCTCACCGAGCATGCCGAATACGGGCATTGGGAGCTGGACAGACTGCGACTGTTCCCCGACGGCAGCCGAACGGTGCTGCTGCGGCGGCGGATCATCCGGCAGGTCCGGAGCTGGTGACGGCGCCCACCCGCTGATCGCCCGCGTGCCCCGGCCCCTCTCCCGTCGGGCCGTGCACCGGGCTCGCCCCGGATCCCCGCACGGCCAGGTGTGCCGCGCCGGTACGGGGGGGTCGTCACGGGTTCCGCCCGTCCACGCGACGCGGCCACCGGTGCCCGCGGCCGCCGGTCCGACCGACGGCCGCGGGCACCGGCGTTCACTGCCGGGCCCGCACGGCGTTCGCCACCCGCGGCGACCGCGCCGGGCCCCGCCCAGGTCGCCGCGGCAGCCCGGGTACCGGCTCAGGCCCCGCCGCCTCCGGCGGACGAACCGCTACCCGGAGCGCGACTGCCTCGCCGAGCGCGAGGCCTCCGCCCAGCGCGCGGCCTCCGCTCAGCGCGCGCCGGCGCGGGCACGGCGGTAGAGCACGCCGCCACCGAGCAGCAGCGCGAGGCCGGCGGCGCCGAGCAGCTCGGTGCCGCCCGCGCCGGTCGAGGCCAGCTGGCCGCCCCCGGCCGCCTCCGCGGCCGCGGTGCGGGCCGATGCCGGCACCGCCTGACCGCTCTGACCGCCGCCGGCCGCGGTGGTCCTCGCGGGCGTGGGCACGCTCGTGCCGGGCGTCGCGGCCGGGGTGGTGGCGGTCGGGGCGCCCGTCCGGGGGTTGCCCGGCGTGGTCCCACCACTGCTCGGGTGCTGCGACGGCGGTGTGGAGGGCTGGCCGGTGCCGGGCGGCGGCGGGTTGTGCGAGCCGTGCTCCTCGGGGCAGTCCTCGTCCTGGTGGGCGGGCGGCGCGGCCACCGCCGAGCCCTCGTTGCCGCAGGCGTTCCCGAAGGCCGGGTTGCCGGCGCCGACCACGTCGACCGAGTTGCCGCAGGCGTTGACCGGGATGTGCACGGGCGCCTGGACACTGTTCCCGGAGACCACGCCGGGCGACCCGGCCGCCTGGCCGGAGGCGGCGGCCCCCGAAGCGCCCTGCCCGCTGCCGCCGGGGTGCCCGCTGATGTTGGCGCAGTGGTTGCCGTACGCGGGGTTCAGGACGCCGATCACATCGACGGTGTTCCCGCAGGCGTTGATCGGCACCTCGACCGGCACCTGCACCGAGTTCCCGGAAGCCACGCCCGGGGAACCGACGGCGCCACCCTGCGCCTCGGCGCCCGCGTAGGCGTAGCCGGCGGTCGAGGCCAGGACACTGCCGGTGGCCACGGCCGTGAGGAGCCCCTTCTTGGCTACATTCCTCATATTTTCCCCTGACATATCGAGACGACGTGATGACCTACCGAAAGTCGGACTTTCCGAATAACGAGCAAGGTCTTCGAGTGCACAGGGGACAACGAGGCGCAAGCGGCGAGGTTGAGCCGAACAAACCCGCTTCACCCGATCGAGTGATACTCCGGAGCGGCCCCGGAAGGCCCCGGAAACACACCGCGCCGACCGACCGCCGCCCCTCCGACCCGGCGCCGGACAGACAAGCGCCCCCGGTGCGGCGCGTCCGCCGCCCGGGGGCCAAGTGAGTCGATCCGATGAGCGGCCCGTCGACCTGTCGGCCGGTGACTCACCGGCCGGTCGACCCGTCGACCGATCACACGGTCATCGTGCGCTCAGCGAGCGGCGCGGCTCAGAAGTTGGCGCAGTGGTTGCCGAACGCCGGGTTCAGCACGCCGATCACGCTGACGGTGTTGCCGCAGAGGTTCACCGGGATGTGCACGGGAATCTGGATCTGGTTGCCCGCGACCACGCCGGGGGAGCCGGCGGCCACACCGTTGGCGGCGGCGCCGCCGTGGGCGGACGCGGTACCGGCGACGGCCATCACCAGGCCACCGGTGACAGCGGCAACGGCGGCGATCTTCTTGACCTTCATCATTCCTCCTGTATGGACAACGCAACCCGTTCGGCGGGCTGCATAGGAGTGAACGACGGTGTGGCAAACGGGGTACGGAGCCTTTTCTCCATTCACCCGCAACGGTGACGACTCGTACAGACAGTCGATCCGCAGGCGCTTGCAGAATCGTTTCTCTCGATCTCCATTTCACGGTCCCAAATCATTAGCTCGGACAATGCGGACGGCCCGCGCCCGGTACCCCGGGAGCGGGCCGCGGTCCCGCCTTCGGGACGGTCGGTCAGCAGGCGTCGATGAAGCGGTCCAGCACCCGCACGCCGAACTTGAGGCCGTCCACCGGCACCCGCTCGTCCACACCGTGGAACATCCCCGCGAAGTCCAGCTCCGGCGGCAGCTGCAGCGGCGCGAAGCCGAAGCAGCGGATGCCGAGGTCCTGGAACGACTTGGCGTCCGTCCCGCCGGAGAGGCAGTACGGCACGGCCCGCGCGATCGGGTCCTCCGCCTGCAGCGCGCTCTGCATCGCCTCGACCAGCGCGCCGTCGAAGCTGGTCTCGATCGCCTTGTCGGAGTGGATGCTCTCGCGCTTCACGCGCGGGCCGAGCACGCTGTCCAGCTCGGCCAGGAACTCCTCCTCGTAGCCGGGCAGGAAGCGCCCGTCCACGTGCGCGGTCGCCTGCCCGGGGATCACGTTCACCTTGTAGCCGGCACCGAGCATCGTCGGCTGGGCGGTGTTGCGCAGCGTGGTGCCGATCATCTTGGCGATGCCGCCCAGCACCCGCAGCGTCTCGTCCATGTTCTCCGGGTCGAGCCGCACGCCGAGCGCGTCCGACAGCTCGTCCAGGAAGGCGCGGACGGTCTTGGTGATCCGCAGCGGGAAGGTGTGCCGCCCGAGCCGGGCCACCGCCTCGCACAGCTCGGTGATGGCGTTGTCGTCGTTCTCCATCGACCCGTGCCCGGCCCGGCCCTCGACCGTGAGCCGCATCCAGTGCATGCCCTTCTCGGCCGTCTCCACCAGGTAGAGCCGGACCTGGTCGTTGACGGTGAACGAGAAGCCGCCGACCTCGCCGATGCCCTCGGTCACCCCCTCGAAGAGGTCCGGGTGCTTGTCCACCAGGTACCGGGCGCCGAACGTGCCGCCCGCCTCCTCGTCGGCCACGAAGGCCAGCACCAGGTCCCGCGGGGGCTTGCGCCCGGTCCGCAGCCGGTCGCGCACGACGGCCAGCGTCATCGCGTCCATGTCCTTCATGTCGACCGCGCCGCGCCCCCAGACGCATCCGTCCGCGATCTCGCCGGAGAACGGGTCGTACGTCCAGTCCGCCGCGTTGGCCGGCACCACGTCGGTGTGCCCGTGGATCAGCAGGCCCGGGCGCGAACGGTCCTCGCCCTCGATCCGCACGACGGTCGAGGCCCGCCCCTTGGCGGACTCGAAGATCTGCGGCTCGATACCGAACTCCGCGAGCTGCTCCGCCACGTACTCGGCGGCCTTGCGCTCGCCCGGCCCCGAGCCGTCGCCGTAGTTGCTGGTGTCGATCCTGATCAGATCGCGACAGATCTCGGCGACCTCCGACTCGGCCGTCACCTTCGGCGCCGCCGCCCGCCCCGCCGTCGACTCGCTCCGCTCGCTCACGGTCACTCCTCGTCTCTGGCCCGCACCGACGCACCAGTGCGCCAGCCCCGGGACCTGCACCCGGGCCGTACGAGCACGTCCGCCCATCCTCCCCCAGGCCCCCACCCGTATCCACCCCGCGGGCGCCCGGGAAACGACGCGAAACCCGCTGGTCACACCCCCGCCACAGAGCACCCCTTGCCCCGGTCACCGCCCCTCGCTCACCCGTCCACGACCGTTTTGGGAGCGCAAGCCGATCTTTGCTACAGTTACATCTGTCAGCGCGGCCGACGAGGCCGAAGAGACAACACCCGGTCCGGGTGGCGGAATGGCAGACGCGCTAGCTTGAGGTGCTAGTGCCCTTTATCGGGCGTGGGGGTTCAAGTCCCCCCTCGGACACCAGCTAAGACCCCTGTTTATCAGGGGTTTTTTGCTTTTCCAGGCAGTGGCGTGACCAACCACGTGACCAACGGCCCAGAGAATCCCTGATCAGACCAGGGCAGACAGGCCAACCCTGCTGGCATTGCTCGCAGCCAGCTTCCTGGCCCCATCCTTCCGACTGTGTCCGTACCGGGCCATCGTGTAGCCCGGCGAGTGGTGCCGAACATTCGCCGACACCTCCACCGGGTTCTCCCCCGCCTCCAAAGCGTTGGTGACGTGCGAGTGCCGCAGGTCGTGAACCCGGAAGTCCTCCGGCAGGCCCAGACGGTTACGGAGCGTGCGCCACCGGGCAGAGACCTTCTCCGGGTCCTGCGGGCCCCCGGCGCGTCCGGCCTTGAACAGCTTGAAGCCGTCACGGGCGAACACGAGGTCGTGATCATTCCAGGTCGGACCGGACCAAGACCGGCCCTTTCCTCCTGCTGCCGTTCCCTCTGTCGCTTGAGCACGCTCATGACGGTCTGGTCCACATAGATGGTGGCCGCGTCGTCCCCGCCCTTGGTCAACGGGCGGTGACGGAAGGTGTTGCCCTCCTCCGCCACGACCCATTGCAGGTCAATGGCTCCACTGTCCCAATGCACGTCCCTCCAACTCAGGCCCAGGGCCTCGCTGCGACGGCAGCCGGTCACCGCGATGAACGTCCAGAGCGCCGCATCCCGGAGGCAGTGGTGGGACGGACCACACTTTGTGTTCCCGCACAGCTCCCACACCGCTACCAGGAACGTGGCCGTCTCGGGGTCGTCCAGGGTCGGGTACTTCTGTTCCTGGCCCCTGATCTCCCGCTGCGTCGGAGGGTTGGCGGTCTTGGCCGGGTTCGACGGGCTGTTGTGGACGTGCCGGACGGACTTCTTACCGAGGGGCTTCCCGGCGTTCGTCGGACAGGGTGACGTCTCCAACAGCCGGTACAGGTCGTCCAAGGTGTCGTCAGTGACCTCGTTCAGCTTCACTGCACCGATGTGCGGCTTGATGTGCAACCGGATCTTCGTCTCGTACCCGGCGACGGTGGCCCCCTCCTTCCGGTGGGTGCTCAGCCACTTGTCCAACCAGTCTCCGAGCGTCATGTCAGAGCGGACAGCCACCTTGCCCGCCCGCATCGTGGTCGGTGCGCCACTGGCGGAGTGCCTTCTCCGCCTCGGTCTTGGTCTTGTACTCCCGGCCTCTCCAGTACCTCTCATTCTTATCTAACTAATTTGATTAGGAGGTGTCGCCATGAGCGACATTGAGATGACCTTTGATGAGAGTCCGGAGCCCGCGCTTTCAATAGTGCACCGATTCCCCTTGACACCCGAAACCGATAACACCCAGGAGGCCACATGGCCCAGGCCTACCAGAATCCAGCTACCCATTCCTTTGTTCCTGAGATTTGGGACTCGACGCTCCTCACTCACAACCCTGTCCACCACCGCCATGCCGGCCGGAGTCGATATCGTGGCCGGACACTCCGACTTCGCCACGTACGCATCGCAGTTCACTGGTTTCCGTTCGGGTCCCAGCGAGCGCTACCGCGCCGACTACGTGGATAACCTCCACCAGTACGGCGGGAAGATCGTGCGATACCCAGGACTAGACACTGCAAAGCCGGACCATACCTTCGACGAGAACACGCCCACGAAGGGCATCCTCAAGGTTGCTGTGGACTGGCCCGCCAGCTAGACCCCTTGAACCAGACGGGCCCTCGCCGAGAAGGCGAGGGCCCGCTTTCTTTGTTTTAAGGCCGCCTATGAGGTGCAGTCGTACCAGCCACCCCAGTCCGCGCCGTTGAATTGGCGGCACCACCAACGGTTATCACCGCCAAGTGCCTCGATTGTTGGCTCTGCTGAAGTCAGCCACACGCCGCTCTTAAGGTCGTGACCTCCGAGGCTCCCCCACGGAGCCCAAGAACCGCCCGGAGTTGTCTGCCAGGAGTTCCAAACTGCATGGTCCATTCCCAGTCCGAATATCTCCCACCGATCGTCCGTCCAGTTAATGACGAGATACCGCGACCCACACAGAAAAGTGCCGTTCATGGGTTGCCCACCGGGGAAGGTCTGCACGCACCCGGTATGACCGTCATAGGTTCCCCAAATGGTGTTCGAGAAGCTCTGTTTGACCCGACTGACATTGAGGGAGGCAGTCCCTGGCTCGGTCGCCGAAGCCGCAGGAGTCGCGCTTGCAGCCAGAAGCCCAAGAGCCGCAACGGAAAGAGCGATCCTTCTGAGCATGATCAACCTTCCTTCGAGTCTTCGGTGTACGCAACCAGGACGCACACACAGTTCTTGGTTGGTCTACGGGCGACGCATGAACGGCTTGAAGAAGTGGTTAACTGACTTAATCAAGTGGTGTGACGGAAGCTGAGGATCCGGTCCCGCTTGTCGAGACATATATCACCACCGGCAATAGAGATGCGGGTGTCCCCGGGCCCATGCAAGGACGCGCAAGCCCGAAGAGCGGCCAGCATCACGTCCTGGGGCCTCATTTCATTCATTCAGTGCCCCTGGGGAGCCCGCGGAGTGGCAACTGGAGGCCAGATGAGCCCCAAGAGGGTCCCAGGAGGCCCCGAAATGGACCCCAAGCAGCCCTGGGGGGCTCTTCGGCCGCCAGGCCGGCGAGGGCCGGCCCAATCCCTCGGAATGATTCATACCCGTACACAGGGCGAGGAAGGCAACCCCCGGCGGGTCCCCTCTCTTCCAAATTAGGCATTACCCCAAACCCATGCGCACGACTGTCTTGGTGCCCGTAGAGAAGACGTTCTGTGATGCTCACCTTGCCAAGGACGGCAGTCAGGAAGAGGCCACGGAGTCTCTGAGCGTTGCTGGTCACGCATGGGACCTGTGCTTGGAACATGGTGTTGTCTTCACTCGGTACCTGATGGACACGCTCGGTGTGCCTGGCCAGCCTGAGGCTTCGCCGGTTGCTGTGGAGCCGACCGTGACCGCTGCCAAGGTCGACCACCAGGACGACGCCGAAGAGGACGACGTGACCGAGGCTGAGCCGATGGTCCGGCCGTCCGGGATGGTGTCGGGCGAGATCCCGGGATACGCGTGGTCGGATGCCCGGCATGCTGTCCGCAACCTTGGCCATGAGGTGGTCGGCCGGGCTGACAGCAGCACCGTTCTGATCATCTGCGGTGAGGGCGAGGAGCGCGCAACTAAGAAGCTGCAAGCCGCAGTTGAGTTCGGCATCCCGTGCTTCGACGCGTCCAAGCCGGGCGCCTTCCGGGACGCCGTGTGCGCCGGAGAGTTCAAGGGCGGTGACCCCCTGCCCAAACCGGTGAGGGTGGACGCTCAGGCCGTCAAGGCCAAGTCCGAGGCACAGGCCATACGTGACTGGGCCAAGGCTCAGGGCTGCACGGTGAACGCCAAGGGTGCCATCCCCGCATCGGTCCGCCACGCCTACCGGGTGGCAGCCAAGCAAGCGGCCTGACCAGCAGCACGTACCTGGGTGGCCGGGGTCGGCCCGGCCACCCGATCCCAACCAGTCTCAGGAGAGAAGAAGTTGAGCACCATCACCCGGTACGGGCCTATCGGTCGCGCCGTCGAGAAGGTCAGCCCGTACGTCGAGTGCGATCCGGTCGGCATGTAGGTGGCCGCTCTGCGCATGTGGTCCGCTGCCATCGACCAGACAGTGAAGGTGTCCAGCCGGGGCAACGCCCGTCCGGCCCTTGTCTGGAGTGCGTTGGTCGGTGGCACGGGCAAGGGGAAGGGCACGGCTCTACGGGCCGCTCAGCACATCATGAAGGTGGCATGGTCTTCGACCGCGAGGGTTCGAAGTTCGCCAACGTGATGGTCTGGGACGAACACCAGGGAGACCCGCGGCAGTGGGCCCGGAACCGGAGGTGCCCGCCCGCCTCGGAGGGGCCGCTGCCCCGGGCGCTGCCGACCGGGCCCTCGACCAGGTCGACCGGTGAGGGCCCACGCCGACCGGCGGGCCGCGGTCGGCTGCCCGTCGGAGGCGGAGGTTCCCCGGGCCGATCCGCGCAGGTGGCGGGGTGTTTCGGGGGGCTCGGATAGGCTGGTCCGGTGAACGAGAACCTGCCCCCGTGCCCCCGGTGCTCCAGCGAGTACACCTACGCGATGGACGCGCTGATGGTCTGCCCGGAGTGCGGGAACGAGTGGGCGCCGGCCGGGGGTGAGGGCTCCGACGGGGCCGCCGCCGGGGGGCGGGTGGTCAAGGACGCCGTCGGGAACGTGCTGAGCGACGGCGACACGGTGACGGTCGTCAAGGCGCTCAAGGTCAAGGGCAGCCCGTCGGGGATCAAGGCGGGCACCAAGGTGCGCAACATCCGCCTGGTCGACGGGGTCGACGGGCATGACATCGACTGCAGGATCGACGGGTTCGGCCCGATGCAGCTCAAGTCGAGCGTGGTCAAGAAGGCCTGACCGGTCGGTCACAGGCCGTGCTCGTCCAGGATCCGCAGCAGGTTGCGCTTGCGCCGCTGGTCGGCCTTCAGGGCCGCGAGGTCCTCCGCGAACTCCTCCTCCGTCCCCAACGCGCGGTGGCAGGCCCGGGCTTCGAGCAGGAGCCGGGCCATCTCCCGGTAACGGGCGTCACCGGTGAGCGGCTTGAGCCCCTCGATCGCGCGGCGGTACACCGCCAGTGCCTCGTCGGGCCGGCCGGCGCCGTCACGGGCCACCTGCGCCGGCAGGACCGCTCCCCGGTCGCCCTTGCCGACGGGCGGCTTGAGGCCGCGCTCGGCCTTGGCCAGCTGCTTCATCAGGTGCTTCTCGGCCCAGCCGGACGGATTGCGCCGGCTCGCCTCCTCCGCCCGCTCCCGGACCCGTCGCAGGCCCGGCTCGCCGAGGAGGTCGCGGTAGTCCCCCAGTTCGGCCTCCAGCAGATGGTCGTGGTCGCCGAGCAGCCGGTCGACCAACCAGTCGGCCAGCTCGGTGCGGTCGGGTGCCGCCGCCCGGCACGCCTCCAGGTGGGCCTCGTCGAGATCGGCGGCGACACCGCCGACGCACCCCGCGGAGTCGTCGATCCGGTCGTAGGACCGGCCGAGCAGCCTGATCGCCTCCCGGGCCAGGGCGACCGCCTGGGCGGCCTGACCCTCCGCCGTGAGGGCGCGGACGGCGGCCACCGCCTCGCCGGCCTGGAGCGCGTAGACCTGGGCGTCGGCGTACTCGACGTACCCGTACCGGCTGAAGCGGCCGACCGCGAGCAGGTCGGCGATCCGGGCCCGCAGTTGGGCGGGGTCGGCCTGGGCGGTCGCCGCCCGGAGCTCCAGGCGGCGGCGCAGGCTCCGGTCACTGTCCATCAGTTCACGGACCAGCAGCACCAGGTCGTCCCGTGAACGCGAACCGAGCCAGGACTCCAGGCTGCCGGCCCGTGCCTTCGCCTCGGCCTTGAGCCGGGGCAGCTCGTCCCGCTTCTCCAGCACGACCAGGCCCACCGCGACACAGTGCTTGCAGAAGTTGCCGTCGAGTCCGTAGGGACAGTCGCACTCGCCCGACAGTCCGTACTCCTCGTCCAGCTCCAGCACGACCTCGTAGGCCTCGGTGCCGCTGACGACGGCGGTGAACCGCTGTGCCCCGACGTCGAGTTCGGCCACCGCGTCCCGGTAGCCCAGACCTCGTTCGAAGGAGCGCGGCCCGGCCAGCCCGCTCAGGTCGTCCTCAGTGAATCCGGCGCTGCTCGTCACACCGTTCATTCAAGCAAATCGCGACGACCGGCCGACCGGCTTCCGTCCGGTCAACGAGCCGTCCAGACCGGGCAGGCGGAGTGGTGGCGGTGGGTGCGGATGATGGTGCCGCCGAGGGAGCGGTGTTCGGTGGTGGCGACGGCGCAGCAGCGCGGTGGCACGGTGGCGGGAGCGAGGCCGCGTGGCGGCACCGACGCGGTCGGGGTGGACGGGGCGGGGGTGTGCGGGGCCGGCGTCCGGTGCGGGACGGCCGGACGGCGGCGCCGACGGCGGGGAGTGGAAGTGGTCACGGAGCGAGATTGCCCCGGCTTCGGCCGGTGAATCCGAGGCTCACCCGGACGGAGGACAGGGAACGGGAGCGGGAAGGGGACCGGGGGCCGAGGGGAGAGCAGCCGGGTGGGGTGGCCTCAGAAGGTGATCGTGCGGCCCTCGGCGGCGGCCTGGCGGGCGGTGTGGGCGACACCGTGGACCTTGAGCCCGCGGGGGTCGAGGAGGGTGATCGCCCCACCGTGGTTGCCGAGCGTGAACCCGCCGGCGGCGTGGACGGTGAGGGCGGCGCCGGGGGCCAGCGGTCCGGCGGGCAGGGCGAGGCGCTGCCCGGCCTGGTCGGCGAGGTGCCAGCCGGTCAGGTCGACCGCCGCGGCCGAGGTGTTGAGGACCGTGACGGTCTCGTCCTCGGGCGCCGGGCCGACCGGGTTGACCACGGCGGCGACGATCCGCAGCGCGGCCCCGTGGCCGGGCGGGTCGGTGGGACCGGGCGGGTCGGTGGGACCGGGCGGGTCGGTGGGACGGGGCGGGGTGCCGGGGAGGGGGTGGCCGGTGGTGTCGTCGGTGTGCCAGGCCTGGGACTGGAAGGCGAGGAAGACCGCGACCCAGCGGTTCTCGGCGGGCAGGTGGATCAGCAGGCCGCCGTCCTGGTAGACGCCGTTGTCGGCGCGGAACCGGCCGCTGTTTCCCTGGTTCATGTGGATGTCGTGGACGCCGTTGCCGGGCCGGAAGCCGAACACCTTGTCGGGGACGCCCGGTTCCGGGCCGAAGCGCTGGCCGATCAGGTGAACGGCGGCGGCCGGGTCGTCGATCGCCCGCCGCACGTAGTGGTCCAGCAGGTCGGCGAGGTCGTTGTCGGCCCCCGGGAGGCCGGGCGGCAGGACGCGGAGTGCGGCCGGGTCGAAGAGGTTGCCGCGGATGAAGTCCAGCGCGGCCGTGCCGGGCTTCGAGGGCAGGTCGCTCCAGCCGCTGCCGGCGGCCGGGAGCAGGCCGGTGACCGGGTGCCGGAAGTCGTCGACGACGACGTAGAGCAGCTCCGAAGGCGCCTGCTGGGACTCGACGTTGACCGCCGCCCGGTAGTCGGTGCCGGCCGCGTCGCGGAGGTGGATCTGGTAGTGCGGGGTGTCGGTGTTGTCCTCGCGACGCCGGTCGACGGCGGTGGCGGCGAGTACGCCGTAGTTCTTGAGGGGCATGGGTGAGGTGTCCTCGGGCCGGTTCGGTGATCGGAACGCACTCCGTTCTCCCGCACCCGCGGCCGCCGCTGCCGGCGAATCGACGGATGTTCACCTGTTGTCCGCCCGGACCGGTCGACGGGTACCGGCGGGTGCTCACCGCCCGGCGGGTACGCCGGGGGCCGGTTCACCCTTCCGCCGGTCGCCCCGCCTCGGCCGGGGGCCCGCCGCCGAGCGGTGCCGCGGCCCGGCGGCGGCCGACACTGCGGATCATCTCGCCGACGACGAAGGCCGTCACCGAAGCGACGATCAGCAGCGGCATCGCGTTCGCGGCGTCGACACCGAGCAGCGCCGACGCCAGCACGGTGCTGGTGACCGGCAACCGGGTGACGGCGGCACCGGAGGCCGCGAGGCCGGCGGCCAGGCCCGGGGTGTAGCCGAAGCCGGGCAGCGCGCTGCAGGCCACCCCGACGGCCGCGCCGATCAGGAGCGCCGGGAAGATCGGGCCACCGCGCATGCTGCCCAGCGCGATGCCCCAGCCGAGCGCCTTGCAGAGCACCAGCGCCACCAGGACGCCGACCGGCCAGGACGCCGGGTCCGCGGCGAGGTTGGCGAGGGTGATCTGCCCGGAGAGCGCCGCCTCCTCCGGTGAGCGTCCGGTGAGCAGCGCGTACGCGCTGATGCAGACGCCGACCGCGACGGCACAGAGCACCGTCCGGACGGCCGTCGTCCGGACGGTCGGCGGGGGCCGGTCCGGCCCTCCGGTGACGTACCCCTTGACCAGCCCGCCGAGGGACCGGCCGCCCACACAGATCGTCGCGACCACGATCGCGACCGGGATGCCCCAGAGGAAGTCGCCCGGGTCGGGGATGCCGGACGCGGGCACGGAGGGCAGCGAGAGGGCCCCGATCGACAGCCCGGTCCAGTGGCCGAAGCCGGTGAACACCAGCGCGCCGATGCCGCTCGCCAGCAGGCACGGCAGGATCAGCACGGTCAGTTGCGGGCCACCCAGCCCGGCCGCCTCGATGATCATCACGGCGGCCACCAGCGGGCTCCCGAAGATGGTGGAGATCGCCGCCGCCGAACCGGCCGCGCCGAGCACGGGTGCCAGCTGGGGTTTGGCGGTCAGCCAGGCGGGCCGGACGGCAAGCAGGGCGAGGCCGCTGCCCAGCGCCATCAGGGGCGCTTCGGGGCCGAGTACGACACCGAGCGGCAAACAGACCAGGGCCGCCAGCACGACGCCGGGCACGGCCTTCGGCAGCGTGGGCGGCCCGCCGAGCCCGTCCACCGGGATGTGACCGCCGCGGCCCGGCAGCCGGATGATGACCGGGACCACCAGCAACCCGGCGAGCAGCAGCGCGGGCAGCGGCCACCACCAGGGCGCGCGGTCCAGACCGAGGGCCTGCGGCAGGCTCTCCCAGACCCAGTGCTGGAGTTCGTGCTCCAGGCTGACGAAGCCGAACGCCGCCAGCGACACCGGGATGCCGACGAGGGCCGAGATCAGCAGGAGGACCAGGTAACCCTTCTTCAGCAGCACCGCGCGCACGGCGTCGGGGCCGCCGCTCTGCTGACCGCTCTGCTGACCGGTCTGCTCAGGCATGCCCGCTCCTTCGCGCTCACCGGGGCCGGCCGCCGCGCGGTCCCCTCCTGGGACCGAGTCTCGCCCGGGGCCCGGCGGCCCGCGCCCCGGCACGGCGCGCCCCCGGGCGGGTTGCGCCGTACGGGTGAGCGGCCGACAGGTCGCGGCCACGCGCCCACCGGGACCGACCGGTCACGCCCGCGGCACCTGCCGGGACGCCGGGGTCACGCCTGCCGGACCCCCCGGGACCGACCGGTCACGCCGGCGGCACCTGCCGGGACTCCTCCAGCGCGCTCTCGATGCCCTGCACCATCCGCCAGAGCGGCGCCCGGCGGCTGGCGACCAGCACCACCACGTCGTCCGCCTCGGCCGCGCCGTCCGGCGCGCCCTCGGCCGGCCGGTCGTTCCAGGTGCCGGTGACGAAGGCCATCGCCGCGTCCACCTCGGCGATCCAGTCGCTCTCGCCGCCGGAGCGCAGCCAGGTGCGCAGCGCGTGGTTGTGCGCGGAGACCACCGCGGCCGCGATCACATCGGCGCGCAGGGCCCCGTCGGGCCGCGCGGCGAAGCGCCCGCGCAGGTAGTGGGCGAGCATGTGCTCGTAGCGCCAGACCACCGACAGCTCGTACGCGCGCAGGCCGGGCACCTTGCGGGTGAGCCGGTAGCGCTGGACGGAGAAGGACGGCTGCTCGGCGTACATCCGCAGGACGAGGCGGGCGGCGTCGCAGGCGTGCCGGACCGGGTCCTCCTCGCCGGTGCCGGACTCCAGGAACTCCGTCATCTCGGCGAGGCTGCGTTCGTGGTCGGGGAAGACCACGTCCTCCTTGGCCGGGAAGTAGCGGAAGAAGGAGCGCCGGCCGACTCCGGCGAGCGAGACGATGTCGTCGATGGTGGTCTGTTCGAAACCGCGTTCCAGGAAGAGTTCGAAGGCGGCGGCGACGAGCGCCTCGCGCATCGCCGGCTTCGGCGGACCGTCGTTCATGGGCTGGTCCTGCTCTTCCTTCTCGCTCATTCCCGGAACATAGCACCGGCTTCGAACAGCCGAGCCAGGGTGTGCGGCGGGGTGCCCGGGGGTGCCCCGCCGACGCGCTACGGCAGGTTGCGGGCCATCACGATGCGCTGGACCTGGTTGGTGCCCTC
>NZ_JBIVVS010000007.1:0-290948 GCF_044768625.1 Kitasatospora sp. NPDC091207
AGGCGGTCGCCCTCGACGACACCGCCCGGCAGGACCAGCCGGGCACCGGTCAGGGCGATGCCCGCGGGCCGGGCCGCCGATTCGATTCGCGCGGTGGTCACGCGGTCACCTCCATGGAGAGCAGATCCCAGGCGAGCAGGCCCGCGCCCAGGGACGCGGCGGTGTCTTTGAGCATGGCGGGTACGACCTCGGGGGGCATCTGGAAGGTCAGCCGCTCGGAGACCGCTGTGCGCAGGGGGACGAAGAGGGTGTCGCCGGCCTCGGCGAGCCCGCCGCCGACGATCACCGTGGACGGGTCGAGCAGGCTCTGGGCGAGCACGATGCCGTCGGCGAGGGCGTCCACCGCGTGCTGCCAGACCGCGACCGCGCGGGGGTCCCCGGCGTCCACCGCGACGGCGCAGGATGCCGCGTCGGCGTCGGGGTCCCCGCTGGCCTCGGCCCAGGCACGGGAGACGGCGGAGGCGGAGGCGAGGGTCTCCAGGCAGCCCCGGGCGCCGCAGCCGCACCGCGGGCCGCCGGGGCGGACCACGACGTGGCCGATCTCGCCGCCGTAGCCGTGGGCGCCGGCCTCGATCCGGCCGCCGATGCCGATGGCGCCGGCGATGCCGGTGCCCAGCGCGATGAACAGGAAGCGCTCCACACCCCGCCCGGCGCCCAGGCGGCCCTCGGCGAGGCCGCCCGAGCGTACGTCGTGGCCGAGGGCGACCGGCATCGTCGTACCGCCCGCCCCGGCCAGGCGTTCGCCCAGCAGCTCGCGCAGCGGCAGATCCCGCCAGCCGAGGTTGGCGGAGAAGACCGCGATGCCGTTCTCCTCGTCGATCGTCCCCGGGACGGCGACGCCCGCCGCCAGCGGGGCGACGCCGAAGCGGCCGCGGCCCTCGTCCGCCAGATCGGCGGCGAAGTCGAGGATGGCGGCGACGACGGCATCAGTGCCGTGCTCCCGCCCGGTCGGTCGGCGTGCTTCGAACAGCACGGAGCCGTCCTGGGCGAGCAGCGCGGCTTTCATGCCGGTGCCGCCTACATCGAGTGCGATGACGTGCTTCACGGAGGACAGTTTCCCTTGGCTGGGTCGGAGAGGTCTAGTCCAGTTGTTGGATTGGTCTGGTCCAAAGTAGGTGAGCTTTGTCGCAGAACCATGTGGTGTGCGGCACTTTGCGGGGTCCGGGAGGGGGCGGTTCCGGCGTCGTTCCATTGCGCATCGTGCAATGACCTCCGCACTTCGATAACTACCCGGCGGGGACGGCCCACAGGTGTGGACCACTGTGCAGTGCGTTTGGCAGTGTGGCCGCCTCCCCCCTGCCGGATTCCCCCCGTCCGGCTCCCCCGCTCGCTTTTCACCCCCAGAAGGCGGTACCCGCGTTGATCAGGCGCGCCCAGGCCCCCACCCGGCTGCTCGGCACCGCGCTGGCCGGAGCGCTGCTGCTCACCGGCTGCGGCGGCCAGGACGACAAGACCGTGACCCTCAAGCTGGTGGCGGCCGACTACGGCGAGGACGCGGGCACCAGCTCCAAGCTGTACTGGGACGATGTCGCCCGGCGCTTCGAGGCCGCCAACCCGGACATCCGGATCGACGTCGAGGTGACGAGCTGGACCGACATCGGCAAGCGGGTCGACGACCTGGTGGCCGGCGGCAAGTCGCCCGACCTGCTGCAGACCGGCGGCTTCGCCGACCAGGCGGTGGCGGACCGGCTGTACCCGGCCGGGGACGTGCTCTCGCTGGAGACCCAGGCCAACATCATGGAGTCGTTCGCGCACGCCGGGCAGGTGCTCGGGACGCAGTACGGCATTCCGTTCGTCTCCTCGTCCCGGGTGCTCTTCTACAACAAGGCGGTCTTCCAGAAGGCCGGGATCACCCAGCCGCCGGCCACCTGGAACGAGCTCCGGCAGGCCGCCGAGAAGATCAAGGCCAAGGTGCCGGGGGTCACCCCGTACGGGCTGCCGCTCGGCCCCGAGGAGGCCCCGGCCGAGTCGATGCTGTGGACGCTGAGCGGTGGCGGGAGCCTCTCCGACGACGTCGGCAACTACACCATCGACAGCGCGGAGAACCAGGCCACCTTCAACTGGCTGCGGACCAACCTGGTCGACACCAAGCTGACCAACCCCGACCCGGGGAAGACCAACCGTACGCCGATGTTCACCGACTTCGCGGCCGGGAAGGTCGCGATGCTGAACGGGCACCCGACGCTGCTGCGGATGGCCGCCAAGGGGAAGATCGACTTCGGGACGGCGCCGATCCCGAAGAAGGACGGGCTGGCGAAGACCGGCAGCCTCGGGGTGGCCGACTGGATGATGGCCTTCAAGGCGAACGGGCACCGCAACGAGATCCGGAAGTTCCTGAGCTTCGTGTACGCCAAGGACAACCAGCTCAAGTTCGACGAGACCTACAACCTGCTGCCGGTCACCCAGGACGCCTTCACCGAGATCACCAAGGGCGGCAGGCACGAGGACCTCAAGCAGTTCGCGACCGGGCTGACCAACGCGAGCTTCTACCCGTTCGGGGACCCGGCCTGGGCGGACGTCAGTAACCGGATCAAGACGGGGATCGGCGGGGCCGTGACGGGCGACGCCAAGCAGGTGCTGGAGGGGCTCCAGGAGTCCGCGGTGAAGGAGGCGGCCCGGGTCCGCAAGTGACGGATCCCGGGCCGGCCGGCGGGTGCGGAGGTCGGTGGGTGGTTCGGAGTGCTTCGGAGTGGCTCAGAGGGTGATGGCGTAGGCCTTGCGGAGGGTCTCGTGCACCGTCCAGGTGGTGCGGTCCCCGGCCCGCAGCACGGCGCAGTCGCCCGGACCGACCTCCAGGGTCGGGCCGCCGTCGATCTCGACGGTGGCCCGGCCGCTGAGCACCACGAACATCTCGTCGGCCTCGACGTCGGTGACCACCCCGGGGGTGATCTGCCAGATCCCGCGCAGCTGCCGGCCGTCGGCCGACTCGGAGAGCACCCGGCCGGAGACCTCGGGAGTGCCGGAGACGATCTGGGCCGGGTCGAGCGGATCGGGTTCGAGGTCGGCGGTCGGGATGTGCACGGCGAAGCTGGGCGTCATGGGGCTGACGCTAACCCGGGCGCGGGAGCGGCGGGGGGCGCAAGGTGTGTCGGGTCCCCGGGGGAGAATGACACTCCGTAGCGGTGGACGGAGGTGGAGCGCGGATGGGTGCGGGTGCGGACGGGCTCGACGAGCGGGACGCGGCGGTGCTGGAGCTGGAGGGCCGGCAGTGGCGGACGGCCGGGGCCAAGGAGCGGGCGATCCGGGAGGAGCTGGGGCTCTCCGGCACGCGGTACTACCAGCTGCTGAACGCCCTGCTGGACCGGCCGGAGGCGCTGGCGCACGCGCCGGTGCTGGTGAACCGGCTGCGGCGGGTCCGCGAGGCCCGGCGGGCGGCCCGGTAGCCCCGGCCCGGTAGTGCCCGGGGCGGGTGCCCCGCCCGGGCCCGTTCGGCCCGCGCGGCCGTTCGGGCGCGCGCGGGAGGGTCGGGCCCGGGAGGCTGGGTAGGGTCCGGACATGGCTCTTGAGGAGATGGCGAAGCCGGGGACCGAGGCCGGGCGGACGGGGCTGGAGGCGATCCTCCGGGCGCCCCGGGAGGCGGTGGTGGCGCTCGACTTCGACGGCACGCTGGCACCGATCGTGGCGGATCCGGGCGAGGCACGGGCGCATCCGGGGGTGGCGGCCGCGCTGGCCGGGCTGGCCCCCGGGGTCGGGGCGATCGTGGTGGTGACCGGTCGGCCGGCGGCCCTGGCGGTGGAGTACGGGGGCCTCGCCGCCGTCGAGGGCCTGGTGGTGCTCGGGCACTACGGGGCCGAGCGCTGGGAGAACGGCGAGCTGACGGCCCCGCCGGCGCACCCCGGAGTGGCGGCGGCGCGGGCCGCGCTGGACGGCGCACTGGCGCGGGCGGGGGCGCCCGCGGGGACGTGGGTGGAGGACAAGGGGCGCTCGGTGGCCGTCCACACCCGGCGGACGGAGGCACCGGAGGAGGCGTTCGAGCTGCTGCGCGGGCCGGTGGCGGCGCTCGCCGCCGAGCACGGGCTGGTGGTGGAGCCGGGCCGGCTGGTGCTGGAGCTGCGCCCGCCGGGCGTGGACAAGGGGGCCGCGCTGACCGGCTTCCTGCGCGAGCGGGCTGCCCGGGCGGTGCTGTACGCGGGTGACGACCTCGGCGACGTGGCGGCCTTCGCGGCGGTGGAGAAGCTGCGGGGGGAGGGCCTGGCCGGCCTGCTGGTGTGCAGCGGGACGGTCGACGGCGACGCGCCGGTGCGCGAACTCGCCGACCGGGCCGACCTGGTGGTCGCGGGCCCGGCCGGCGTGGTGGAGCTGCTGGTGGCGCTCGGAGCGGCGCTCGGCGGCCGGTGACGCTCGGTGGTCGCCGCGCCGGCCGGTGACGCCGGCCGGCGCGGCGGCGGTCAGCCCAGGGCCGCCAGCTGATCGAGGAACCACTGCTGCGGCGGCAGCGCCGTCGCGGCGGCGGCGAGGCGCTTGGTGCGGTCGGCGCGCTCGCCGGCGGGCATGGTGAGCGCCGTGTGCAGGGCCTCGGCGGTGGCGATGACGTCGTAGGGGTTGACCGTCAGGGCGTCCTCGGCCAGCTCGGCGTGGGCGCCCGCCTCCCGGGAGAGCACCAGGGCGCAGCCCTGGTCGGAGACCACCGGGACTTCCTTGGCGACCAGGTTCATGCCGTCCCGGATCGGGTTCACCAGGGCGACGTCGGCCAGCCGGTAGGCCGCGAGCGAGCGCGGGAAGTCGTCGTCGACGTGCAGGATCAGCGGCTGCCAGCCGGGGGTGGCGAACTCCGCGTTGATCTCGGCGGCGAGCCGCTCGACCTCCGCGGTGTAGGCGCGGTACTCGGCGAGGTCGGTGCGGGAGGGGTAGGCGAAGGCGATGTGGACGACGTTGTCCCGCCATTCGGGGCGGGTGCGGAGCAGGTGCCGGTAGGCCTGGAAGCCGCGGACGATGTTCTTGCTCAGCTCGGTGCGGTCGACCCGCACGACGGTGCGGCGCCCGCCGACGGCCTCGCGCAGGGTGGCGAGGCGCTCGTCGACGTCCGGGCGGTGGGACCGTTCGCGCAGGAAGTCGGCGTCGGCCCCCAGGGCGTGGACGCCGAGCCGGGTGGTGCGGCCCGGGCCGGCCGGGGACCGGGGGAGGGTGACGGTGAGGGCGTCGCGGTCGACGGTGGCACCGAGGACGGCTTCGCAGCAGTCGGCGAAGGCGAGGGCCCAGCGGCGGGTGAGGAAGCCGGCCCGGTCGGCGCCCAGGATGCCGGTGAGCACGCTCGCGGCCACGTCGTCCGGCAGCAGCCGGAAGTACTCGGGCGGGGCCCACGGGGTGTGCGAGAAGTGGCCGATGCGCAGGTCGGGGCGGGCGGCCCGGAGCAGGGCCGGTGCCAGCGAGAGGTGGTAGTCCTGGATCAGCACCGCGGCCCCGGGCGCGGCCTCGGCGGCGAGGGCCTCGGCGAAGGCGGTGTTGTAGGCGGTGTAGGCCTGCCACTCGGCGCGGAACTCCGCGCCGAAGGACGGGGCCGTCGGGGTGGCGTAGAGCAGGTGGTGGACGAACCAGAGGGTCGAGTTGGCGACGCCGTTGTAGGCGCGGGCGAAGGTGTCCGGGTCGATGTCGAGCATCCGGACGGCCTGTCCGCCGACCTCGTGGCCGGCGCGGTCGAGGCGGCCGTCCGGGGCCTCCCGGGCGGCGCGGCGGTCGGCCTCGCCCAGTGCCGCGCAGACCCAGACGGCGTGCGGGTCGTCGATCGCGGAGAGCCCCGAGACCAGCCCGCCGCCGCCCCGGCGCAGGGTCAGGGTGCCGTCGTCCCCGGTGCTGAACGACACCGGTCCCCGGTTGGAGGCCACCAGTACGGCGGCGGAACCGGTCGCACTCGAACGTTCGGTCGTGAGATCGCCCATGGTTGGCATGTTGCCGTGGGTCCGGGTCGGCAAACCCCCACCGTGGTTTCCGGCCGTGGCCCCGGACCTAACCGAGGTGGCGGTTCGCGTACTCGGGGACGGTGTGCATCGGGGGCCGTTCCACGGCGGTGACCGGGTGGGTGTGGGCGGTGAAGGCGCGGGTCCGCGGGTCGCGGGTGAACTGGGTGAGCAGCGGGTGGACCAGGTCGGCCGAGGCCTTCAGCCGGTGGGTGCGGTCGAGGCGTTCCAGGGCGGTGCGGTAGATGGTGGCGGCCATCCGGCCGAGTGCCTGGCCGTCCTGGTGGCGGTGGTGGCGTACGCCCACGTCCACCTGGGCGAGGGCGTCCAGGCCGGCGAACTCCAGGGCGTCCACCAGGAGGCCGAGTTCGACGCCGTAGCCGGTGGGGAACGGCAGCCGTTCGAGGAGCGAGCGGCGGGCCGCGTACTCGCCGCCGAGCGGCTGCACGAAACCGGCGAGTTCCGGCCAGTGCAGATTGAGCAGGGGGCGGGCGACCAGCTCGGTGACCCGCCCGCCGCCGGAGGGGACGACGGCGGCGTCCGGGCCGCCCGACGCCACTTCGAGCGGGCGGTCGTACATGGCCTTGACCAGCTGGATGTCCGGCTCGGTGAGCAGCGGGCCGATGATGCCGGAGACGAACGCGGGGTCGAAGGACCGGAGGTCGGCGTCGACGAAGCAGACGATCTCGCCGCTGGTGACCAGCAGCGAGCGCCAGAGCACCTCGCCCTTGCCGGGGGCGGCGGGCAGCCGGGGCAGGATGTCGTCCCGGTGGACCACCCGGGCGCCCGCCCCGGCGGCCGCGGCGGCGGTGCCGTCCACGGATCCGGAGTCGACGACGACGAGCTCGTCGACCAGGGGCAGGCGTTCCATCAGCTCGCGGCGCACGGTGCGGACGATGTCGCCGACGGTGGCCTCCTCGTCCAGGGCGGGCAGCACCACGCTGACGGTGCCGGCCGGGCCCGCCGCCCGCTTGGCCTCCAGCAGGGCGCGCACCGGGCGGTCGGCCGCGCTCCACGAGCGGCGGCGCAGCCAGGACGCCGCCTTCGGGAGGAGCGCGGGAGTCGGTTCGGCGGGCACGGAGCACTCCTCGGCGGATCGGGGTGGGACGGGGCATCTCGCGTGGCGGACGGTCCCGTTCAGGGTTGACGCCTTCGGATACAGTCTTCGTACAGCGATCGGACCTTCGCACGCCGGGGTCACCGCTGAGCAGGACCACAACTTCACAGAGCTCATCCAGAGGGACTGAGGGAACGGCCCGTTGACGTCCCGGCAACCTTCTCGCACGGCAGGCTTCGGCCCCGGCGGGACAGGTGCCAATTCCGTCCTGTGGCGCGCCCGCGTCACGGGGAAGATGAGGAGAGAGGCCTCCGCCATCATGGCTATCGACACCGCCGCACCCGCCACCGTTGATCTCGGCCCCGCCGTCGCACTGTCCTGTCGGGAGTGCGGTACCCGGTTCCCGCTCGGTCCCAGCTTCGCCTGTGTGGAGTGTTTCGGGCCGCTGGAGATCGCCTACGACTTCGGCAGCGAGGGTGCGGAGGAGCTCCGCAAGCGGATCGAGGCCGGTCCGGCGTCGATCTGGCGCTACGCGCCGCTGCTGCCCGTCCCGGCCGATGTCGCCGGCAAGCCGAACCTCAACCCGGGGTGGACCCCGCTGGTGAAGGCGGACAACCTGGGCCGCGAGCTCGGCTTCACCGCCCAGCTGCACATCAAGGACGACTCGGGCAACCCGACGCACTCGTTCAAGGACCGCGTGGTCGCCTGTGCGATCGAGGCGGCGCGGGCGTTCGACTTCACCACCCTGTCCTGCTCCTCGACCGGCAACCTGGCCGGTGCGGTGGGCGCGGCGGCGGCGCGGGCCGGTTTCAAGTCCTGCGTGTTCATCCCGCACGACCTGGAGCAGGGCAAGGTCGTCATGGCCGGTGTCTACGGCGGCGAGCTGGTCGGCATCGAGGGCAACTACGACGACGTGAACCGCTTCTGCTCGGAGCTGATCGGGGACCCGGCCGGTGAGGGCTGGGGCTTCGTCAACGTCAACCTGCGCCCGTACTACGGCGAGGGCTCCAAGACGCTGGCGTACGAGATCTGCGAGCAGCTCGGCTGGCGGTTGCCGGAGCAGATCGTCATCCCGATCGCCTCGGGTTCGCAGCTGACGAAGATCGACAAGGGCCTGCAGGAGCTCATCAGGCTGGGCCTGGTCGAGGACCGCCCGTACCGGATCTTCGGTGCCCAGGCGGCGGGCTGCTCGCCGGTCTCGGCGGCCTTCAAGGCCGGCCAGGACGTGATCCGGCCGGTCAAGCCGGACACCATCGCCAAGTCGCTGGCGATCGGCAACCCGGCCGACGGCCCGTACGTGCTGGACATCGCGCGCCGCACCGGCGGGGCCGTCGAGGACGTCACCGACGTCGAGGTGGTGGCCGCGATCAAGCTGCTGGCCCGGACCGAGGGCATCTTCGCCGAGACCGCGGGCGGGGTGACCGTCGGCGTGCTGAAGAAGCTGGTGGAGACCGGGCAGCTGGATCCGGCCAAGGAGACCGTCGCGATCAACACCGGTGACGGCCTGAAGACGCTGGACGCCGTCTCCGACTCCGGGATGACCGCCGTCATCCGCCCGACGCTGGCCTCGTTCCGCGACGCCGGCCTCGCGTCCGCCTGACCCACCCGCAGCCCCGTCGTTCCGCCCGAGGAGACCCCCATGAGCGCCACCGTCCGCATCCCGACCATCCTGCGCACCTACACCGGCGGTGCCGCCGAGGTGGCCGCCGAGGGCGCCACCCTGGGCGACGTCATCGCCGACCTGGAGAAGAACCACGCCGGGATCGCCGCCCGGATCCTGGACGACGCCGGCAAGCTGCGCCGCTTCGTGAACGTCTACGTCAATGACGACGACGTCCGGTTCGCGGAGGGTCTGGCGACCGAGATCAAGGACGGCGCGAGCGTCTCGATCATTCCCGCGGTGGCCGGCGGCTGCTGATCCGTCCCTTTCCGACCTGGCCGTTCACCGGCCGGGCCGTTTCGACCAGGCCGTTCGCGCGTACGGAATTCCGTTCTTCGTACGCGCGGGCGGCCTGGTCGCATTCCGGCGGGAATATTTCCCGGTCCGGGGGAGTAGAGTGTCGCTTGTCCGGGAAGAGGGCCGCCCCCTCCCCCTCGCTCCGGTACTCGAATCCGTCCGCGCCCGCACCGCCGGTGTCTGTCCGGCCGCTGAGACCGGCGCCGGGGCCGTGACCGTGAAACATGTCAGGCCGATGTCAGAATTCTCGAAGGTATTTGAGTAATTCGTCCGCTATGTCCGGCGTGAAATGCCGATTTCCTCCCGCTTTGGCCCGCCCTGTCCCTCGGGGGGCCACCTGAATTCCCGGTGGTTGGCCCTGTTGCAGAGGGCGTCGATCCGGATACATTCAGCCGCGGTCGACGCAATCACCCGCTCACCGGATGCCTTCCGGTGGTCTCCGCGGAGGATCGCGGCGTGCACGGCTGCGCCCAGGGGGGGTTCCCCGGGCCGGCCTCAACCAGACCCGGGCCCGCGACCTGCGGGCGCGTGAAGGGCCAGCACAGCACTAGGGGAGTTCGGAATGGCTCAGGGCACCGTCAAGTGGTTCAACGCGGAGAAGGGCTACGGCTTCATCGCGGTCGACGGTGGTGCGGACGTCTTCGTCCACTACAGCGCGATCCAGATGGACGGCTACCGCACCCTTGAGGAGGGCCAGCGGGTCGAGTTCGAGATCTCTCAGGGGCAGAAGGGCCCGCAGGCGGACATGGTCCGCGCCGCGGTCTGACCTTTCCGACCCCAGGAGTTCGGCTCGGCCCTATCGGCTGGTGCGCCTCTTGCTTCACGACGGGCCCGTACGACACATGTCGTGCGGGCCCGTCGGCGTGTCCGGCGCGGGGTCCGGGGAGGGCCCCGGCGCTGCCCGGCGCGGGGCCGCCGCAGGGGCGCCGCAGGGGCGCCGGGAGGCCTGGGGCGGCCGCGCGGGGGCGGTCGGCGGGGGTGGGCGCGGCTCGCGGTTTGGGCGATTGGGCTTGCACTCGCCTACCCGGAGTGCTAATCATTGGCGTTAGCACTCACAGTGTGAGAGTGACAGCGGACCGGGTCGGTGAGGCCCCCGGGAGCGGTAGGGGAAAGGACCCCCGCACACCAGGGCCGTCCGTCGCGGGCACCCCTTGGTCCGAGCAGTCGACCGTGTCCCGGAGGACCACTTCTGATGGCCAAGATCATCGCCTTTGATGAGGAAGCTCGCCGCGGCCTTGAGCGTGGCATGAACCAGCTCGCCGACGCGGTGAAGGTCACGCTCGGCCCCAAGGGCCGCAACGTCGTGCTGGAGAAGAAGTGGGGCGCTCCCACGATCACCAACGACGGTGTCTCCATCGCCAAGGAGATCGAGCTCGAGGACCCCTACGAGAAGATCGGCGCGGAGCTCGTCAAGGAGGTCGCCAAGAAGACCGACGACGTCGCGGGTGACGGCACCACCACCGCCACCGTGCTGGCCCAGGCGCTCGTTCGCGAGGGTCTGCGCAACGTCGCCGCCGGCGCCAACCCGATGGCCCTGAAGCGCGGCATCGAGAAGGCCGTCAAGGCCGTCTCCGACGAGCTGCTGGCCCAGGCCAAGGAGGTGGAGACCAAGGAGCAGATCGCTGCCACCGCCTCCATCTCGGCCGCCGACACCCAGATCGGCGAGCTCATCGCCGAGGCCATGGACAAGGTCGGCAAGGAAGGTGTCATCACCGTCGAGGAGAGCAACACCTTCGGCCTGGAGCTCGAGCTCACCGAGGGCATGCGCTTCGACAAGGGCTACATCTCCGCCTACTTCGCCACCGACCTGGAGCGGATGGAGGCGACGTTCGAGGACCCGTACATCCTCATCGCCAACTCCAAGATCGGCTCGGTCAAGGACCTGCTCCCGCTGCTGGAGAAGGTCATGCAGGGCGGCAAGCCGCTCGTCATCATCGCCGAGGACGTCGAGGGCGAGGCCCTGTCGACCCTGGTCGTGAACAAGATCCGCGGCACCTTCAAGTCCGTCGCCGTCAAGGCCCCGGGCTTCGGCGACCGCCGCAAGGCCATGCTCGGTGACATCGCCATCCTCACCGGTGGCACCGTGATCTCCGAGGAGGTCGGCCTCAAGCTGGAGAACGCCGGCATCGACCTGCTGGGCACCGCCCGCAAGGTGGTCATCACCAAGGACGAGACCACCATCGTCGACGGTGGCGGCGACAGCGACCAGGTCGCCGGCCGCGTGAACCAGATCCGTGCCGAGATCGAGAACAGCGACTCGGACTACGACCGCGAGAAGCTCCAGGAGCGCCTCGCCAAGCTGGCCGGCGGCGTGGCCGTCATCAAGGCCGGCGCGGCCACCGAGGTGGAGCTCAAGGAGCGCAAGCACCGCATCGAGGACGCCGTCCGCAACGCGAAGGCCGCCGTCGAGGAGGGCATCGTCGCCGGTGGTGGCGTCGCGCTGCTGCAGGCCGGTGTCGCGTTCGACAAGCTGGAGCTGGAGGGCGACGAGGCCACCGGTGCCAACATCGTCCGCGTGGCGCTGGAGGCCCCGATCAAGCAGATCGCGACCAACGCCGGCCTCGAGGGCGGTGTCGTGGTGGAGAAGGTGCGCAACCTCCCCGCCGGTCACGGCCTGAACGCCGCCACCAACACCTACGTCGACCTCATCGCCGAGGGCATCATCGACCCGGCGAAGGTCACCCGTTCCGCGCTGCAGAACGCCGCCTCCATCGCGGCGCTGTTCCTGACCACCGAGGCCGTCATCGCCGACAAGCCGGAGAAGGCCGCCGCGGCCGCCGGCGGCGGCATGCCGGGCGGTGACATGGACTTCTGATCCTCCGGATCGGTCGTTTCCCGATCGCACGGGCGGTTCCCCTCGGGGAGCCGCCCGTGCGGCGTTGTGTCCGGCCCCGTTTTGGGACAATGGGCGGATGGCTGCCACCGCTGACGACATCGAGACCGCCCTGCACAACGCGCGGGCGCTGATCCTGGCCGACCTGACCGCCCGCGACGTGGCCGACGCCGCCGTGGTGTCGCTGGTGGAGAACGCGGTGACGCACCGCCGGTGGTGGCTCGAACAGTGGCCGGACGGTGCCGACTACGTCCTCGGGCTGGTCGCCCAGGACGTCCAGGACGCGTTGCTGGAGGCCTACGGCCGCTGGCCGCTCTGCACCTCCTGCGCGGCCGACGGGGACCCGCACGCGCTCGGCGTCGAGCCCGAGCTCGGGCCGGAGCCGCACTGGGTCTGCGGCAAGGCGGCGGCGGTGGTGGCGCCCGTCGGCGAACTCACCTGATCGCGACCGGCCCGGCCCCGGCGTCTCGTGCGCCGGGGCCGGGCCTTCGTGTGTCCTGAGGCGGGCTGCCCTCGTGAGGCGGTCCTTCGTGGGGCGCCTTCGTGCGCCGGGCCTGCGGGCCCCGGTCCGCCGCCCCGGTCAGCCTTCGAGCCGGCCGAGCTCGGCCGCCAGGTTGGCGCGGGCCGGGGCGTCGAAGCGCTCGTGGGCGGTGGGGGTGCGGTAGAGCGCGGGCAGCGCCAGCAGCCGGCGCAGGATGTCCGCGCGCCCGGCGCGGAAGTCCGGCTCCGGGACGAAGCCGTACTCCTCGCGGACCGCGGCCGCGTAGGCGGTGTACGCCCGCGGGTCGCCGCCGAGGACGGCGAGGTCCGCGTCGCAGAGCACCTCGCCGTCGCGGTCACCGGGCTCGGGGCGGTGGGTGACGGTGAGCCGGACCAGGCGGGCGACCTCGGCGGTCCGCCGTCCGGACAGCCCCGCCTCGGTGAGCGCCCGGACGGCGAGGGCGGCGCTGCGCTCCTCGTTCTCGGAGCGGTCCGGGCGGTAGACCGCGTCGTGGAACCAGGCGGCCAGCCGGACGGTGTCCGGGTCGTCGGAGTGCCCGGCGAGCGTGTCCACGTGGCCGAGCACCGCCCGCAGGTGGTCGACGGTGTGGTAGCGGCGCTGCGGTTCGGCCCAGCGGCCCAGCAGGTCGCGACCGTAGGGCAGGGGGTCGGCGTCGGCGCCGCAGCGGCGGAGCAGGGCGGTCCAGTCGGCGAGCAGGTCGGCCGGGACGGGTGCGGCGGGCTGGTTCGGCATGGGCTCATTCTGGCGGGTCCCGGCCGTGCGGGGGCCTTCGTCCGGCGGGCCCACTGGACCTATAGGTAGTTTGACGATATATGTAGTCACATGACAGAACGAGCCATGCAGGAGCCGACGCTGCTTCTGCTCACCGCGCTGGCCGATGCGCCCAGACACGGCTACGCGCTCATCCAGGAGGTCTCCGCGATCTCCGAGGGCCGGGTGAAGATGCGCACCGGCACGCTCTACGGCGCGCTCGACCGGCTGCTCCAGCAGGGCCTGATCGAGGTCGCCGCCGAAGAGGTCGTCGACGGCCGGGCCCGGCGCAGCTACGCACTGACCAGGACCGGCCGTGCCGCGCTGGCGGCCGAGGCGGGGCGGCTGCGCGCCGTCGCCTCCGAGGCCGAGCGCCGGCTCTCCGTCATCCTGCCGAGGATCATGGGGGCCTTCGCGTGAACACCCAGACCATCGACCGCCCGGTCGCGCTGCGGGCGGCGCTCCAGTTCTACCCGGCCCGCTACCGCCGTGAGCGCGGTGACGAGCTGGCCGCCGTCTTCGCCGACAGCACGGCGGAGGCGGACAAGCCCACCCTGATCCGGGAGACGCTGGACCTCGCCGCGTACGGGCTGCGGCTGCGGGCCCGGCTGACCTCGGCCTCGACGGCCGGGCGGCTGCTGGCGCTGGCCGTTCCGCTGGTGGCGGGCACCGCCGCGGGAGCCGGTCTCTTCCCGTGGATCAGCAACCCGGACCTGATCGCCTGGAAGCTCGACGGCCCGCGGTCCTCGCTGCTGATGGTGCTGGCCCTGTTCGCGGCGCCGGTGGCCACGCTGTTGCTGGCCGTGGCGGCCGCGCTGGGGCAGTGGACGGCGGCGCGGGTCCTCTCGGCGGCGGTGATCGGTGTCGGTCTGCTGAACCTGGCGGACTCCCTCTCGATCGGGCACGCCGACGCGTGGTGGGTCCTCTACAGCTCCACGTCCGCGCTGCCGTTCGTGCTGTCCGGTCTGCTGGTGCTCCTCGCGCCGGGCGATCTGCTGGGCCGGCCGACCTGGCGGACCGGGGCGCTGGTGCCGCTGGGAACGGTCGGCGGTCTGCTGGTGGTCGCGGCGCAGGGTGGCTACGACACCCGCTACCTGATGAACGACCCGTGGGCCGGCCTGCTGCTGATGGGTCCGCTGCTGTTGGTGGCCACCGCGGCGCGCGGATGGCTGGTGCCGGCGGCGATCGGCCTGGCGGTGCTGCCGCTGACCGTCGCGTTCAGCCTCTTCAGCCTCTGGGAGTCGGCCGGTGGGATCTGGAACCTGTTGGCGGTCGGCGGGGCCGGCGCCGCGTTCGTGGCGGTGGGCGGGCTCGGCTGGCGTGGCCTGGAGAGCATGCGCCGGTCGGGGGCGTGACCGATCGGCCGCACGGGTCTCGCCCGGGGCTTCGGGATGTGGCAGGCTGTCTGATATGTCTAGACCAATTTTCGAAGTCATCGCGCTGACGCCCCAGGACGCCCAGGCCGCCGAGTCGGGCGGCGCCGACCGGCTCGAACTGGTCACGGACATGGCCGCCGACGGGCTCACCCCGTCGGTCGAGGACTTCGCCAAGATCCGTGCCGCCGTGGAGCTGCCGCTGCGCGTCATGCTGCGGGTCCGGGACGGCTTCGCGCCGGGCGACCTGGACGAGCTGCGGGCCCGCGCCGCCGCGCTGCGGGCCGAGGGGGCCGACGAGTTCGTCTTCGGCTTCCTGACGGCCGACGGCGCCGTCGACCTCGCGGCCACCCGGGCCGTCGCCGACGCGGTGGCGGGCTGCCGCTGGACGTTCCACCGGGCGATCGACCACAGCGCCGACCGGGCCGCCGTCCGCGCGGCCGTCGGCGCGCTGCCCGGACTGGACACCTTCCTCACCTCGGGCGCGGCCGGCGGGGTGGACGCCGGCCGGGAGGTGCTCTCGGCCGAGCTGGCCAAGGCGGGCGAGCCCGGGTACGGGCAGCGGATCCTGATCGGTGGCGGCCTGCGGGCCGAGCACCTCCCGGGCCTGCGGGCGGCGGGCTTCGACGCCTTCCACGTCGGCGGCGCGGTCCGGGTCGACGGATGGCAGTCCCCGGTGGACGCCTCCAAGGTCGCCGAATGGCGGTCGCTGATCGATGGCTGAGCGTGAGAGCGCCGACGGCTGAGTGATCGGTGGCCGGCAGCTCGGAGTGGAGGGGACCGGCGGTTCGCCCGCCGGTCCCCTCCCCATGTGTCAGCCCAGCTGCTCGGGCAGCGGTTCGGCGTGCAGCACCGCCAGGCCGGAGACGGCACGGGTGAGCGACACGTACAGGCGGCGCAGGCCGGTCCGCTCGTCCGGCTCGCCGGCGACCACCGCGGCCGGCTCGTCCAGCACCACGTAGTCGTACTCCAGACCCTTGGCCAGCGAGGCCGGCACGAGGGTCAGCCGGGCCTCGGCGCTGGTCTCGGCGCCGGGGGAGAGGTACGGCAGACCGGCCGCGGTCAGGGCCTCGGCGAGCCGCGGGAGGCGGGCGTCGGCGGCGATCAGACCGGTCGAGCCCTCGTGCTCCAGCGCCCGGTGACAGGCCTCGACCACCGCCCGCTCCAGCTCCCCGGCCGCGACCCGGCGGATCGTCAGCGAGCCGGGCGCCGCACGGACCGAACTCGCCGGGGCGAGGCCGGGGGCGATCGCGGGCAGCAGCCGGGAGGCGTAGGCGATGACCTCCTCGGGCACCCGGAAACCCTTGGTCAACTCCTCGACGTGGGCGGCCGGCTTGCCCAGGTGGCGCAGCGCCTCCGGCCAGCTCGCCGTCGCCCAGGGCGTGGTGCCCTGGGCGAGGTCGCCGAGGACGGTCGCCGAGCCGGTGCTGCAGCGGCGGCCGACCGCGCGGTACTGCATCGGGGAGAGGTCCTGCGCCTCGTCCAGCACCACGTGGCCGAGCGAGGCGGTGCGCTGCACCAGGTCGGTCGCCTCGTCCACCAGGACGGCGTCGGCCGGCGTCCAGCGGGCGGTCCTTACCGAGCGGCCCGGCTTGGTCCAGAGCACCGCGCGCTGCTCCTCGGGGGTGAGGACGCCCGCCGCGCAGCGCGCCAGGAACTCCGGGTCGGAGAGCAGCCGGTGCACCAGCTTGGCCGGCTCGACCAGCGGCCAGCACTCCTTGACCGTGGCCTTGACCGCCGCGTTGCGGGCCACCGCGTCCTGCACCCGGTCGTCCGGGGCCTCGCCGCCCTGCTCCATCTTCAGCAGCACGGCGTGCGCGATCCGCTGCGGCAGGGCGTCCCTCGCCGCGCCGTAGCGGATGTCGCGGCCCTTCAGCTCCTCGACGATCTCGGTGAGCTCGTACACCGGCACCCGCCAGCGGCGGGAGCCGCGCACCACCACGCAGGGCTCGGTGGGCGTGCCGATGCCCGAGCGCACGGCGCGGCGCAGCACCTCGGCCATCCGGGCGTCGCCCTTCAGCCGGGCCGCCTCGGCGGTGTCCTCGGCGCGCACCTCGACGTGCGCCACCAGCTGCTGCACGGTGGCCTGGGCCACCTCCAGCTCGCCGAGGGCGGGCAGCACCTGCTCGATGTAGGAGAGGAAGGCGTTGTTCGGGCCGATCACCAGGGTGCCCGTGCGGGCGAGCCGCTCGCGGTGCGCGTACAGCAGGTACGCCACGCGGTGCAGGCCGACGGCGGTCTTCCCGGTGCCGGGGGCGCCCTGGACGCAGACCGTGCCGGTGATGTCGGCGCGGACGATCTCGTCCTGCTCGGGCTGGATGGTGGCGACGATGTCGCGCATCGGGCCGACGCGGGGCTTCTCGATCTCGGCGGCGAGCAGCGCGGAGGAGGTGTCCGTCTCGGCCGGGTCGGTGAGGTGCTCGTCCTCGTAGGCGGTCAGCTCGCCGCCGGTGTAGCCGAAGCGGCGGCGGCGCTCGACGTCCATCGGCGCGGTGCGGCTGGCCCGGTAGAACGGCTGGGAGACCGGCGCGCGCCAGTCGATCACCATCGGGTCGCCGGCGGCGTCGTGGACGTGCCGGCGGCCGATGTAGAAGTTCTCCCCGCCGGACCCTTCGGACAGTTCCTCGCTGATCGCGTGCAGGTAGTCGAGGCGGCCGAAGAAGAGCGGGGTGTGCGAGAGGTCGGCCAGGGCGGCGATCCGGGCCTCGATCTGCTGGTGGAGGATGACGGCGGTGACCCAGGTACCGGTCACGTCGCTGATGTCCAGGGACTCGACGTCCTCGCGCATCGTCCGCAGCGCGGCCCGGGAGGCGGCCAGATGGTCGCGTTCGCGCTGGAGGGGGTCGGTGGTGGGGGTGGCGGGCACAGCGAACCTTCCCGGCTGCCCCGGATGCGGGCGCAGCGGATCGTTGGAGCTCACGGTGGGTACAGCCGACCGGTTGCCGAACGGACGGCGCCTCCCCCGGCTGCCTGCGCGACTCAGCAGGTACCACGGTTCGGGAGGGGGCAGACGAATGATCCTAGACCCGACGGCCTCGGGGTTCCACCCCGAGGCCCCGGCTCGGGGCTTCGGGGCCCCCGTACACCTGGAGGACGACTTACGTCCTGCCCGGTACGGCCTTTGGGGTGATGTGTCCGGTGCGCCCGGAAACTACCGTGGAAGACATGAGCACCGTACACATCACGGCGCCGCGAGTGCCGTCCCAGAAGTCCGCCCCCGCCGGGGCCACCGCCGCGGCCGGCCCCGGCCGCCGCCGAAGCCCGCTGACCACGGCCGTCCGCAATGTCGGCATCGCCCTCGACACCGCCGCGCGCGTGGTCTTCCTCGGGCGCGACGGCGTCAAGTACTGAGCGTTCCCGGCCGGGACAGCCGGGCCGGGGACCGGAGCAGCCCGGAACGGCCCGGTCACGGCCCGGTCAGAGCACGTCGTCCGCGTCGATGATGCGGTAGGCGTAGCCCTGCTCCGCCAGGAAGCGCTGGCGGTGGGCGGCGAAGTCCTGGTCGACGGTGTCGCGGGCCACCACCGAGTAGAAGTGCGCCGAGTGGCCGTCCGCCTTGGGGCGCAGCACGCGCCCGAGCCGCTGGGCCTCCTCCTGGCGGGAGCCGAAGGTGCCGGAGACCTGGATGGCGACGGTCGCCTCGGGCAGGTCGATGGAGAAGTTGGCGACCTTGGAGACGACCAGGACGCTGATCTCCTTGGTCCGGAAGGCCTCGAACAGCTTCTCGCGCTGGGCGTTGCTGGTCTCGCCCTTGATCACCGGCGCGTTCAGCACCTCGCCGAGCTCGTCGAGCTGGTCGATGTACTGACCGATGATCAGCGTCTGGTCCTTCTCGTGCTTCTTGACCAGCGCCTCCACCACCCGGCGCTTGGTCGCGGTGGTGGCGCAGAACCGGTAGCGCTCCTCGGGCTCGGCGGTCGCGTAGGCGAGCCGCTCGGAGTCGGTGAGGGTGACCCGGACCTCGCAGCAGTCGGCGGGCGCGATGTAGCCCTGCGCCTCGATCTCCTTCCAGGGGGCGTCGAAGCGCTTGGGGCCGATCAGCGAGAAGACGTCGCCCTCGCGGCCGTCCTCGCGGACCAGGGTGGCGGTCAGGCCGAGCCGGCGGCGGGCCTGGAGGTCGGCGGTGAACTTGAAGACCGGCGCGGGCAGCAGGTGGACCTCGTCGTAGACGACCAGGCCCCAGTTGCGGGCGTCGAAGAGCTCCAGGTGGGCGTAGACGCCCTTCCGCTTGGTGGTCATCACCTGGTAGGTGGCGATGGTGACCGGGCGGATCTCCTTGCGCGTCCCGCTGTACTCGCCGATCTCGTCCTCGGTGAGCGAGGTGCGCTTGACCAGTTCGTGCTTCCACTGGCGCGCCGAGACGGTGTTGGTGACCAGGATCAGCGTGGTCGACTTGGCCTCGGCCATCGCCGCGGCGCCGACCAGCGTCTTGCCGGCGCCGCAGGGCAGCACGACCACGCCCGAGCCGCCGTGCCAGAAGCCCTCGACGGCCTGGGCCTGGTAGGGGCGCAGCTGCCAGCCGTTCTGGTCCAGCTCGATGGGGTGCGCCTCGCCGTCCACGTACCCGGCGAAGTCCTCGGCCGGCCAGCCGAGCTTGAGCAGCACCTGCTTGATCTGGCCGCGCTCGGAGGGGTGCACGACGACGCTGTCCGGATCGACCCGGGCGCCGACCAGCGGGGCGACCTTCTTGGAGCGCAGCACCTCCTCCAGCACGGGCCGGTCGGTGGTGGAGAGCACCAGACCGTGGACCGGGTGCTTGGTGAGCTTGAGCCGGCCGTAGCGGGCCATGGTGTCCGCCACGTCCACCAGCAGCGCGTGCGGCACCGGGTAGCGCGAGTAGGTGACCAGGGCGTCGACCACCTGCTCGGCGTCGTGTCCGGCGGCACGCGCGTTCCACAGCCCGAGCGGGGTGATCCGGTAGGTGTGCACGTGCTCGGGCGCGCGCTCCAGTTCGGCGAACGGCGCGATGGCGCGACGGCAGTCGGAGGCCTTGGGGTGGTCGATCTCCAGAAGAAGAGTTTTGTCGCTCTGGACGATGAGCGGTCCGTCGTTCACGCGGGGAAGCCCTCCACTGGCTGACAGGTCTGTCGGGACGCAGACCCTCCAGTGTCGCGCATTCCGCCGGGAACCCGGGAGCCTACTTCCACTCGTGCACGGTGACCTTGCCGGTGCCGCCGCCGTCGGTGTCGTACTCGAAGAGCCCGACGGTGTCGTTGAGCTGGGCGAAGGACTCGGACTGGCTCTCGAAGAAGACCGCCCCGCGCCAGGCCATGGCGCCGCCGGGGCCGGTGAAGCGGCCGATGCCGCTGCCGTGCCAGCTGTAGGTCTCGCCGCGCTCGCTCATGCCCACGCCCTGGCCCTCACCGAACAGCGTGCCGTCCGAGCGCACCTGCGACTCGTAGGTGGCGAACTCCTTGACCCCGACGCCGAGTACCTCGCCGGTCGCCTCGAACGAGACCTCGACCACGGGGGGCACGCCGTCCGTGGTGGCCAGCACCCGCCGGCCGGTGTCCTTGCTGGTCTGGGTGACTATCTGGTTGCCGAGCACGATGACTCCCTTCGCGGTCCCCCTCCTTCCGGAGTACGCCGGGTACGACCGGATCGTCAACCGGGGGCAGTGACCGGGGGAGCGGTCGGTCGTTGTGCCGGGCATGAACAAGTCGAAGCGCGCCCTCACCGCTCTCGCCCTCCTCGGTTCGGCCTTCGCCGCGACCGCCTCCTCCGCCGGCTCCGCCCACGCCCTCGCGGGCATCGGCGAGGGCCCGGGCGGCCTGATGGCCGCCCCCGCCTTCCTGCTGGCCGACACGGTCGGCGGCGGCAGCATGCCGATCGGCCAGGGGGACCTCGCGAAGCTGGCGGACAAGGCGATGCAGGAGAAGGCGAAGGAGCAGGCCGCCAAGCAGGGGCACTGACGCGGGCGGCCGCTGACCAGCGGGGTACCGTCCGGGCCGGGCGCTACTCCTCCAGCTCCGCCACGCCGGTGATCCGGTGCAGGGCGAACGTCCGGAGCTCGTCGGCATGGTGGTCGAAGGCGGTGACGAAGCCGCCTTCGACCTTGACCGGGTCGATGATGCGCTGGCTGGCGATGCCCTCGGCGTTCAGATAGCCGATCCACATCCGCTCACCGAGCAGGACGGCGGTCTGGAGCGAGGCGAGCGTCTCGGCCGCCGCGGTGCGCGGGAGCCGGCCCGGGTCGGGCGCGGGCTCGCGGCGGACGGCGGTGGCGGCGCGGTCGCCGGCCCGGACGGCCTTGACGGCGGCGGCGAGCAGGGTGTCGTCGGGCGTCGGCGGGCCGTCCGGCACCGGCGTGGGGGCCGCGCGCGGCGGGGTGCGGTGGCTGTCCGGGCGGGTGATCAGGACGTCGCCCTCGGCGGATTCGGCCGCGGGCGCGTAGCCCATGGTGCGCAGGGTGGCGAGCAGGAGGTCGGGCGCGGCCTGGGCGGCCAGCACCGTCGGGGCGAGCAGGCGCAGCCGCAGGTCGGCGGAGCGCCGGTCGGCCAGCACCTCGCTCAGCAGCGCCGGGTCGTCGCAGCGCAGGTACGAGGAGGCGGCGCCGACCCGCAGGATGCCGTGCCGGCGGGCCACGTCGTCGATCAGGTAGCTGAGCGGCTGCGGGACGGGCGTGCGCGAGTGCTGCTCCAGGAAGGCCTGGAGGTCGGCGGCGCCGCGGCCGGCGTCGAGGGCCCGGCGGACCGACTCGGGGGTGAACCGGTAGACGGTGGCGCCGCCCTTGGACTCGATGTCGGCGCAGAGCGCGAGCGCCTGGGCGAGCGGGGTGAGCAGCGGGCCGGGGGCGATCGCGGTGAGGTCCGGCTGGAGGATGACGTGGTCCAGCGGCCGCGGCAGCAGCGGGGCGAGCACCTCGGCCGGGTCGGCCTCGGCGGTGAGCAGCGCGCGGGCCGGGGCGGCGAGTGCGCCGCGGCCGGTGATGCCGAGCAGTTCGGCCTCGGCGAGGGTCCAGGTCGTGAGGTCGTCCCGGAGGTCGCGCCCCTGGCCGTCGGCCGGGTGCGGCGCGGTGCCGGTGGGGTGACCGGTGGTGGTGGGCTGGGCGGTGATCGGCCCGCCGCGCAGCGGGCGTTGCCACCGCAGGGTGGGCAGCAGCTCGTCGGCGGTGGCGGGGGTGCCCGGCGGCAGCTCGGCGAGCAGGGCGAGGGCGGCGCGGCGTACGGACGGGGCCAGCGTGCGGTCGAGTTCGGGGCCCAGGGCGGCGCGCGGCTTGCCCTTGCCGTCCGGGCCGCCGGCGAGGGCCGGGACGCGGGTGGCGGCCAGCCAGCCGGCCGCCAGCAGGGCCCAGCGGTCGGCGGTGTCCCGCTGGAGCCAGGTGTCGTACGCCGGGGTGGGGCACCAGCGTTCGTCGGCCTCGCCGTCGGGGGCCAGCAGCCCGGCGGTGTACGCGAGTTCGAGCCAGAACGCGGCCTGCTGCTCGGTGCTCTCCAGGGCCTGGGCGGTGCGCTTGAGGTCGCGGACGCCGAGGCCGCCGGCGCGCAGGGTCGGCGGCGGGTTGAGGCCCCAGAGGTCGAGCAGCTCCTCGACGGTCCGGACGGCGGTGTACGCCTGCCCGGCGGCGGCGCTGTCCACGGCCCGGGGATCGCGCGGGGCGCCGGCCGGGGCCGGTTCGGGCTGGACGGGCTCGACCAGGCGGTGGGTACGGCCGCCGCGCAGGTGCAGCGCGAGTTCCCGGGGCAGCACCACGCTGCCGGGGCTGCTCGGCAGCAGCAGACCGCGGGCCAGCAGCCATTCGACCGGGCTCTGCGCGTCCTCGGCGGTGACCGGGCGGGTGGCGTCCGGGACGGTGCCGGTGGGCGGGCCCCACACCAGGCGGTCCAGCAGGCGAAGGGCCGGTTCGGGGGCGGTGGCGAGCAGGGCGTCGCACCGGGCGCGGTCGGTGAGCAGGGCGGCGAGCGCGGCGACGGCGGTGACCGGGTCGGGAGTGGCGGGCTGCCCGGCGGAGACCAGCAACTGCTGGATCCGGGCCGGGGACATGCCGGCGGTCGCGTCGGCGAGCGTCGGGCCGAGGCCGGTGCGGCCCGGGTTGGCGGCGGTCGGTGCCAGCGCCTCGCGGGCCGCGATGACCAGCCGCAGTCCGTTGTCGGGGCCCCAGAGCAGGGCGCGGTCGCGCAGGGTGGTGAGGGCGCGGGGCAGGGCGGCGGCGACGGCGGCCCGGTCGGCGGTGCTCAGCGGGGTGGCGCCCGGGTGCGGTTTGACCTTGGCGGGGCCGGTCAGCAGGGTGCGCACGGTGGCCGGGGAGGCCCCGTCGGGCGCGGCGGCCAGGGCCTCGGCGACCTGGAGGGTGAAGCGGTCCAGCCGCTCCAGGGCGCGCAGCGCGGAGGCGCGGGAGGAGAGCCGGGCGGCGAGCTGGGTGAGGTCGCCGGGGACGGGGTTGAGCAGGTCGGGGCGGGACCGGAGCAGGGCGGCGAGGTCGTCGTCCGCGCGGCTGCGGAGCTCCTCGGCGAGGGTGCGGGGGCCGGTGGGCGCTTTGGCGGTGCGTTGGGGGCCCTGCTGTGTGGTCATTCGACCTAGGTTAGTCGGGTCGGGTGTCGGTGGGGATCCGTCGTCGGAGGGTGGTTGTGCCGGTGGGCGGGGTGGTCGCGGCGGTCGGCCGGCGTGGCCGGAGGACGGGACGGGCTCGCGTGGGCGGGGGCCGGGTGGGTAGCGTCTCGATCGGCGGGGATCCGCGCGGATCGGCGGAGACCCGCGGGGTCCTGCGAGGTCTTCGGGGACGGGCTCGGGCGAGGCGGGGTGCTGGGTGATGGCGGACGGCGAGTGGTGGCGCAAGCGCGGGCCGTGGAGCGAGCCGTCGGGTGGTGGTGCGGGCGGTTCCGGCGGTGGTGGCCGCACGGGCGGTGGTGACGCCGGTGGCTCGGCGGACGGGGACAGTGTGTACGCGGCCGGCGCGCCCGTGGCGCCCCCGCGCCCGTCCTCCCCGCCGCCCGCGCCCCCTGCCCCGTCCTCCCCGCCGTCCTCCCCGCCGCGGCCGAGGGCGTCGGCCGGGCCGGGCGACCCGGGCTCGCCGTGGGTGACGGAGTCGGTCCGGGACGCGCCGGCGGACCCGGACGCCCTGCCGCCGCCGCAGCTGTACGCGTCCGCCGACGCGGGCGGCTGGGATCTGGTGATGCTCAACTTCTCGGACGGCCCGGGGGCGGCGATCAAGCCGATCCCGGAGCAGCGGACGGACGGCGAGGAGGCGGCGGCGGACACCGAGGCCGAGCCGCCCGCCGAGCCGCCCGCCGAGCCCGCCCCGGCCAAGGGCCGGAAGGCCCGCGGCAAGGCGAAGGCCGGGGGCGGCGGCCGGGGGAAGGCGCGGCCCGAGCCCGCCGGCGAGCCCCCGAAGCCGGCCGCGGCGGCCGGCCGCCGCCCGTCCCCGCTGCTGCTGCTCGCCTCGGTGACGCTGGTCGGCGGCGCCGTCAGCGGCCAGGTCGTGGTGATGCTGGTGGGCTGGGCCCTCGGCTACATGTCGCGCCAGCTGAGCGATCTGACCAGGAAGTTCGCCGTGTTCGGCATCCCGCTGGCGACGATCAGCGGCACCAGCCTCTGGTACTGGGGCCGTGCGCAGGGCCGCTGGGGCGGGGGCCTCCAGCCCGGCCAGCCGGCCGGCGAGATCGCCTGGTCGGCCGCCCCCGGCGTGATCCGGCTCGCGGCGGTGCTGTCGGCGGTGTTCCTGCTGGCCATGGCGGTGAAGCGGCGTGCGCAGCCGCAGGGCTGAGCCTTTCGCCGACGCGCGGGGAGGGCTGGCCGGGTGGGTGAGTGTCGGCCGGTGGTGACGGCGGCCCGACGGGGGAGGGTCAGCCGTCGGCGATGCTGATCCGGCGGCGGAACGTCGCCGTGGCGCCCAGGTGCCGGACGATCCAGGTGGCGACCGTGGCCCGGGTGGCGGTGCCGGCGCCGGGCAGTGGGAGGCCGAAGGAGACCCGTGGGTCGGCCGAGGCCGGGCCGTCCTTGAGCATCGGCGCGCGGACGACCGTCCAGGCGGTGTCGGAGGTGCTCAGGATCGCCTCCATGCGGGTCAGGTCGTGGTGGATCTCCCGGTAGAGCCGGTCGACCACCAGGCGCGTCACGACCCGCTGGGCGAAGGGGAGGTGGTCGGTCTCCAGCCCGGCCGAGGACATCGCCACGAGGTGCCCCACCCCGCCGGCCCGGGCGGCGGCCACCAGCTCCCGCGCGCCGTCCGAGAAGACGGTGGTGGCCGTCCGGCCGGTGGTGCCGAGGGCCGAGACCACGGCGTCCTGGCCGGCCAGCGGTTCGAGCAGGGAGCCGGGCCGGCTGACGTCGGCCTGTGCGATGCGCGGGGTGCCGTGCGCGAAGGGCGGTAACCGGTCGGGTGTGCGGGCCACCGCCGTGACGGTGTGCCCGGCGGCCAGGGCGAGGTCGACGACCAGGCGGCCGGTGCGTCCGGCGGCGCCCACGACGGCGAGCTTCATTGAGTCCTCCTCGGAGCTGGGGTTCGGAGCTGGGGTTCGGGGCTGCGGGCTTCGGGCTTCAGGGCCTCGGGTCGGGGTTCCCGGCGCGGGTCCTCGGCGTCGGGGCGCGGTGCCGTCGGCCTTGCCATTCATTCAGACAGACTGTATGACTGAAATCAAGTGAACCACAGACCGACCAAAGGAGCGATGACATATGGGAGTTCGCTACCCAGACCTGGCCGGAAAGGTCGTCGTGATCACCGGGGGCAGCCGCGGCATCGGCGCGGAGACCGCTCTCGCGTTCGCCCGGCAGGGGGCGGCGGTCGCCGTCCTCGGGCGGGACGAGGCCGCGCTGGCCGCCGTCTCCGGGGACCTGCGCGCGGCCGGCGCCGACGCGCTCGGCCTTGTCGCCGACTGCACCGACGCCGCCGCGCTCGCCGGGGCGGTGTCCCGGATCGAGGACGGGCTCGGCCCGGTCGACGTCCTGGCGGCGTTCGCCGGCGGGGACGGCTACCCCGTGCCGACCGTCCGGGAGACCGAGGAGCACTGGCGGGCCGTCCTGGACACCGACCTCACGGCCACCTTCCTCACCGTGCGGGCCTTCCTGCCGGGCCTGTTGGAGCGCGGCAGCGGTTCGGTGATCACCATGGCGTCCACCGCCGGCCGGCTGCCCAGCGGCTCCTCCGCCGCGTACGCCGCCGCCAAGGCGGGGGTGCTGATGTTCACCCGCCACCTCGCCCTGGAGGTGGCGGGCGCGGGCGTCCGGGTCAACGCCCTGGCGCCGGGTGCCGTCCGGACGGAGCGGACCGCCGCCATGCCGCCCGAGGTGCGGGCGGCGGTGGCCGCGGCCCACCCGCTGGGGCGGCTCGGCGAACCGGCGGACATCGCGGCGGCCTCGCTCTTCCTGGCCTCCGCCGCGTCCTCGTGGATCACCGGGCAGACGCTGGACGTCAGCGGCGGGCGGGTCATCGTCTGATCCTCCCGGCCCGAGCCCGCCCGGCGGCTCGGGCCGATCGGGGATACTGCCTGTTCACGAGGAGCCCGACGGCGGCGTCACCGGCGGCGGGGTGAGCGAGTGGAGGCGAGCGCGATGAGCCCCCGGCCCTACCGGATGGGACAGCGGCAGGCGGACGTGGACGGGACGCGCGCGCGGATCGTCGAGGCCGCGCGGGCCCAGCTGACCGAGAAGGGCACGCTGTCGCTGGACGCGGTGGCCCGGCGGGCCGATGTCGCGCGGGCCACCGTCTACTACCAGTTCGGCTCGAAGACGGGCCTGCTGGAGGCGGTCTGCGACGCGCTCGCCGAGCAGGGCGGGATGGCCCGGATCGTCGAGGCCTTCACCCTGCCCGACCCCTGGCCGGCGGTGGACCGCTTCGTCGAGGTGATGGGCGGCTTCTGGGCGGTGGACCGGGTCTGCACCCGCCGGCTGCGCGCGCTGGCCGCCCTGGACGAGGAGGTGGGCCGGGTCGTCCGCGAGCGCGACGCCCGGCGCCGGGAGGGGGCCGGGGTGCTCACCGGCCGGCTCGACGGCGTGCCGCAGGACGCGGCGGCGGTGCTGTTCGTGCTCACCGGTTTCGAGACCTACGACGCGCTGGCGGGCGAGACGGTCGGCCCCGACGGGGATCTGCGGGCGGCCGTCCCGGCCGTGACCCGACTGGTGCGCGCCGCCCTGGGTGGGCCGCCGGCCTGACGGGCCGACCCGTCGTACCGGCGGTTCAGCCCTGCTCGCGCTCGACCCGCAGGGCGCCGAGCAGTCCGGGGAAGGCCTCCTCGAACTCCTCGCGACGCAGCGCGTTCATCCGCGAAGTCCCCACGTAGTACTGCCGGATGAGCCCGGCCTCGCGCAGCACGTGGAAGTGGTGGGTGGCGGTGGACTTGCTGACCGGCAGGTCGATCGTCCCGCAGGCGAGGTCCTCGGCGGCGGCGTCCAGCTCGGCGACGATCCGGCGGCGGACCGGGTCGACCACGGCCTCCAGGACCTGTTGAAGGCTGATCTCCCGGAGGTCCGGGTGCGGCGGGGTGCGGTCCCGCTGTCCGTTGCGCTGCGTTGTCACCATCGATGCCCCTGCCTCTCGCGGCCATGGTACGGCAGCCATCAAAGTACGACAGTCGTCGAAGTTTGACAGCTGACGTACTTTCCTATTCAGTGAGCTGCGGCGGCGCGCACCCCGCGCCGCCGTCACCGATCGGAAGGGGGCGATGCGCGATGGCCAGGACGGTGCGGTTCCACGAGCACGGCGGGCCGGAGGTGCTGCGGCTGGAGGACGTGGCGGTCGGCGACCCCGGCCCCGGTGAGCTGCTGATCCGGGTGGACGCGATCGGGATCAACCGGGCCGAGGTGCTGTACCGCGGCGGCACCTACATCGAAGCCCCCCGGCGGTTCCCCGCCGGGCTCGGCGCCGAGGCGGCGGGCGTGGTCGAGGCCGTCGGAGCCGGTGTGACCGGGTTCGCGCCGGGGCAGCCGGTCAGCGTGGTGCCCGCCTTCTCGATGAACGACTACCCCGTCTACGCCGAACGCGCGATCGTCCCCGCCGTCGCGGTGCTGCACCGGCCCGCCGGGCTCGGCGCCGTCGAGGGCGCGGCGGTCTGGATGCCCTATGTGACGGCCTACGGCGCGCTGGTCGAGGTCGGCGGCCTGCGGGCCGGTGACACCGTCGTGCTGACCGCCGCCTCCAGCAGCGTGGGCCTGGCCGCGATCCAGATCGCCCAGCGGGTGGGGGCGGTACCGATCGCCACCACCCGCACCCGGGCCAAGCGGGAGGCCCTGCTCAAGGCCGGGGCGGCCGAGGTGATCGTCACCGAGGAGGAGGGCGTCTCCGAGCGGGTCCTGGCCCTGACCGGCGGCCGGGGAGCCGAGCTCGTCTTCGACGCCGTCGCCGGCCCCGGTGTGGTCGACCTCGCCCGGGCGGTCGCCGCCGGCGGCACGCTGCTGCTCTACGGCGGGCTGAGCGGCGAGCCGACCCCGTACCCGGGGTTCGAACTCGGCATGCCCGCACTGAACATGCGCACCTACACGATCCACGAGACCACGCGCGACGCGGAGCGGCTGCGCCGGGCGGAGGCCTTCGTCACCTCCGGCCTGCGCGGCGGCGCCTTCACCCCGGTGGTGGACCGCGTCTTCGGCCTGGACGAGATCGCCGAGGCGCACCGCCACATGGAGGCCGGTACGCAGGTCGGCAAGATCGTGGTCACCGTCGACCACTGAGCGGCCACGGCGCACGACGGCCCCCGCGCTCGAAGGAGCGCGGGGGCCGTCCTCGGTGGGCCGGTCGGGTCAGTACAACTGGTTGGCGGTGCCCCAGATGCCCGCGTACGCGCCGCTGAAGGCGAAGGTCGCGTAGCTGGAGCGGTAGACGCCGAAGCTCATCCGGCCCTTGCCGAACCAGTCGCCGACCAGCGGCCGGTCGCCCGGGGCGCCGTACACCGCGACGGATCAGAAGATCATCCGCCTGCGCACGGGGATCAGTATCCACAGAGGGCGGAGCCCGGTGTGATGTGGGGGTACACGAATGAGTAGGCCTCGTGAAGGGATCCCGCTGCGGGCGGAGCCGGTCTGGTGACCGTTGCCGCGGACCGCGGTGGACCGGGCATCGCCGACAGGTCCACCGGGGAGCACCCCCCGGGACTCCGTCACGCAGAGGGATCGTGGAGATACTCTGCGTTTATGACTGGTTGGAGTTACGAGAACGTGGGCTCTGAGACGGACGCCCTCCAGATCGAGAGCATCACCATCACCCCTGACCCCCCGCAGCCGGGTGCCGAGCTGAAGGGCGTGATCAAGGGGACCGTCACGAGGGAGGTCGTCGACGGCGCCTATGCCGACGTGGTGGTCAAGTTGGGCCTGGTCAAGCTGCTCCAGAAGCAGTTCGACCTGTTCGCGGAACTGAAGAAGGAGGGCTCCCGCTGGAGTCTGACGGCCGACTCGGGCAACGGCGCACCCGTCGCACCCGGCCAGGTGGAGTTGCGCTTCGACGGAAGGCTTCCCCGGGAGATCCCACGGGCCAAGTTCACCATCAACGTACGCGCTTTCACGGCCGAGGAGGAGGACTTGGCCGGCCTCAACATCAGGGTCGACTTCTTGAAGTGACTGAAGGCGACCAAGCCTTCGACGCGGGCGATGCGTCTGGACGCCGGAGTGGGAAGTCGGCGGGTCCGACTTCCCACTCCGATGCCCAGGGAAGGGAAGGGCTACTGCTCTTCGAGGAGGCCGGCCAGCCGTTCGCGGAGTGGCACTTCCAGGTCGAGGTTGTCGCCCCGGGTGGTGGTCTGGAGCAGTTCGGTGATGACGACGAGCTCGGCGAAGCGCCCGGAGGGAGTGCCGAGGATGTGCGCGAGGCGGTTCCGGACCGCCGCTGCGGTCCGGGGGACGAGCAGGCTGTAGGCGTGCAGGAGAGCTGCGTCGTACCCGGCCGGGGCGATGCCCCAGCCTTCCCAGTCGAGGAGGGCGAGTGTCGGGCCGGTGAGGTTGGCCCAGTGCAGGTCGCCGTGGGCGGTCGTCCAGGCGGGGGCGATGGTGTCGACGGGAACGCCGAGATAGTGCGGCATGGCGCGGTCGAGGTACTCCTGGCGGACCGCCACCCGATCGGTCGGTACGGCGGCGATGGCGTCCAGTGTGGAGTTGAGCTCTTCCCACCAGGTGTCGTCCAGGTCGGGGGCTGCTCGTAGGACGGGCGAGTGGCGGGTGATGGTGGGGGCGACGACCCTGTCGTACAGCTCCGCCAGGTAGGCGTACTCGCCGTCGATCCAGGTCTGCCGTTCGTGCAGGCGGGGGCGGCGGACCGCAGGAGGCATCGCATGCTCTGCCTCCTGCGGCCCCTCCCAGAGCTTGCCCCCGGCCCGGTCGGCCGGGGAGGCTGCCAACCGGAGCCAGCCGTCGCCGGCGGCAGTGGCGACCGCACGGCTGAGCGTGCGGCCGCGCCAGCCTCAGGCCTCGCGCGCGTCGATCGGCTTCGCGTCGAGTGCCGTGGCGGCGACGCTGTGCATCGCGCGCATCCGCTCGGCGGTGTCCGGCTCAGGTACCGAGTACATCGACGACCCTTCGCAGTACGTCCGGAGGCAACGGTGGCGCACCGATGGCGACGGTGGCCTGTCTCCAGTGTTCCGGCTTCCCGGTCGCACCGGGACTCGTTTCACCCCTGGGGCAGGGAAACACCGTTCGGGCGTGGGGCAGCGGGTGTGGAGCGGTAGGGAGTACGGCCCATGTGGCGACTGGCGGGATGAACGAACGGTGGCGGCCCTCGCTCGGCTGAGCGAGGGCCGCCGGGACGAGCCGTTGGGTCGATGGCGACGGCGAGGCGGGTCTATGCGGGAACGTGCATGGTGCTTGCCCGGCCGCGCGCCCCTCCCTAGGGTCCTGACCACGAGTCCGCAGCGTGTGTGGAGGGAGAGCCATGAAGCTCACGAGGATCGCCGGCGGTGACCCGGACTGCCCGGGAGGACGACTGCCCGACCGTCTACACGACCGACCGGGGGAGCATCGCCGTGCAGGGCTTCACGGTGGATCGGCCGACCCCGGACGGTGAGGCCGTGGTGGAGATCCCGGAGGCTGTTCTGCGGGAGGCGTTCCATGCTCTTGGCTGGTGATGTCTGGCGCGCGTTCTTCGACTCGTTCGAGCAGGAGGCGTTCCGGCTGGAAGTCCGGAGTCACTACGCCATGCCGGGTGAGGAAGAGGAGTTCCAGGAGTTCCTGGCCACCGGCGAACTGCACATCGACGCCGACGACAGGTGGCTGACCCGGGTGCGGAACTACCGTGCCACGGGTCGCAGGATCGGTCGGGTACATGTGCTCACCCGGCCGTTGTCCGACTACCTGCGGTACGAGTTCGCCGCCTACGCCTACAACGTCGATGCCGGGGAGGACGTCAGAATTCTTGATCTCACCGGAAAGGACGATCCGGGTCTCCCGGATCAGGACTTCTGGATGTTCGACGGCTCGAAGGTCGTCGACATGAGGTACAGGCCGGACGGTACGCAGATCGGCCGGGAGCTTTTGGAGAGTCCGGACCTCGATCTGTACCGGCACTGGCGGGATCTCGCGGTCTCGTTGTCGGTTCCTTTCGCGGAGTACAGCGCAGATTGACCCATGATCCCGGTAGGGCCGGAGAGCAGCGTCGAGACCTTGCGGCAGCACTCAAGGATCTCCGGCGTGCCTCCGGCCTTTCCGGGGAGCGTCTGGCCGTTCGGTGCGGCATGAGCCAGAGCAAGATCTCCCGGGTCGAGAACGGGAAGGCCCTTCCGTCGGTACGTGGACGGGAAGTTGGGTCGCCCAGCTGGCTGCGCCGTCGGCGGAGCGGATGGGGGCGGGCGGGCAGCAGATCCTCATGGACGTGGCCACGGGTTCGCATGCCCGGACGATGCCCGACCCGGGCGGCGGCTGGGCCGTGACCCAGCGCGGCCCGCTGCGGCTCTGGGACCAGGTCGAGCGGGCCGTCGAGGCCTGGCAGGAGGCCGGCGAGCCGCACCAGCGGGGATTCGGAATCACCGTCTCGGGCGCAGGGCAACGGGTGTGGATCGGAAGCGAGGACGGCCCGGGGTGGGACCTGCCGATCTGAACGGGATGAACCAACGATGGCGGCCCTCGCTCGGCTGAGCGAGGGCCGCCGGGCTGTGCCGTAGGGCGGTGAGGTGGTCGAACTCGCCGGCTCTGATGCCTTGGGGAACTCGGCGAACTTGGTCAGGTCGTGAGGGCGATGCGGTGGCTGGAGTGGGAAGTCGGCGGGTCCGACTTCCCACTCCGCGGCTCTCTTGCGGAGACGGCAAGTGCGGTGGTGGCCCGACGTCGGTTCAGGCGGTGAGGTGGGTCGAACTGGCCGGCTGCGCAGCACCCTGTCGGTGTCGAACCGGGCGTGAAGGGATCGTGCTGATCGCGCTTCGGCGATGTCGGGGCGGGACCGTCACCCCCGGTGGCGATGGCTGCGAACTGCACCAGTCGACCCACCACTGGCCGGCCGATTTCGTTTAAATAGTCGACCGGAAAGGCTTTTATACCTTGCTACCGTTGGGATTCGTACCGGCCGGACGGAGGAGGAGCCGTGTTCGCGGTGGAAGAAATCCCGGAACTTCGGATTGTGTACATGAGGCGCGTCGGCCCGTACGGGCCCGAGAATGTCGTGCAGATGGAAAAGCTCAAGCGATGGGCTGCTGCGAACGATCTGCTCCGTGCCGACTCGGTGGTCATGGGGATCGCCCGGGACGACCCCGCACGGACGCTGCCCCAGCACTGCAGGTACGACGTCTGTCTCGTCGTGCCGGATGACATCGGGGCCCGGGACGGCGAGGTCGAGGACGGCCGACTCGTCGGCGGCCGGTACGCGGTGCGCGCGGTGGCGCACACCGCCGAGGGGTTGTCGCGTACCTGGGCCGTCCTGTTCCGCGAGTTGGCGGACGCGGGGTTCGGTCTCGACGCGGCACGGCCGATCGTTGAGCGGTACCGCCCGGAGATGGTCGCGGCCCACCTGTGCGAGATCTGCGTGCCCGTGTTTTGAGAAGAGCAGAGCTCTGCGGGACACGATCCGCACACCGGACCGGCGGTCGACGGCAGTCACCCCCCACCCCTGGCAGCCAGCCGACCCTGTTTATGCTCACGCCCATGGCACTGGAATGGGAACAGATCATCGTCGACTCCTCCGACCCCATCGCCCTCGGGCGCTGGTGGGTCGAGGCTCTCGGCTGGGTAGTGGTCGACGAATCCGAGGAGATCATCGAGATCCGGCCTGAGCCGGACCAGATGCCGGGGCTGCTCTTCGTGCCTGTTCCCGAGAGCAAGACGTCGAAGAACCGGCTCCACCTCGACTTCCGCCCCGACGACCAGGGGGCCGAGGTCGCCCGGCTGCTCTCCCTCGGTGCCCGGCGCGCCGACACCGTGCAGGACGAGCAGCACTGGGTGACCCTCCTCGACCCGGAGGGCAACGAATTCTGTGTCCTGGGTGAGCGGAAGGGCTGAGCGGGGCCGGGCAGCCGTTCGGGCGGAGGCGCCGGACGGTTTCGCCCATCCGCGGCTGCCCCAGCCGCTGTTCGCCGACCCGGCTACACCACTCCACGGGACGCCATCAGCTCTGCGTTCCGGATTGAGTGAGAACGTCGCAGGGAGGAGTTCGGGGATCTCGCGGTGATGGAGTGGAGCTGATGAATGCGTCGGCCCCTCGCTCGGGCGAGCGAGGGGCCGACGTTGGGTCAGGTGGTGAGGTGGTCGAACTCGCCGGCCTTGACGCCCTGGAGGAACGTGGCGAACTTGGTCGGGGTGGTGCGGAGGATGACGTCACCGGTGTCGGACTCGCGGAGTTCGACCAGACCGTCTATGGATCGCACTTCGATACATTCGTTGGTTGCAGCGGAGTGACTGGACTTCTGCCACTTGGTGTCACGCACCCTGGGCCTCCAAAGATTTCATAACCGACGAGTCGGACAATCGCGGTGGCTCTTCGCTCGGTGAGCGAAGAGCCACCGAGCTGATAAGTCAGGCGCTCAGGAAGCCATGGCGGTCGAATTTACCGGCCTTGACGCCTTGGAGGAACGTGGCGAACTTGGTGGGTGTGGTGCGGACGATGACGTCGCCGTCGTCGGACTCCCGGAGTTCGACCAGCCCGTCGACAGTGCGTACCTCGACGCATGCATTGCTTGAGCCGGAGTAGCTGGACTTCTGCCATACAGGGCTACCCATGTTTGCTCTCTATCTCTTTCAGGACGGACCGGATGAAGGCTCGCGAGTCTTCCTCCGAGAGAGCTGCGGACGCCATGCGAGCGAGGATCTCCCGATAACTTGCCAGTTGGGCGGGAGCATCGAAGAGCGGACATCCGAAGCTGAAGTCAATTTGCACAGTGTCCAGTTCAGGTACTGGACCGTCGATGTAGGTGAAGTTTTCACTGGGGCCGGGCAGGGACTCGATATCGAACGGTACAACTCGAACTGAGATTCCGGCGCCCTCGGAGTCCCGGATCAGGGCGCCGAGCTGCTCGGCAAGAACCTTCGGTCCGCTGAACTGCATGCGTAGCGCGGCTTCGTGGACGAATGCCGTGTAGGGCGTAGCGCCCGATCGGACGATGTGCTGCCTCGCGAGGCGGAAGGCCATTCTGAGCTCGACGTCAGAACGTGGCAGCGGCGGGATCGCACGAGCGAACACCGAGGCTGCGTAAGCAGGTGATTGGAGAAGCCCGGGAATGAAGGTAATCGTGTAGGTGGAGATCCGCTCGGCATGGCCCTCGATCTCGGCCACGTCAAGCAGGTCGGCGGTCAAGCTGGGGCGGTACTCATCCCACCAGCTCTTCCCTCGTTCCCCGATCATGTCGGCGAGTGCGTCGATCAGGGGCTGATTGGCGCACATGCAGGCCGCCGCGATCGCACGCAGGCGCTCCACGCTGACGCCAGTCTTCCCGTTCTCCATCTGGGTCACCTGGGCAGGGGTCACGCCGAGCGTCCGGGCGAGGTGGCTACCTCCGAAGCCGGCTTGCTCTCGCATCCTTCGCAGTTCGGCGCCGATGCGGCGCTGACGAAGGGTTGGGTTGGGGCGATTCGCCATGGCGTCCTCTCTGCCGGTGCTCAGGTCAGTGTGCCGCGCTGCTCACGAAGGGGTCCATTTTGGGGCTGTGCTGGCTCGCATGGGTTGCATCCCCCTAGCGAGGGAACCTTGCCTCATCGGGCTTAAATTTCTGGCGGTCTGCGCTATCGTCGTTCTCAGATCGATCCGATGGGTCGTCAGTAACGCCTGTTTCCAGGGCAGTAGGCGCCTGCTGCCCTCGCACCGCAGAGCAGCCATGCGTGGCATTCCGGTCCCGTTCTGGCTTGGCTCACGGCGACGACTCCTTCGCTGGTCGACGAACCCACCACACTCCTCTTCTCGGAGGTCCCTCATGTGTGCCTTCACGCTGCCCGAAGACCCCTCCCCGTTGCCGCCCGACTGGTCCGCCGCCCGTGAGGAGCTGCGGGACGCCCTCGCTCTCGCCGCGTGGCCGGACGACCTGATCGCCGACGCCGAACTCGCCCTGTGCGAGCTGTACGTCAACGCCTGGCGCCACGGCGCCACCCCCGCCCCCACCGTGGTGGTCGTCCTCCTCCCGAACCGCACCCTGCGCGTCTCGGTCGCGGACGACAGCCCCGTCCTGCCCGAGCCCCGCACCTCCACCGACCCCTACGAGCTGTCCGGCCGGGGTCTGCACCTGGTCCGCTGCCTCACCCACCGCTTCGGCGCCGACCCCCGCAAGAACGGCAAGCGGGTCTGGTTCGAGCTGGACGCCGCCGCGTGACCATGAACCGCACCCCGATCGCGCCCGACGACCCCCGCATGCGCGACTACACCCCCGCCCAGATCACCGTCCTCCTGCGCGAACTCCACACCCGGGGCGCCAGGTTCGGCATCCAGTGGGGCTCCGCCACCACCCACCACAGCACCGTCGACGGCCGGATCCTCGTCGACTTCGGCAACGCCCCCACCGCCACCCTCCTCAACCTCCTCCACCTGCTCCGCGACACCGAGAGGAACGAACCGTGGGAGTCCTGATCCCCCTCACCCCCGACGCCATCCACACCGAACGCACCACCGTCGCCTACCTCAGCGTCGAGCACGCCCCCGACGCCGCCGTCCAGCTCCGCCTCGCCGTCGACCTCGACCTCCACACCGGCCCCGGCGAACAGCTCGCCCTCCCCCTCACCCACGACCAGGCCCACGAACTCCTGAACGGCCTCGCCGCCCACCTCGGCCACCGCGTCCTGGGCATCCGCCGATGAGAACCGGCACCGCCAACTTCCTGATCGGCGCCGCCCTCCTCACCCTCCTCGCGCTCGCCCTCACCACCGTCGCCCTCGGCGTCGTCACCGCCCTCAAGGTCAACGACGACCCCCACACCCAGGCGCCGAAGCCCATCACCCGCCACGGCCGCTGGGAACTGCGCCAACTCCCCGACGGCACCACCGAATACGCCTGGATCGCCCGCCAGGCCGGCCACTACGGCCCCGAGATCCGGGAACGACCGACCCACCCCGGCCGCCACCGCATACCCACCTGAGCGGACACCGCAGAGGCCCCCGCCCACCCCGGGCAGGGGCCTCGCCGCATCCACCAGGGTGGGCTCAGTCCTCCGGGAAGTAGAAGTCCTGCGTCTGCCGCCGGTACGGCTGCGGGACGGTGGCCAGCCGCTGCGCCGGCCAGAGGTCCGAGCGCTCGTTCAGGCTCAGCTCGCCGCCCTGCCGGACCAGCCAGACGTCCTCGTAGTCGAGGTGCAGCACGGCATCCCCGGGCACCTGCCCGAGCAGGCCGAGCGTCAGCCGGACGGTGTCGTCCTGCTGGCCGGAGATGTCGGTCATCTTGTCGAGGCGGAACGCCACCGAGACGGTCGAGCCGAACGGGCGGCCGCCGATCAGCGGGTCCCCCCAGGGGATCGCCTTGGTCGCGACCACCTTGACCCAGGTGCCGCGGATGGTGACGGCGCCGTCGCCGGTCAGCGTGCCGGCGTTCTCCTCGGCGCCGAACAGGCTCTGCGGGCGGGCGATTTCGTCGAGCTTGTCGGCGACCTCGGACGCGGTGAGCGGGGTCGCCAGGTCGAGGCTGTAGGCAATGGCCATGCTGGGTGTCTCTCTCGCTGTGTCTACGGGTAGCTGTGTCTACGGGTAGAAGTGGACGACGTTGCCGGACGAGTCGATGACCTTGATCTCCTTGAGGCCCTCGATCGGCCAGTCCTGCAACTGCTTGCGCATCGCGGCCGCGTCGACCCCGCTGTCGGAGAGGTTCAGCACGATGCGGTCCGCCTGGCCCGAGTCCACCTTCTTCTGGATGCCGGTGGAGATGGAGCGCGGGTTCGAGGCGGTCGGCGCGTAGCAGTCGAACACCTCGCCCTCGATCCGGTAGTCGGGGTTCTTGGTCGTCCCGGTGACGTTCGGGTTCTGCTCGACCTTGTAGCCGTTGCGCGCCATGATCTCGGCGGACTCGTTCTCCCGCTGGAACGCGCGGACGGTCGTCGCGTCGGCGTTCTTCGGGATGGTGGTGGTGTGCCCCTCCGGGGTGGCGGCCGGGTCGACGCCCTTGGACGGCTGGGTGTGCAGCTCGCTCGACGCGCTGCCGCCCCCGCCGCCCTCGCCCTCCATGTGGACCCGGCTGTCGCCCATGGCGTCCTTGGCGATGTCGCCCGCGCCGATGCCGGCCATCCCGATCCCGGTGGCGATGACGCCGGCCGAGAGCACGTTGACCGGCACGCCGACGACCGCGCCGACGCCGGTGAGGTCCAGGCCGACGCCGAGCACCTCACCGCCCGCGCCGACCGTGGCGAGGGCGAGCCCGCCCGCGACCTCCAGGGCGGCGCCCGGGTTGTGCAGCATGGCGTTGCCGACCGAGGCGAGGTCCTCCACGACGACCTGGCCGACGTCCAGCAGGAAGTCCCCGGCGCCCGAGAAGAAGTCGCCGACGTCGTCCCAGAAGCCGGGCTCCTCGGGGGCCTTGTCGCGCGCGGCGGCCACGGTGGTCGCCGCGGTGTCACCGGCGGACTTGAGCTGGCCGCGGGCGTTGTTCAGCGTCGCCTTCGCGCCGTTGCGGGTGCTCTCGCCCGGGTCGGTGAACGGCAGCTCGTGGCCGGCGTTCTTCTCCGCGTCCTGGTGGTCGCTCCTGGCCTTGCCGCTGGCGCTCTGGCCCGCGTCCCACTGCCGGATCGCCTCGGCCGCCTGCCCCTGTGCCCAGGTCAGCGTCGACTGGTAGGCGGTGAGCGCGGTGGCGGCGTTGTGGAAGCAGTCACCGGCCTCCAGCCACTTGCCCGGCTCGCCCTCGAAGGCGGACCGGAAGGCGTCGCCGGCCTTGCCCGACCACCCCTCGACGGTGTCGATCTTCTTCAGGCCCTCGCCGGTCGAGTGCAGGGTGTCCCCGTAGCTCTTGAGCCAGGCACAGGTCGAGGAGATCGACTCCGGGTCGCCGGGTACGAGTTCCTTCGGGTCGGAGGTGCTGCCCAGTTCCTTCGCCACTACTTCGCCCCCGGGTCCTCGCCGCTGTCGCGGCTCAGGGTTCCGTTCAGATGGCCGATGACGTGGCCGTCGACCTCGCGGTAGGCCTTCACGCTGGCGTTCAGCCGCGCCGTGACGGACTGGGCGTCCTTGGCCAGGTTCTCCACGCCCAGCTCCCAGCGGGTGCAGAACTTCTCGACGACGTCGGCCAGGTGGCCGTGCCCGAAGTCCTCCTTCTTCGGGTCCAGGTCGCTGACCTTCTTGAACTGCAGCTTCGCCAGGGTGTTGGTGATCCCCGAGGCCGCGTCGTCCAAGGCACCCAGATCGACCTTGAATCCGTCCGCCATGAGTCCCTCCCCCGTGTGTTCCGAGCGGGCGCCGTACGGACGCCCGGGATAGGTGACGCGGGCCCGGATGGTCCGGTTCCGGGCCGTTGTGGTGATCATTGTCCGGTTCGGTGAAGAGCGCCGGCCGCCCGCCCCCGCCGCGCCGCGGCGGCCCGGGTCAGGCGCCCAGGAAGCGTTGAAGCTCCGCGAGGACGAAGTTGGCCCCCGTGTACCCGATGCCCTGGAACCAGAGCTGGTCGTCCACCTCGAAGGCGCGGTGCGCGCGGACGGCGCCGAGGCCCTGCCAGGCCGGGGAGGCCAGGACGGCCCGGGTGCCGGCCCGGTCCGGGTCCCCGTAGGTGGCGTACAGCAGCAGGTCGCCGTCGGCCCTGGCGATCTGGTCCGCCGGGATCTCGACGTCGAACTGGTCGACGTTCTGCGCGTCCGGCCGGCCGAGCTGGACGTCGGCGAGCACCGTGCCGAGGAAGTTCTGCCTGGCGTACAGCCGGATGCCGCCGCCCTCGACGAACCGGACCAGGCTGATCCGGCGCCCGGACGCCTTGGCGTTGGACAGTGCCTGCACGACCTGGGAGACGTGCCGCTGGTAGGAGCCGGCGAAGGCCGCCGCCGCGTCCTGGCGGCTCAGCGCCTGCGCGTGCAGCTGGACGTCGGCCTTCCAGGGGTAGCCGGTGGTCTGGGTCAGCACGGTCGGGGCGATCTCGCGCAACTGGTCGTAGCGGCCGCCGTCACGGGTCTGGTTGGAGAGGATCAGATCGGGCCGCAGGGCGCGGACCGCGGCGAGGTCCGGGTCGCCGATGGCGCCGACCCGGGTGATCCCGGCGAGCCGGGAGGTGGGCCAGTAGTCGGGGAAGCCGGAGTCCAGCGGCGCCAGGGCCGCGCCGACGGGGGTGATGCCGAGGGTCAGCGCGGAGTCGAGCTCGGCGGTGTCCAGGGTGACGACGCGCATCGGCGCGCCCGGCACGGTGACCGGGCCGGTCGCGGTGGTGACGGTGACGTCGGGTACCGGGGTCGGGCTCGGCGTGACGGTCACAGCGGCGTTGTCGAGCGGCAGGGTGCTGCGCCGGGTGCTGCACCCGGTGAGGGCGGCGGCACCGAGCCCCGCGAGCAGGGTGCGGCGGGTGATCGGGTGCATCGGCGGTCCTCGGCGGTCCTCGGGCGGGGTGGACAGGGAACGGGCGCGCCCGCGGTGGCCGCGGGCGCGTCGATTATGTCCGAAATGCCCGCTAGGCGTCCGCCTTCACCGCCCACGGCGCGCCCGGCACGACCAGCGGGGTGCCGGTCACCGGGTCCGGGACGACCACCGAGTGCAGGCCGAACACCTCACGCACCAGCTCCGCCGTCACCACCTCACCGGGCGGTCCCTGCGCGACGATCCGCCCGTCGCGCATCGCCACCAGGTGATCGGCGTACCGGGCGGCCTGGTTGAGGTCGTGCAGCACGGCGACCACCGTCCGCCCGCGCTCGACGTTGAGCCGCCGGACCAGGTCCAGTACCTCGACCTGGTGCGCGATGTCCAGGAACGTCGTCGGCTCGTCCAGCAGCAGGATGTCGGTGCCCTGCGCGAGCGCCATCGCGATCCAGGCCCGCTGGCGCTGGCCGCCGGACAGCTCGTCCACGCTGCGTTCCGCCAGCTCCGCGGTGGACGTGCGCTCCAGGGCCTCCGCCACCGCCTGTTCGTCCTGCGCCGACCACTGCTGCCACCAGCTCTGGTGCGGCTGGCGGCCGCGCGCGACCAGGTCGGCCACCGAGATCCCCTCGGGGGCGGTGGGGGACTGCGGGAGCAGCCCGATCCGCTGGGCGATCAGCTTGGTGGGGACGCGCGCCAGCTCGGCGCCGTCCAGCAGCACCGCGCCCCGGGTGGGCTTGAGCAGCCGGCCGAGCGCGCGCAGCAGCGTCGACTTGCCGCAGGCGTTCGGCCCGACGATCACCGTCACCCGCCCGTCCGGGACGGTCAGGTCCAGCCCCTCCACGACCGTGCGCGCCTCGTAGGCGAGGGTCAGGCCCTGGGCCTCAAGACGGTGGGCCGGCATCGGGCGGGCGGACATCAGGAACCTCCACGGCGGGATCGGACGAGCAGCCACATCAGGTACGGCGCGCCGACCAGGCCGGTCACCACGCCGACCGGCAGCTCGGTGGGCGAGAGCAGCCGCCGGGCCAGCAGGTCGGCCAGGACGACCACCAGCGCGCCGGTCAGCGCCGAGCAGAGCAGCGGGATCTGTGCCGAGCGGGCCAGCCGCACGGCGATCTGCGGGGCCATCAGCGCGACGAAGTCCACCGGTCCGGCCGCGCCGGCCGCGCAGGAGGCCAGCACGATGCCGAGCAGGCCCATGCCGAGCCTGATCCGGTCCAGCCGCAGGCCGAGCCCGACGGCGGTGGCGTCGTCGAAGGAGATCGAGCGCTGCGCCCGCGCCGCCCAGAGCGCCACCGGCACGGCGGCCAGCAGCACCAGGGCGAGCCAGCCGGCCTGGTCGTAGCCGGAGCCGTTGAGGCTGCCGGTCATCCAGACCTTCGCCGCCTGCGCCTGGAAGCCGTCGCCCTTGGTGAGGAAGACCGAGGTGAGCGAGGAGAGCGCGACGCTGATGCCGATGCCGACCAGCACGAAGCGCTGGGCGTGCAGACCGCGCCGCCAGGCCAGCGCGTACACCAGCAGCCCGGCCACCAGGCCGCCGGCCACCGCCGCGTAGGGCACCTGCCCGGTCGAGCCGACCACCCCGTACGCCATCAGGCCGACCACGGTGGCGGTCGCGCCCCAGGAGACACCGACCACGTCGGGGCTGGCCAGCGGGTTGCGGGCGACGGTCTGGATCAGCGCGCCGGCCAGGCCGAGGGCGGTGCCGACCAGCAGCCCGACCACCACCCGGGGCAGCCGGAACTCGCCGACCACCAGCTCGTGCGCGCTGGGCCGCCCCAGCAGCACCTTCACCACCTCGGCGGGGGAGACGGTGGACTCGCCGAGGCAGAGCGAGGCCACGACGGTGACGGCCAGTGCCAGCAGCAGGCCGAGCGCCGCGACGGCCGAGCGGCGGTGCAGCAGGAAGGAGGCCCGCCCGGCGCGCAGCACGGTGTAGCCCCGCAGGGAGACGGCGGACGCGCTCACGAGGCCACCACCTTGCGCCGCCGGACCAGGGCGACCAGCACCGGCACCCCGACCAGGGCGGTCATCACCCCGGCGGGTACCTCGGAGGGCGGGAAGAGCACCCGGCCGAGCGCGTCGGCGAGAAGCAGCAGCGCCGGGCCGAGCACGGCGGAGAAGGTGAGCACCCAGCGGTGGTCCGCACCGGCCACCGCGCGGGCGGCGTGCGGGACGGCGAGGCCGACGAAGGCGATCGGGCCGGCCGCGGCGACCGCCGAACCGGTCAGCACGGTCGCGCCGAGCGCGCCGACCGCCCGCACCAGGCCGGTCCTGGCGCCGAGCCCCTTCGCGGTGTCGTCGCCGAGCGCCAGCGCGTCCAGCCCGCGCGCCACCGCGAACACCAGCACCGTGCCGACCAGCAGGAACGGCAGCAGCTGCCAGGCCACATCGGCGGTGCGCCCGGAGAGCGACCCGACGTGCCAGAACCGGAACTGGTCCATGGCGGCCGCGTCGGTGGTGAGCACCATGGTGTTGAGCGAGGCGATGAACGCGGACATCGCCGAGCCGGCCAGCGCCAGTTTGATCGGGGTCGCCCCGCCCCGGCCGCGGCCGGCCAGCCCGTACACCAGCACGGTGGCGATCACGGCCCCGGCGAAGCCGAACCAGACGTACCCGGTGAGGGTGGAGACACCGAACGCCGAGATCGCCAGCACCACGCCGGCCGCCGCGCCCTGGCTGACGCCGAGGATGCCCGGGTCGGCGATCGGGTTGCGGGTGATGCCCTGCATCACGGCGCCGGCCAGGCCGAGCGCCGCGCCGACCGCGAGGCCGACCACCGTCCGCGGCACCCGCAGCTCGCGGATCACCACGGCGTTGGTGGTGTCCCCGCCGTGCAGCAGGGCGTCCAGGGTCTGCCCGAACGGGATGGTGCGGCTGCCGACCGCGAGGCTCAGCAGGACGGCGGCGGCCAGCAGGAGCAGAGCGGCGGCGAGCCACAGTATTCGGCGGCGCAGCAGCGGCCGCCTGCCTGGCGAGGCCGCGGACCGGGGAGCGGTCGTCGGCGCGGTGGTGTCGGTCATGGCTCTCTCTCGCAGATAGCTCAGGCAAACCTAAGTTCCCCGGAGAAGCCGGAGCAAATCGTTGCGAAAACGCCGGCGGGCCGTGAGCCCCGGCTGCCCCGACGGCGGGGCCGGGCCGCTCCGGCGGACCCGGCTGCCCCGACGGCGGGGTTGGATAGCCTGACGGTATGCCTGCGACTTCGGATGTCCCGCTCACCGTCGGCTTCGACCTCGACATGACCCTGCTGGACACCCGGCCCGGTATCCGGGCCACCTACCTGGAGCTCTCGGCCGAGACCGGCGTGTACATCGACGCGGACCTCGTGGTCACCCGGCTCGGGCCGCCGCTCCTGGACGAGATACGCAACTGGTTCCCCGCCGAGCGGGTGGCGGTGGCCGTCGACCGCTACCGCGAGCTGTACCGGGACCACGCCTTCGCCCCCACCGTCGCGCTGCCCGGCGCGCACGCCGCCGTCGACGCGGTGCGCGCGCACGGCGGCCGGGTCGTGGTGATCACCGGCAAGTACGAGCCGAACGCCCGGCTGCACCTGGAGCACGCCGGGATGCACGCGGACGCGCTGGTGGGTGACCTCTGGGCGGAGACCAAGGGCGTCGCGCTGCGCGAGCACGGCGCGACGGTGTACGTCGGCGACCACCTCGGCGACATCGTGGGCGCCAAGCACGCGGACGCCCTCGCGGTGGGCGTGGCCACCGGCCCGTACGGGGCCGGGGAGCTGCTGGCGGCGGGCGCGGACGTGGTGCTGGCCGACCTCACCGGCTTCCCGGACTGGCTGGCCGGGCACCTCGCCGGGCGCCCGGTCGGCTAGCCGCGCCCCGGGGCCCGCCCCCGCTCCCCGCGCGGGGGCGGTGGCGCCGGGGCGGTCAGGCCTCGGCGTGCACCCGGCGGCGCTGGGCGCGGGCGGAGAGCAGCAGGCCGGTCAGGGCGAGCAGGAAGCCCAGCGGCATCAACATGCTCAGCCAGTACGCGGCCGTCGGCAGCGGCGTCAGGTGCAGGAACAGCGGGACGAAGGTGATCAGCGTGGCGAGCGCGCCGCAGCCGAAGACGATCGTCCCGGCCTTGACGTAGGCGTCGCCGCGGTCGGCGCTCTTGCTGCTCACGGGGGTGCTCCTCTGCGGTCGGTCGGCCGTCCCAGTCTGGCAGAGACCGCCGGTCGCGGCGGTGGCGGACAGCTTCGCGGACGACTGGTCCGGTCACGTTGCGCAGTTTCCCGGAAGCTGGGAGTTTTGATCCCTGCTGGGCGGGGGTATGCACGCTGTGCCGAGGGGTGCGACAGGTGCGCCCCGTCTCCTCAGACCGGGGGTGTGAGCCAGTGGAAACCGCGAAGTCGCGCCCCGGCCATGCCGATACCGGGTCGCCGGTGGTCACCAGAGCCCGGTACGGATCGTCCGCGGATCGCGGATGAGGCAGTGACGGACCGTTAGTCTGCTTCCTACAGCGTGCTGACCATGAGCGCCCCACGGGCGCGGAGCCGAGGTCGGCCCGCCCTCCCACCCAGTGATCCCCGGCCAGGGCCGGGATCCCTCACACCCACATCGAGGACTGTTCGAGATGCCCACCGGCCAGGTCAAGTGGTTCAACGAGACGAAGGGCTTCGGCTTCCTTTCGCGCGACGACGGCGGTGACGTCTTCGTCCACACCAAGGCGCTGCCCGCCGGTGTCACCGTGCTGAAGCCCGGCCAGCGGGTCGAGTTCGGCGTGGTCGCGGGCCACCGCGGCGACCAGGCGATGGCCGTGCAGCTGCTGGACGCGCTGCCGTCGGTCGCCGCCGCCACGCGCAAGACCCCGGACGACATGGCGGCGCTCGTACAGGACTTGATCACCATGATGGACGCGGTGCTGCCCGGGCTCCAGCACGGTCGCTACCCGGCCAAGCCGACCGGTCAGAAGCTGGCCGGCGTGCTGCGCGCGGTGGCGGACCAGTTCGACGTGTAGCCGGGCTCCGGCCGGCCGTTCTCAGGCGTCCAGCGCACCCGGGTCGAGCGGGGGGACCAACCCCTCGGCGGCGGCCCGGGTGAGCAGCGCCCGCACGGCCGCGTAGCCGTCCTCGCCGAGGTCGGCGGTGAACTCGTTGACGTACAGGCCGATGTGCTGGTCGGCGACGGCCGGGTCCATCTCCTGGGCGTGCGCGAGCACGTACTCCCGGCTGGCCGACGGGTCCGCCCAGGCCTGCCGGACGGAGCCGCGGATCGCCTCGGTGATCGCGCGCAGCCGCTCGGCGCCGAGCGAGCGCTTGGCGATGATCGCGCCGAGCGGGATCGGCAGACCGGTCTCCCGCTCCCAGGCCTCGCCCATGTCGGCCAGGCTGCGCAGGCCGTACTCCCGGTAGGTGAAGCGGGCCTCGTGGATCACCAGGCCGGCGTCCACCCGGCCGTCCCGGACGGCGGGCATGATCTCGTGGAACGGCAGGACGACGATCTTCCCCAGGCCGCCGGGCACCGCCTCGGCCGCCCAGAGCCGGAACAGCAGGTAGGCGGTGGACCGCTCGGACGGGACGGCCACCGTCCGGCCGCTCAGGTCGTCGCCGGTCCCGGGGCGGGTGAGCACCAGCGGACCGCAGCCGCGGCCGAGCGCGCCGCCGCAGGGCAGCAGGGTGTACTCGTCCAGCACCCAGGGCAGCGCGGCGTAGCTGACCTTGAGCAGGTCCAGTTCGCCGCGTTCGGCCAGCCCGTTGGTGATGTCGATGTCCGCGAAGGTCACCTCGGGGGCCTCCGCGCCGGGCACCAGGCCGTGCGTCCAGGCGTGGAAGACGAAGGTGTCGTTCGGGCAGGGCGAGTGGGCGATGCTCAGCCGTTCAGCCACGGCGGGCCTCCTCGGTCGTCGTCAGAAGCTCCGGGTAGGGGAGCGCGGCGAAGGCCCGCTCCAGCGCGGCCAGTGCCTCGCCGATCCGCCAGGCGGCCCGGTCACGGGGGCCCACCGGGTTGGACACGGTACGCAGTTCGAAGGCCGGCACCCCGTGCCGGGCGGCGGCCTCGGCCACTCCGAAGCCCTCCATCGCCTCGGCCACCGCGCGGGGGTGGCGGGCGAGCAGGGCGGCGGCGCGTTCGGCGCTGCCGGTCACCGTCGAGACGGTGAGCACGGTGCCGGTGACGACGGTGGCGGCCCCGGCGGTGGCACCGGTACCGGCGGCAGCGGCACTGGCGGCGCCCAGCGCCTTCGCGGCGAGCGCCACGGCGGCCGGGGCGGGGGAGTGCAGGACCGTCCCGAAACCCAGCTCGGTGACGTCGGCGAAGCCCTCCGGGGTCTCCGCGCCCAGGTCGGCCGCGACGATCGCCTCGGCGACCACGGTCGCGCCGACCGGCGCCAGCGGGGCGAACCCGCCGCCGATCCCGGCCGAGACCACCAGGTCGTAGCGGCCGACGGCGAGCGCGGCGGACGCGGCCGAGGCGGCGGCGGCCGGGCCGACCCCGCCCGCCAGCACGTCCACCGTGACCCCCGAGGGGTGCTCGGCGCGCCGCAGTTCACCGCCGGGCACCGGCACCGGGCCGGGCTCGGCGCCGTCCACGGACCGGCCCAGCCCCCGCAGCACCGCCGAGGCCTCGGCGGGCACCGCGACGACGACGAGCAGCCGGCCCCGCCCGGGGGCCGACTGCTCGTCGTCGTGGAGTCGCGCGGTCATCGGACGGCCGGTCAGGCGTCCTGGGTGTTCAGCTGGAAGTACCAGACGCCGTAGATCGCGTCCGGCTGCTTCGGGTCCGACTCGACCACGGTGACCAGGGTCTTGCCGGAGGCGTTCAGGGCCTTGGAGGCCGACACCGAGCCGGAGTAGGTCGAGCCCTTGGCGGCGGAGGCGAGGATGAAGCGGCCGCCCTGGGCCTGCTGGCCGCCGTTGGTGTTGGCCCACCAGCCGCGGTCCGCCACGTCCGGGGTCACACCGAGGCCGAGCTGGTCGCTGGCGACCACGTCGGAGGAGGGCAGCTTGCCCGCGTCCAGGGCCTCGCTCGCCCGGTTCTGGCACTCCTCCTGCTGCTGCTCGGTGAGCGGCTTGCCGTCGTTGAAGCAGAACGGCCCCACCTCGGTGGAGGAGCGGCCGACCGTGAGGGTCACACGGTGGCTGGCGGGTTCTTCCTGGCCCATCGCGTAGGCGATGGACCCGCCGACCGTGCCGGCGCCGATCACGACGACGGCGCCGACGGCGGCGATGACACGGGTGCTGAGGCTCATGCGTCAGAGGCTACCGGGCTTTGCCGATCACGCTACGCGGGGGTCGGCAACCGCGTGTTGCGGCCGGGGAACCGGGCCCCGCGGCGGACCGCGGCTACGCCACGCGCGGGGCGGCCGCCCGGCGCCGCACCCCCACCTTGAACAGCGACCGGACCGTCCAGAGCAGCACCAGGCCGACCACGCCGGCCGCCACCGAGAGGCCCAGCGCGCCGTCCAGCGGCAGCAGGATGCCGACCGCGCCGCCGGCCACCCAGGACAGCTGCAGCAGCGTCTCCGAGCGGGCGAAGGCCGAGGTCCGCACCGACTCCGGGACGTCCCGCTGGATCAGCGCGTCCAGCGCCAGCTTGCCCAGCGAGGCCGCCACCCCGGACGCCGCGGCGACCACCACCACCGTCACCACGCCGTACCAGAGCGCGGCGGCCGCCGTCGCGCAGGTGGCCAGCAACAGCATCGCGGTGACCGTCGCCTCCGAGCCGCGGGTCCGCAGCCAGGAGCCGAGCAGCGAGCCCAGCGCGTTGCCGGTACCGGCGGCCAGCGCCACCAGGCCGAGCGCCACGGTCGGCTGCAGCCCGCCGATCGGGTCGTCACGCAGCAGGAACGCCAGGAACATCACCAGGAAGCCGACCAGCCAGCGCAGTGCCGACATCGCCCGCAGGGCCAGGATCACCGACGGACCGACGGTGCGCAGCGACGCCTTCGGGACGGCGGCGGCCTCGCCGTGCGCCTCGGCGTGCAGGACGGCCCGCTGCTCGCCCTTGGCGGAGTCCACCTCGTGCGGCAGGTGGAAGGCCATCAGGGTGCCGACCACGAAGACCAGGAAGGCACCGCGCAGCGGCCAGCCCGGCCCGATCAGGTGCAACAGCCCGCCGACCCCGGCCGCCACCATGGTCGCCAGCAGCCCGGCCAGGGTGACCCGGGAGTTCGCCTTCACGAGTGACAGCCGGCTCGGCAGCAGCCGGGGCACCACCACGCTGCGCACCACCCCGTACGCCTTGGACGCCACCAGGACGCCCAGCGCCTCCGGGTACAGCGCCAGCCCGCCGCCGGCCACCGTGCCGGCCATCGTCCACGCCAGCACCGCGCGGGCCAGCATCGACATCGCCATCGCGGCCCGGCGGCCGTGCGGCAAGCGGTCCAGCAGCGGGCCGATCACCGGTGCCAGCAGGGCGAACGGCGCCATGGTGATCAGCAGGTACAGCGCGACCCGGCCGCGGGCCTCGCCGGTGGGGACGGAGAAGAAGATGGTGGACGCCAGCGCCACGGTGATCAGCATGTCGCCGAAGGAGTTCAGCGCGTGCAGTTCGATCAGCTTCGCCAGGCCGGACTCCCCGGCGCCCTCGGCGGAGGTGGCCCGGCGGATCCGCCGGCCGGTGCCGTGCACGACCTTTCCGGTGCGGGAGCCGGCGGCGGAGGCGGTGCGGACCAGGAAGTGGCGGCGCGGCTCCACCGCGGCGTCGAGCTCCGCGGCCGGGTCAATGTCCCCGGTGTCCTCCTCGACCGTCCGGTCGAGGTGCTTCACGAGATCCACCGACGGCCCGTCGCCGTCCGGTCCGGGCGCCGTCGAGGTGCCCACCGGCTGCGGTTCGCCCGCAGCGAGGGCCGGAGCCTGCTGTCGCGGCACGGCGTTCGCCTCGTCGGGGCTGCCGGCCTGCGAGGCGCGCAGTGCGTGCTGCGACGGTTTTTCGTCCGCCACAAGCCCATCCTGCCCCAGAATCGGTTCTGCGACGCGGGATTCCGCTCCGCTCGGCGCGGCCCTTCCGGCGACGGCGGCCGCCCCGGACTGTGCTGGGTGGCCGACCGGCGGGTAGCCTGCCCAGGGTCCGCCCGAACGCGCGCCGGATGCCGGGGGACCGGATGAGCGGCGCGGCCGGTATCCGTGGCGGCCCGTGGTCGCGCAGAATGGTCGAGGGACACCGAGCCGCGACGGAACAGGCAACACGCCGTGGGCAACAGAAGAACTGGGAGAGAATCGACGCCGTGAGTGCTGCGATGCGAAGCCGTACCCCCGATCGGCTCTGTGCCGAGGCCGTCGAACTCGCCCGGCAGGCAGCGGACGAGGCCGTCGGAGCAGAGGCCGTAGGGGCGCACCTCGGCGTCCAGGCGGATGCCGACCGCGTCGTCACCCACACCTTCGAGTGCCTGGACGCGGCATACCGGGGCTGGCACTGGGCCGTCACCGTCGCCCGCGCCCCGCGCGCCAAGAACGTCACGCTCGACGAGGTCGTGCTGCTGCCGGGTGACGACGCCGTGCTCGCCCCGCAGTGGGTGCCGTGGAGCGAGCGACTGCGCCCCGGCGACATGGGCCCCGGGGACCTGCTGCCCACCGACGCCGACGACCTGCGCCTGGAGCCGGGCTGGACCGGCGAGGACGAGCCGGCGCCGAACTCCGCGGTGGCCCTGGTCGCCGACGAGGACGTGGTCGTCTCCGACCCGGACGTGCAGCCCGCGCCGGCCCGCGCCCAGATCGGCGCCCTCGCCGAGGAACTGGGCCTGGGCCGCAGCCGGGTGCTCTCCCGGCTCGGTCTGCACCTGGCCGCCGACCGCTGGGAGAAGGCGCACGGCTCGCAGACCCCGATGGCACAGGCCGCCCCGGCCTCCTGCGCGAGCTGCGGCTTCCTCGTCCCGATCGGCGGCTCGCTCGGTCAGGCCTTCGGCGTCTGCGGCAACGAGTTCGGCCCGGCCGACGGCCAGATCGTCTCCTTCGCGTACGGCTGCGGCGGGCACTCCGAGGCCGCCGTCATCCCGGCTCCGCCGGCGCCGTCCGAGCTGATCCTGGACGAGCTGGTGGTCGAGCCGCTCCAGCTGCGCCCCGACCGCACCTCCGGCTCGGTGGAGCCCGACGCCCCGGCCGAGGAGCTCGGCCACTCCTGACCCGGGCCGGCCCCGCTCCGGCGGGGCCGGCGGTGCCACCGGGCGGGCCCGGCCGCTGTGCCGGCGGGCTGTTCCCCCGGCCGCGCGCTGCCGAGCCCCGCACGCGCCGCGGTCCCACCCCGGTCCGCCGGGGGTGCCCGGCCGGGGGAGAATGCCCCCCGTACGAAGTAGCGGGCGGCGGAGGGTGGCAGTTCCAGTGGAACCTCGGATCATCGGCAGCGGTACGGACGAGCGCCACGCGGACCCCTTCGGCAGCGCCGCGCTGCGCCGCCGGGTACTGGACGCCTGGGCCGCCTCGCCGGCCCGGTTCCGTGAGGACGCCAACGCCGAGGAGGAGCTCGCCCTCGGCGGCTACCGTGACCGGCTGGTCGTCGAGTTGGCGCAGAACGCCGCCGACGCGGCGGCCCGCGCGGGCGGCGCCCCGGGCCGGCTGCGGCTCACCCTGGCGGACGGCGTGCTGGCCGCCGCCAACACCGGCGCGCCGCTGGACGCCGCCGCCGTCGAGTCGCTCTCCACCCTGCGCGCCTCCTCCAAGCGCGCCGACGAGCAGCCCACCGTCGGCCGGTTCGGCGTCGGGTTCGCGGCCGTCCTCGCCGTCACCGACGAGCCCGCCGTGCTCGGCGCCGCCGGTGGCGTCCGCTGGTCGCTCGGCGAGGCCCGCTCGCTGGCCGAGGCGCAGCCCGCGCTCGACGAGGAGCTGCGCCGCCGCGACGGCCACCTGCCACTGCTGCGCCTGCCGTTCTCCGCCGAGGGCCCGGCCCCCGCCGGCTACGACACGGTGGTCGTGCTGCCGCTGCGTGACGCCGCCGCCGAGGACCTCACCCGCCGGCTGCTGGCCGGGATCGACGACGCCCTGCTGCTCACCCTGCCCGGGCTGGCCGAGATCGTGGTGGAGACGGAGGAGGGCACCCGCACCCTCACCCGCGGCGCCGCCGCCGAGCCGCGCCCCGACGGCGTCGCCGAGGTGACCGTCACCGACGACGCCGGCGGCCGGCTGCGGCAGACCGTCTGGCAGACCGCCGGCGCGTCCGGCACCCTGGACGCCGCGCTGCTCGCCGACCGCCCCACCGAGGAGCGCGCCCGCCCGTACTGGACGGTGACCTGGGCCGTCCCGGTCGCCGCCGACGGCAGCCCGCAGCCGACCGGGATCGCCCCGGTGCTGCACGCGCCCACGCCCAGCGACGAGCCGCTCGGCCTGCCCGCGCTGCTGATCGCCTCCTACCCGCTGGACTCCACCCGCCGGCACGTCGCCCCCGGCCCGCTCGCGGACTTCCTCACCGAGCGAGCCGCCGACAGCTACGCCGACCTGCTGCGCTCCCGCGGCGGCGATCTGCGCTCGCTCGGGCTGGTGCCCGGCCCGCTCGGCCAGGGCGCGCTCGACAACGCGCTGCGGGCGGGGATCCTCTCCCGGCTGCCCGGCACGCCGTTCCTGCCGCACCCGGCGCCGGTCGAGGAGGGCACGCCCGCGCTGCGGCCCCGGGACGCCACGGTGCTGGAGGGCGCGGACGGCTCGGTCGTCGAGGCGCTGGCGCCGATCTTCCCCGGGCTGCTGCCGGCCGGTCTGGAGCGCCGCACCGAACTGCGGGTGCTGAACGTGCGCCGGGTACCGCTGGCCGAGGTGGTCGACCAGCTCGGCGGCCTGGACCGCGAGCCCGCCTGGTGGCGCAACCTCTACGCGGCGCTCGGCGCGGCCGACCCGGAGGCGCTCGGCGCGCTGCCCGTGCCGCTCGCCGACGGGCGGACGGTCACCGGCCCGCGCCGCGTCCTGCTGCCCTCGGAGGACGCCGACTGGGCGGCCTTCCCCGGCTACCCCGAGGCGCTGGCCGGCGCGCTGGCCCTGCTCGACCTGCGGCTGGCCCACCCGGAGGCGTCGCACCCGCTGCTGGCCAAGCTCGGCGCCGGCACCGCCACCCCGGCCGGCGTGCTGGACACCCCCGAGGTGCGGGCCGCCGTCGCCCGCTCCTACGAGCTGGCCGAGGACGACCTGGACGCCGCCACCGACGTCGCCGACTCCGTGCTCGCGCTGGTCAAGGCGGCCGCTCCGGCGGTCGGCGAGCACCCGTGGCTGGCCCGGCTGGCCCTGCTCGACGACGAGGGCGAGCCGGCCCGCGCGGGCGAGCTGATCCTCCCGGACAGTCCGTTCGCCGCGCTGGCCCGGGAGGAGGACGCCGGCTGGGTCGACGACGACCTGCTGGACCGCTGGGGCCCCGAAGTCCTCTCCGCGGTCGGCGTGTTGGCGGACTTCGTGCTGGTCCGCGCCGAGGACGTGGTGCTCGACCCGGACGACCTGGAGCGGCTCGACCCGACCGCCCCCGCCGACCGCGCGGCCGGCGGCCACCCCACCGGACTGCTCGACGAGGCGCCCGACGGCCTCGCGGAGTGGGCCGAGGACGCCCTGGAGGCGCTGCACGCCGACGACGCCGACCCGCTCGGCGTCCCGCCGGTCGCCGCCGAGCTGCTGGCCGTCCGGGACCTCGACCTGGTGGACGACGGCGCCTGGCCGCGGGCGCTCGCCGCGCTCGCCCGCCCGCCGTACCGGGACGCCGTGGTCAACCCCGTCCGCACCCTGCTGCCGGACGGCTCGTACGTGGACCTGCCGCCGTACACCGCCTGGTGGCTGCGCGACCACCCGGTGCTGGACGGCCGCGAGCCGGCCGGGCTGCGCGCGGCCGGCGCCGACCCGCTGCTGCGCGGCCTCTACGACGAGGCCCGGACGACGCTGGACGATCAGTTCCTGCACGCGCTCGGGGTGCGTACCACGCTGGCCGCGCTGCTGGCCGAGCCGCACGGGCCGGACGAGCTGCTGGACCGGCTCACCGATCCGGCCTCCGAGCTCGGCCACCGCCAACTGCACGGCATCCACAGCGCGTTGGCCCGGGTCGACGTGGACCGGATCGAGCCGCTGGACATCGTCCGGGCGCTGCCGCCGCTGGACCGGGAGACCGGCCGCCGCCCGGCGCACACGGTGCTCGTGGACGCCACCGAGGCGGTCGTCGCCGATGCCCCGGACCTCGTCCAGCTCCTCCACGGGTACCCGCTGCTGCCGGTCGCCCCCGCGCTGGCCGCCGACCTCGCCGAGCGGCTGCACGTCTCGCTGGCCAGTGAGGTGGCCGGCGGCCGGGTGCTCTCCGAGGGGCAGCTGCACCGGGTGCCCGCCGTGGTCCGCGAGCTGCTGCCCGGCTGCCCGGTGGCGTACGAGGAGCACGAGGAGCTGCTGGTGGTCGGCCCGGACGGCGAGGAGGCCGCCGTGGACTGGCGGTGGGACGCCGCCGCGGACGCCCCGGAGGCGCCCTACGACCCGGACGCCGCCGAAGCCGCCGACGAGGACGACGAGTTCGAGCTGCCGCCGGTACCGGGACTGCTGCACGCCGCGACGCCGGAGGGGCTGGCGGCCGGTCTCGCCTGGTCGGTCGGACAGTGGCACCGCCGGTTCGAGGTGCTCGCCGCGCTCACCGAGCCGGACCGCGCCTACGAGCTCTCGGCCGCCCGGGACTTCGAGGGCTGACCGGACTGGCGGGCCTGCGCCCCGGCCGCCGGCCCGGTGCCCGGTCGGGGACGCGGTCGGACCCGGCCGGGCGCGGGGAGCCCGGCCGGCGGGTGGCCGGGGCGCCGGTCCGCCGCGCCCGCGCGCCGGCCCAGCCGGTCCGGGCGGCCGTGCCCAGGCGCAGGTAGACGCCGACCGTGACGACCAGCCAGACCGCCCCGACCGCCATCGGCGCGGCCTCGCGCAGCCACCGGCCCGGCTCGATCAGCTCATGGACGCCGACCAGCGCGAGGCCGGCCGCCCCGGCCGCCAGCAGCCCTCCGAGGAAGGCGGTGAACGCCTCCAAGTCCCCACCCCTGCGCGCCATCCGGGCCCCCCTTCGCGGTCAATCATCCGCCTTGCGCCGCATGATCCGCCAGGAGACCTCCAGCAGCAGTCCGGCCACCAGGGCGATGCCGACGCCGATCCACGGGTCCCGGGTGCCGGAGAGCGAGAGCTCGAAGAAGTCCGACAGCCACGGCACCGTCAGCACCAGCGTGAACGCCCCGCCCATCGTCGCGATCAGCAGCAGCCGCCACCAGTTGTACGGCCGGGCCACGATCGCCAGCACCCACATGGCCACCAGGAACAGCGTCAGTGTCGCCACGCTGGTGTCGGACTCCAGGTCCGTGGCGTGGTCGGCCCGCGCCAGCGCGTACGCGGTGAAGGTGGCCGTGCCGGCGATGATCCCGCCCGGGACGGCCAGCCGCAGCACCCGGCGGACGAAGCCGGTCCGGGCCCGCTCGTTGTTGGGCGCCAGCGCGAGGAAGAAGGCCGGGATGCCGATGGTGAGGGTGGAGAGCACCGTCGAGTGCCGGGGCAGGAACGGGTAGGGCGAGTGCGTGAAGATCACCAGGAGGGCGAGCAGCACCGAGTAGACCGTCTTCACCAGGAAGAGCCCGGCCACCCGCTCGATGTTGCCGATCACCCGGCGGCCCTCGGCGACCACCGAGGGGAGGGTGGCGAAGGAGTCGTTCAGCAGCACGATCTGCGCGACGGCCCTGGTCGCGTCGCTGCCGGTGCCCATCGCCACGCCGATGTCGGCGTCCTTGAGCGCCAGCACGTCGTTGACGCCGTCACCGGTCATCGCCACCGTGTGCCCGCGCGACTGCAGCGCGCCGACCAGCTCCCGCTTCTGCTGCGGGGTGACCCGGCCGAAGACGGTGGTCCGCTCGGCGGTGTCGGCGAGCTCCTTCGGGTCGGTGGGCAGGGTACGGGCGTCCACCGGGTGGTCGGCACCGGGCAGGCCGAGGTGCGAGGCGACCGCGCCGACCGAGACGGCGGCGTCACCGGAGATCACCTTGGCCTGGACGCGCTGCCCCTCGAAGTAGCGCAGGGTCTCGGCGGCGTCCCCGCGCAGTCGCTGCTGGAGCACCACCAGGGCCAGCGGCTGGAGGTCGGCGGCCGGGTCCGGGGCGTCCAGCGGGACGGGCGTGCGCCCGAGCAGCAGCACCCGCAGACCCTTGGCGCCCAGCTCGTCCACCTCGGCGAGGGCCGGGTGGCCGCTGGGGAGCAGCACGTCCGGGGCGCCCAGCAGCCAGCTGGCCTCGCCGCCCTGCGGTTCGAGCAGCTGCACGCCGCTCCACTTGCGGGCGGAGGAGAACGGCATCGCCTCGATCACCCGCCAGCCGGCGGCGGTGTCGCCGGTGCTGGGGGTGGTGCCGGTGGTGCTGGTGGTGGTGTCCGCGCTGGTGTCCGCGGCGGTCTCGGTGCCGGCGTCGTGCCGGCCGTACGCGTCGATGACGGCCTGCATGGAGGGGTTGGGGCGGGCGTCGGCGCCGGCCATCACCCCGAGCGCCTGCTTGACGACCTCCGGGTCGGCGAGGATGTGCCGGGCCAGTGGGGCGTCGGGCCGCAGGTGGTCGTCGGCCTCCGGCGCCCGCGGCAGGGTGCGCAGTTCGACGACGTCCATGCCGCCCTCGGTGAGGGTGCCGGTCTTGTCCAGGCAGACGGTGTCCACCCGGGCCAGGCCCTCGATCGCGGGCAGCTCCTGCACCAGGCACTGCTTGCGGCCCAGCCGGACCACGCCGATCGCGAAGGCCACCGAGGTCAGCAGGACCAGCCCTTCGGGGACCATCGGCACGATGCCGGCGATCATCCGGCGGACGGCCTCCCGCCAGTCCCGCCCCTCCACCGCGAGCTGGCTGATGATCAGACCGATCGCGGTGGGGATGAGCAGCCAGGTGATGAACCGCAGGATGCTGTCGATGCCGCTGCGCAGCTCCGACTTGACCAGGGTGAACCGGCTGGCCTCCTCGGCGAGCTGCGCCGCGTAGGCCTCGCGGCCGACCTTGGTGGCGGTGAACGCGCCCGCGCCGGCCACCACGAAGCTGCCGGACATCACCTGGTCGCCGGGCTGCTTGAGCACCGAGTCGGGTTCGCCGGTGAGCAGCGACTCGTCGATCTCCAGGCCGTCCGCCTCGGTGACCTCGCCGTCGACGATCACCTTGTCGCCGATGCCGAGCAGCACGGTGTCGTCCAGCACGATCTCGCCGGTGGCGATCTGCTGGACGGTGCCGTCCCGGCGCACCTGCGGTCTGGCCTCGCCGATCAGCGCGAGGCTGTCCAGGGTCTTCTTGGCGCGCAGCTCCTGGATGATCCCGATCGCCGTGTTGGCGACGATCACCAGGCCGAACAGTCCGTCCTGGATCGGTCCGACGACCAGGATGATGCCGAACATCACGCCGATGATCGCGTTGAACCGGGTGAAGACATTGGCCCGGACGATCTCCCGGGTGGAGCGGCTGGACCGCACCGGGACGTCGTTGACCTCGCCGCGGGCGACCCGCTCGGCCACCTCGGCGGTGGTCAGCCCGCCACGCCGGCCGGGCAGCAGGCCGAGCGGGTGGGCGCCGTCGTGCCGGTCCCCCGGTGTCTCTTCGGCAGGCTGCGCAGGGTGCGTCATGGCACCGACTCTACGGGCGCCTTATGTCCGATGCGTGCTACTAAAGGACTATTCAGTCCGACTGGGTGGCCGGGTCCGTGCCGTCACCGGCGGCGCCCTCCGACGCGGCCTCGGCGGCACGGTCGCGGGCGATGGCGTCCCGGCGGGCGCGGCAGTACCAGAGGCCGATCAGGCCGAGGCCGGCTCCGGACAGGCAGATCCACGGCCAGCTGCCGTGGTCGTGGTCGGAGAGCACGCCCTGGAAGGGGAGCAGTGCCAGGAAGGCGACGAACCACAGCACCGTGCCACCGCCGACGATGGCGACGTCGTTGGCCTCCAGCGGCGGGGGCGAGGGGTGCAGCGGGCTCTTCGGCATGAGCCCTAGCGTACGGGGGCGTGGCGCGGCCGTCCGCGTTGGTGGGGCGGTGCGGGTCCGGCTGCGGCCGCGCCGCTCGGTCTACGCGCGAAGATAGCGCGTGTGCGATCGGGGAACTCATACTTGTGATTCCGGTTGGCCGCGCCATGCCCAGGACGCCTGTGTTCGTGCCCGTCCCACCGGGCCCGCCCGGCCACCGTCGCTCCGGGCGTTCACCCCCTCCTCAGCCCCCACCAGAGGACGCACGCATGCCTGTGGCCCAGCCGACCACCGAGTCGCCCGAGCCCGCCTCCGGCGCACCCAAGCCCCCCCACGGTGCCCTGGACCGCTACTTCCGGATCTCCGAGCGCGGCTCCACCCTGCCGCGCGAGATCCGCGGTGGCATCGCCACCTTCTTCACCATGGCGTACATCCTGGTGCTCAACCCGATCATCCTGGCCAGCGCCACGGACATGACCGGCGCCCACCTCGACAGCGCCCAGCTGGTCACCGCGACCGCGCTCACCGCGGGCCTCACCACCCTGCTGATGGGCGTGATCGGCAACGTCCCGATCGGCCTGGCCGCCGGCCTCGGCGTCAACACCATCGTCGCGCTGCAGCTCGCGCCCAAGATGACCTGGCCGGATGCCATGGGCATGGTGGTGCTGGCCGGCTTCGCGATCATGATCCTGGTCGCCACCGGTCTGCGCGAGCGCGTCATGAACGCCGTCCCGCTCGGCCTGCGCAAGGCGATCGCGATCGGGATCGGCCTCTTCATCTGCCTGGTCGGCCTGGTCGACTCCGGCTTCGTCAGCCGCATCCCGGACGCCGCCCACACCACCGTCCCGCTCCAGCTCGGCGGCAACGGACACCTGCTCGGCTGGCCGGTGCTGATCTTCGTGCTCGGCCTGCTGCTCACCCTGGTGCTGCTCGTCCGCAAGGTGCCCGGCGCGATCCTGATCTCCATCGTCGTGATGACCGGCCTCGCCGTGGTGATCGACAAGGTCGCCGACATCCCGGCGGCGAACTGGGGCCTCACCGTCCCCGCCTGGCCCGGCAACCCGGTGGCCGCCCCCGACTTCGGCCTGGTCGGCCAGGTCAGCCTGTTCGGCGGCTTCGAGAAGGTCGGCGTCCTCACCGGCGTCCTCTTCGTCTTCACCGTCCTGATGTCCTGCTTCTTCGACGCGATGGGCACCATCCTCGGCGTCGCCGACGAGGCCCACCTGCTGGACGAGAAGGGCGACCTGCCCGGCATCAACAAGATCCTGATGGTGGACGGCATCGCCACCGCCGCCGGCGGCGCGACCTCCGCCTCCGCCAACACCTGCTTCGTCGAGTCCACGGCCGGCGTCGGCGAGGGCGCCCGCACCGGCTTCGCGTCGATCGTGACCGGCGCCTTCTTCATGGTCGCCCTCTTCCTCACCCCGCTCGCCACCATGGTCCCCGCCCAGGCCGCCACCCCGGCCCTGGTCACCGTCGGCTTCCTGATCCTGGCCAACTCGATCAAGGAGATCGACTGGGCGGACTACACGATCGCGATCCCGGCCTTCCTGACCATGGTGATGATGCCGTTCACCTACTCCATCACCAACGGGATCGGCTTCGGCTTCATCACCTTCTGCGTCCTGCGCCTCGCCGCCGGCCGCGGCCGCGAGGTCCCGGTCGCGATGTACGCGGTCTCGGCGGTCTTCGCCTTCTACTACCTGATGCCGGCCCTCGGTCTGCTCTGACCAGTGAGCCGAGCCGCTCTCGGCGGTGCGTACGAGGCGCTGTCCCGACCACGGGACAGCGCCTCGTACGTCGTGGGCGCGGGTGCTGCCGGGCAGCACCCGCGCCCGGCCGGATCGGTGGGTCCCAGGCGATGTCGGCGCGTCGGAAGGCTGCTGGGGGCACTGGTTCGAGTGCCTCGATCGGGCTGAGGCGGACGACCGGTGGTGCCCCGGAGCAGGAAGTCGGACCCGCCGACTTCCCGCTCCAGGGCGGCGGACGGCTACTGCACGCAGAACTCGTTGCCCTCGGGGTCGGCCATCACCACGTGTTCGCCGCCGGGCTCCTTGACGTGGCGCAGGGCGGTGGCGCCGAGGGTCTCCAGGCGGGCCACGGTGGCGTCGCGGTCGGCGGGGCCGGGGTGGAGGTCGAGGTGGAGGCGGTTCTTGCTGGTCTTCGGCTCGGGGACCAGCTGGAAGAGCAGGCGGTGGCCGAGGCCGGTGTCGCTGACGGGGTCGAAGGGCTCGTCGGGGTGGCGGACGGCGGCCAGGGCGCGGAAGGCCTGGTGGCCGTCGACCTCGGTGAGGAGGTCGGGGGTGACCGCGCCGGCCGACAGCAGGCGTTCGATCAGGGTGCTGTGGTCCTCGATCCGGTACTCCAGAGCGGCGGCCCAGAAGGCGGCCTGGCGGTGCGGGTCGGCGCAGTCGATGACGAGCTTCCAGTGCAGAGGCATGTCACCGTGTATAGGGGGTGCGCGGGGCATGATCAATAACCGGCGTGAAGGTTCTGTCAAAAATGGGTCTGTGTAGGGCAGTTGGTGGTGGGCATACTGCCTGGACGGGAGACGGGGAGGGGGCTCTACCGATGGTGCAACAGGATCCGCCCGGGGGAGACGAGGCGAAGCTGCTGCCGGAGCTGTTCCGGACGGCCGACCAGGCCTCGCTGGACGGTCAGCGCGAGACACTGCGCTGGTACCGGGGGCTGATCGCGATGCTGGTGGTCGCCGCGGTGGTCGGTTCACTGCCGGGGCCGGAGCACCGGGGGGACAGCGACATCACACCGCTCTTCTCGGTGGTGGCGTTCCTGGTGGCCGGCTACTTCTGGTCACGGCTGCGCCGCAGCAACCCGCAGGGGCGATGGTACGAGGCGCGGGCAGCGGCCGAGTCGGTCAAGACGCTCGCCTGGAAGTACTCGATGCGGGCCCGGCCGTTCGACGGCGAGGCGCGGTCGGCGGAGGTGGACCGCGGCTATCTGCTCCAGGTGGAGGACGTGATGCACGCCTTCGAGGACCCGGAGATCGTGCCGCCGGGCTCCGTCCCGGAGATCACCGAGGAGATGCGCCGGGTGCGGGCCGACAGCCTGGTCGCGCGCCGGACGCTCTACCTGCGCACCCGGGTGGAGGGGCAGCGCACCTGGTACCGCTCGCGGGCCGAGGCGTGCGAGACGCAGGCGGTCTCCTGGGGGCTGGGGATCGCCGCGCTGATCATCATCGGTGCGGCGGCGGCGATCGCGCAGGCGGTCGGCGCGCTGCCGGTGCACGTCTTCGGCGCCAGTTCGGCGGCGGCCGCCTCCGTGATCGCCTGGACCCAGCTGAAGCAGCTGCGGCCGCTGGCCGCCGCGTACCAGCTGGCCGCGCGCGAGCTGGAGAACGTCGGCAACCAGCTCTCCGACCTCGACCTGAAGGCCCCGGACGCCGAGGCGCGGTGGGCCCGGCTGGCCGCCGAGGCGGAGGACGCGGTCTCGCGCGAGCACACCACCTGGCGGGCCAGGCGCGCCTTCCCCCGCTGAGGCCGGTGTGCCCCGTGAGGCGGGTGTGACCGGTGAGGCCGGCGGAGCCGCGTCCGGGCGACCGGCCGCGCCGGAGCCGCCCCGGCTCCGGGTCGCCGGTTCGACGTGGAATCGGGAGGTCGTGGGGAGATCGGGCGAAGCGTACGGGGTGCCGTCGGCACAGGTGTGCAAGATGGGTGAGGGTCGGCGGGGGAAGCCCCGTCCGTAATCGTTACGTGTCCATGCCCTGGTTTCATCGCCTCCGCGCACGACGTAAGTCACTGCCCGGAGGCCCCCTTTGCGCGTTCTTCTGATCGCCACCGCGTTCAACAGCCTGACCCAGCGCGTCCACACCGAACTCCGCGAGCGCGGTCACGAGGTGGCCGTGCAACTCGCGCTCGGCGACGAGCCGGTCCGGGCCGCCGTGGCCCGGACCGACCCCGAGCTGATCATCTGCCCGATGCTCACCAAGGCGATCCCGGCGGACGTCTGGTCGACCCGGACCGTCCTGATCGTCCACCCCGGCCCGAAGGGCGACCGCGGCCCGTCCTCGCTGGACTGGGCGATCACCGAGGGCGCCGAGCGGTGGGGCGTGACCGTCCTCCAGGCGGTGGCGGAGATGGACGCGGGGGACATCTGGGCGTCGGTCGACTTCCCGGTGCGGGCCTGCGGCAAGAGCGAGCTCTACCGCGGCGAGGTCGCGGACGCCGCCGTGGAGGCGGTGCTGCTGGCGGTCAGCCGCTTCGAGGGCGGGCTGTTCACGCCCGAACCGCTCGACTACGACCGGCCCGACGTCCTCGGCCGGCTGCGGCCCTTCCTCAAGCAGGAGGACCGCCGGATCGACTGGTCCGCCGACGACACCGCCACCGTGCTGCGCAAACTGCGGGCCGGCGACTCGCAGCCGGGCGTGCTCGACGAGCTCCACGGGCGCGAGTACTTCCTGCACGGCGGCCACCCCGAGGACGAGCTGCGCGGCGCCCGGCCCGGCGCGGTGATCGCCACCCGGGACGGCGCGATCTGCCGGGCCACCGTGGACGGCGCGGTCTGGATCCCGCAGTTGCGCCCGCGCCGGACACCCGGCGGGCCGGCCACCTTCAAGCAGCCGGCCGCGACCGTGCTCGCCGACCACCTGCACCGGGTCCGCGAGGTGCCGGTCACCCCGGCCTCGGCGGCCCGGCGGGACACCTGGGCGGAGATCCGCTACCACGAGCGGGACGCCGTCGGCTTCCTCGCATTCTCCTTCGCCGGCGGGGCGATGAGCACCGAGCAGTGCCGCCGCCTGCTGGCCGCCTACCGGGAGGCGGCGGACCGGCCGACCTCGGTGCTGGTGCTGGGCGCGGACCGGGACTTCTTCTCCAACGGCATCCACCTCAACGTGATCGAGGGGGCGTCGTTCCCGGCGCTGGAGTCCTGGGAGAACATCAACGCGATGGACGACCTGGTCGAGGCGGTCCTCACCACCACCGACAAGCTCACCGTCTCCGCGCTGGCCGGGAACGCCGCCGCCGGCGGACTGATGCTGGCGATCGCCGCCGACGAGGTCTGGTGCCGCGAGTCGGCGGTGCTCAACCCGCACTACCGGCTGATGGGCCTCTACGGCTCCGAGTACTGGACGTACACGCTGCCCCGCCGGGTCGGTGCCGAGCAGGCCGAGCTGCTGACCACGCGGACCCTGCCGGTGGGCGCCGCCCTGGCCGCGCGACTGGGTCTGGTGGACCGGACGGCGGGCGGCGACGCGGCCGGGTTCCGCGACTGGGTGGAGCGCGAGGCGGCCCGGCTGGCCGGTTCACCGGAACTGACCGGCCGGCTGGTGGAGAAGAAGCGCCGCCGGGCCGAGGACGAGGAGACCCGGACGCTGGCCGACCACCGGACGCAGGAGCTGCGGCGGATGCACCGCAACTTCTACCGGGACGGCGAGCCGTACCACCGGCTGCGGCGCGACTTCGTGCACAAGGTCTGCCCGGTGGCCACGCCGGAGCACCTGACGGAGCTGCTCGGCCGGCCGGAGTGAGTGCCGTCCGGCGGGGGAGTCGTGCCGCGGCCGACGCCCCCGCCGGACGTGGCGTTCAGCGCCCGCGCGGGGCCAGCGGGGCGGCCCGGCCGACCAGGACCGGCTGGGCGTTGACGGTGCCGCGGCTCGGCGAGACCGCGAAGGCCAGCGAGCCGAAGAAGATGTAGCAGCCCAGCCCGACCACCAGCGGGAAGATGAACTGGAGGGCCATCACGCCGCCCTGGGTGCCCTGCGCGGCGTCCAGCCGGACGGAGACCGCCGCCATCCCGGTGTAGTGCATGGCGCACACCGCGACGCCCATCACGGGGGCGGCGGCCAGCACGGCGACGGTTCCCCGGATGTTCAGCGCGGCCCAGAGCGCGGCCGTCGCCGCGAAGATCGCGATACCGACCGAGAGACCCACCGTGGTGTGGTCGTAGCCGATGTGGCCGGGCAGGACCATCGCGGCCATGCCGAGGTAGTGCATCGCCGCCACCCCGAGCCCGGTGGTCAGTCCGCCCGCGAGCAGTGCCGTGCGGCGGTGGCGGCTGTAGCCGACGGTGAAGATGCCGAGGCCGACCACCGCGATCGCGACGACCAGGCTGAGCACGGTCAGCCCCGGGCGGTAGGTGATCTCGACCCCGGTGACGGAGAAGCCGAGCATCGCGATGAAGTGCATCGACCAGATGCCCGCGCCGAGCGACGTCGACGCGAACAGCAGCCAGTAGGTCCGGGTGCGGCCTGACGAGACCAGCGCCCAACGGGCGCTGCGCAGGGCGACGAAGGCGCCCAGACAGGCGACGAAGTACGAGACCGCCGGCGTCACCCAGCCGAGGTCGGCATGGTGGATCTCACCCACGAGGAACTCCCTGGACGGGTTGGGGGAGGACTGACGCCAGGCATCGGGCGGACTCGTCGGCCGGGGACCGGCCGGTCATGAAGGGCGGCAGTGCCGGGACGCGGGACGTGCGGCGTCGTGGTCGGTCCTGCCCGGGGGAAACCTGGCGTGTGGTGCCCCTGACAACGGGCGACAGTAACCACTACCGGTGAGTCGCACAATGTTCGGTCATTTGGTGAAATCGCAGGTCAGGAGTGGTCTTCACGTGACCGGCAAGATCTCGCCACCAAGCTCTGACGCCGCCTGCGCATACACACCCGGCCTGCGCATGCGTGCTGCGGAGCGGGTGCGGGGCAGTCGTGGAGCGGTCGCGAGGGGCCGGCCGACGGGCCTGTCGCGACCGCGCGCCGTCACTCCAGGGGAGCTAGCCCGAACGGGTGGCCGGCCGGGTCGATCAGCACCTTGAGCGTGCGGCCGTGCTGGTACTGCGGCTCGGTGGCGCCGAGCGCCAGGGCCCGTGCGGTGGCCTCCTCCAGGTCGTCGACGTAGAAGTCCAGGTGGAAGTGCTTGCTGCCGTCGGGTTCGGTCCACGGTTCGGGCCGGTACCCCGTGACCCGCCCGAACCCGAGCGGGCTGCCGCCCTCGGGGTTGTCCAGGATGGCGAAGCGTTCGTCCACGTGCCTGGTCTCCCACCCGAGCAGCTCGCCGTAGAAAGCGGCCAGCGCGACCGGGTCGGCGCAGTCGATGGTGACCATGGCGAGGCGGGCGAAGCCGGTGTCGTTCTGCTCGGCGGCGAGGTCGGACATTTCTGGTCGGCCCTTCTGCTGCGGGGTGGGTGGGAAACCCGTCATGACCAGCATCGCGCTCGGCGCGCTGCGCGGCGCGGCAAGTCGGCGCGGGCGCGGGGTCCCGGGGCCCTGGCCGGGGGTGCTCGGGTGCCCCCGCCTGGCAATTTTCCTTAGCGAGAGTAATGACGTAATCTAAATACATGCCCGAGATGTCCGAGCAGGACCTCGCAGCCGTCAGTCAGCTGCGGTCGTCCACCGTGCGCCTCTCCCGCCGCCTGCGTCACCAGCGGGTCGAGGAGTCGCTCAGCCCTACCGAGATGGGGGTGCTGGGCACCCTCGCACGCTGCGGGAAGGCCACGCCGGGTGAGCTCGCCCGGAAGGAGCACGTACAGCCGCCCTCGATGACCAGGATCGTCGCGATGCTGGAGGAGAAGGGCCTGGTGCGGCGGGAGCCGCACCCGGAGGACCGCCGGCAGGTGGTCGTCAGCAGTACCGAGCAGGCGGAGGTGATCCTCGCGGAGAGCCGCCGCCGGCGCAACGCCTGGCTCGCCGAACTCGCCGAGGGTCTCGACGAGGAGGAGTGGGCCGCCCTGCGGGCGGCCGCGCCGGTGCTCTACAAGCTCGCACACCTGTAAGACACGCTCTGGGCCCGGCAGTTCCGGTCAGCCGCCGGAGGACGAAGGAGAACCGCATCACCGCAGCACCGACCACCGAAACCAGGAGCGCGACGACCCCCCGCCGGGTCGTCGCGCCGCGAGGGGAGAGCACCGTGACACCGCCGGCCGCAGCCAGCGCCGCCATCCGCACCGACGACCCGACCACCGAACCCGCCGCGGCCACCGCCGCGACCGCCGACGCCTCGGCACCCGCCCCCGCAGGGCTGCCCGGCAACGGCGACGACGACCCCGACGAACGCACCGCGGCGGTCACCCCCGCCGCTCAGGAATCCCCGACCGGAGCCCGCTTCACCCGGCCCGGAGGGATGTTCTCCTCACTGCGCGTCCGCAACTACCGCTACTACTTCGCCGGCCAGGTGGTGTCCAACACCGGTACCTGGATGCAGCGGATCGCCCAGGACTGGCTGGTGCTCAGCCTCACCGGCAGCCCGCTCGCGGTCGGTATCACCACCGCCATGCAGTTCCTGCCGATGCTGCTGCTCGGTCTCTTCGGCGGCGTGCTCGCCGACCGGATGCCCAAGCGCCGGCTGCTGATCTACACCCAGGGCGCGATGGGTCTGCTCGCCCTCGGCCTGGCCGTGCTGACCATCGGCGGCGTGGTGACGCCGTACTACGTGTACGCGTTCGCGCTGCTGCTCGGCCTCGTCACGGTGGTGGACAACCCCACCCGGCAGGCCTTCGTCTCCGAGATGGTCGGTCCCAAGGACCTCGCCAACGCGGTCAGCCTGAACGCCGCCAACTTCCAGACGGCCCGGCTGGTCGGTCCCGCCGTCGCGGGCCTGCTGATCGCCGCGGTCGGCAGCGGCTGGGCCTTCGCGGTGAACGCGCTCTCCTTCGCCGCCGTGATCGGCGGGCTGCTCGCCATGCGGCCGGGCGAACTGCGCCCGACCACGCCGATCGCCCGCGAGAAGGGGCAGTTGAGGGAGGGCCTGCGGTACGTCAAGGAGCGGCCCGAGCTGCTCTGGCCGATGGTGCTGGCCGGTTTCATCGGCACCTTCGGGTTCAACTTCCCGACGCTGCTCTCCGGTTTCGCCTACGACACCTTCAAGGTGGGTGCCGGGCAGTACGGCCTGCTGAACACCGCGATGGCGGTCGGTTCGCTGGCCGGGGCGCTGCTCGCGGCCCGGCGCGGCGTGCCCAGGCTGCGCCGGCTGGTCGCCGCCGCGCTGGCCTTCGGCGCCCTGGAGGTGCTGGCCGCCTTCGCGCCCGGCTACTGGTCCTTCGCGCTGCTGCTGACCCTGATCGGGGTGTTCGGGCTGAGCTTCAACACCTCGGTCAACTCGATGCTCCAGCTGGCCACCGACCCCGCGATGCGGGGCCGGGTGATGGGCCTGCTGGTGCTGGTCTTCACCGGCGGCACGCCGATCGGCGCCCCGGTGGTGGGCTGGGTGACGGCCTCGTACGGGCCCCGACTCGGGCTGCTGGCCTGCGGGTTGGTCTCGGCGCTGGCGGCCGGCGTGATCGGTCTGGTGCTGGCCCGCAGCGCGGACCTGCGGGTCCGGTTCGACCTGCACCCGGGCCGCGGCGGGCGGGTGGTGGCCTTCGTGCCGCGCACCGTGACCCCGGCCAAGTCCGAGCTGGCCGCCGCCTGCTGACGGACGGTCGGCCCCGGACGCGCCGTGCGGTGCGCCCGGGGCGCGGGGTCAGAGCCGGATCTCCAGGATCTGGCCCCGCCAGGGCTTGCCCTTGTACTCGGACTCGAAGGACTCGGTCTCGGTGAAGCCGAGCGCGCGGTACTGGCCGACCAGGCGGCGGTCCTCGCTCGCGTAGCAGTCCACCCGGACCAGGCCGATACCGCGCCGGCGGGCCTCGTCGAGGGCGTCGGCGATCAGCGCGGCGCCGATGCCGGAGCCCTTCAGGGCGCGGTCGGTGACCAGGTTGCGGATGTACAGCTCGCGCTCGTCGACGGGCGTGGCGTAGGCGTTGGCCTGCTCCGACAGGACGCAGCAGCCGATGGCGTGCCCCTCGTCGTCGGTCGCGAGCCGGATCAGGAACTGCTCGGCGGTGTAGCCCTCGATGCGGTCGATCATGGCCGGGGTGCTGCTCCAGGGCTGGTCGCCCCACTGGTCGGCCCGGCCGCGCGCGGCGAGCCAGGCCACCGCGCCGTCGAGCAGCGAGAGGATGTCGGCGGTGTCGGCGGGGCCGCCGGTACGGATCTTCATGAAACGGTTCTAGCCCAAACCGTACGGCGGGGGAAGATGGCCCCATGAGGCTCTTTGTGGCGGTGTTGCCGCCGGTGGAGGCGTTGCGGGGGCTGGTCGACGCGGTGGCCCCGGTGCGCGGTCTGCCGGGGGCGGACCGGCTGCGCTGGACGGCCGTCGAGGGCTGGCACCTCACCCTGGCCTTCCTCGGCGAGGTGCCGGCGGAGCGGCTGCCGGAGCTGGAGACCGGGCTGGCGGCGGTGGCCCGGGTGCACGCCGTGCACCGGCTGCGGCTCGCGGGGGCCGGGCGGTTCGGCGACCGGGTGCTCTGGGCCGGGGTGGAGGGCCAGGCGTGGGCGCTGCGGCGGCTCGCCGAGGCCGTGAACGAGGCCACCGCGGACGTGGTCGGCGAGGTGGACGCGTTCAGCTTCCACCCGCATCTGACCCTGGCCCGGGCCGGCTCCTCCCGGGGCCACCGGCGGGCGGTGCAGCGGGTGGCGGCGGCCGAACTGGACTCCCTGGTGCTGGCGCTGGGGGAGTACCGCGGGCCGGAGTGGGAGGCCGCCGAGCTGCGCCTGATGAAGAGCGAGCTGGACGGCGGCTTCGCGCACTACGAGACGGTCCGCCGCTGGCCGCTGGCCCGCTGGAGCTGAGGCCCGCGCCGGATCCGCGACCGCCCGGTGGGGCCGGACCCGCCGCCCGCCGCCCGTCGGTCGGGGCCGGATCCGCGGCCGTCCGGTGGTGCCGGACCCGCCGGTCGTCGGTCAGGGCCAGACCCGCATCGCGTCGGCGGCCACCCGCTCCAGCTCGGCCCGGCCGGCGCCGTCGCGGGCCCGCTGGGACATCCCCTGCAGCACGGTGGCGGTGAACTGCGCCAGCGCCGCCGGATCGGCCTCGGCGGGCTCGTGGCCGGCCGCGACGTCCGCCCGGATCAGTGACTCCAGGGCGCGGAGGTTGGCGGTGCGGATCGCCCGGACCGCCTGGTCGACCTCGGGCGAGGTGCAGTTCACGGTCGAGCTGATCAGCAGGCAGCCCCAGGGGTGGTCCGGGTCGGTGGCCTGGGCGGCGGCCTCGCGCAGCATCCGGGCGATGCCGGCCCGGGCGGTGGGCTCCTCGGCCAGCGCGCGGCTCGCGTACGCCCCGTGGCCGCCCTGGTAGCGGCTGACGACCTCCTCGAACAGCGCCCGCTTGTCGCCGAAGGCCGCGTACAGGCTCGGCGGGCGGATGCCCATGGCGGCGGTGAGGTCGGCGACCGAGGTCGCCTCCCAGCCGCGTTCCCAGAACAGCCGGAGGGCCTGCTCCAGGGCGGCCTCGCGGTCGAAGGAGCGCGGGCGTCCGCGCTGCGGGGTGCGGGCGGCGGGGGTGATGGCCATGCCGGTCATTCTATATCGACCACTACAGAAGCTCTGGTACGGTTCCTTTCATTAGCGACCGCTACAGAATTGAGGGGGCGTAGCCATGGGCGCGCTTGCGGGCAGGACGGCACTGGTGACGGGCGGCAGCCGGGGGATCGGGCGGGCCATCGCCGAGCGGCTGGGGCGGGACGGCGCACTGGTCGGGGTCCACTACGGCGGCAACGCCGAGGCGGCGGCGGAGGTCGTCGAGGCGATCGGGCGGGCCGGCGGGCGGGCCTTCGCGGTCGGCGCCGAGCTGGGGGTGCCCGGTGACGCCCCGGCGCTCTGGGCGGCCTTCGACGAGGCCCTCGCCGCGCACGGCGGCGGCGAGGGCCTGGACATCCTGGTGAACAACGCCGGGACCGCTCAGTTCGGGCGGATCCACGAAGTGGCCGAGGCGGACTTCGACCGGGTCTTCGCGGTGAACGCCAAAGCGCCGTTCTTCGTCGTCCAGCACGGTCTGGGCCGGCTGCGCGACGGCGGCCGGATCGTCAACGTCTCGTCCGGGGTCACCCGGGTCGCGTTCCCGGCGGCCGTCTCCTACGCGATGACCAAGGGGGCGCTGAACACCCTGACGCTGACGCTCGCCGAGGAGCTCGGCGAGCGCGGGATCACCGTCAACGCGGTGCTGCCGGGCGTCGTCGCCACCGACATCAACCCCTGGCTGGCCGACCCGCGGGCGCGGGAGCGGGTGGCCGCCTACTCGACGTTCGACCGGGTCGGCGAGGCGGCCGACGTGGCCGACATCGTGGCCTTCCTGGTCTCCGACGACGCCCGCTGGATCACCGGGCAGAACCTGGACGCCAGCGGCGGATCGAACCTCGGGGTCCAGCCGCCGGCCGGCCGCAGGTACGCTCGATGACCGTGGACCCCAAGACTCGTATGCGTATCGTGACCGGCGCCCTGGTGCTGCTGCTGGTGGTCGTCCTGATCAGCTCGATCGTCGGCAGGTAGCGCGACAACGGCAGAAGGGCCACCGCCCGCGGGCGGTGGCCCTCACGCGTGGGCCGGCCCGTTCGGCCGGCCGGCGGCTCAGAGCTGCTCGACCACGTAGTCGATGCAGGCGGTGAGCGCCTCGACGTCCGCCGGGTCGATGGCCGGGAACATCGCGACGCGCAGCTGGTTGCGGCCGAGCTTGCGGTACGGCTCGGTGTCGACGATGCCGTTGGCACGCAGTGCCTTGGCGACGGCCGCGGCGTCCACCGCGTCGTCGAAGTCGATCGTGCCGACGACCTGGGAGCGCTCGGCCGGGTTCGCCACGAACGGGTTGGCGAACGACGACTTCTCGGCCCAGCCGTACAGGCGGGACGAGGAGTCGGCGGTCCGGGCGACCGCCCAGTCCAGCCCGCCGTTGCCGTTCAGCCAGTCCAGCTGGTCGGCCAGCAGGAACAGGGTGGCGATCGACGGGGTGTTGTACGTCTGGTCCTTCGACGAGTTGTCGATGGCCGTCGGCAGGTCGAAGAACGGCGGGATGTAGCGGCCGGAGCCGGCGATCTCGGCGGCGCGCTCCAGGGCGGCCGGGGAGAACGTCGCCAGCCACAGGCCGCCCTCGGCGGCGAAGGACTTCTGCGGGGCGAAGTAGTAGACGTCCGTCTCGGTGATGTCGACCGGCAGGCCGCCGGCGCCCGAGGTGGCGTCCACCAGGACCAGCGAGCCCTGGTCGGCGCCGGCCGGGCGGCCGATCGGCATCGCGACGCCGGTGGAGGTCTCGTTGTGGGTGAGCGCGTAGACGTCCACGCCCGCCTCGGCGACCGGCAGCGGGTGGGTGCCCGGGGCGGTCTTGATCACGGTCGGCTCGCCCAGCCAGGGGGCCGCCTTGACCGAGGAGGCGAACTTGGAGGAGAACTCACCGAAGTCGAGGTGCTGGGACTTCTCCCGCACCAGGCCGAAGGCCGCGATGTCCCAGAAGGCGGTGGAGCCGCCGTTGCCGAGGACCACCTCGTACCCCTCGGGGAGGGAGAAGAGGCTGCTCACGCCCTCACGCACACGCTTGACCAGGTTCTTCACCGGGGCCTGGCGGTGCGAGGTGCCGAGCAGGGAGGTCTCGGTGGCGGCGAGGGCACTCAGGGCCTCGGGGCGCACCTTGGACGGGCCGCAGCCGAAACGGCCGTCTGCGGGCTTGATGTCAGCGGGGATCTGGATCTGAGCCACGGGCGGCAGCCTACCGGCCGCCCCCGCGGAATCGGTACGCCGGTCCGCCCGCTGAGATGCGATCTTCACGGCCGCGAGCTGCGGAAACAGCGGGTCCGACGGAGCGTCGGACCCGCCGCTGACCAGCGGTTCTCAGTGCGCGATGGCCTCGTAGCCCTCGATGTCGCGCGGGCTGCGCGTGCTCGGGCCGATGTAGCGCGCGGCGGGGCGGACGAGCCGGCCCGTGCGCTTCTGCTCCAGGATGTGCGCCGACCAGCCGGCGGTGCGCGCACAGGTGAACATCGAGGTGAACATGTGCGCCGGCACCTCGGCGAAGTCCAGCATGATGGCGGCCCAGAACTCGACGTTGGTGGCCAGCACGCGGTCGGGGCGGCGGTTGTGCAGCTCCTCCAGCGCGGCCTTCTCCAGCGCCTCGGCGACCTCGAAGCGCGGCGCGCCGAGCTCCTTGGCGGTGCGGCGCAGCACGCGGGCGCGCGGGTCCTCGGCGCGGTAGACGCGGTGGCCGAAGCCCATCAGGCGCTCGCCCTTGTCCAGCGCGTTCTTCACCCAGGCCGTCGCGTCGCCGGTGCGCTCGATCTCCTCGATCATGCCGAGCACCCGGGACGGCGCGCCGCCGTGCAGCGGGCCGGACATCGCGCCGACCGCGCCGGAGAGGGCGGCCGCCACGTCGGCGCCGGTGGAGGCGATGACGCGGGCGGTGAAGGTGGAGGCGTTCATCCCGTGCTCGGCGGCGGACGTCCAGTAGGCGTCGATGGCCTTGACGTGCTTCGGGTCGGGCTCGCCGCGCCAGCGGATCATGAAGCGCTCGACGACCGTCTCGGCCTTGTCGATCTCGCTCTGCGGGACCATCGGCAGGCCCTGGCCGCGGGCGGACTGCGCCACGTAGGAGAGGGCCATCACGGCCGCGCGGGCGAGGTCGTCACGGGCCTGCTCGGCGGAGATGTCGAGCAGCGGCTTGAGGCCCCAGACCGGGGCGAGCATGGCGAGGGCGGACTGCACGTCCACCCGGATGTCGCCGGAGTGGACCGGGATCGGGAAGGGCTCGGCGGCGGGCAGTCCGGGGTTGAACTTGCCGTCCACCAGCAGGCCCCAGACGTGGCCGAAGGAGACGTGGCCGACCAGGTCGTCGATGTCGACTCCGCGGTACCGCAGGGCGCCGCCTTCACGGTCGGGTTCGGCGATCTCGCTCTCGAAAGCGACGACTCCCTCAAGCCCGGGTACGAAGTCGGACATGCGACGGCTCCTTCAGCTCTGCGATCGGCGGTCCGCCGTGGTGGGGCGGTGCGCCAGTGACCGATGGTGGTTGGCACTCGGTGCCAGCGTGACAGGCACGGGGTGCATTGCGCCATACACCACAGTGGTGATGTTTCCCGCAGGACCGCTCGACCTTCACCTGAGGGCCGGTCGTGCCCGGCGAATCTCCGGAATCAATCACTGGTTTCCGGACATTTGCCTGTAGCTCGGGCGGCCGAACGGTGGCGAGACACCTTATCTCCCACCGGGGTTTGTCCGGAGGTAGCGGTGCCGGTTGCTTGTCGTACGGGATGATGTTGACGTGCAGACCCCGGAACGCGCCCAGTCGACGCCCCCGAGCCCCGCCACCCGGATCCTGGCCGAGGAGGCCCGGCCCGGGCCGGACCTGACCGTGATGCGCGAGCACTACGCCCACGAGGGCCTGGTCGAGGAGCTGATCGCCGCCGACCCGATCGCCCAGTTCACCCGCTGGTTCCACGAGGCGGACGACGCCGGGGTGGTGGAACCGAACGCGATGGTGCTCTCCACCGCCGACGCCGGGGGCCGGCCGAGTTCGCGGACGGTCCTGCTGAAGGGCTTCGACCGGCGCGGCTTCGTGTTCTTCACCAACTACGGCTCCCGCAAGGGCACCGAGCTGGCCGCCAACCCGCAGGCGGCCCTGCTCTTCCCGTGGATCGCGCTGGCCCGCCAGGTGATCGTGCAGGGCCGGGTCGAGAAGGTCGGCCGGGACGAGACCGCCGCCTACTTCCGCACCCGTCCGCACGGCTCCCAGCTCGGGGCCTGGGCCAGCGAGCAGTCCAGCCCGGTCGGCAGCCGGGAGGTGCTGGAGCAGCGGTACGCGGAGCTGGAGCGCCGCTACCCGGAGGGCGAGGGGGTGCCGGTGCCGCCGTTCTGGGGCGGGTACCGGGTGGTCCCGGAGAGCGTCGAGTTCTGGCAGGGCCGGGCGAACCGGCTGCACGACCGGCTCCGCTTCCTCGCCGACCCGGCGGCGGCGGCCGGCTGGCGGGTGGAGCGGCTCTGCCCGTGACGCGGAGCCGGGCGCCCGGGCGGCCCGGCCGCCGCCGCCGGGGGCCCGCGCCGGCGGGCCCGGGAAAGCGCCGGGCGCGGCGCCACCCGCACGCCTGATGCCCCGTCATGCCCGGGTGTAGGATGCGCGTCGCGGACCGGGACCGACTCCCCGGGCCACCGGCCCGGCGGGCCGAGACGATCGAATGAGGGACTGATGGGCGTCACCAGCGCGGAAACGGCCGCCGGACTCGGCTCTGACCTGGTCGACGTCACCGCCCTGCCGCTGGACGAGATCGACGCCCTGCCCGACACCGTCCTCGGCGACCTGCTGCGCCGGGTGGTCTCCGACGTCCTGGCCCCCGGCGCGGAGCCGGTCGCGGCCTTCCAGTCGGCGCTCTAGCGTCCCGCGCCGCAGGACACCGGGACAGGGCCCGGGGCACGCCGCCGGACCCCGCGCCCACCGGCTTGGCCAACTGCCGGGCGCGGCCGGTGGAGTTCACGACATGCTGGGTAGGACAGCAGCGCAGTCGCGGCACCGTCGGGCCCGGGGGGATCAGTGCGGCCGTACTTCTTCTTCAGCTACGCGCGGCGGGACTACGAGGCCGGGGACGCCTTCGTCGACCAGTTCTTCAACGACCTGCGGGACGAGCTCGGCCGGATCGAGCCCGCCGCCGGCGCCGACGAGCTCGCCTACCGCGACACCGAGGGGCTGCGGCTGGGCGACAACTGGGAGCAGCAGCTCGCCCAGATGCTGGCCCGCTGCCGGACCATGGTCGCGCTCTACTCGCCCGCCTACTTCGCCAGCCTCTACTGCGGCAAGGAGTGGACGGCGTTCCGCGGCCGGGTCCGCCGGCACGAGGACCTGGCCGGCGAGGTCGTGCCGGCCCTGATCCCGGTGCTCTGGGAGGCCCTGCCGGGCGAACTGCCGGACGAGGTACGGAAGATCCAGTTCGTCCAGCAGGGCATGGGCGACGCCTACGCCCGCTCCGGCCTGCGCGACCTGCTGCGCACCGACCCGCTGGGCCCCGACTACCGGCTGGTCGTCCGGGTGGTCGCCGAGCGGATCCGGGACGCGGCCGCCCGGCGGCTCGGTGAACTGCCCGAGTTCGACCTCGGCGCCGTCCGCGGCTACTTCCCGGTGGTGCCGGCGATCCGCCCCGCGCCCACCGCCGGGATGGTCCGGCTGTTCATCGCCGCCGGCCGCTCCTCCGACGCCGCGGCCGCCGCCGGGGCGGGCGGCTCGTGCCGCGGCGGCTGGTACGGGGCCAAGCCGTGGCAGTGGGCGCCCTACCACCCGCCGACCCAGCCGCCACTGGCGCTCCGCGCCCAGCAGGTGATCACCTCCGCCGGGCACACCACCACGCTGGAGGAGATCGGGCCCGGTCTCGGGGAGAGGCTCGACCGGGCCCGGGAGGACAACCAGGTCAGCGTGCTGCTGGTGGACCCGTGGATGGCCGGCAGCGAGGTCTACCGGCCGGCCCTGCGCGAGTACGACGACCAGAACCACCCCGTCACCGGCGTGATGGTCCCGGCCGGGACGGACGACCCGCCGGCCGGCCCGGAGCGCGACGCGCTGTGGACCGGCGTGCGCGGCGTGTTCCGCCGCAACTGGTTGCGCCGGAGCGACCTGGAGCACTTGTTCCGCGTCGCGGTGGGCCGGGAGAGCTTCGACACCGACCTCACCATCATGGTGACGGTCGCTCAGAACAAGCTCATGGACGACAACTTCGATTGGGGGGACGATGACGACGGCGCCGCCTTCGGCTTCGGCCCCGACGGGGAGGACGCCGCCCCGGTGATGCCCGGACTGGCCGTCCCGGCCGGGCCGCCGGGACCGCGCCGCAGCCCGGACGGGACGGCAGTGCCGTCGAGGAGGGAGCAGGACGATGTTCGCTGAGCCCGGCGCAGACCCGGAGCGGACCGGACCGGGATCGGTCGTCACCTTCTACTCGTTCAAGGGCGGCACCGGCAGAACGATGGCGCTGGCCAACGTCGGCTGGATCCTGGCCAGCCGGGGCCTGCGCGTCCTGGTGGTCGACTGGGACCTGGAGGCTCCGGGCCTGCACCGCTACTACCACCCGCTGCTGGTGGATCCCGAACTGCACGCCACCGACGGCCTGATCGACCTGCTGCGCGCCTACGTCAAGCAGGCGCTCCCCAGCGTCGCCGGCCCGGGCGGCGGGCTCGCCCCCGCCGCCTGGCTCGACGAACCGGGCCGGCTGGCCGGCTACATCTGCGGCCTGGCGCTCGACCTGCCGCCCGGCGGCCGCCTGGACTTCCTGCCGGCCGGGCGGCAGAACGCGGCCTACCCCGCCGCCGTCACCAGCTTCAACTGGCGCAGCTTCTACCACGGGCGGGACATCCGGGGCGGCGAGTTCCTGCGCGAGCTGCGCGACCGCTGGGCCCGGTCCTACGACTACGTGCTGATCGACAGCCGCACCGGGGTCAGCGACACCTCGGGCATCTGCACCGTCCTGATGCCCGACTCCGTCGTCGACTGCTTCACCTTCAGCGCGCAGAACATCCGCGGCGGCGTGGACGCGGCCCGCACCATCGCCGAGGCCGAGGAGCGGGCCATCCGCGTCCTGCCGGTGCCGATGCGGGTCGAGGACGCCGAGCAGGAACGCCTCGAAGCGGGCCGGGACTACGCCCGCGAGGCGTTCGCGCCCTACCTCGGCCGCTGGCTGTCCGCCGAACGCCGGGCGGCCTACTGGAGCGACGTCGAAGTCCCGTACAAGCCCTTCTACGCCTACGAGGAGGTGCCCGCCACCGTCGCCGACCGGCCGCAGGAGGCGCGCAGCCTGCTCAACGCCTTCGAACGGCTGGCCGGCTGGATCACCGACGGCCGGGTCCGCACGCTGCGCCCGCTCACCGGCGAGGCCCGCCGCCGGCTGTACGGGGCCTACCTGCGCTCCACCCGCACGATGCCCCGGCAGGTCTTCGTCAGCTACGCCCCCGAGGACCGGATGTGGGCGGAGTGGGCCGCCGCGACCCTCACCGGCTTCGGCTACCAGACCTCGCTGCACAACGCCGCCGAGCCGTACCCCGGCGGCCGCCCGCCGGAGGCCGCCGGTCCGCTGGACGGGCAGGGCCGGCTGCTCGCCCTGCTGTCGCCCGAGTACACCGCGCTGCCCCGCGCGGCCGAGGCCTGGCAGCTGCTCAGCGGTCACGAACTCGGCTCCGGGTCCCCGGCGTTGGTGGCGCTGCGGCTGCAGGACTCGGACGATCCGGTGCCCCGTCCGTTCGTCGGCCGGGCCGTCCCCGACCTGGTCCGCTCCTCGGCCGTGCTCGCCGAGTCCCAGCTGTACAGCGAGCTCGGGCCGCCGCCCGGCAGCGTCCGCCAGCCGGACGGGGACAGCGGTGAGTTCGCGGCCCCCGCGCGGTTCCCCGGCACCGCGCCGCAGATCCAGGAGGCGCCCTCGCGCAACGCCTCCTTCACCGGGCGCGGCCGGCTGCTGGAGCTGCTCCGCAACCGCTTCACCGGCGGCCCCACCGCGGTGCTCAGCCAGGTGCTCTACGGCTTCGGCGGCGCCGGCAAGTCGCAGATCGCCGGCGAGTACGCGCACCGCTTCAAGGCCGCCTACGACGTGGTCTGGTGGGTGCCCGCCGAGGAGCCCGCCAACATCCCGCAGAAGCTCGCCGAACTCGCCCCCCGGCTCGGCGTGCAGAGCAGCGACGACGTCGCCCACACCGCCGCCGCGGTGCTGGACGCGCTGCGCCGCGGCGAGCCGTACCGCCGCTGGCTGCTGGTCTACGACAACGCCGGCACCCCCGAGGAGCTGGCGCCCTGGCTGCCGGCCGGCTCCTCCGGCGGACACGTGCTGATCACCTCCCGCAACCAGGGCTGGTCCAAGCACGCCGGTCTGGTCGAGGTCGACGTCTTCACCCGGGAGGAGAGCGTCCGGCTGCTGCGCCGCTTCAACACCGGCCTCGCCCCGGAGGACGCCGACCAGGTCGCGCACCGGCTCGGCGACCTGCCGCTCGCCGTCGGCCAGGCCGCGGTCTGGCTGCAGGAGACGTCGATGCCGATCGCCACCTACCTCGAACTGCTCGACGAAGAGCTCACCGAGATGCTGGAGCGCACCCGGCTGCGCACCGCCGAGTACCCGCACTCGGCGGCGGCGACCTGGCGGATCTCGGTCGAGGAGCTGCGCCGGCTGAACGCCCCCGCCGCCCAGATCCTGGAGATCTGCGCGTTCTTCGGGCCCGACGCCATCCCGATGCGGCTGCTCTACAGCCGCGCCGTCACCCACGCGCTGCGGCTGCCGCCGCGCGCGCCCCGCGACAAGCTGGCGATCGGCGAGTTCCTGCGCGCCATCAACCGGTTCGGCCTGGCCCGCACCGACCAGGGCAGCGAGACCATCACCGTGCACCGGCTGGTCCAGGCCGTGCTGCGCGACCAGGTCGACGAGGAGCAGCGGGCCGGGCTGCGGGCGGTCGTGCACGCCGCGCTCGCCACCGCCAACCCCGGCGACCCGGACATCCCCGCCAACTGGCCGCAGTACGCGGAACTCCTGCCGCACCTGTGGCCCTCCGGCGCGGCCGGCAGCGGCGACGAGGACGTCCGGCAGTGGATCATCGACTCGGTCCGCTACCAGTGGAAGCGCAGCCTGCACGAGTCCGGCCGCGACCTCGCCGAGCGGACCCTGGAGATCTGGCGGCAGCAGGACTACGGCGGCCCCGGCTTCGACGCCGAGAACGACGCCCAGACCCTGATGCTGCGCACCCAGCTCAGCAACATCCGGCGCTCCCAGGGCGCCCTCCACGAGGCGTACGAGATGGACCAGGACATCCTGGACCGCTTCACCGCCACGCTCGGCCCGGAGCACTCGCACACCCTCGCCGTCGCCAACAGCCTCGGCGCCGACCTGCGCTTCCTCGGGCGCTACGAGGAGGCCCGGGCCCGCGACCGCAGGACCCTGGACGCGGCCCGGCGCACCCTCGGCCCCGACCACCCGCGCACCCTCATGATCACCAACAACCTGGCCGTGTCCGACTACCTCGCCGGTGACCGCCGGGCCGCCCTGGAGCGCCACCGCAGCAACTACCTCCAGCAGCGCGACGCGCTCGGCGCGCACAGCCTCTACGCGCTGTCCTCCGCCTCCAACTACGCCCGCGACCTGCGCGAGACCGGACGGCTGCGGGAGGCGCTGGACCTGCTGGAGGAGACCGTCCGGATCTACCAGCAGACCATCGGCGACGGCCACACCGACACCCTGCGCGCCCGCAAGAACCTCGCCGTGGCGCTGCGCCGGGCCGGCCGCTACCACGAGGCGCTGGAGATAGACGAGGACATCTACCAGCGCTACCTGGACATCAACGGCGCCGAGCACCCGGACACCCTGGCCGCCGCCACCAACCTGGCCAGCGACCTCAGCGCGCTCGGCGACACCGACCGGGCGATCCAGCTGGCCGAACGCGCCCTCGCCCGCTACCGGGACTACCTGGGCGGCGACCACCCGGTCACGCTGGCCGGCGCCAACAACCTCTCCGTCTACCTGCGGCTGGCCGGCCGCACGGCGGAGGCCCGGGAGCTGTCCGGCCGCACCCTGGCGCAGTTCCGGACCGTCCTCGGCGACCAGCACCCGTACATCCCGATCGCGATGATGAACCACGCCAACGACCTCGTGCTGTCCGGGGAACCGGCGGCGGCGCTGGCCTTCGAGGAGCGGGCGGCGCCGCTGATGACCGAGGCCCTCGGGCCGGACCACTACGACGCCATCGGGGTCAACTCCAACCTGTCGCTGTCGCTGGCCGCGGCGGGGGAGGGCGAGCGCGCGACCCAACTGCGCGGCGACTGCGTCCGCCGGGCCCGGCAGACCCTCGGGGAGGAGCACCCGACCACGGTGGCGGTCAAGGCGGGGCTGCGACTGGACTCCGACATCGAGCCGCCGTCGGTGTGAGACCGGCCGGCCGCGCGGGTCGGGCCGGCCCGGCGGGCGGGTGGCCGGGAGTTGGCTAGGCTCGCGGGCATGGTGCCGTTCCGCCAGTTCCTGCTCAAGGTCCACAGCCGGTGCAACCTGGCCTGCGACTACTGCTACATGTACGAGGCGGCGGACCAGAGTTGGCGCCGGCAGCCACGCCGGATGGAGCTGGCGACGGTCCGCCGGGCGGCCCGGCGGATCGCCGAGCACGTGGCTGACCGCAGTCTCGACGAGGTCGCGGTGATCCTGCACGGCGGTGAGCCGCTGCTCGTCGGCGCCACCCATCTGGACGCGGTGCTGGGGGAGTTGGCGGGGGTCGCGCCGAAGGTGCGGTTCAGCCTGCAGACCAACGGACTGCGGCTGCTGGACGAGCCGGCGCTGCTGGAGGTGCTGCACCGGCACCGGGTCGCCGTCGGGGTGTCGCTGGACGGCGCCGCCCCCGACCACGACCGGCACCGGCGGTTGCCGTCCGGCGGGGGCAGCTGGGCGCGCACGGCCGAGGCGCTGCGGCTGCTGGGCTCGGCGGCCCACCGGGAGCTGTTCGCCGGGCTGCTCTGCGTGGTGGACCTCGCCGCCGACCCGGTCGCCACCTACGAGGCGCTGCTGGAGTTCGCGCCGCCGCGCGTCGACCTGCTGCTGCCGCACGGGACGTGGGCGGCCCCGCCGGCCGGGGTGCGCCGGGAGCTGCCGACCGGCCCGCCCTCGGGCCGGGACGCGGCGCCGTACGGGGAATGGCTGATCGCCGCCTTCGACCGCTGGTACGGCGCCCCCCGGCGGGAGACCGGGGTCCGGCTCTTCGAGGAGCTGGCCGTGCTCCTGCTCGGCGGGCGGGCGGCCAGCGAGGCGGTCGGGCTGGCACCGGTGGACCTCGTGGTGGTCGAGACGGACGGCGCGATCGAACAGGCCGACAGTCTCAAGGTGGTGGCCGACGGAGCCGCCGGAACCGGCCTGGACGTGTTCCGGCACGGCTTCGGCGAGGCGGCCGCGCACCCGGCGTTCCGCGCCCGCCAGCGCGGCCTCGACGGCCTCGGGCCGGTCTGCACGGCCTGCCCGCTGGTGCGGGTGTGCGGCGGCGGCCTGTACGCGCACCGCTACCCGGGCCCGGCGGCCGGGGGCGGCTTCGCTCACCCGTCCGTGTACTGCGCCGACCTGGACCGGCTGATCCGCCACATCGCGGGGAGGCTGCGGGCGGACACGGCGGGTGCCGAGCGAGGAGGATGACCGGTGGCTGGTACGGGTGGGCGGGGCGCGGACGGGGTGCCCCGGCACGGGGTGGACCGGGCGACGTTCCGGGCGATCGCGGCCGCGCGCGGCGGACCGGAGGCCGTCCGGCTGCTGCGCTCCGGACAGGTGAGCAAACGCGCGCTGCTGCTGCTGGCCCTGCGGCGGGCGGCGCCCGAGGACGCCGGCTACCGCGCGGCGTACACCGAGGTCCGGGCCTCGCAGCGGACGGACCGGGCCCGCTGGGAGGCGGTGCTGCTGCGGCCGGAACTGGACGCCTGGGCGGCCGACAGCCTGCGGGCCCGCACGGCGGGCGAGGCCGTCCGGCTGGACGCGCTGCGGGAGTTCCTCCGGCCCCCGGCGGCCGAGCCGGTCCCGCTGGAGTGCGACGGGCTGCGCTGGGCGCCGGTGATCGATCACGCGGGGCAGCGCCGGGTGGACTACGGCCGGCCACCGGCCGGGCCGCTCGACGCCCGCGAACTCGCCGCCTGGCACACCGCGCTGGCGGGCGCCTGGCGGATCCTGGTGCGCCGCCACCGGCCGTACGCGGAGGCGGTCGCGGCCTGCGTCACCACGATCGTCCCGCTGCGCCCGGCACCGGGCGGTGAGGCGGTCAGTGCCGCCGCGCGCCGGGCGTACGGCGCGGTGGCGGCCTCGCTGCCGGGTGATCCGGTGCTGCTCGCGCTCGCTCTGGTGCACGAGTTCCTGCACCTCCAACTCGGGGCGCTGCTCGACCTCGTGCCGCTGCACCGGCCCAACGGCGCGGCCGTCCACCACGCCCCCTGGCGGCCCGATCCGCGCCCGGTCGGCGCCCTGCTGCAGGGCACCTACGCGCACCTGGGCGTCGCCGACTTCTGGTGCGCCGAGCGGTCCGGCGGGGCGGGGGTCGGCCGGGCGGGTGAGGAGTTCACCCGCTGGCGCGGGCACGCCCTGGCGGCCGGTACCATCCTGCTCGGCAGCGGAGAGCTCACCGTGCACGGCCGGGAGTTCACCGAGGAACTCCTGCGTACTGTCGGTGCGTTGGGCGGCTGAGCTGCGAGACGGGGCCGAGCCGGCCGGGTGCGCGACCGGTGGACGGGTGAATGTCCTCGGCGCCGACCGGTCGGGGAACCAATTCGCCGCAGCGCGGCCGGCCCCCGGGCAGTACCTTGTGAATTACCGCAGAAATGAGCGGGGGAAGCCCCATTGACGACCGATCAGGTGGCCGCCTGACCGTCATGGGACTCCCCCCGAGAGCACCGGTCTCTACACAGGAGGGGTACTCCGATGCACCAGCCTACCCAGAACCAGGACCGGCCCCCGGTGGCGCCGGGCCCACCGCGCCGCCAGGGCCTGCTGCGACGGGCGTTCGACGCGATGGTCGTCGCGTCCTGCGCCGGCACCGCCGGGGCGCTCAGCGCCCAGATCACCGCGAGCCTCTGGGGGTACGCCGCCGGACGCTGAGCCGAGGTCGTCTCCGCCGGGCCGGCACCCGGCCCGGCGGAAACGGTTCGGCGCGCGCCACGGCGAAGTGCGCGACCGCCGGACGGGTGATTTCTGGGGCCCTCGGGCGCCGCCACAGGCCGTCGACCGGCCGGGGAGACCAACTTGAGACCGCGAGGTGCCGCGCGGACGTCGACTGGGTACTACATTGGTCGCAATCGGGTGGCTTACCCACCCTCGGCAGGTTCTAACCGCGCCTAAGGAACGAATATGACTCCGGTAACCAGCACCAGGCCAGGCACCGAACTGACGGACGCTCAGGCCCCGGACCGAGGACCCTCGCTCGCCGAACTCGCCGCCCTCGGCGCGGAGGAGCTCGCCGCCCTGCTGCGGCGCGCCCTGCCCGGCGCCGAAGCCGGCCGGGTCGCGGTCGCCGCCTTCAATTCCTCGATCTGACCGGTCCGGGAACAGCGGGCCGGAATTCCACCGGGCCGCACCCGAATTCAACAGGCCTACGATGAAGCGAATTCCGCTGCCTTTCTCGCAATTCGTGGTGAAGGTGCACAGCCGCTGCGACCTCGCCTGCGACCACTGCTACGTCTACGAGCACGCGGACACCAGTTGGCGCACCCGGCCGAAGGTCATCGGTGACGAGGTGCTGGCCAAGGCCGCCGAGCGGATCGGCGCGCACGCGGCCGCGCACCGGCTGCCCGCCGTCCGGGTCGTCCTGCACGGGGGAGAACCCCTGCTCGCCGGCCCGGACCGGCTGCGGCGCGTGGCCGGGGCGCTGCGGGCGGCGCTGCCGCCGGGCTGCGCCCTCGACCTGCGCATCCACACCAACGGTGTGCTGCTGGACCGCGCGTTCTGCGCCCTGTTCGCCGAGGCGGGGATCAGGGTCGGCATCTCGCTGGACGGCGACCGGGCCGCCAACGACCGGCACCGCCGCTTCGCCGACGGGCGCAGCAGCCACCCCCAGGTGCTGCGGGCCGTGGCGCTGCTGCGCGAACCGGAGCACCGGCACCTGTTCGCCGGTCTGCTCTGCACCGTCGACATCGAGAACGACCCGGTGGCCGTCTACCGCGCGCTGGCCGAACTCCAGCCGCCCGCGGTCGACTTCCTGCTGCCGCACGCCACCTGGGACGATCCGCCGAAGCGCCCGGCCGGGCAGGGCGGGACGCCGTACGCGGACTGGCTGCTCACCGTCCACGACCTCTGGGAGGCGGACGGGCGGCCGTTCGCCGTGCGCACCTTCGAGTCGGTGCACCGGACGCTGCGCGGGTTCACCAGCCTCACCGAGTCGCTCGGCCTGGAGCCCTCCGATCTGGTCGTGCTGGAGACCGACGGCACCTTCGAGCAGGTGGACAGCCTCAAGACGGCCTACGACGGCGCCCCCGCGACCGGCTTCGACGTGTTCGCGCACAGTCTCGACGACGTCGCCCGGCACCCGGGCATCGCCGCCCGCCAGTCCGGCCTCGCCGGCCTCGGTCCCACCTGCCGGGCCTGCCCCGTCGTGCGCACCTGCGGAGGCGGCCTGTACGCCCACCGGTATCGGAGTCACGATGGTGGCGGCGGCTTCGACAACCCGTCCGTCTACTGCGGGGACCTCATGACGCTCATCAACGGCATCACGGCGCGGAGCGGGCCGGTCGTCGTGCCGGCCCAGGCCGCCGCGCCGGTCGCGCCGGCGGCACTCGCCCCGGAGCAACTCGACGAGCTCGCCCGCGGGTACGGCGGCGCGGACACCGTGCGCGCCCTGGCCGGCTCCCAACTCGCCCTCACCCGGGCGATGCTGGCCGCCGCCTGGGACGCCTCGGGGCAGGGCCGGCCGGAGGCGTGGTCCCTGCTGTCCGAACTGGACGGCGCCGCCCCGGACGCGGTCGACACCGTCCTCGCCCATCCGTATGCCCGCGCCTGGGCGGCCCGGCAGCTGGCCGGGGACCTGGGGACCGGGCTGGGCCCGCTGGCGGGCCTGGCGGCCGCGGCGGCCGTCCGGGCCGGGCGGGGCGACGCCGTCGCCGTGCCGGTGCGCGGCGGGTGGCTGCACCTGCCCACGCTCGGGCGGATCGCCCTGCCCGACGGCGAGGCGGTCGTCACCGGCCTGGCCGGCGGCCTCACCGTGCGGGCGGCCGACGGCTCGGTGCGCACCGCCCTGGACGAGCCGCTGCGCGCTGTCCGGCTGGCCGGGGGTTGGAGCGTCGCACTGGAGGACGTCGACCCGCTGCGCGACAGTCACGACCACGCCGTGGCGCAGCGGCTGCCGGACGGCGAGCTGCTGCACTGGACGGGCGCGCTGCGCGAGGCCTGGGAGCTGCTCGGGCACGACCTGCCCGGGTACGCGGACGGCATCCGGGCGGGGCTGCGGGCGGTCACCCCGCTGCGGCCGGGTCCGGCCGGACGGGACGTCAGTTCGGCGGCCCGGCAGGCGTTCGGGGTGGTCGCGATCGCCCGGCCCGCCACCGCGCCGACCCTCGCACTGCTGCTCGCGCACGAGTTCCAGCACGTCAAGCTCGGTGCGGTGCTCGACCTGCTGGACCTGTACGACCGCGACGACGACACGCTGTACCTGGCCCCCTGGCGGCCCGACCCGCGGCCGCTCGAAGGGCTGCTCCAGGGCACCTACGCCCATCTGGCCGTCACCGAGTACTGGGGCACGCGCACCCTCGCGTACGACGGCCTGCCGGGGGAGGCCGCCGACCGGGCGCGGCTGCAGTTCGCGCTCTGGCGGCGGTACACCGCGGAGGCGGTCGAGCGGCTGGCCGGCTCCGGCTCGCTGACCGGGCTCGGTCTGCGCTTCGCCGACGGCATGCGGACGACGGTCGCCCCGTGGCTCGCCGTGGCGCTGCCCGCCGCCGCCGAGCGGGCGGCCGACCTGGCCCGGGAGGAGCGCGCGATGGCCGGCGGCTGAGCCCTTCCGCCCTCGTCGACAGCCAGCCGCCCTCACCCCCGGGGAGCCGTCATCCTCACCGAACTCCGTCCCCTCACCGCGGCCCGGCTGACCGAGCGGGTCACGGCCCTCGGGGTCCGCCCGGGCACGGTCCTGCACGTCCAGGCGTCGCTGCGGGCCCTCGGCCCCGTGGTGGGCGGGCCGGCCGCGGTGGTGGAGGCGCTGCTGGCGGCGGTCGGTGACCGGGGCACCCTGGTCGGGTACACGGCCACCCCGGAGAACTCGGCCACCTCCCGGATCCACGCGGCGGCCACGGCCGGCCTCTCGCCCGCCGAGATCGCCGCCTACCGCGGCCGGATGCCGGCCTTCGACCCGGCCACCACCCCCTGCTCCCCGAGCATGGGGGCCCTCTCGGAGGCGATCCGCACCCACCGGGACGCCCGGCGCAGCCGCCACCCGCAGACCTCGTGGGCCGCCGTCGGCCGGCTCGCCCGCCGGATCACCGAACACCACCCGCACGACTGCCACCTGGGCCCGGCGTCCCCGCTCGGCCGGCTGTACGACCTGGACGCCCGGGTCCTGATGCTCGGGGTCCCGATGTCCCGCCTCACCGCCTTCCACCTGGCGGACCTGCGGATGCCCGACGTCCCGCTGCGCGAGTACCGCTGCCGCGGCGCGGAGGGCTGGATCTCCTTCAAGGCCCCCGAGCTCGACGACCTCCACTTCGGCGACCTGGGCGAGCAGGTCCTGCGCGAGGCCGTGGGTGTCACCGCGGGCGGGATCGGCGGCGCCCACTGCCGCCTGGTGCCGGTCCGCGAGGCGGTCGACCTCGCCGAGCGGATCCTCCGCCGCTCGCGCGCCTGACGGGCCGGGCGGTGGCGCGGCGGGTCGGCGGCGCCCGGGTCCGGCCCGGCCGTGGCCGCACCCGGTTCGTTTCAGTCATGTCAATTCGTGCCGGGGGATGTGCTATTCCATTGGGACCGCAGTCGTTCCTACACTGAAGCCCCGCGTACGGGGACTCGCGGTAAAGAGGTTGCCGGCGGGCCAGGGGGAGGCGCGTGTGAACGACCATGGCTGGGACGAGGACGCCGCCCGGCCGTACTTCTTCCTCAGTTACGCCCACACCCCGAGAGCGGGCGCGCGCGGTGCGGGTGACCCCAACCACTGGGTGCGGCAGCTGTACCGGGACCTCTGCGAGGCGGTGCTCCAACTCACCACCGTTCCCGCGGGAGTGCCGGTCGGGTTCATGGACGAGTCCATGCACCAGGGGGAGTTGTGGGCCGAACGGCTCTCCGAGGAGCTGGCCGCCTGCCGGGTCTTCGTGCCGCTGTACTCGCCGCGCTACTTCAACAGCGTGCCGTGCGGGCAGGAGTGGCACTCCTTCACCCGCCGCCCGGTGTACCCGGCGAACCTCGACTCGGAGCGGACCAGCGGCATCGTGCCGGTGCTCTGGGCGCCGATGAGCCGCTACAAACTGCCCCGGGTGGCGAGCGAACTCCAGTTCAACCACACCAGTTTCGGGCCGGACTACGCCACCGAGGGCCTGTACGCGCTGATGAAGCTCAGCTACTTCCGCTCCGCGTACGAGCTCGCCGTGCACCGGCTGGCCCGGCGGATCGTGGAGGTGGCCGAGGAGACGGTGATCCCGGTCGGGCGCCGGCTGGACTTCAACGCCCAGCCCAGCGCCTTCGACGTCACCGCGCCCACCAAACAGCTGCGGATCTCCGTCCTCTCCTACCACCAGGGCGAGCTGCCGGCCGACCGCAATCCCGACTACTACGGGGCCAGGCGCACCGACTGGCACCCCTACCGGCCCGCCGCCGCCCGTCCGCTGGCCGAGCACGCGGTGCGGCTGGCCCGGCAGCTGGGGTTCCAGGCCACCGTGCACGAGTTCGACGAGGAGGCCGAGGCGATCATCGCGGGCGGTGAACCCAGCGCGCCCGGACTGCTGCTGCTGGACCGCTGGGCGCTCCAGGACGAGCGGCGGCGCGAGCTGGTCCGGCGCTTCGACCGCTCGGACTCCACCTGGGTGAGCGTCCTGGAACCGTGGAACCTGGACGACCCGGACTGCGTCGAGCGGCACCGGGAGATGGGGGAACTCAGCGACCAGATCCTGCGGATCACCCACCGGTCGGCCCGCCCGAGCTTCCTCGGAGCCGCCGGCGGGACACCCGGACTGGGCAGCCTGGAGGAGTTCGACGACGCACTGCCGCGGGCCGCGATGAAGGCCAAGTACGCGTTCGAGGGCCGGACCAGGACCGAGCCCGACGAACCGGCGCCACCGCGGCCCAACCTGCGCGACGCGTTCCGGCCGGGACGCGGCCGGGACGGGCCGGGCCCCGCCCCCTTCGGCCACGACGACCACCCAGCCAGCGACTTCGGCGACCGTCCGACGACGGGACGCCGCCCGGGGGAGGAACCACATGAGTGAGAACCGCACCAGGAACCTCCGCATCGGCGGCCTGACCGCAGCCGAACTCGCCGACCGGCGCGAGGCGGAGCAGGACCGGCAGGGCCGGGTCATCACCTTCTACTCCTACAAGGGCGGCACCGGGCGCACCATGGCGCTCGCCAACACCGCCTGGATCCTGGCGGCCAACGGGTTCCGGGTGCTCACCGTGGACTGGGACCTGGAGGCGCCGGGCCTGGCCAAGTTCTTCCACCCGTTCCTCGACCCGGCGGTGCTGGCCGGCACCACCGGGATGATGGACCTGATCGCCGAGTACCGGGAGGAGGCGCTGCGGCCGGTCGAGCACGAGGAGGGCTGGCACCTCGACTTCGCCCGGGTGCACCCGCACGCGCTGTCGCTCTCCTGGCCGCTGTTCCCCGGCGGCGGGAGCCTGGACTTCCTCTCCGCCGGCCAGTTCAACCGGGACTACTCCGAGGCCGTCACCCACCTGGACTGGGACATCTTCTACGACCGCTTCGACGGCGGGCAGTTCTTCGACGCGCTCAAGGCCGACATGAGCAAGCGCTACGACTACGTGCTGATCGACTCCCGCACCGGCCTGTCCGACATCGCCGAGATCTGCACCGTCCAGATGCCCGACGACCTGGTGGTCTGCTTCACCCTGAGCGACCAGTCGATCGACGGCGCCTCGCGGATCGCCCAGCACATCCACGACCGCTACCGCGAGCGCGGCATCCGCATCCTGCCGGTGCCGATGCGCATCGACGAGGGCGAGAAGGAGAAGGCGGACGCCGGCCGGGCGCTGGCCCGGATCCGCTTCGACGGCCTCCCGGCCGGCCTGGCGGGCGAGGAACTGGCCCACTACTGGGGCTCGGTGGAGATCCCGTACCGGCCGTTCTACGCCTACGAGGAGATCCTGGCGACCTTCGGCGACCAGGGCGGCGCCCAGACCTCGATGCTGGCCGCCTGCGAACGGCTGACCGGCGTGATCACCAACGGCCGGGTCGCCTCGCTGCCGACCGTCGACGAGGAGGTCCGGCTGCGCTACGTCGACGCCTTCACCCGGCGCCGCCCGTCCGTCCCGGCCGACCTCTACCTCTCCTACGTCCCCGAGGACCGGATGTGGGCGGACTGGATCGAGTCGGTGCTGACCCGGGCCGGCTTCCGGGTGCTGCCCCGGGACCTCAGCGCCGGCTCCGACCCGCGCCAGGAGACCGAGCGCGGCATCGACGCCGCCTACCGGACGGTCGCCGTGCTCTCGCCCGCCTACCAGCGCTCGCCGCAGGCCCGCGCGCTCTGGGAGTCCGTGGTCAGCTCCGACCCGTCCGGCACCCGCCGCCAGCTCGTCCCGGTCCGGGTCGGCGACGTCCGGCTCACCGCGCCGTTCAGCAACCGCAACCCCGTCGACCTGGTCGGCCGGGACGAGACGCAGTCCGTGCAGACCCTGCTGCGCGCCCTCGGCCGGGCCGACGTGCCGCTCGCCGAGACCACCGGCACCGGCCCGCGCTTCCCCGGCAGCAAGCCGCAGGTCTGGGACGTGCCGCCGCGCAACCCCTCCTTCACCGGGCGGGCCGCCGTCCTGGAGCAGCTGCGCAACCAGCTGCGCGGCGGCATGGCCGCCGTGCTGCCCACCCCGCAGACCCTGTACGGGCTCGGCGGCGTCGGCAAGACCCAGGTGGCGCTGGAGTACGCGCACCGCTTCATGTCCGACTACGACCTGGTCTGGTGGATCGACGCCGAGCAGACCGAGCTGGTCGCCCCGGCGCTGGCCGACCTGGCCCGCCGGCTCGGCCTGCGGGTGGGCGACTCGGTCACCGAGGCCGCCGAGGCGGCCCGGGAGGCGCTGCGCCGCGGCGTGCCCACCGCCCGCTGGCTGCTCATCTTCGACAACGCCGACGAGCCGGCCGAGATCCGCCGGTTCTTCCCCGGCGGCTCCGGCCACATCCTGGTCACCTCCCGCAACCAGGCCTGGTCCGGTCATGCGGAGGCGCTGGAGGTCGACGTCTTCACCCGCGGCGAGAGCGTCGAGCACCTCTGCCGCCGGGCCCGCGGGCTCTCCCGCTCCGACGCCGACCGGGTGGCCGAGGCGGTCGGCGACCTGCCGCTGGCCGTCGAGGTCGCCGCCGCCTGGCTGGACACCACCGGGACGCCGGTGGACACCTACGTCGCCCAGCTGCAGGCCGAGGCGGCCCGCGCGCTGGCCGGCGCCCGCCCGGCCGACTACCCGACGCCGGTCGGCGCGACCTGGAACGTCTCGATCGGCCGGCTGCGCACGCAGTCCCCGGCGGCGGTCCGGCTGCTCCAGCTCTGCGCGTTCTTCGCGCCCGAGCCGATCTCGATGAACCTGTTCTACAGCGACCAGATGATCCGCGCGCTGGTGCAGTACGACGCCGACCTCAGCGACAAGTTCATGCTGGGCAAGGTGATCCAGGCGATCGGCCGGTACGCGCTCGCCAAGGTCGACGCCGGTACCAACAGCTTCCAGGTGCACCGGCTGGTCCAGGCGGTGATCCGGGCCGAGATGACCGAGGAGGAGCAGGAGGTCGCCGTCCACGAGGTGCACCGCATCCTCACCGGCGCCCGGCCCGTCCTCGGCGACACCGACGACCCGGCCAACTGGCCCGCCTTCGACGAGATCTGGCCGCACCTGTCGCCCTCCAAGGCGCACAACTGCGACGAGGCGGACACCCGGCAGCTGCTCATCGACCGGGTCCGCTACCTGTGGAAGCGCGGCGAGCTGGACCGCGCCCGGGACCTCGGCCACGCCCTGGACGCGGAGTGGACCGGCAAGCTCGGCGAGGACGACCGGCAGACCCTGCTGCTGCGCTTCCAGCTCGCCAACGTGCTCCGCTCGCAGGGCAACTACGCCGAGGCGCTGGCCCTGGACGAGTCCACCCTGGAGCGCCAGCGGGCCCTGCTGGGCGAGCACCACCCGTACACCCTGATGACCGCCGGCTCGCTCGGCGCCGACCGCCGGGCCCTCGGCCGGTTCCAGGAGGCGCTCGACCTGGACCGCGAGATCCTCGACCAGTTCCGGGAGTTGTTCGGCGACGACAACCCGCGCACGCTCTCGATGGCGAACAACCTGGCCATCGACTACCGGCTGGTCGGCGACAGCGAGGCCGCCCGCGAACTCGACCAGGAGACCCTGGACCGGCGCACCGCGGTGCTCGGCCCGCGTCACCCGTACACCCTGTCCACCAAGTCCAACCTCGCCCGGGACCTGCGCGAACTCGGCGACTACCGGGGCTCGGTGGAGCTCCTCCAGGAGGTCACCAACGACCTCGGCGACGTGCTGGACCCGGACCTGCCGGAGAACCTGCGCAACGCCAAGTCGCTGGCGGTCTCGCTGCGCCGGACCGGCCAGCTGGCCGAGGCCCGCCGGATCACCAAGGAGACCTACGAGCGCTACCTGGAGCGGTACGGCGCCGACGCGCCCGACGCGCTGGCCTGCGCGCTCAACCTGGCCGCCGACCACAGCGCCTCCGGCGACAAGGAGGCCGCCCGCGACCTGTGCACCACCGTGTACGAGGGCCACCGCCGGCTGTTCGGCGAGGACCACCCGTTCACCCTGGCCTGCGCCAACAACCTCGGCATCTACCTGCGGGGCAGCGGCGACGTCCAGGGGGCCATCGAGCGCGGCCGGGACACCGTGGACGGGCTCACCCGCTCGGTCGGCCCGGAGCACCCGTACACCCTCAACGCGATGATCAACCTGGCCAATGCCCACGGGGACGCCGGCCAGGTCGGCCTCGCCGAGGAGCTGGGCCGCCGCGCGTACGCGGGACTGTGCGAGCGCTACACGCCCCGTCACCCGGACGCGGTGGCCTGCGAGGCCAACCTGGCCGTCACCCTGCGCACGGCCGGCCGGCACGGCCAGGCCGCCGAGCTGCGCGCCCGGTCGATCGCCGAGCTGATCCGCCAGTTCGGCGAGGAACACCCCAACACCGTCGCCGCCCGCGGCTGGAAGCGGATCAACCGCGACCTGGAACCGCAGCCGGTGTGATCCCCGGGGCGTCACCGGGAGCACGGGACTTCGACGGCCGGCCATAGGGCCCGGAGCGTATGCTTCGGGCCCTATGAGCGAGCAGCCCCTGCCCCCGGTCCTGGTCACCCGCCGCCTCGCCCCCGGGGTGGTCGAGCGGCTCACCGAACGGCACCCCGTGACCCAGCACGACTCGGACCTGCCGATGGCGCGCGGCGAACTGCTGGCGGCCGTCCGGGGCCGGGCGGCGGTCGTCACCACCCTGGACGACGTGGTGGACGGCGCCTTCCTGGACGCGGCCGGCCCGGGCCTGCGGATCGTCGCCAACCACGCGGTCGGCCACCACAACATCGACCTCGCGGCCTGCGCCGAGCGCGGCGTGCTGGTCAGCAACACCCCCGGCGTGCTCACCGCCGCCACCGCCGACATGGCCTGGGCGCTGCTGCTGGCCGCCACCCGCCGGCTCGGCGAGGGCGAGCGGCTGCTGCGCTCCGGGCAGCCCTGGGCCTGGGCACCGAACTTCCTGCTCGGCCTGGAGCTGGCCGGGACCCCGCTGGGCGTCCTCGGCATGGGCCGGATCGGGCAGGCGGTGGCCCGCCGGGCCGGCGCCTTCGACATGCCGGTCGGCTACCACAACCGCCGCGAGCTGCCCCCGGAGCAGGCCGGCGGCGCCGAGTGGCTGCCGCTGGAGGAGCTGCTGGCGCGCTCCACCGTGCTGGTGGTCACCTGCCCGCTCGGCCCCACCACCCGGCACCTGCTGGACGCCCGCCGGCTGGCCCTGCTGCCGCCCGGCGCGGTGGTGGTCTCGATGACCGCCGGGGTGGTGGACGAGGAGGCCTTGGCCGCCGCACTGGAGTCCGGCGCGCTGTTCGCCGCGGCGGTGGACAACTTCGAGCGCGAGCCGGCCGTGCCGTCCGCGCTGCTCGCCCAGGAGCGGGCGGTGCTCGCCCCGCACCTGGGCAGCGCCACCGTGCGGACCAGGCAGGCGATGGGCGGCCTGGCGGTGGAGAACGTCCTGGCGGTGCTGGCGGGCGGCGCGCCGGTCACCCCGGTCGCCCCGGTCGGGGCCTGAGGGGCTCCGGGGGCTCCCGGGGCCCGAGCGGTCGGGGCGGGCGGCGCCCCGGTCAGGGCCGGAGCGGGCCGCCCGGCGGCCGGCCGGCCGAGCTGTGGCCGGCCGCCCAGGCCAGCGCGGTGGTCATCACCCGGAAGGCGCCGAAGTGCGCGGCCCCGGGCTCCAGGAAGAGCGCGGCCCCGGGGATGTTGTCGGCCAGCCAGCGCGAGTGCTCGACCGGGGAGAACTGGTCGTCCGCGCCGTGCCAGAGCCATGTGGGCACGGTGACGTCCTGGACCCTGAAGCCCCAGTCGGCGGTGAAGGCCAGCACGTCGTCGATCCAGCCGTCGGCGCCGTGCCGGAACGCCTCGCGGTAGTTGCTCTGCAGCATCCGCCGCAGCCCGGTGTCGGCGACCACCTCCCGGTCGGTGGGCGGCAGCTCCGGCCGCAGGCCCTTCAGCAGCCGGCCCGGGTCGGCCCTGATCTGCTCGGAGCGGAACTGCATCGAGTCGGCGATCCGGCCGTGCCCGCGCTCGGCCTCCCGGTACGCCCGGACGTTGGAGGCGGTCATCCCGCCGTACCAGTCCAGGCCGGCCGCGTTCCGGGGCGCCAGGCCGACCAGCACGGCCACCCGGGTGACCCGCTCGGACAGCAGCGCCGCGCAGGCCAGCGCGTGCGGGCCGCCGCCGGAGCGGCCGAGCACCGCGAACTCGGCGAGGCCGAGCTCGTCCGCGATGGTCCGCACGTCGGCCGCGGCAGCGCTCACCCGGCGGCCGGGCAGCCGGGTGGAGTCGCCGTACCCGGGCCGGTCGAAGGAGATCAGCCGGACACCCAGGCGGTAGAGCACGGTGCTGCGGGGGTGCGGGCCGACCCGGCTGCCGGGGGTGCCGTGCACCAGGAACACCGGCCGGCCGCGCGGGTCGCCCACGGTCTCGACGGCGAGGGCGCGGCCGTCGGCCGCCTTGACCATCCGTAGTGACACGCGCGGCCTCCTCAGGCTCCGGGCTGAGCTCCGGTCAGGGCTCCGTCAGGTCGGGGCCCCGCCGGTTCAGGGCTCTGTCAGTGGTCCCGGTCGGTCGTCCCGCGGACCTCGCGACGGGCCTGCCAGGTGGTGTGCTCCCGGGAGACGGCGTCCTCGGCGTCGCGGGCCAGCCGGGCCCAGATCTCCTCGGCGTCGGCCGACCCGACGTCCAGTCCGGTCAGCTGGTGGCGGATCAGCTCCAGCTCCTCGGCGGCCAGCCGGTAGGCGGCGGCCAGCGGCCGGTACTGGCGCAGCTGGGCCCAGGCGGTGACCGAGGCGGCCACCGCGGAGACCGTGCCGAGCGCGTCGTAGCGGAACCAGCCCAGCGCCCGCAGGACGGCCAGCACCAGGCCGAGCAGCGGCAGCACCACGCCCAGCACGCCGGTCCAGAAGCCGGCCCGGGCGCAGTACCGGGCCTTGCTCCGGTACCAGTCGTGCTGCACCTGGATCCGCGCCCGCAGGTAGACCTCGCGGCGCACGGCCAGCGGCTGGGCGCGCAGCCCGTGCATCGCCTCGGTGATCCCGGAGCCGGTACCGTCGGCGCCGCCGGCGTCCGGAGCGCCGCTCCCGGCCACCGCGCTCCCGGCCGCCGGGGCCGTCTCGCTCCCGGCCGGGCCGAGCGCACGGCTGCCCCGGAAGGCGTTCAGCACCCGGCCGAGCTGGAAGCGGTACAGGCCCTCGGCGTCCGGCAGGCTGCGCGGCGGCGGCTGGTACGCGTCGGCCCGGACGGCGAACTTCCAGGCCAGCGTCTTCACCGACTCGGCGGCCGCCCGGCCCTCGTACCAGAGGCCCTGCGGGTTCTGCCGGCTGATCACCAGGGCGAGGACGATCGCGCCGAGATAGGCGACGGCGGCCGGCCAGGCCCAGGGCTCGCCGTCGGCGGAGCCGGCCGCGGCGGCGGCCACCAGCAGCGCCAGCTCCCAGGCGGAGAGCAGCACGGACCGGCGCTGCCCCTGCAGCGAGGCGGAGTCGGCGACCCGGAACAGTTCGGGCAGCAGCTCCTCCTCGCGCACCCACCCCATCGGACCCGCACCCGACGCCATCCTCGGCCCCCACCCGTCGCTCCGGTCGCACCACCCTCCTGCCCCGGCCGCCCGGCCGGTACGCCTGGCGGGGGCCCGGCCCGGCAGCATTGGCCGGGATGCCGCCGGAGGTTGTCCCATATCGTGATACTCCGGGGCGCCGCGCGGGCCGGCTCAGTAGGTGTAGAAGATCCGGTCCGCGTTGTCGGCCATCTGCTTGGCGTTCCACTCGGTGCCGCCCGGCACGTTGCCGGAGCGGAACAACGGCGGGGCGGCCCCGTCGCCGTCGGCCGCCGCGTCGGCCAGCCGGCCGACCGCCGAGGCGACCACGGCCTGCATCAGCGCGCTGGTGACGATGGTGGAGACCGGGCCGAAGGTGGTCTCGGCGGCCGGGTGGGTCAGCTCGCCGTCCCCGACCGCGATCTTGTTGTCCAGGACGACGTCGCAGTGGTCCTTCAGATAGGTGCCGGACGGGTGCGCCGAGGGGACCTCCGCCGGGTACGCCAGCGACGTCACCCCCACCACCTTCAGGCCGCGGGACCGGGCGTACTGGGCCAGCTCGACCGGCATGATCTGGCGGCCGGAGAGCGAGATGACGAAGAGCAGGTCCCCGGTGGTGGCGGGAGTGAGGTCCAGCGTGGTGGTGGCCAGCCCGGAGACCCGCTCCAGCGCGCTGGCGAGCGGGGCCGGCATCACCGTCACCCCGGCCATCCCGGGGACGTCCAGCAGGTTCACCGGGACGAGCCCGCCGGCCCGGTAGACCACGTCCTGGGCGGCGAGCGAGGAGTGGCCGGAGCCGAAGGTGAAGACCCGGCGCCCCTCCGTGATCGCCCCGGCCAGCAGCGCGGCGGCCGCCTCGATGCTCTCGGCCTCCTCGGACCGGACCCGCCGCAGGTGCTCGATCGCGGCGTCGAAGTACCGGCCGACCAGGTCACTCATCTGTTGCCTTCGCTCTCTGCCGGTGGGGGAGCCGGCCGGGTGGGACGGCCGGGTGGTCCGGCCGCCGATGGAGAAAGCTACGGCCAGCACGGTGCTGCCTCACCGGTGTCGCTGTCAACAGGAACGAAAACCCGCCCCCGGGGCCCCTGCGCGGGCCCGGTTGCCCGCCCGGTAGGTCAGAATTGGCGATGAGGACACCGAGGAACGGAGCCAGCGGCGATGTCTGGGCTGATCGACACCACTGAGATGTACCTTCGCACCATCCTGGAGCTGGAGGAGGAGGGCATCGTCCCGATGCGCGCCCGGATCGCCGAGCGCCTGGAACAGAGCGGCCCCACGGTCAGCCAGACGGTCGGGCGGATGGAGCGGGACGGGCTGTTGCAGGTCGCGGGCGACCGTCACCTCGAACTCACCGAGGAGGGCCGGCGGCTCGCGGTGCGGGTGATGCGCAAGCACCGCATCGCCGAGTGCCTGCTGGTCGACGTGATCGGGCTGGAGTGGGAGCAGGTGCACGAGGAGGCCTGCCGCTGGGAGCACGTGATGAGCGAGACGGTGGAGCGCAAGGTGCTCGCCATGCTCGGTCACCCCACCCAGTCCCCGTACGGGAACCCGATCCCCGGTCTGGACGAACTGGGGGACGCCAAGGCGGAGGGCGAGGGCTACGACGCCGCGCTCGTCCCGCTGGACTCGGTGCGGCCGGGCGACGGCGGCGCCGATGTGGTCGTCCGCCGGATCGGCGAGCCGATCCAGACCGACGGCGAGCTGATGCGCACGCTGCGCCGGGCCGGGATCCGGCCCGGGTCGACGGTGCGGGTCTCCGCCGGGGTCGGCGGGGTGCTGGTGGGCACCGGTGACAACGCGGCCGAGCTGGGCAAGGAGATCGCGGCGCACGTCTTCGTCGCGCAGGCCTGACCGCCGCGCGGGGGCGCGCCGGCGGCGGCCGTCCCGGCAGGACGCAAAGAGCAGGGCCCGGTGCTCCCGCAGCACCGGGCCCTGCTCGTCCTCCCCGTCCTCCCCGCCCCTCCCGCTCCCGTGGCACCGGCCTCCCCGAACCCGGCCGGTGCCACGGCCCCCCGCACTCCCCTCCTGATCCCTCCCGTCCCCTCCGTTCCCCTCCGATCCCTCCCGGCTCCCTCCCGACCGCCTCGCCCGGCTTCCCCGTCCGAGCGACCCTTCCGGCGTCCCCTCACGCTGGAATTCCTCCCCTCGGCAGATCATGGCAATCCTTGAGCGTTGTCACTCGTACGAGGGGCTTTCGCCGTTGACCAGCGGGTACATCGAAGCCTTATCCGCACATGCGTCTGACGGGCCCCGCCTCCGGTGGGAGGCAAGGCCCGTCAGTCGCGCGCGGGGTGTCGCGCATCGCGCGCCCTCACCCGATAGGCGTAGGGCGGCTGTTCACGGGGTGGTGAATCATGCGGCCGGTGCCCGGCCCGGAGCCGCTCCGGGACGCGGTCCGGAGCCGTCCGGCCGCCGGGCCGGCCTCAGCGCACCGCCGCCGGCTGGGCGGGCCGGTGCTGGACCGAGGGCGCCTCGCGGCCGCACGCGTACGCCAGCGGGCTGATCAGCTCGGCGGCGTCGGGCAGCCAGCGGTTCAGCGCGGAGGGCGAGCGGGCCCACTGGGCGAAGCCGCTCGGGCCGACCCGGGACGGCGGGGCCACCGTCCAGTCGCCCTCGCCGCGGGCCACCAGGTCGAGCCGGCCGGGCGGCCAGCCGAGCCTGCGCAGCATCTCCGGCAGCTTGGCCGCCACCCCCGGCAGGACCAGGAAGTGCAGCCGCCGGCCGGACCGCCCGGGCGCGGCCGGGACGGCGACCACCGGGCCGAGCTGCAGGTCCATCCGTTCCATCCGGGCCAGCGCCAGACAACCGGCCACCTCCGGCACGTCCAGGACGTCGAAGGACCGGCCGGTGGGCAGCAGGATCGAGGCGTCGGGCCGCTCGGTCCACCAGCGCCGCACCGCCCCCGGTCCGGCGCTCGCCTTGCGGGCCCAGTCCGCGTCGAGCGGGTGCGCACCGGGCAGCGGACAGCGCCCGTCGCCGCAGGAGCAGCGGGCCGGCCCGTCGCCGTCGATCAGCCAGGCACCCGGGGCGACCTCCCAGTGGCGGGTCTCGGCATAGCTGACCGCTTCGATGAGCAGCGGGGGGAGTCCGGCGTTGCCGCCCTGGTCGGGGGAGTCTGGGATGTCGTCCACGCGGTGCTCAACTACCGTGCGTGAGGCTGGTTACGGCCCGGCGGGAGCGGGTCTGCCGCGCGGCGGCAATTGTCACCCGAACCGGTGAGACAACCGAGTTGGGGTGGGCGGGGGTGGGCGCAGTGGGGGCGCACGGGAGCATTGACCAGGGCGCGTGGGGGGTGGGGATCGTCACCGTGGGTATCCCGGTGGCGTTGCTGATCGCTAACCTGGTGTCAGATTCCTTGGACGGTCGGACAGTCGGCAACAGATCAGCAGAATCGTCGCCCGCCGGCCGGGACCGGAGGGTGTGGGGAGGCGAAGCCAATGGCCGCGAGACCACTTGTCGCACGACAGCCCAACGAGCGTCTGCAGCAGCTGATCCAGGAGGCCAGCTGCTCGAACGCCGGCCTGGCGCGGAGGGTCAACCTCTGCGGGGCCGAGCACGGCCTGGACCTGCGGTACGACAAGACGTCCGTCGCGCGCTGGCTCCGTGGCCAGCAGCCGCGCGGACAGGCACCGGCGGTCATCGCCGAAGCGCTCGGGCGCAAGCTGGGGCGGGGTGTGTCGGTCGAGGAGATCGGCATGGCCGACGGCAAGAACCTCAGCTCCGGGATCGGGCTGCAGTTCGCGCCGACGCTGAACGCCGCGCTGGAGCAGGTCTGTGAGCTCTGGCGCAGCGATGTCGGCCGGCGGGACTTCCTGACCGGCGCGACGGTGGCGGCCTCCGCCCTGGTCGAGCCCAGCCGGGACTGGCTGATCACCCCGCCCGACCCGGTGGTGGCACGGACCGGCGGGCCGCGGGTCGGCCCGACGGACGTCGCGGCCATCAAGGCGACCACGGCGATGCTGGTCGACCTCGACCACCGCTTCGGCAGCGGGCACGTCCGCCCGGTGGTCGTCCACTACCTCAACAGCGTGGTCTCCGGTCTGCTCGGCGGCGCCTACCGGGAGGAGACCGGGCGGCAACTCTTCGCGGCGGTCGCCCGGTTGACGGAGCTGGCCGGCTACATGGCGGTGGACACCGGGCAGCCGGGGCTGGCCCAGCGCTACTACATCCAGGCGCTCCGGCTCGCCCAGGCGGCCGACGACCGCGGCTACGGCGGCTATGTGCTCGCGGCCTCGATGAGCCACCTGGCGGCGACGCTCGGCAACCCCCGGGAGATCGCCCAACTCGCCCGCGCCGCGCAGGAGGGGGCCCGCTCGGTGGCCACCCCGACGGCGATGGCGATGTTCTACGCGGCCGAGGCGCGCGGCCACGCCCTGCTCGGCGACGCCCGCTCCTGCGAGGCGGTGGCCGCCAAGGCGCTGGAGGCCATGGAGAGGCGCCGACCGGAGGACGACCCGGACTGGATCGTCCACTTCGACGACGCCTACCTGGCGGACGAGCTGGCCCACTGCCACCGGGACTTGGAGCAGGCCGGACCGGCCGAGCACTACGCCCGCCGGGCGCTCGACCTGCACCCGCCGACCAGGGTCCGGCGCCGCGCGGTGGACCTGGTGCTGCTGGCGACGGCCCAGCTGCAGCAGCGGGACCTGGAGCGGGCCTGCGAGACGGGCGCGCAGGCGGTCCGGCTGCTGAGCGGGCTGCGGTCCAACCGGGGCGTCGAGTACCTGGACGAGTTCCGGCGCCGGCTGGAGCCGTTCCGGGAGCAGCGGGTGGTTCGCGAGTTCCAGGCCCGGGCCGAGGCGGAGGCCGCCTGAGCGGGGCGCCGCGCGGCGCGTGAGGGGCCGGTGAGGGATGGACCGCCCACGTGGTCACCCGGTTCGGTGAACCGGTAGCGTGGGCGCGACGTCCAAGGAACTGTGATGCCCCCAAGAACCGACGAGATGTGGTCCGCCGTCAGCGCGCGGTCGTGCACAGGTGAGGAATCGCGTTGAGCCAGCGCCGCTCGTACCCCAATTCGGGTGACTTCAACCTGGACGATCTGTTCCGCCCCGAGCCCGGTCAGCCACCGGCGCCGGGCGCCCAGGGCCAGCAGCCGCCCCAGCAGTCCGGCCTGCCCGGTCAGCAGCCGCCGGCCGGGCAGCCGCACTTCCCGCCGGCCGGGCAGCCGTCGGGGCAGCCGGAGTACCTCGGTGAGGGCGCGCACGCGCTGCCGACCCAGGCCATTCCGGCCCAGGGCGCTTCGTGGGGCGGCGTACCGCAGCCCGGGTACGGGGCGCCGCAGCCCGGCCAGGCGCCGGAGACGCAGTACCTGCCGCCCTACCCTTCGGGGGATCCGCAGGCGGGCGGTCACCCGGTGCAGCCCGGCTACCCGCAGCCCGCCCCGGGCTACCCGCAGCCGGACCAGGGCTACCCGCAGCAGCCGGACCAGGGTTACCCGGTCTACCAGCAGGCCCCGCAGGAGTACCCGGCCCCGCAGGGGTACGGCGGGCAGGACCACCCCACCGCCCTGGTCGCCAACCGCGGCGGCGGGCGGTCCTCCGGCAAGCTGATCATCGGCGGGGTGGTGGCCGGCTGCGTGGCGGCCGGCGTCCTGGTCGCCGTCCTGATGAGCGGCGACGACGGGAAGACCGGCCAGGACAAGCAGGCCGCCCCGGTGGTCACCGGCAGCAGCCCGGCCGGCGCTCCGCCGGCCGCGAGCGGCACGGCGGCGACCGTCAGCCCGGAGGTCAAGGCCCAGGCCCAGGCCCTGTCCGACCTGCTGGGCACCGCCAACGACAGCCGCCAGGCGGTGATCGGCGCGGTCGGCTCGGTGCAGAAGTGCGACAAGCTGCCCGAGTCCCAGCAGGCACTGACCGACGCCGCCGGCAAGCGCCGGGAGCTGCAGACCAAGCTCGCCGCCCTCAAGACGGACAAGCTGCCCAGCGGCCCGCAGCTGGTCGAGCAGCTCAACGCGGCCTGGCAGGCCTCGGCGACGGCCGACGACGAGTACGCGGCCTGGGCGGGGGACGCGCAGAGCGCCTGCGACCCCAAGAAGATCGACAACCAGCACTACAAGAACGCGGTCCAGGCCAGCGGTACCGCCACCAACGCGAAGAAGCAGGCCTCCGGCCTCTGGAACACCATCGCCGGCCAGACCGGCCTGGCCACCCGCAGCGACGGGGACCTCTGACCTGGCGCTCCGACCCGGCGCTCTGACCCGGTGCTCCGACCCGGCCTTCCGGCTGGACCCCGCCGGGGCGCGTGCGCCCGGTGGGCGGGCAGCCCGAGGGGCCGGAACCGGGCGACCGGTCCGGCCCGTGCCGGGCGCCCGCGGTCAGGCCGGCGGCCGGCTCCCGGTGAGCACCCAGCGGACGTCCACGAAGCCCGGCTGCTGCAGGGTCATCCGTCCGCCCTTGACCACCTGGTAGGTCACCCAGGTGTTGACCAGCCGCGGTGACTCGGTGCTGGGCAGCATGTTGGTGGTACCCCAGTTCAGCGGCGGGGTGAGCCCGACGTCGATCTGCTCACCGCCGTCCAGCAGCGCGGTCACGGTCTTGGCGGTGAGCGGCCGCCCGGCGGCGGCCAGCCGCTCGGACACCTGGCGGAAGACCTCGTAGGCGACCCAGGTGGTCTGCACCCCGGGGTCGGAGACGTCGACGTTCCGGCCGCCGGCGGAGTCGCCGTGCACCACCGAGCGCAGGGCGTCCCAGATCTTGGCGGACTCCGGCGGGTACCAGCTGGTGACGTAGGCACCGGCCAGCGGCCCGCTGTCGCCGCCGGTGGAGTCGACCACGGACTGCTGGACGCTGCCGATCACCGAGGCGATCCGGGTGTTCTTCGGGCTCAGCCGACGGTAGGAGTCCAGCAGGTTGCCGGTCGGCTCGGCGGCCAGGGCGGAGGTGATGCAGTTCGCCGGCTCGTCCTTGCCGATCGCCTTGCGGGCGACCGGCGTGTAGTCGGCGGACTGCTCGGGCGCCTTGACGTCCAGCAGCTTGATCCCGGCCGGCTTGAGCGCGTTGGCCAGGTAACCGAGCAGGTTGTCGCCGGCCGGGGTGTCCGGCCGGACCAGCGCGACGGCCTTGCAGCCGGCCTCCACCAGCTGCCGGCCGCTGCCGCCGATCAGCGCCGGCAGGCCGCCGCCCACCGGGTACGACAGCGGGCTGCTGAATTCGGGCTGGGAGAGCCCGTACCCGCCGATCAGCGGAATGCCGGCCCGCTCCAGGACGGGCATGAAGCTGTCCCCGTACTGGCTGTAGGAGCCGAGCACGGCGACCGCCTTGGCGTCCACCGCCTGCTGGGCGCAGGCCGCGGCCCCGTCCGCGGTGTTGTGCTCGTTGCAGGTCAGGACCCGGATCGGGCGGTCGTTCAGACCGCCCTTGGCGTTGATGTCCCGGCCGACGGCCTCGGCGAGGGCCGTCATGCCGGGCCGGTCGGCGGAGCCGGTGCCGGACGGGGCCCAGGTCATCACGGTCAGCTCGCCACCACCGGTGGCGGCGTCGGCCGGTCCGCCGCACGCGGAGGCCGAGAAGAGGGTTGGGAGCAGCGCCGCAGTGACGGCGGCTGCGACGATCGGGCGGCGGTTGCGCCGTGCCGCGATCGCGTTCTGGGCCTGGGACGAGCCCCTTCGGCTGGTCATCGGTCTTCCCTCCCGGGGCGCTCTACTGCGCACCGGCACCAGCCAAGCCGGGGCGTCGCAAGCCGAGAGGGCAGAAGAGCGAACGGACGGCAAATGGCGCCCTAACTCCGAGCGGGGACGCGTGTAGATCGGGAGTAGAGCACGAACTGTCCCGGGGAACGTACGATCGTTCTCCATGTCCGCCAGCACAGATTCTTCGTATCGGTCTTCCCGAAACCCTTCTCGTCCGGGCCACCGCTCCAGCACGATGGGCGGCATGCCGCTCAACGACCTGCCCTGGTGGCGCTGGCGAGCCCGACTGCGCTCGGCGTTGCACATGCTGTCCGACCCCGGGTTCCAGCAGGAGACCTGGCTCTCCGGCCGGGAGGGCTTCGGTGATGTGACCGACGCCGTCTACCGGCTGGTCGAGGACACCTGGCTGGACCGCTGGTCCGCCGAGAAGTACGTCGGCACGATCTTCCGGGACTCGGCCGAGGCCTCGGTGGTGGACGTGGCGGTGCTGCGGGTGGTCCGGATCCTGCACCAGGTCGGCGCCGACGCCCCGGCCTCCGCCTACCTGGGCCACCACGGCTGGCCGGAGGCGGTCCGGGCGGCCCGCGAGGCCCACGTCAAGCTGGCGGTCAACGACGGCGAGGACCCGGACGCCCCGCCGCGTTCGCTGGACGTGCTGCGCATCCTGACCTCGTCCTGACCCCGTCCAGACCTCGCCCCGGTCCCGTCCAGATTCGGCCGGGCGCCGTCCCGGCGGTGTCCGCCGTGCCCCGGCCCGGCTCCCGGCGCACGGCCGGGGGCCGGGCCGTCCCGCAGTGCGGGCAGCGGGACGGCCGCTGTCCAGGATGTGACACGCTGGACCACTCACCAACGGCACGACCTCAGAACGGGACATCCCCACCGTGGAACAGCAGACAGCCAGCGCCCAGTACGTCCTCACGCTGTCCTGCCCCGACAAGCAGGGCATCGTCCACGCGGTCTCCAGCTACCTCTTCATGACCGGCTGCAACATCATCGACAGCCAGCAGTTCGGGGACTCGGAGACCGGACTGTTCTTCATGCGGGTGCACTTCTCCGCGGCCGAGCCGGTGACCGCGGACAAGCTGCGGGCCAGCTTCGCCGCGATCGGCGCCTCGTTCGGGATGGACTGGCAGATCCACCCGTCCGAGGAGCGGATGCGGATCGTCCTGATGGTCAGCAAGTTCGGCCACTGCCTGAACGACCTGCTGTTCCGCACCCGGCTCGGCGCGCTGCCGGTGGAGGTCGCCGCGGTGGTCTCCAACCACACCGAGTTCCGCGACCTCACCGAGGGCTACGGCATCCCGTTCCACCACATCCCGGTCACCCGGGACAACAAGGCCGAGGCCGAGCAGCAGCTGCTCGACCTGGTGGCCAAGGAGAACGTCGAACTGGTCGTGCTGGCACGCTACATGCAGGTGCTCTCGGACGAGCTCTGCACCGCGCTGTCCGGCAAGGTGATCAACATCCACCACTCCTTCCTGCCGAGCTTCAAGGGCGCCAAGCCCTACCACCAGGCCCACACCCGGGGGGTGAAGCTGATCGGCGCCACCGCGCACTACGTCACCGCCGACCTCGACGAGGGCCCGATCATCGAGCAGGAGGTGGCCCGGGTCAGCCACGACATCACCCCGGACCAGCTGGTGGCGCTCGGCCGGGACGTCGAGTGCCAGGCACTGGCCCGCGCGGTGAAGTGGCACAGCGAGCACCGGGTGCTGCTCAACGGCACCCGCACGGTGGTCTTCGGGTAGGTCCGGACAGGACCTGGGCGGGACCGGCCTCGTACGGCCGGGCCTCCGGGGTGGCTACGGGCGGGACAGCAGCGGCGCCGCCCGGAGCACCTCGCGGATCGCGGCCCGGTCACCGTGCTCGCCGACCGGCACCCGGTCCGGGTCGCGGTGCGCGGCGGCCAACTGGCAGAACTCCAGGCCGTCCAGGACCATCGAGGCCACCGGCTCACCACGGGGCGGGCCGTACTCCGGCCCGTCCAGCGGTATCAGCCACTCGCCGGCGGCCGGTCCGTCGATCACCAGCCGCACCTGCCGGCCGGTCCGGACCCCGCCCTCGGGCGACCTGCCCGCGGGCGCCCCGGCGAGTTCGGGCCGGGAGGCGCGCAACCCCGCCAGCGCCGCCGGGAGCATCCGGACGGCCAGGTCGACCATCTGCCGCAGGTGCTGCGGCGCCGGCGGGGCGTACGGGTAGGCGACCGCCCGGGCCACGTCCTCGCCGTGGACGTAACACTCGAAGGCCCGGTCCACGAAGGCGTCGCGCAGCGGGACGGTCACGAAGCCGAAGTCCACCAGGGTGTTGCCCTGCGGGGCCAGCGCGGCGGTGCGGACCAGCTCGTGACAGTGCCGACGCCACCGGGCCCGGACCCGCTGCGGGGGCTGGCCGGCCTGCTCGGCGGTCAGCCGGGCGGTGCGCTCGGTGATGCCGGCCCACGGCGGGCCGCTCTGCCGGGGCACCCGGGGGAGCGGCGGGGCCGGGTCCTGCGGCGGTACCCGGCGGTCGGCCGCCGGTGCGCCGCTGCCCGGGACGGGGTCGGGCAGACCGAGGGCCAGTGCCACGTAGCCGTCCACGGCGGCCAGATGACAGAGCACCTCGGCCGGGCGTAGGTACTCGGTGCCGCCGTGCCACGGGAGTTCGGCGACCTCCTGCCACTCCTCCGGGCCGAGGTCGCGCAGCAGCGCGTCGAGTTTGGCGGTCTCCGCGGTGTAGGGCACGCCCCAGGCGGGGACGGGCAGTTCGGCGGGGCGCCGGGTCAGGCACCAGTCGAGGACCTGCTGGCGCAGCGGGCCGGGCTGGTCGAGCGGTTCGTCGGCGGAGAGCCAGCCGGCCGCGTCCCGGAGCCGGGCCGCCTCCTCGGCGCAGGCCGGACAGGTCCGCAGGTGCTGCTCCAACTCGGCGGCCTCGCGCCGTGGACAGGCGCCCAGGGCCCAGGCGCCGAGCAGCGAGCGCAGGGCCTCGTGCTGCTCCTCGGTGATCGTCACGTGCCCCCGCCCTCGTTCCCGTGGCGCCGCCCGTCGTGCCGCTGCGCGCCGTGCTGCCGTCCGTCGTCCTGCTGTCCCCCGTGCTGCGGGGTGTCCTGGCGCGGCCCGCCGCCGCACCCGTCGTGGCGCCGGCAGTCGGGGCGGCCCGCCTCCCGCTGGTGGGCGCGCTCCTCGGCGAGTTCGGTGGCCAGCAGCTCCAGGCCGAGCCGCATCCGCTGCTTGGCGGTCTGCTCGCTGATCCCGAGCCGGCGGGCCGTCTCCTGGTACGTACGGCCGTCGTAGTACGACACCGCGATGGTCTCACGCAGGCTCTGCGGCAGGGAGTCGACCACGTACTGGACGCGGGCGGCGGTGGCCACGGCCCGGATCTCCTCCTCGGCGGGGCCGCCGAGCAGGCCCGTGCCGCCGGTGCCGTCCGTGCCCTCGGCGGCGCGCCGGACCCGCAGGCGGTCGACCGCGCGGCTGTGCGTCAGGGCGCCCAGCCAGGAGCGGAGCGAACCCTGGGCGGGGTCGAAGGCCTCGGGGTGCTCCCAGACATGGGCGAATATCTCGCGGGTGAGCTGGGCGGCGGCGGCCTGGTCGGCCAGTATCCGCCCGGCCAGCCCGTGCACCATCGGGGCGAGCTGGTCGTACAGTTCGCCCAGCGCCGTCTCCTCGCCCCGGGCGAGGCGCCGCTGGAGCTGTTCGTCCCAGCGCGGGGCGCTGCCGGGGGTGGCCATCGGTAACCACCCTCCTGCCGTGGGGTTCGGTGCCGTGTCCAACGCTATCCTGCGGCCTTCCGGGAGCGGGCGGATTCGGCGCGGAAGGGAACGCGCGGTTTCGGATCGTCACATGGTGGGATCTGCCGTCGATCCCGTTGTTCGAAGGCCGTTGGACATATGTCGCACGGGTGGTTCGCGAGTGGCGGGCGTCGCGTCCGGGGCGTCCGGCGGTAGGTTCGCCACTGCGTGTCCGGCCGGTCGGCCCCGGGCCGGACGATCGCCGGTACGAGGCTCGCCAGAGTGAACGGGACAGTATGCACTGCCCTGTCCCCCGATCGCTGGAATATGCCCGAAGCGCTTGCTGCGGTCCGCCCGTCGAACCATCCTGAGGCGTATTCGTGTCGCAGCCGGAGCGCGACGGACGAGATGGCGTGGGCACGACGTACCGGGTGTGACGTACGGCGGCCCGGCCTGCGGCGGCCCGGCGTGTGCCGGGACCAGCCGGCTGGACGACCCGGCCCGATCGAGACGACGGCCGAACTGCGAGTGCGGGTGGTGGAGCGGTGCAGGTTCTTCAGGTACAGCTTGCGGTGCGGGCGGACCCCGCCGAGGTCGGCCGGGCCCGCCGCTGGGTGCGCTCACGGTTGCTCAACCACGGGGTGGACCCGGACGCGCCGATCGCCGAGACGGTGGTGCTGGTGGTCTCCGAGCTGGTGACCAACGCCGTGGTGCACACCGGCTGTCCGGCCGTCCTGAGGCTCTGTTTCCCGATCGACGGATCCGCCGCGGGTGGCGGTCCCCCGGTGGGTGACGGCTCCCCGGCGCACGGCACGGGCTGCGGCGGCGCGGTGCGCGAGGCGGCCGCCGTCGGCCCGCTCCGGGTGGAGGTCGCGGACGCCAGCCAGGCCGCCCCCGCACCCCGGCACGCGGGCGCGGACGCGGACGCCACCAACGGGCGCGGTCTGGAGCTGGTCGAGCTGCTCTGCGACCGCTGGGGCTGGTATCCGGACGGTTCGGGCAAGCGGGTCTGGTGCGAGATCGGCGCCGACGCCCGGCCGGTGGACCCGCTGACCGCCGTGGACTGGGCCGCGCTGGCCCAGTGACGGTCCGACGGTCAACGGGCCGAAACCTGACGCAACCATTCCGAATTTCGGACAACCCATTGACGTGACGTATCCGACTGATCACTCTTGGGAGCAGCTCTCCGTTGCGAGGGGACGCCGAGGGAACACCCGAACGCCACTGCGGTGCTGCTGTCCAGGGGGATCGTGTCAGCAGGGGGGCCGTGGTACGTCGATCGCGCGGTGGCTCCTTGGCGAGTGCGGTGGGCTTTGCGCGGGTTCAGGGCCCGTGCTTCGCGATTGGATGGCGGCGGGCCGTGCCGTGCTCGGGGTGCGTGCGGTCCGCCGTCATCCAATTCGTCCACGTCGAGGGGCCGGTTCCGGTCACCCGCCGGCCGGGCCGCCCGCCCGTCAGTGTGACTGTTCCACTGATCGGAAGGTGCGCCGGTACGCGCTCGGTGCGACGTCCAGGCGCCCGCGCAGTCGCAGCCGGAGCGAGGCCGCCGTGCCGAAGCCGGACTCCCGGGCGACCTGATCGATCGTCATGTCCGAGCTCTCCAGCAGCTGGCGGGCGCGCTCGGTGCGCTGCACCGTGAGCCACTCGCCCGGACTGCTGCCGGTCTCCTCGCGGAACCGCCGGGTGAAGGTCCGCACGCTCATGCCCGCCCGGTCGGCGAGCCGGCGCAGGGGGAGCGGTTGGTCCAGGTGTTCCAGCGCCCAGGCGCGGACGGCCGCGGCACCGGCGCCCGTGTCGACGGCCGGGTGGGGGACTTCCACGTACTGTTTCTGGCCGCCCTCGCGCCACGGCGGCACCAGGCAGGAACGGGCCACCGCGTTGGCCACCGCGCTGCCGTGGTCACGGCGCACGATGTGCAGGCAGAGGTCGATGCCGGCCGCCACCCCGCCCGAGGTGAGCACGTCGCCGTCGTCCGTGAACAGGACGTCCGGATCGAGCCGGACCTTCGGGTACAGGGCGGCGAACCGCTCGGTGTAGCGCCAGTGGGTGGTGGCCGGGCGCCCGTCCAGCAGGCCGGCGGCCGCCAGTACGAAGGAACCGGTGCAGATCGACACCAGCCGGGTGCCCGGCCGGATCCTGGCGAGGGCGGCGGTCAGGGCGGGGCGGAGGTCGGCGTCGACCTGCCGCGGGCCCGGGTCGGCGGAGGCCGGGAGCACCACGGTGTCGGCCCACTCCAGGAGTTCGGGCCCGTGGTCGACGGCGACCCGGAAATCCGTACTGGTGGGGACGGGCCGGCCGTCCACGGTGCAGGTGGCCACCTGGTAGTGCGGGACGCCGTCGGCGTCCTTGGCCGACTCGAAGATCCTTGCGGGGATGCCCAGTTCGAAGGCGATCACCCCGTCGAGTGCCAGTACCGCGACCTTGTGCGCCACCGCGTCCGTCCTTCCGTTCTCCGTCGGCCGCCCCGGCGTCCGGCGAGCGGTGCCCGAGGTCCGGTGTCCGGGGTCCGATGCGGGTTTGCGTTCCCCGGCCCCACGGCCGGGGCCGGCGACCAGCGTACGCCGGGCCGCTGGCCTGATTCTTGCGAAAGCTGGCAGTCAGGCCACTCGTGGTGATTCGCACGGTTGGGGAGACTCGGCCGGGTGAACGAACGCAACGCCCCCACACCGGGCCCCGCCCCCACACCGGGCCCCGCCCCCACACCGGGCCCCGCCCCCACACCGGGCCCCGCTATCGCCCCGGGTCCCGCTGCCGCCCCGGGCGCCGCCCTCACGAAGGGCCCCGTTGCCGGCGCCCTCCCGCGGGCGGGCGGGGCCGGCCGGCCCCGGCTGCACTACGCCTGGGTGGTCGCCGCCGTCTCCCTGCTGGTGCTGCTCGGGTCGGCCGGATTCCGTTCCGCGCCCAGCCTGATGATGGACGCGCTGCACAACGAGTTCGGCTGGTCGATGGGGACGATCTCCAGCGCCACCTCGGTCAACCTCGCCCTCTACGGCCTCACCGCCCCCTTCGCCGCCGCCCTGATGGACCGTTTCGGCGTCCGTCTGGTGGTGGTCTGCGCGCTGCTGACCATCTCGGTCGGCTCCGGGCTCACCATGCTGATGCGCGAGCCCTGGCAACTGGTGCTCTGCTGGGGCGTGCTGGTGGGCCTGGGGAGCGGTTCGATGGCCGGTGCGTTCGCCACCACCGTCACCGGGCGCTGGTTCCGCGCCCGCCAGGGGCTGGTCACCGGTGTCCTCACGGCCGCCGGCGCGGCCGGCAACCTGATCTTCCTGCCGGTCGGCGCCTGGCTGGTCGAGCAGCACGGCTGGCGCTCGGCGGTCGTCGTCGTGTCGCTGGCGGCCAGTGCCGTCGCCGTCCCGGTGCTGCTGCTGATGCGCGAGCGGCCCGCCGACCTCGGCCTGTTCCCGTACGGCGCGACGGAGGCGCCGCCCGCGCCGGCGGCGGACAACCGGGCGCTGGCCCGCTCGTTGCGGGTGCTCCGGGAGGCGTCCCGCAGTCGCGCCTTCTGGCTGCTCGCGGCCTCCTTCGCGATCTGCGGCGCGACCACCAACGGCCTGGTCGGCACCCACTTCATCCCGGCCGCCCACGACCACGGCCTGCCCGTCACCACGGCGGCGAGCCTGCTGGCCCTGATCGGGATCTTCGACGTGATCGGGACGATAGCCAGCGGCTGGTTCACCGACCGCTTCGACTCCCGGACCCTGCTGGTCTCCTACTACGCGCTGCGCGGGCTCTCGCTGCTCGTGCTGCCGCAGCTGTTCGCGGGCTCGCTGGAGCCGCCGATCCTGGCCTTCGTGATCTTCTACGGCCTGGACTGGGTGGCCACCGTGCCGCCGACCGTCGCGCTCTGCCGCCGGCACTTCGGCGACGACGCGCCGATCGTCTTCGGCTGGGTGCTGGCCTGCCACCAGCTCGGCGCGGCCGCGGTGGCCGGGCTGGCCGGCCTCGCCCGGGACGCCCTCGGCACCTACGACCTCGCCTGGTACGCGGCCGGCGGGCTCTGCGCGGTCGCCGTGGTGCTCTGCCTGGCCCTGCGGGGGTCCACCGCCGGCCGGCCGGCCGCGGTCCTCGCGCCGTGAGCCCGTCGTGACCGGCGGCTAGGCTCGGCGGTCATGACGCTTGCCTTCACCCTCGACCCCGAGCCCGGCCCCGAGCTGTGCTCCGACATCGTCCGGCTCTGGACCGACGTCACCAACGCCGGCGGCGCGGTCGGCTTCGTGGCGCCGGTCACGGCGGACGAGGTCTGGAAGACCGCCGACGCGCAGTTCGCCGGCATCGCGCCGGCCGGGCCGGACCGGCTGCTGATCGCCCACGAGGTGGAGAGCGGCCGGCTGGCCGCCCTGCTGTTCTTCGACTCCATGCGGTTCGGCCTGATGGAGCACTGGCGGATGCTCAAGCGCGTCATGGTCCACCCGGACTTCCAGGGGCGCGGTTACGGCGCCGACCTGATGGCCGAGGCCGAGCGGGTGGCCCGGGCCTGGGGACTGGAGGGGCTGCGGCTGACCCTGCGCGGCGGCCTCGGCCTGGAGACCTTCTACGGCCGCTGCGGCTACACCGAGGTCGGGAGGGTCCCCGCCGCGATCCGGGTGGCTCCCGGGGACGACCGCGACGACGTCACGATGTGGCTCGACCTGCGCTGACGGCAGGGGCCGCCCGGACGCCGGCGGCGGGGGACGGGTGACCCGTTCCCCGCGCCGTCCGTCGGGCATGCTTCACTGGGAGACCGGCCCGGTCCCCGCGCAGACTAAGGATGTGTCCTCCGTGAGCAGCAAGGTGAGCAACAAGTCCCACGCGACGCTCCGTTACACCTCCATGCGGGTCAGCATCTTCCTCGGTTGCCTGCTGGCCGCCCTGCTGCTGGGCCACTTCCAGGTCATCCCGGTCAAGGGGCAGAGCGGCGCGATCTTCCTGTTCCTGGTGGCCGCCGTGGTCTCGGCGCCGCTGAGCTACGTGCTGCTGAGCCGGCAGCGCGACGACATGTCGGCCCAGATCTCCGGCCGGGTCGACGGCATCCGCAACCGGACGGCCGCGCGGATCGCCAGCCAGAACGCCGAGGAGGACGCGGCCGACGACGCCGCGCGCGCGACCGCCCTGCAGGGCTGATCCGCTCCGCCGCCGTGCCCGCCCCCGATCCCGAGCCGTCGCCGCCCGAGCCGTCGGCCGAGCCGTCGGCCGAGCCCGCCCCGTCGCGGGGCGAGAGCGTCAGCGGTACCTGGCCGGCCCCGGTCCGCAAGCCCACCGGGCGGGACGTGGCACGGCTCGCCGGGGTCTCGCAGGCCACCGTCTCGCTGGTGTTCTCCGGCTCCGAGGCCGGCCGCCGGGTCTCGGACGCCACCCGTGAACGCGTCCGGGAGGCGGCCCGCGGCCTCGGCTACCGCCCGCAGGCGGCCGGCCGGCAACTGCGTCTCGGTCGCAGCGGCATGATCCTGCTGGCCGTGCCGAACATCCTCGGACCGTTCTTCGGCCGGGTGCTGGAGGGCGTCCACGAGGAGGCCGGCCGGCACGGCCTGGCCGTCGTGGTCAGCTCCGGCTGGGGGAGCGCCACGCTCGCCGACGCGGCGACCACCAGCCGCTTCGACGGCCTGCTGATCTGCTCCCCGGACGACAGCCAGCTCGGTGCGCTGCCCTCCGACACCCCCGCCGTCTTCCTGGACGCCGACCCCGGCACCGACCGGGCCCGCCCGACCGTCGAGCTGGACGTGGCCGGCGGGATGCGCGCCGCCGTCGAGCACCTGGCCGGGCTGGGCCACCGGCGGATCGGCCGGCTGCGTTCCACCCACTCCGCCTACACCTTCCGGGTCCGCCAGGCCGCGTTCGAGCGGGCCGCCGAGGCGTTCGGCCTGGAGGTGGTCGAGCTGGGCGTCAGCCTCAACGAGGGCCAGCCCGCCGCCCGCACCGCCGCCCGCCTGCTGCTGGAGCGCCCGGACCGTCCGCACGCGGTGATCTGCGACGACGACGTGGTGGCGTCCGGGGTCTACCAGGCGGCCGCCGAACTGGGCCTGCGCGTCCCGGCGGACCTCTCGGTGGTCGGGATCGACAACATCCCGGTGGCCGAGCTGCTCACCCCGCCGCTCACCACCGTCGACCTGCCCGGCGAGGAGCTGGGCCGGGCCGGGGTCGCCGCCCTCGCGGACCTGCTGCGCGGCGAGCCGGTCGCGCCGGTGCCGCCGCTGGCGACCTCGCTGGTGCTGCGTTCCTCGACGGCGGTCGCGACCACCGCCGGCGGCTCGGCTCCCGGAAGCGTCCGTTCGGATTAGTTCGAACGAGTGAAATACCGTCAGACTGTCTCGTGCCGCACCGCCGGGCGAATTAACAGACGATGAGATTTCGCCATGCGGACGCTCCGATCCAGACCTCCACGCCTGCCACGCCTGGCACGGCTTGCCGCCGCCCTCGGGCTGCTCGGCGGCACCCTGCTCACCGGCACCCTCGGTGCCCCGACCGCCGAGGCCGCCGTCACCTTCACCAAGACGGTCGACAAGGCCACCCCGGCGCCGGGCGAGAACGTCACCTACACCCTGCGCTACACCTGCTCGGTGACGGACTGCGCCAACGGGCTCATCACCGACACCTTGCCGGCCGGGATGGAGTTCGTCGGCTGGACCCCGGACCCGTCGACGGTCGATGTCGCCGGATCGACCGTGCCCGCCGCCGGCACCGTCGGCGCCACCATGACGATCAAGCTCAAGGACCTCACCCCGGGCACCACCGCCACCATCACGGTCGTGCTCAAGTACCCCAACTTCTCCACCGCGAACGGGACGCGGAGCACCAACTCCGCCACCCTCACCGCCGACGGCGAGCAGCCACTGACCGGGACCGCCGACACCACCGCGGTCGTCCAGCCCGCCTACACCGTCACCAAGGGCGTCCAGGGCAGCAGCCAGGACGGCCGGCTGGTGACCTACCAGTTCAGCGCCTGCTCCAACACGGGCGTGCCCAACGTCGACCTGGACGCCAGCCGGCTGGTGGACACCCTGCCGGCGGGCGCCGTCGTCGACACCGGCCGTTCGCCCGGCTGGGTCCAGAACCCGCCCGGCTCCACCACCTGGGTCTACGACAACGGGGCCTTCCGGGCCGGGAACGGCCAGGCCGGCTGCCGGATTCCCGGCGTGCTGGTCGTCTACTACCCCGAGGACGCCTTCCCCAGCGGCACCACCGCGCCCAACGACGTGGTGCTCAAGGGCGACCCGCTCGGCGCCGAGCCCGAGCGCGACCTCTCCACCGCCGACACCATCACCCCGGTCTTCCAGCCGCCCGTCACCGGCGTTCAGGTCTCCGCCTCCAAGGTGTGGCAGAGCGCGGTGTCCGGGGACATCGCCTCCTTCAGCCTCCGCCCCGACAACGTGGCCGCCCCCGTCACCAGCCTGGTGATGACCGACCCCGGCAGCGGCACCACCGCCGACCTCTACAACTGGCTCGCCCCGCAGTCCATCCAGCTCGAGGCGTGGAACCCGACCTCGATCGGCCTGCTGCTGGAGTACCGCCTCGACGGTGACGCCGGCTGGCTCCCGTTCACCCCGGGCAGCCCCTTCGACGGCTCCTCCTCCCGCCGCGTCACCTTCGCGCAGGGGGCCGGCGACCCGGCGGGTGACGTCCTCGGCATCCCGGCCGGCCGCCGGCTGGACGGCCTGAGGTTCACCTGGACCGGTCCGATCCCCACCGGCTGGAGCCCCGGCAGCGGCGTCCAGGTGCTCGCCCAGGTGATCACCCCCGGTCTCGACGGCCGGCCCGCGCCGGTGCCGCTGCACAACTGCGTCGACGTCCTCGGCACCGACGCCGGCGGCGTGACCTCGGCCGCGAGCGCCTGCGCGGACTCCACCGTCACCGCCGCCACCAACCTGGGCGCGGCGAAGACCACCGTCGCCGGCGCGGTGCTGTCGCCCGGCGCGACCGCCACCTTCCAGGTGATCCCCTACAACCACACCGGCCGCACCCTCGACCGCCCGCTCGTCCTCTATGACCTGCTCCCGCCCGGCATGGTCTACGTCGAGGGCTCCGCGCGCCGCGACACCGGCTGGCCCGACTCGGTGGCGCCCTCCGAGGTCGCCGTCCTGCCCGGCCCCGACGGCCGCCAGCTGCTGAGGATGACCTGGCCCGCGGGCAGCCCGGACATGACCTACCTGCACGACAACCTCGCCTACCGGACCCTGATCGACGTCCAGGTGGCCGGCAGTGCCCGGCCCGGTGAGCTCACCAACGACGTCTACGTGACGGCCGACGGCTCCGGTCCGCCGGTGGCCTGCTTCTACTACGGCAACGACACCGGTGTCGTCGACACCCGGGACCTCGACCGCGACGGCGACACCACCGAGACGCTCTGCCACGCGTCCTCGCAGGTGGAGGTGCAGGTGCCGGCCGTGCTGCGGGCCTACAAGGAGGTCAAGGGCGACCGGGACGCCGACTACGGCAGCACCGGCACGGCCACCCCGGGCGGGCAGATCTCCTACCGGATGACCGTCCGCAACGACTCCCCGGACCCGGTGACCGACTTCGTCGCCTACGACAAGCTGCCGGTCCCCGGCGACGGCTACGTGCTGCGCCCCGACACCCCGCGCGGCTCCGCCTGGACACCGTCACTGGTGCAGCCGCTGGTCGCGAGCGATCCGACCGTGGTGATCGAGTACACCACCTCCGCCAACCCCTGTCTGCCCGGCGAGTTCGCCGTGCCCGGGCCGTGCGACGCCGGTGCGCAGTGGAGCGGCACGTTCCCCGGACCGGGGGCGGCGACCTGGTTCCGGGTGCGTCGGCCCGGCGCGCTGGAGTCCGGCGGCCAGTTCACGCTCACCTGGTCGATGACCGCGTCGATCGACGCCGGGGAGGCCGACTTCGCCTGGAACAGCTTCGCCTACTCCGCGACCGACGCCGAGGGCCGGCCACTGCTGCCCGCCGAGCCCGCCAAGGTCGGCGTCGGCGTGGAGTGGCCGACCCCGCCGGACAACGCGCTCGGCGACTTCGTCTGGAACGACCTGAACAAGGACGGCGTGCAGCAGCCCGGCGAACCCGGTCTGCCCGGCGTACGGGTCGAACTGCTGGACGGCTCCGGCCGGGTCCTGCGGGACAAGGACGGCAAGCCGGTCCAGACGGTGACCGACGCGAGCGGGCACTACCTGTTCGAGCGGCTGCCGGACGGCGAGTACGCCGTCCGCTTCGACCTGGCGACGCTCCCGAAGGACGCCACGGTGACGCGGCGGGCGGCCGGGACCGACCCGGCCCTGGACTCCGACGCCGACCCGGCGACCGGTGCCACCCAGGTGGTCCGGCTGGCCGGCGGGGCGCGGGATCTCGACCTCGACCTGGGGGTGGTGGTGCCGACGCCTTCTCCGTCGCCATCGCCGTCGCCCACGCCGTCGCCGTCGCCCACGCCTTCTCCGACGCCCACGCCTTCTCCGACGCCCACGCCTTCGCCCACGCCTTCGCCGTCGTGGTCCCCGTCGTGGTCGCCCTCGCCCTCGCCGTCCTCGTCCACGGGTGAGCCCTGGTCGCCGACGCACTCGCCGCGCCCGCCGCACCCGACACCGAGCCACGGCGGCGAGCTGCCCGGCACCGGTGGCGGGGTCGGCACCCTCGCGGCCCTGCTCGGCGCGGCCGTCCTCGGCGCGGGCCTGCTGCTCCTCCTGGTCGCCCGGGGAGGCCCTGGCCGCCACAGCTGATCGAGGTCCGGGCCACCCTGACGGGTGAGCCCGGAGAGAAGTGATCGCGCCCGTCGGCCAGACCACCCGGTCCGACGGGCGCGATCACGTCCTGGGGGGTGGGGCTCAGCCCACCGGTACCGGCTGCGCCACCGCGGCCACCGGCAGCGGCTGGAACCAGCGGCGGGTGCCGAACAGCAGCAGCCCGCCCAGACCGATCCCGCCGGCCGCGCAGAGCGCCACCGGCCGCAGCGAGCCCTCCGCGAGGTTGCCGGAGACGGCGTAGCCGAGCGAGTTGCCGGTCGCGAACAGCGTCACCAGCCAGGCGAAGGCCTCGGTGACCGTGCCGACCGGGGCCAGCTCCGCGACCAGGACGAACGCGGCCGCCAGCAGCGGCGCCAGCCCGACCCCGGACAGGAAGGCCAGCGCGGCCATCGCGTACGGCCCGGGCAGCAGAACCAGGGGCAGGTAGGTGAAGGCCATCCCGAGCGCCATCACCCAGGTGCGGGTCGCCGTGCTGCTGCGCCACCGGACCGCCCCGTACCCGAGCGCGCCGAGCAGTCCGCCCAGCGCGGCCAGGGCCAGCAGCGTCCCCGCGCCGCCCGGCAGACCGCCCGCGTGCGCCTCCGCGTAGGCGATGAACAGGACGTTCTGGGCGCCGACCGCCCAGCCGGCGCCGGCCAGGCCGACCAGCAGCAGGACCAGACCCGGGGAGCGGAGCGGACCGAGCAGGCCGGCCGAGTGCGCGCGCGGCGGTGCCTGCCAGGACCGGGCCGGTCCGGCGGTGGCCACGACCAGGGCCCCGGCCAGCCCCAGCCCGGCCGCCACCCAGAGCGCCGCGACCGGGCTGAACACGCCCGCGATCCCGGCCACCGCGAGCGGGCCGGCCACATAGAGGATCTGCTGCGAGGCGGAGTCGAAGGCGTACGCGGTGTCGAGCTGCTCCTCGTCGACGACATCCGGCCAGAGCGAGCGCAGGCAGGGTTCGAGCGGCGGCATCGCCAGTCCGGCGATCGCGGCGCCGACCGGCGCGGCCAGCGCCGAGCCAGGCGCGAGCGCCAGCAGGGCGTACCCGCCACCCGCGACCACGGCGGACAGGAGCAGGACCCGCGGCTGCCCGGTGCGGTCCACGATCCGGCCCAGCACCGGACCGCCCACGGCGGCCGAGATCGCGTAGGCGGCGGTGGCCAGCCCGATCCGGCTGTAGGGGGTGCCGGCCTCGCGCAGGGCCAGCGCGATCACCAGGGCGGTCATGCCGGCGGGCAGGCGGCCGAGCAGGGTGCCGAAGAGCAGACGGCTGACGTGCGGGGCGCGGAGCAGGGCGAGATAGCCCATGGACGGTTCTCCGGGTCGGGGCAGGGGTGGGTGGCGGCTGCCGTCCAAGTTATACGTATAACCGCTGAGCGGTCAATCGGGCCGTCCGGAAGATCTGATGGTGCGTCAGCCTCGTTCGTGTCCGGATTTACCCTTGCGCGGTCCACATCTCAAACAAGTACTTTGAACATCTCAAACCTTTACTGCTAACGTACCGGCCATGACCACCTCAGGAGCAGCTCGGATGCACGGCCTGGGCTCACTGCCCACCGCCGCCCGCGCCTGCCGCCTGACGGGTGCCGTGGACAGCCCGCGCCGTTGTCGTGCCATGAGCTGTATCCAGGCGGCACGCCCCTGACGGGGCCGAGTCCTCCCCGTCCGGCCCACCCGCCGTGCCGCCTTCCTCGCCTCACCTCACCGTCAGCAACGCCCTCCCCGGAGCCGCACCGTCATGTCCACAGCGCCTGAGGCGACCTCGTCGCCGTCCGTGCTCGCCAGAATCCGCAAGACCCCGTTCTGGGTCCAGATCGTCGCCGGCCTCGTGCTCGGTGTCGGCCTCGGCTACCTGGCCCGCGCCGCCGACATCTCCTGGCTGGCCACCACCCTGGAGACCATCGGCAAGATCTTCGTCCAGCTGCTCAAGCTGGCCGTCCCGCCGCTGGTGTTCACCGCGATCGTGGTGTCCGTCGCCAACCTGCGCAACGTCACCAACGCGGCCCGGCTGGCCGCCCGGACGCTGCTCTGGTTCCTGATCACCTCGCTGATCGCCGTCGCGATCGGCCTCGGCCTGGGCCTGCTGACCAACCCGGGCCAGGGCACCGACCTGAAGACCGAGGGCCTCAAGGCGCCGAAGTCCACCGGTAGCTGGATCGACTTCCTGACCGGCATCTTCCCGACCAACATCGTCACGGCCTTCACCGAGGTCGAGGTCCTCCAGATCGTCTTCCTGGCGGTCGTGACCGGCGCGGCGATCATCAAGCTGGGCAGCAAGGCCGAGCCCGTCCTCAAGCTCAGCGAGTCCGTCCTGGAGCTCGTCCAGACCGCCCTCTGGTGGATCATCCGGCTCTCCCCGCTCGGCACCCTGGGCCTGATCGGCAAGTCCGTCGCCAAGTACGGCTGGGACCTGCTGAAGCCCTTCGCCACGCTGACCATCGACGTCTACGTCGGCTGCGCGCTGGTGCTGTTCGTGGTCTACTCCCTGCTGCTCAAGTTCGTCGGCGGCCTCAACCCGGTGAACTTCTTCAAGGGCGCCTGGCCCGCCATCCAGCTGGCCTTCGTCTCCCGCTCCTCGGTCGGCACCCTGCCGGTCACCCGCCGCGTCACCGAGCGCCTCGGCGTCCCGAGCGAGTACGCCTCGTTCGCCGTGCCCTTCGGCGCGACCACCAAGATGGACGGCTGCGCCGCGATCTACCCCTCGCTGGCCGCGATCTTCGTCGCCCAGGTCTACGGCATCGACCTCGGCATCAAGGACTACCTGCTGATCGCCTTCGTCTCGGTGATCGGTTCGGCCGCCACGGCCGGTCTCACCGGCGCGATCGTGATGCTGACCCTGACCCTCTCCACCCTGGGCCTGCCCCTGGAGGGCGTCGGCCTGCTGCTCGCCATCGACCCGATCCTCGACATGGTCCGCACCGCGACCAACGTCGCCGGTCAGGCCGTCGTGCCGGTCCTGGTGGCGGCCCGCGAGAAGACCCTCGACCTGGTCGCCTACAACAACCCGCACGGTGACCTGTACGAGGACGCCCCCGCGGTCACCATCCCGGCGCAGGCCTCCGCGAAGGCCGCCACGGCCTGACGGCCCCGGACAACGGCGAACGGGCCCTCTCCCCGGCGTGGGGAGAGGGCCCGTTCGCGTTGTTGTTGCCGTTGCTGTTGGTTCGGTGGATCAGCGGATCAGCGGATCAGCTGATCAGCGGCCCGCCGAACCGCCGGCTCACCAGCGGCCGGTGAGCGGGGTGTCGGTGGCCTCGCCGAAGCGGAGGCTGTAGAGCGGCGCGCCGGCGTCCTGGAAGGCGCCGTAGAAGGTCGCCGCGCTCGGCCGGTAGACGCCGACCTTCTCCGTCCCGCTCCCGTTCCAGTCGCCCTTGACCGGGATGTCACCGGTGTTGCCGAACGGGACGGCGTGGTCGATGGCGACCGAGGTGTTGGAGTTGCTCAGGTAGAACCCGTGCGTGCTCGGCCGGTAGATCCCGACGGTGTCCTTGCCGGTGCCGCTCCAGTTGCCCACCATCGGGATGTCGCCGACGTCGCCGAGCTGGACGGCGAGGGCGACGGTCGCGTTGTCGTTGGTGAGGTAGAAGGTCGCGGCGCTCGGCCGGTAGATGCCGATGGTGTCCCGGCCCTGGCCGGTCCAGTCCCCGACCAGCGGGATGTCGCCGACGTCGCCGAACGGGACGGCGAGGGCGACGGTCGCGTTGTCGTTGGTGAGGTAGAAGGTCGCGGCGCTCGGCCGGTAGATGCCGATGGTGTCCCGGCCCGGCCCGCTCCAGTGCCCCGTCAGTGGAACGTCGTTCGCCGAGCCGAAGGGCACGGCGCTGACGAGGTTGCCGACGCCGTCGGCCAGCGCGTAGGTCTGGTTGCTCGGGCGGTAGATGCCCGGCTGGGTCGGACGGCCGTTCGGCGTGGTGGTGATCTGGACGTCGAGGTAGTCCCGGTCGATGTCGATCTTGACGCCGCCCCAGGTCTCGGTGGCGTTGCCGTCGTACTGGTGGACCCGCTGGCGACCGGCCCAGGCGGCGCTCGGGATCACCGGGTCGTTGGTGTCCGCCGCACCGTTCCACCGGGCGGTGAACAGCGCGTCGGGCATGGCGTAGCCCTTGCCGCTCGCGCCGGCCGCGACCACGTCCGCGATGCCGGTCGAGGCGCTGCTGTAGACGCCCGAGTTGTAGCCCAGCGCGTGGAGTTCGGTGGTCCAGGCGTGCAGGAACTGCTGCACCGCGACGGAGTACGTCGCTACGGTGTAGGACTCCATGTCGTAGTACAGGACGTTGCCCCGGCCGAGGCCGAGGGCGGTGGCCTGCGCGACGGCGTCGTCGGCCGCGGCGGTGCCCTGGGTGGCCGGCGAGGTGATCTTCGAGGCCTGGACGCCGACGTACACCGGCATGAAGCGCCAGCCGGCGTTGTACTGCTGCTGCACCCAGGAGGACGTCAGGTTGGGCTGGCTGCAGGCCCGGGCGGCCCCGCCGATGTAGATGCCGACGGCCTGGTAGGGGGAGTTGGCGCGCCAGGTGCTCATCGCGGCGGAGTCGGGTGCCGTGCAGGCGTCGAAGCCCTTGCCCGTGTACCTGGTCGCGTCGGCCGGCAGCGGGGCCGGGGCGGCCGCGGGTGCGGCAGCGGCGGACTCGGCGGCCGGGGCTCCGGCGGCAGGGGCGCCGGCGATCGGGGAGGACGGCTTGGTGGTCCGGGCGGACCCCGGCTTCTTCGCCGCGTCGGCGGGGAACCCGGCCGAGGCGAGGATCGTCCGGACCAGCGCCTGGTCGTCACCGTACACACCGGTGGCCGTGACGCCCGGAGCGGTGGCGCGGACCTCGCGCTCGATCTCCGACACGGTCGTGGCGGACGGGGCACCGTCGGTGCCCGGCTGCACGACCAGGGCCTCGGTCCGGCCCACCAGGTGCGCGGGGCAGTCCTGGCGGGACCCGGGGGTGCCCAGGTAGACGGCGTGCTGGTCGAAGCGGACACAGGCCGTCGGATCGGCCGTCAGGTCGATGACCGGCCAGTCGGCCGGCACCGTGAACGCGTGGCCGAGGTAGGAGACGATCTTGGTGGGGACCGGCGACGGGCCGGGCGTGGCCTGCGCCGATCCCAGACTGCCGACGGACAGGAGCGCCGTCGCGCCGAGGGCGGTGAGTATTCGGCGGCGGGCGCCGGAATGCATGGTGATGTCATTCTCCCTGTGGGAAGCGAGGCGGGGCCCGCGCGGTGCCGGGCCCACGACTGGTCCCGCGCCCGGGTACCGGTCGTCGGACCGAGGGCACGGCAGCACAGCATAAGGATCACGGCTGACAGATCGACAACGGCTTTCCGCTCGCGCCGGACCGCCCGGTCCGGCACCGGCGCCGTAGCGGCGCGCCGGTGGTCCGGCTCCGGTGGCAGGGCTCCCCGGGCGGACGGGGGACCACGAAGGGCCCTTGCGCCGCAGGGCCGAGGGCACTTCCGCAGGTCGGGCGCGAGAAGCGGAGCCGCCGGCCGCCACGACGACGCCGGGTGACGGGTCCGGGCCGGGGCGGGCCGGCCGGGGGAGGGGAGCACCACGGGCTGCCCGAACCGCCAGGGCGAACTCGGCGAGTTGGCCGGTTCGTTGCGCCGTCGGCCGGAAGTGGTCTGGTCGCGCTGCCCGGTCTGCGACTGGATCGGCCGCCGCCGGAACGGCGCGGACCCGGAGCTGCGGACACCGCACCGCTACCGGGGGCGCGACGCGATCCGCTGGTGGTGCGGCGGCGGCGACCACGGGTACGAGGAGGCCGCCGAGCCGAGCCACGGGCACGGCAGGCCGGGGCGGCTGGTCACCGATCTATGCCTCGACTGCGGTCGGGCGGGGACGTGGTTCCGGGCGGATGCCGACGGCAGTCCGACGAAGGCCGTTCCCTGAGCGTCCGTCAGGCGCTCGGTTCGGACCGGCTCCAGGGGGAGGAGGAGCGTCCGGGGGGGGGAGGGCCGCCCGGGGAGGAAGGGCGAAAGGCAGGGGGCCCGGCAGACGGCCGGGCCCCCTTGGGTACTGCTCTTGTGCTCATGATGACGGCCGCGGGGGCCGTCTGCGGACCCGAGGGGTCCCGAGCGATCAGGTCATCAGAGGATGATCAGATAGCGGTAACGTTCTCCGCCTGCGGGCCCTTCGGACCCTGGGTGACGTCGAAGCTGACCGCCTGGTTCTCCTCCAGCGAGCGGAAACCGTTCGCGTTGATGGCGGAGTAGTGGACGAAGACGTCGGGGCCGCCGCCCTCCTGGGCGATGAAGCCGAAGCCCTTCTCAGCGTTGAACCACTTGACGGTTCCCTGAGCCATGCCGTTCTCCTTGCGAGGGACGTATTGGGGACCACACCGTGTGGCGCCCGGTCCGCTGCGCTGATCGCCCTGCCTCCGGACGGGTCCGGAGTTTTTCGATATTGCTGAAAAACTACAAAAAGCCTGCGGTTACATGCTCCGCAGGCTTCAAGTACTGCAAGGGGAATCAAACTGCAACTGAGGGCAACGCTAGCATGCGGCTGCTGTGACGACCAGGGGTGACTTACAGGCCGGACAGGGCGTGTCGTAAGGCCGGTGCGAGGCTTCCGGAACGGCAGGCATACCCTGCGGAGAGGCGCACGAACAGCAAGGGAGCGGCCCAGTGGTGGTACCGGAGGCGGAAACGCAGGAGTCCCGGGAGAACCCCCCGGTCAGGCCGCGGGTCGGGCATATTCAGTTCCTGAACTGCGTACCCCTCTACTGGGGGCTGGCCAGGACCGGCAATCTGCTCGACCTGGACCTCACCAAGGACACCCCGGAGAAGCTCAGCGACCAGTTGGTCGGCGGCTCCCTCGACATCGGCCCGATCACCTGCGTCGAGTACCTGCGGCACGCGGACCAGCTGCTGGTGCTCCCCGACATCGCGGTCGGCAGCGACGGCCCGGTGATGTCCTGCGTCATCGTCAGCAAGGTCCCGCTGGCCGAGCTGGACGGCCGCCGGGTCGCCCTCGGCTCCACCAGCCGGACCTCGGTGCGACTGGCCCGGCTGCTGCTGGAGGAGCGCGAGGGAGTGCAGCCGGAGTACTTCAGCTGCCCGCCCGACCTGGACGCCATGCTCGCCGAGGCCGACGCCGCCGTGCTGATCGGTGACCCGGCCCTGCGGGCCTACCTGGGGCAGGCGGCCGCCCAGGGCCTGGTGGTGCACGACCTCGGGGCGATGTGGAAGGAGTGGACCGGCCTGCCGTTCGTCTTCGCCGTCTGGGCCGCCCGCCGCGACTTCGCCGAACGCAGTCCCGAGCTGACGGCGGCGGTGCACCGGGCCTTCCTGGAGTCCCGGGACCTCTCGCTGGTCGAGGCCGGCGCGGTCGCCGAGCACGCGGCCCGCTGGGAGCAGTTCGACGCCGGGGTGCTGGAGCGCTACTTCAGCGAGGCACTGGACTTCTCGCTCGGTGAGCGGCAGCTCGCCGGTATGGCCGAGTTCGCCCGCCGGGTCGCCCAGGACAGCGGCTTCGCCCCGGACGTCACGGTCCGCCTGCTGGAGCCGGCGCCGGTGGTGGTCTGACCATCTGACCGTCTGGTCGTCTGCTCGTCCTCGGCGTGCGCGCTGTCCGCTTGTCCGCTCTTCTGTGCGAAGTGGGCGCCGTGCGCTTCGGGTGGGCGACGGGCGGCATCGGGCCGGCGGCACCCCGGGAGAAACGGGGCCGCCGGCCCGGCTGTGCGTCCTGTCCGGTGCGGGGCGCCGCTTGTCCCCCTCCCGCCCCGTGCGGCCCGGTAGCGTCTGCACGCGAGATCCGTGACGTCGGCGGCGCCCGTAGGCGCTGACGACGGCCGGGCGGCCGAGGGGAGCGTGCGGGATGCGGGCACTGGGGGCGGACGACCCGCGACAGGTGGGCGGGTACCGGCTGCTGAGGCGGCTCGGCGCGGGCGGAATGGGCCGGGTCTACCTGGGCCGGACGGCCGGCGGCCGCACGGTGGCCGTCAAGCTGGTCCGCGGCGAGCTCGCGGAGGACGCCGAGTTCCGGGCGCGATTCCGTCAGGAGGTCGCCGCCGCCCGCCGGGTCGGCGGCGCCTGGACGGCGCCCGTGCTGGACGCGGACACCGAGGGCGAGCACCCCTGGGTGGCCACCGGCTACGTCGCCGGTCCCGCGCTCGGCGCCGCCGTCGGGGACTTCGGGCCGCTGCCCGAGCAGGCCGTACGGGCCCTGGGCGTCGGGCTCGCCGAGGCGCTGACCCATGTGCACGGCCTCGGGCTGGTGCACCGGGACGTCAAGCCCTCCAATGTCCTGCTGACCCTGGACGGGCCGCGCCTGATCGACTTCGGCATCGCCCGCGCGCTGGACGCGACCAGCGGCTTCACCCAGTCCGGCTACGTGGTCGGCTCGCCCGGTTTCATGTCGCCGGAGCAGGCGAACGGACAGCCGGCCGGCCCGCCGAGCGACGTCTTCTCGCTGGGCGCGGTGCTCGCCTTCGCGGCCACCGGTGTGCAGCCCTTCGGCGAGGGGGTGAGCGTGGCGGTCCTGCTCTACCGGGTCCTGCACGAGGAGCCGGACCTCGCCGGGCTCGCCGGGTCGCTGCGCCCGGTCGTGCGGGACTGCCTGGCCAAGGACCCGGCCGCCCGCCCGACTCCGTGGCAGCTCCGGGACCGGTTGGACGCCGACGGCGCGGTCACCGTCCGGCTGGGGCGGGGTGGCTGGCTGCCGCCCGCGCTGGCGGCGGGGGTCGGCCGCAGCGCGGTCGAACTGCTCGACCTGGAGCTCGACCTGGAGGGGGAGGGGGACGCGGGGGGAGCCGATGCCCCGGCGGGCCCCGCGTCGGCGGGTGGTGCACAGGCGGGTGGTTCGGCGGGGGGTGTTCCTGCGGCGGGCGGTTCACCGGGCCGGACGCCGACCGATCGGGTGCCGGTCGACCGAGTGCCGTACGACCACGTGCCGTACGACCACGTGCCGTACGACCGAGTGCCGCACGACAGGACGCCGACGGAGCCGGCGGGGTCGAGGGCGGGGTCGACGGCGGGGCGTCGGACCGGGACCGCGCTGGTGGTCGCGGTGGCGGTCGCCCTGGTGCTCTCGGCCGGCGGGTACGGCCTCTACCGGGGGTTCGGGGGCGACGCGGTCCAGGAGCGCACGCCCAGCTCCGGACCGACCGTCACGGCGTCGTTCAGCTGGTCGGCGACCGCGAGCTCCACCACGTCCACGTCCACCACCACCCTGCCCGCCGGCCAGGCACCCCCGCCGGGCACCGCCGCCGGCCCGAGCGTCGTACCGCCCGCCTTCCTCGGCACCTGGCGCGGGGAGATGACCACCGACAAGGGCCTGCCCGCCGGTACGACCACGCTGGTGATCGGCCCGGCCGCGATCGGGCAGGAGAACACCACCAGTCGCAACGCCGTCTCCGGGCTGATCTCGGTCAGCTGCGAGGGCGCCTGGACGCTGGACTCGGTGTCGGAGGGGAAGCTGGTGTTCACCTCCCGGCTGGTCCGCTCCTCGCTGCCGGGGGCGTGCAGCAGCGGCTCCAACGCGGAGACGCTGACCCTGCAGAAGGACAACACCATCCGGTTCGGCTCCGCCGATCCGGCGGCCGGAAACCCGACCGGGACGATGCGGAAAGTGGCCTGACGGCAGAGCGCGAAAGCGCTGGCGTAGGCTGGTTCGGCCGTACCAGGAAGCACGGAAACACGCAGTGGTACCTGGGAACGCGCGGTAGTGCCCGAGAACACGCAGAAGTACCCGAGAGAGAGAAGGCCGCCAGGTGTCCGAGCTCGCAGCGACCACCCTCGATGCGCCCAGCACCGACCTGCAGGCCGTGCTCGACCGGGCGGCCGGCGGTGGCCGGATCAGCCCCGAAGAGGCCCTGGAGCTGTACCGCTCGGCGCCGCTGCACGCGCTCGGCTCGGCGGCCGACGCGGTGCGCCGCCGCCGCTACGCCGGTACCGAGCACATCGCGACGTACATCATCGAGCGGAACATCAACTACACCAACGTCTGCGTGACGGCGTGCAAGTTCTGCGCGTTCTACGTGCCGCCGAAGAGTGACAAGGGCTGGTCCCGCGACCTCGAGGAGATCCTGCGCCGCTGCGCGGAGACGGTCGAGCTGGGCGGCACCCAGATCATGTTCCAGGGCGGGCACCACCCGGACTACGGCGTGGAGTACTACGAGCGCGCCTTCTCGGCGATCAAGGCGGAGTTCCCGCAGCTGGTGATCCACTCGCTGGGCGCGTCCGAGGTCGATCACATGGCCCGGATCTCGGGGGTGCCGATCGAGGAGGCCATCACCCGGATCCACAAGGCGGGCCTGGACTCGTTCGCCGGCGCCGGTGCCGAGCTGCTGCCGGCGCGCCCGCGCAAGGCGATCGCACCGCTCAAGGAGTCCGGCGAGCGCTGGCTGGAGATCATGGAGGCGGCGCACGGCCTCGGGGTGGAGTCCACCTCCACCATGCTGATGGGCACCGGCGAGACCAACGCCGAGCGGATCGAGCACCTGCGGATGATCCGCGAGGTGCAGGACCGCACCGGCGGGTTCCGGGCCTTCATCCCGTACACCTACCAGCCGCAGAACAACAAGCTCCAGGGCTCGACCCAGGCGACCGTCTTCGAGTACCTGCGGATGATCGCGATCGCCCGGCTCTTCCTCGACAACATCGCCCACATCCAGGGCTCCTGGCTGACCACCGGCAAGGAGGCCGGCCAGCTGTCGCTGCACTACGGTGCGGACGACCTCGGCTCGGTCATGCTGGAGGAGAACGTGGTCTCGGCGGCCGGCGCCAAGCACCGGTCCAACCTCACCGAGCTGATCCACCTGATCCGGGCCGCCGACCGCGTCCCGGCCCAGCGCGCGACCACCTACGAGCACCTGCGGGTGCTGGACGACCCGGCCAACGACCCGGTCGACCCGCGGGTCGCCTCGCACATCGCCTCCACGGCGATCGCGGGCGGCACGGCGCACCCCGAGCTGAAGATCCTCAACAACGGCTGACGGCTGATGGCCGATGGCTGACAACTGACAACTCGCAGTGGCCGGCTGACGGTGGCCGGCGACAGCTGACGCCGGTTCCAGCCGGCTGTGCCCATCTGACCGGTGCCGACCCCGCCTTGGTGACCTCGCGATGCTGACACTGCACCGGGCCGCCCTCGTGCTGCCCGACCCGGCCGACCCCACCGCCCCGTCCGTCGCCGACGGGGCGGTGCTGGTGCACGGCGAACTGATCGCCGCCCTCGGCCCGTACGCCGAGCTGGCCGCCGCCCACCCCCGCGCCCGGCTGCGCGACTGGGGCGACGGCCTGCTCACCCCCGGTCTGCGCAACCCGTACGGGCACTGGTTGCTGGAGTACGCGTACCACCCGGACCCGCGTGAGGAGATCGGGGACGCGCCGGTGCCCGGGGGCCTGGTGGGGCCGGTGGGTTCCGGGGAGCCGGTGCGGCCGGTCGACGAGGCGCGCTGTGGTGCGAGCGCCCGGCGCGGGCTGCAGCGGATGCTCGGCTTCGGCGTGACCGCGGTGGCCGGCCCGTTCGAGCGCGCCGCGGTGCGCACGGCGGTGGCCCGGTCGGGGCTGACCGCACTGCCCGGTCCGGCCGGGCTCCCCGGGGCGGAGGGGCCGTTGGATCCGCTCGCCGTGCTGCCGCTCGCGGCGGCGGTGCACGGGCGGCTGGCCGTCGGCGGGCGGGCCGACTTCGCCGTCTTCGGTTCTGCCGGTGCCGCCCGGCCCCGGGACCGTGCCGATGCCGCAGGGGCCGGTGCTGGGTCCGGCGCGGGGGCCGGGGCAGTGTCCGGGGTGGAGTCCGGGGCAGGTCGGCGACCGGTCGGTTGTCTGGCGACGGTGCTGGCCGGGCGGTTGGTGTACCGCCGACGCTGAGCGTCGCCTACTCGTGGGTAGCTGACTCCCGTGCGTCATGCGGGAGTTCCTTCGTGTGCCGTCGAACTGTGCTGTAGGCCATATTGTCTGATTCACCCTTCGCCGTGACCTGAGGGCCCGCCAGCGGATACGATCCCGGTCAGCTCAGTCCGTACCCTCACCACGTACCGCCCGTCCCCACGGGTGGCGGGGCCCCGTCCCAGGCCCCGAAGGCTAGCCAGGACAGGAACCATGCGATCCGCGACCGTCCCCCCGCCGCGTTCCCCGCGGTTGGGCCGTGGCTGGTACCTCACCGCCGTGCTCAGTGCCGTGCTGGCTGTTGGCATGTGCCTGCTCGGCTGGCGCCAGACCGAGCAGGCCGACCGGATCGGCGCGCACCCGGTGAGAGTGGACGGCGTCGTCACCCAGATGCCCACCGGTGGCGGCTCCTACAGCACCGTCAGCTACCGGGCCGCCGGCCAGCAGCACACCGCCGCCGCGCTGCCGCTGGCGGACGGTGCCAAGGTCGGTGACGCGGTCTGCCTGGAGCACGCCGCCGACGACCCCGGCGCGGTCCGGATCTGCGGGGCCACCTACCCGCAGCCGGTCGGCGTCGGGCTGGCCTGGTTCAGCGTGCCGGTGGCCGTACTGCTCTTCCTCGTCTGCGTGCTGCGGATCCGTCGGCACCGCCGGGCGGTCGCCATTCGCAGCGGCAACGGGCGGTTCGCCACCACCGTGGCGCTGGCCACCGGTGCGCTGGCCGAGGGGATGCCCGCGATAACGCAGGGCAAGCGCTCGCGCCGTAAGCGGCGCTCGGGCGGGCGGCGCGGCCTGCACTGAGCCGGCGCGCCGTCGTGCACGCCTTCCTGCGGGCGCCGCCCGGGTGCAGTCCCGGGCGGATCGGCCGGTGGCCGTGCCGGGGGTGGGCGCAGGGCCCGCGCCGGGCTGGTGGCGTGCGGGCGGCGTGCCCCCTTGCCGAACTCGTCGGTGCCAGGGTGAACAATGGGGGCGTGACCCGAGCCTCTCTGGACAAGCAGCCGCACGAAGTCGCCGCCATGTTCGACGACGTCGCGGCCAAGTACGACCGGACCAACGACGTGCTTTCCCTCGGCCAGGCCCGTGCCTGGCGCCGGGCGGTGGCCGAGGCGGTGGCCGCCGGACCGGGCGATGTCGTGCTCGACCTCGGGGCCGGCACCGGCACCTCCTCGCTGCCCTTCGCCGAGGCGGGCGCCACGGTCGTCCCGTGCGACTTCTCGGTCGGCATGCTCGCGGAGGGCAAGCGCCGGCACCCCGAGCTGCCGCTCACCGCCGGTGACGCGACCAGGCTGCCGTTCGCCGACGGCACCTTCGACTCGGTGACGATCTCCTTCGCGCTGCGCAACGTGCACGACACCGACGCCGCGCTGAGCGAGATGTTCCGCGTCACCAAGCCCGGCGGCAAGCTGGTGATCTGCGAGTTCTCGACGCCGACCTGGACGCCGTTCCGGACGGTCTACACCGAGTACCTGATGCGGGCGCTGCCGCCGGTCGCCACCGCGGTCAGCAGCAACCCGGACGCCTACGTCTACCTCGCCGAGTCCATCCGCGAGTGGCCGGACCAGCCCGCGCTGGCCGCCAAGCTGCAGGACGCCGGCTGGTCCAAGGTCGCCTGGCGCAACCTCACCGGCGGGATCGTCGCCCTGCACCGGGCGTACAAGGTCTCGTAGCGCGCGGGGGCGGGTCGGGGGTGGTGCGCCCTCCGGCCCGCGCCCTCCGGCCCGCGGGGCGCTCCCCGGCCCGCGCCCTCCGGCCTGCGGGGGCGGCGGGCCGCCGGCGGGTGAGCGACGTGCGAGGCCCGTTCAGCCGCGTGGCCAGACCACGCCCTGCAGGTCCTCGATCGAGCGGTTGAGCCGGGTCAGCACCGTCGCCAGCCCGGCCACCTCGGCGTCCGACCAACCCTTCAGGACCCGGCCGAGCCCCTCCTGGTGACGTCGGCGGTCCTCCGTGAGCGCCTCACTGCCGACGGCGGTGATGGCGAACTTGCGGGCCACCCCGCCGTCCGGATCCGGGATCCGTTCCACCACGCCGGCCCGGAGCATCGCCGCCGCCTGACGGTTCACGGTGGAGGTGTCCAGCTGGAACGCCTCCGCGAGCTGTCCGATCGACATCGGTCCCTGCGCCTCGATCCGGGAGAGCAGCAGATAGGCGGAGCGCTCCAGGAAGCCGGCGGTTCGCCCGCCGGCCATCGCGTGATGGCGCCCGATGAGCATCAGCTCCCGTTCGATGTCGTTCAGGTGGTCCCTCACGTGTGCCTCCGGGCGGCCGTACTCCCTGCGTCGTTCGCGTTCATGGTAACCACGAGGATCTGATGTGCATGGTGCATGCAATATGTGTAGTGCATGCGACGAGAGGAATGGGCCCATGAAGAGTGCCGAGAACAACGCCGTGGGCGGTGCTGTGCCACCGACCGGCCGGAACGGTCGCCGTTCGGGCGGTGCGGTGTCGGGCGGTTCTGCGTCGGCCGGTGCCGGTGCCGGTGCCGGTGCCGGTGCCGGGAGCGGCGCGGTCGTCGCGGCGCTGGCCTTCGCCGGCATCGTGGTCGCCGTGATGCAGACGATCGTCATCCCGATCGTCCCCGCCCTGCCGGGGCTGCTCCGCACCTCGGCGTCCAACGCTTCCTGGGCGCTCACCGCGACCCTGCTCGCGGGCGCCGTCGCGACCCCGGTCAGCGGGCGGCTCGGCGACCTCTTCGGCAAGCGCCGGATGCTGCTCGCCAGCCTGTTGATCATGATCGTCGGCTCGGTGGTGGCGGCGCTCGGCTCCTCGCTGGTCCCGGTGGTCGTCGGCCGTGCGCTCCAGGGCGCCGCTGCCGGCGTCATCCCGCTGGGCATCAGCATCATGCGGGACGTCCTGCCGCGGGAGCGGCTCGGTTCCGCGATGGGCCTGATGAGTTCCTCGCTCGGCATCGGCGGCGCACTGGGTCTGCCCGCCGCGGCCGTCGTCGCCCAGCGCGCGGACTGGCACTGGCTGTTCTGGGGCTCGGCCGGGCTCGGGGTGCTCGCGGTCGCCCTGGTCCTGCTGGTCGTGCCGGAGTCGCCGGATCGCAGCGGGGGCCACTTCGACGCGATCGGCGCCGCCGGGCTCTCGGCGGGGTTGGTCTGCCTGCTGCTCGCCATCTCCAAGGGCAGTGACTGGGGCTGGCTCAGTGGCCTCACCCTCGGCCTGTTCGCCGCTGCCGTGCTGATCCTGCTGCTCTGGGGCCTGTTCGAACTGCGCAGTGACCAGCCGCTGGTCGACCTGCGGGCCACCGCCCGACGGCAGGTGCTGCTCACCAACGGGGCCTCGGTGGCGCTCGGCTTCGCGATGTACGCGCAGTCGCTCGCACTGCCCCAGCTGCTGCAACTGCCCGAGGCGACCGGCTACGGGCTCGGCCGCTCGATGGTGGTGGCCGGGCTCTGCATGGCCCCCGGCGGGCTGATCATGATGCTGGTCTCCCCGTTCTCGGCGAAGCTCTCCGCTGCCAAGGGTCCGCGGACCTCGCTGCTGGTCGGCGCGGTCGTACTCGCCGTCGGGTATCTGCTGGGCCTCGCCCTGCTGCACGAGGTCTGGCAGCTGGTCCTGGTCGGCTGCATCCTCGGCACCGGCATCGCCTTCGCCTACGCGGCCATCCCGGCGCTCATCATGGGGGCCGTCCCGCCCGGCGAGACCGCCGCCGCCAACGGGTTCAACGCGCTGATGCGTTCGATCGGCACCTCGTTCGCCAGCGCGGTGATCGGCGCGGTGCTCGCTCACACGGCCGTCTCCTTCGGGCCGGCGCAGGTGCCCTCGCTGGACGGTTTCCGGGCGACCTTCGCGATCGGTGCCGGAGCGGCGGCGCTCGGGGTGCTGATCATCGCCTTCATCCCGCGCCGGCGGCGGGAGGTGGCGCCGGTTCCGCTCGTGGTGGTGCCGGGCGGGGCCGGTGACTCGGTCGGTGACGCGGCCGGTGGCGGGATCGGTGGCGGGGTCGGGGCTGAGGTCGCGCCCGAGGGCGAGCCCAGGGGTGGGGCTGAGGCCGGGGCTCGCGTCTAGCTTCGGAGCGCGTCGTGGGTGCCGCCCTCGGATCCAGGCCCGGGGGCGGCAACTAGACTGCCGGGGACAACGCCTCCGTCCCCCAGCCGTAGCTCCAGGAGAGTGCCCACCGTGTCCGATACCGCAGCCGACCTGACGAAGCCGGACAGCACCGTGGAGAGCACCGCGGACGTCATCGTGGTCGGTGCGGGCCCGGCCGGCGCCACCACCGCGTACTACCTTGCCCAGGCCGGTCTCGACGTGCTGCTCCTGGAGAAGACCTCGTTCCCCCGGGAGAAGGTCTGCGGCGACGGCCTGACGCCCCGTGCCACCAAGCAGCTGGTCGACATGGGGATCGACGTGTCGACCGAGAACGGCTGGCTGCACAACAAGGGCCTGCGGATCATCGGCGGCGGCGTCCGGCTGGAGCTGGACTGGCCGGAGCTGTCCGCGTTCCCCGACTACGGACTGGTCCGCAAGCGTGCCGACTTCGACGAGCTGCTCGCCCGTCAGGCGGAGAAGGCCGGCGCCCGCCTGTACGAGCGGTGCAACGTCAGCGGCCCGGTGCTGGACGACCGGACCGGCCGGATCGTCGGCGTCACCGCCCGGCTCGGTGACGAGAAGCGCGCGGTGACCTTCCGCGCCCCGCTGGTCGTCGCGGCCGACGGCAACTCCACCCGGCTCTCGCTGGCGATGGGCCTGCACCGCCGTGAGGACCGTCCGATGGGTGTCGCCTACCGGACGTACTTCAACTCCCCGCGCCATGACGACGACTACCTGGAGTCCTGGCTGGAGCTGTGGGACACCCGCGCCGGGGACCGCAAGCTGCTGCCCGGCTACGGCTGGATCTTCGGCATGGGTGACGGCACCTCCAACGTCGGTCTCGGCATCCTCAACTCCTCGCCCGCCTTCGGCGAGCTGGACTGGCGCGACGTGCTCAAGGCCTGGTGCGCCAGCATGCCGGCGGAGTGGGGCTACACCCCCGAGAACATGACCGACCCGATCCGCGGCGCCGCCCTGCCGATGGCCTTCAACCGTCAGCCGCACTACACCCGCGGGCTGCTGCTCGTCGGTGACGCCGGCGGCATGGTCAACCCGTTCAACGGCGAGGGCATCGCCTACGCGATGGAATCCGGCCAGATCGCGGCCGGCGTCATCGTCCAGGCCAACGCCCGGGTGACGGACGCCGGCCGCGAGCGGGCCCTGCAGGCCTACCCGCGCATCCTGAAGGACGTCTACGGCGGCTACTACACCCTCGGCCGCGCGTTCGTGAAGCTCATCGGCAACCCCAAGGTGATGCAGCTCGCCACCCAGCGCGGCCTGACCCACCCGATGCTGATGAAGTTCGTCCTCAAGATGCTCGCCAACCTGACGGACCCGCAGGGCGGTGACGCCATGGACCGCATCATCAACGGCCTCGCCCGCGTCGCCCCGAACGCCTGACGGGTCGCGTCTGGGGGGCCGTGCCGGAGGGGCAGCGCCTGACGGTTCGCGCCTGACGGTTCGCGCCTGAGGGGCCGCGCCTGGGGGGCCGCGCCTCCTGACGGGCTGCGTCCGGCAGGAGGTGCGAGACAGGCGACGCTCCGGTGTGCGGCGCAGGGCTGGCGGGCGCAGGGACCGCTACTGCTCCCGGCGGCCGGCAGAGCGCTGTTCGACGTAGGCGAGGCGGTCCGCGAAGACCTGGGCGGCGTCCGGCGTGAGTGTGCGCAGGGCGACGAGGGCGCTGAAGACGACGTCGCAGAGCTCGTGCTGCACGTCCTCCCAGGTGTGGGTCACGCCCTTGCGGGGATTCTGCCCGGTGACGCCGACCACGGCGGCGCCGACCTCACCCACCTCCTCGGAGAGTTTGAGGATGCGGAGCAGGCGCTCCTCCTGCGGGGAGAGCACGCTCCCCCTGTCCAGCCAGGCGACCAGCTGGTCGACGCTCTCCCAGATCCTGCTGTCCATCGGCGTTGCTCCCGTACGGCTTCGGTGACGTCGACCACCGTACGGGAGCGGCACGCAGGGTTCAGCGGGAGCTGATCCTCACGTTCCGGATGTTCACCGGCAGGGTCGGAAAGCCGTCGCCGGGGTTGTTCTGGTCGTCCTCGCCGCCGGCGGCGATCTTCTGCAGGACGTCCAGGCCGGCGGTCACCCGGCCGAACGGGGTGTAGGCGGGGGAGAGCTTGGTGTCCTTCCAGACGAAGAAGAACTGGCTGCCGTTGGTGTTCGGCCCGGCATTGGCCATGGCTACGGTGCCGGCGGGATAGGTGGCGCCGGTGAGGTTCTCGTCGGGGAAGGAGTAGCCCGGGCCGCCGCTTCCGGTACCGGTCGGGTCACCGCACTGCAGGACAAAGATCCGCTGGGTGGTCAGCCGGTGGCAGTGGCTCCGGTCGAAGTAGTCGCGTTCGGCGAGAAAGCGGAAGGAGAAGGTGGTGCAGGGCGCGTCGGCGGTCAGGGCCTGGAAGGTGATCGCGCCCTGGCTGGTCTTCAAGGTCGCGCTGTAGGGCTTGGCGGCCTTCTTGGCGTCGAAGACCGGGATGCCCTTGAAGTTGTCGGCGGGTACCGCGGGGGTGTAGGTGCAAGTGGCGGCCGCAGGTGCGGGGGACGCGGTCGGCAGGCCGTCCGCTGCGGCGGTGCCGGTGCTCGCGGCGAGCAGCAGGACGGTGGCGGCGGCGGGCAACGCCCAGTGCTTGCGATTCACGTGACGGGCCTTCCGAGGGGTGGTGGATGGCTGGATTGTCATGGCGACATCATCCATGCCCGAGCGGGGATCCGGTAGACGCCGGGGGCAGGAGGTGGGCGGTGTGCGGCAGTGGCGGGTGTCGTGCGGAGCCTTCGGGCGCCGTGGCGGGGTGCTCGGCGAGGGATGCTGCTCGGTGCCGGTGCCGGTGCCGGTGCCGGAGCTGGAGTCGGAGCTGGAGTCGGAGTCGGCGTGGCGTCTGCGTTGGTGCCCGGGGGCGTATGCCTTGGTATCCGCGTAGGTATCCGAGGGCGTCGTTGCTGTCGCCATCGACAGCGGCTGTGGGCGGTGGTGTCCAGCTGGGCGTGGGTGGCCGCCGTGGGGCGGTGGTGGTTCGAGGAGGGGCGGGCCTTCAGATGTCGGAGGGTGCGGTGAACAGGCCGGCGCGGGCGGCGAGGCCGGCGGCGTCGGCGGCTTGCTCGGCGGTGCGGGCGTCCAGGGGCTCGCCGGTGACGAACAGGCGGTAGTAGAGCGGGGCTGTCGCTGCCCGGACCACTTCGGCGCCGTCCGTTCCGCCGGGCAGCTCGCCCCGTTCGACGGCCCGGGTGGTCACTGCGGAGGCCTGGCGGTGGCGTGCGGTGAAGAAGGCGCGCAGGGCGGCGGTGCCGATGTCGGACCGCTGCGCGGCGGTGATCAGCGCGGTCGGGGTCGGGCCCAGTTCGGGGTCGGTGAAGACGGCGAAGACCTCGTGGGTGATCCGGCGCAGGTCAGTGACGAGGTCGCCGGTGTCGGGGACCGGCCAGGGCTGGTCGGCGGAGGCGGTGAGCGCATCCGCGACCAGTCCGTCCACGCCGCCCCAGCGGCGGTACAGGGTGGCCTTGTGTACGCCTGATCGGGCCGCGATCGCGTCGACGGTCAGCCCGTCGTACGCCTTCTCGGCCACCTCGGCCAGTGTCGCGGCGACCACGTCCGCACGCACCCGGGCGCTGCGCCCGCCGGGGCGGGGGGTAGGGGTTCGAGCGCCCTCGCTCACAGTGGTCTCCAGTCGCTTCGGCGCGCGCGATGACGACGGTGCCATGGTCCCCACTTTAATGCGACGCGAGTCGTATTTTGCGTCGGGATGAGGCGCGCGAAGCCGAAAAGCGTTGATCGCGGGCGGTGCGGTGCGCGAAGATGGCGGGCCCTTGGTGCAGGCCCTTCGAGAAGGCCTGTGGTGCTCCGAGATCCGTCCGATGTCGTACGGGAATCTCCTCGTCGGTTCCGTTCGCTTCGGAGGGGTCCTGTCCATGCGCACTTCGTCGTCCTTTCTTCGTGATGTACCCGTGCTGCTGGTGGCAGTGGTGTGGGGGTCGAGCTTCCTCGCGGTGCAGCAGGTGGCCGAGTCGGGGACGGTGGTGGCCATGCTGGTACTGCGGTTCGGGCTGGTGCTGCCCGTACTGGGGCTGCTCGCGCAGCGGGCGCTGCGGGGGATGAGCCGGGCCGAGTGGCTGGGCGGGGCCGTACTGGGCCTGGTGCTCGCCGGGGTCTTTCTGCTGGAGACCTACGGCGCGGTGCACACCTCCGCGACCAATGCCGGCCTGATCATCAGCCTCACCATGGTGTTCACCCCGCTCGCGGAGAGCGCGCTCGCCCGTACGGCTTTGCCGCGGACGTTTCTCGCGGCGGCCGGGCTCGCGGTGGTGGGTGTCGCCCTGCTCACCGGCGACGGTGGGCTGAAGGCACCGACGCCGGGTGATCTGCTGGTGCTCGGTGCCGCCGTGGTGCGGACTGTGCATGTGCTTGCCATGGCCCGCGTCCGGGCCATTCGGGACACCGATACCTTGGGACTCACCTGGGTCCAACTCGCGACCGCCACTGCGGTGTTCGCCATCGCCGCGCCGTTCGCCGGACCGCTGCCCTGGACGGTCGCCGCCTCGTACGGACCCACCGAGTGGGCCTGGCTGCTGCATCTGACGCTGCTCTGCACGTTGTTCGCCTTCTTCGTACAGATGTGGGCCGTCCGGGCCACATCGCCGTCCCGGGTCAGTCTGCTGCTCGGCACCGAGCCGCTGTGGGCCGCCGTCTTCGGGATCACTCTCGCCGGCAACCACTTGGGCCCGCTGGCACTCGTCGGAGGCGCTCTCGTCCTGGGCGCCACCGAATGGGGGCGCCGTACCGCCGTCGGAACGGGACGGGACGAACTCAGGCCTGTGGAGGCCGCTTCGGAGCCGGCGCCGGTCTGACCGGGCGCGGTCGTCATCGGCGCCGTCCCAGGGTGCGGCGGGCGTAGGCAACGGTGACGACCGCGACCAGCGGACCCCAGGCGACCAGCGGGAGGTAGCACAAGGTCATGATCAGACCGGCGGTGCCATGGGGAGCTTCCGGACTGCTCATCGCGGACGCCCATCCGCCGAACAGGGACGACATGCCCACCCAGACGAGAGCGCCGGAGCCCAGGGCGGCCGGGACGATCGCGGCGAGCGGGTGGACGGCGCGGCCGCCGATCAAGGGGACCCAGCGGGGCACCACCTCGCCCCAGGGGCGGACCAGGCCGAGGGTGAGGAGGGCCAGGGCTTCGGCCAGAGCGCTCAGCAGGAGGACGTACGCGGTGCCCCAACCCGGGATGTAGCGATCGGTCGTCGCGGCGAGCTCCCCGCTGAAGCCGACCGGAATGCCCAGCCCGAGGGCGACCCGCCAGAGTCCGGACGGCACGGTGGTCCAGACAGTGGCCCTCGCGGCGCGATCGGCCCAGCGGGGGACGCCGGCGGCGGTGGCGCGGCGGCCGCGGACCGTGCCGACGCCCGGTGCGGCGGCCGTGGGGCCGCCGAGGCCGGGGTGTGCGGGCACTGACACGGCGGTGGTCACGGTGTCGGTCATGACGGTGAACTCCTCTCGCGGCCGGCCACGGTGGCCGATCCGACGGGTCAAGCCTGGCGGCCGGGCGGGGGCGGCAACAGATGCCGATCGGGCTGTTCCGGCTGCTCAGAAGGGGCTCGGGAATGTGCCGATCGGCACAGGCGCCAAGCGTCGGTGGCTCATAAGCTGACCGTCGAAAGGAGGCGATGATGAGTCAGATCCTGGCATTGGTAGTCCCCGTCGCCGTGCTGCTCGGCTGGGTGCTGCGGCTGCGGGCACGGTGGGGCGTGGCGGTCCTGACCGGTGCGGCCGGGGCGGGTTCGCTGGCGGTCACCGCGGGGATCTGGGCTGCCGGCCGCTGGACCGAGTCGGACCGGTTGTGCGGGCTGGCCGGTCTGCTTGAAATCGCCTCGCTCCTGGTCCTGTTGGTCTCGACGCTTCGAACCGATACCGGGCGGCGGTCTGCGGTGGTGACGTGGACGATCGCGGGCGCGGTCGCACTCCAGCCGTCCCGGTTCCAGGGCATCGTCGGGCCAGAAGACACGTTGACGCTCTTCGGCTTCGGTTCGGTGCTCGCGGTGCCGGCGGTGCTGATGGGGTTGTACCTGCGGGGGCTGGACGACACCCGGCTCCGCTCGGTGGCTGCCGCCCGTCGGACCCAGCGGCTCGAACTGGCCCATGATCTCCACGACTTCGTCGCGCACGACGTCAGCGGGATGGTCGCTCAGGCGCAGGCGGGCATGGTTCTGGCAGCCTCGGATCCGGCCAGGGCGGTGGCGCTGTTCGAGCGGATAGAACGGGCCGGGCAACAGGCGCTGGCCTCGCTCGACCGGACCGTCCACCTGCTGCGCAGTGAGGAGACGGACACCCCGGAGCGTGGTCCGCAGCCGGGCCTGGCCGAGCTCGTCGAGCTCACCGATCGATTCGCGGAGTCCGGAGGCGTCACCGTGCTGTTGGACGCCCCGGCCGACCAGCCCGGGGTGCCCCGCGAGGTGGCGGCGACGGCTTACCGGGTCGTGGTCGAGGCATTGACCAACGTACGCCGGCACGCGCCCACCGCGCGCGTGATCGACATCCGGGTTCGGCGCGAGGGGCGGTGGCTGGAGGTCACAGTGCAGGACGACGGTAGTGCTTCTCAGCAGTCCGGTACGCGCTTCGGCGAGGCCCGCCGCCGCGGCAGCGGGCTTGCCGGGCTGGCGGCCCGGGTGGAGGCACTGGGCGGGGCGCTCGCCTCGGGGCGCGAGGGCTCCGGTGGCTGGTCGGTCACAGCGACGATGCCGTTGGAGGCGCGATGAGCATCCGGGTCCTTCTCGCGGACGACGACGAGGCGATTCGCAGTGCGTACCGGATCATTCTGGGCGCCCAGCCGGACATCGAGGTGGTGGGTGAGGCCGAGGACGGTGAGGCGGCGGTGGAACAGGCCAACCGGTTGCGGCCGGACGTGATCCTCGCGGACATCAGGATGCCGAGGCTGGACGGACTGGAGCTGACCCGGCGGTTGGGTGAAGAGTTCCGGGTCGTCGTGGTGACGACCTTCGACCTCGACGAGTACGTGCACGCGGCGATCCGCGCCGGCGCCGCCGGATTCCTGCTGAAGCGTTCCGGACCGGCACTGCTCACCGAGGCGGTGCGGGCAGCGGTCGCGGGGGACGCGTTGATCAGCCCGCAGGTCACGGTGCGCCTGCTGCGCCAGCTGTCGCAGCAGGATCTGCGGCCGCCGCTTGAGGCGCGGTCCGAACGGCAGGCCGCGCATCGGGCGAGGCAGCCACAAGAGCGGGGAAGGGGAGTAGGAGCGGCGCATCAGGAGGCGCAGGGCACCCGGGGGCGGCCGAGGCCGGAGTTCGTCGAGGAACTCACCGCGAGGGAAAGGGAGATCGCTCAGCTTGTCGCCGATGGCTCGACCAACGCGGAGATCGGGTCGCAGCTGTTCATCAGCGCCGGAACGGTGAAGAACCACTTGGCCACGATCCAGCGCAAGATCGGAGCCCGCAACCGCGTCGGCGTCGCGGCCTGGGTGTGGGAGAGCGGCTCCTGAGCAACACCTAGGGCGCGCGCCTGACCTCGGGCAGCGCCAGGCCCCGACCTGCCGCCCGACCCGCCGGCCCACCACGCCGCCCGGCCGGTCCACCCCCTCGTGGACCCGTCGTCGGCGCCTCCTCGGAGCCCCCGGCCCGGTCCTCGGAGCCCCCAGCCCGGTCCTCGACACCGTCCTCGCGGGCACCCTCGGCGCCCTCGGCAGTGCCCCCGAATACGACGGAGCCGGCACCGGGTCGGGCCGGGAAAACGGACGCTCGCGCGCTTGTGAACGAAGGGTCAAGCGGACGTTCGGAGGGCCGCCACCCCTGCGGGTGAGGCGCCATAACACGTCAACATGATGCCTGGAAATTTGCCCTGAGCGACGCATAGTTGATATAGGAGCGAAGCCCTGACCTGCCGCTTCGCAGATGAATACGACTAACTGTGACCATTTGACTGCTTTGCGTTGACAACTCTGGTCATGTTCACTTTCGCCACCATTCCAGGGGTGGCGTAGATCACAAAGATCGCCGTGAATTGCGTGTCGCAGATCACAAGCCGACGGGCATAGGATGCGCTCGTTCCAGGCTTTGTGAACTGCCTCACATGAGGTGGATCTCGGGAACTGGAACACGGGTTCACCACAGCGTGACCCGTCGGTTCCGATCTGCAGTCAAGGACGACTGGACGGAGGGAGCGGGGGCTATGAATGCCTACGCGCCGATCCTCGTACTCGGTGCCATCGCGGCGGCGTTCGCGGTCGGCTCCGTCGTGATGGCCTCAATGACCGGGCCCAAGCGTTACAACCGGGCCAAGTTGGAGGCGTACGAGTGCGGCATCGAGCCGACCCCGCAGCCCGTGGGCGGCGGTCGGTTCCCGATCAAGTACTACCTGACGGCGATGCTCTTCATCGTCTTCGACATCGAGATCGTCTTCCTTTATCCGTGGGCGGTGAGCTTCGACGCCCTGGGGATCTTCGGACTGGTCGAGATGCTCCTGTTCATCGCCACCGTCTTCGTCGCGTACGCCTACGTCTGGCGCCGCGGCGGCCTGGAGTGGGACTGAGTGCGGGGCGGCCGCTGACTTTGTGAACGGGCGGACAAGCCCGGACGGGTGCAGAGGCCCGAACCAGCGCACGGACCACAGGACTTGAGGGCACTGAGGGCATTGAGAGGGATCTGATGGGAATCGAGGAGAAGCTGCCGAGCGGCTTTCTGCTCACGAGTGTGGAGACAGCCGCGGGCTGGGTGCGCAAGGCGTCGCTCTTCCCGGCCACCTTCGGACTCGCTTGCTGCGCGATCGAGATGATGACCACCGGGGCCGGCCGCTACGACCTGGCCCGGTTCGGGATGGAGGTCTTCCGGGGCTCCCCCCGACAGGCCGATCTGATGATCGTGGCAGGTCGGGTGAGCCAGAAGATGGCGCCGGTCCTGCGCCAGGTGTACGACCAGATGCCCAATCCGAAGTGGGTCATCTCGATGGGGGTCTGCGCCTCCTCGGGCGGGATGTTCAACAACTACGCGATCGTGCAGGGCGTCGACCACATCGTCCCGGTGGACATCTACCTTCCCGGGTGTCCGCCCCGCCCGGAGATGCTGATGGACGCCATCCTGAAGTTGCACGACAAGATCCAGCACGAGCCGCTGGGGGCGAACCGGCGCCGGGCCGAGGAGTTGGGCGAGGCGCTGGCCCTGCAGGCCACCCCGGTGAGTGAGATGCGGGGGCAGCTGCGATGAGCGACCAGGTACCCGGGACCCGCCGTGACCAGGAGCAGCCGCGCCGCGAGATCCCCGTCGAGGTGGTCGGCAGCCGGCAGGGCATGTTCGGCAGCCAGGGCAGCGGCGACACGTCCGGATTCGGCGGGCTCAGTGCCCCGATCGCGCTGCCGCCCGCCACCGAACGCCCCTACGGCGGTTGGTTCGACGAGGTCGCGGACGAGCTGGAGGGGGCACTGGAGGAGCAGGGCCTCGAACCGGCGGACGTGATCGAGAAGACGGTCGTCGACCGCGCCGAACTCACCTTCCACATCGCGCGGGAGCACCTCCTCCGGACCGCGCGCATCCTCCGGGACGACCCCGCGCTCCGCTTCGAACTCTGTCTCGGTGTGAGTGGTGTGCACTACCCGGACGATCAGGGGCGTGAGCTGCACGCGGTCTACCACCTGCGTTCGATCACCCACGGCCGGCTGATCAGGCTGGAGGTCAGCGCGCCGGACGCCGACCCGCGCATCCCGTCGGTGGTCACGGTGTACCCGACCAACGACTGGCACGAGCGCGAGACCTACGACTTCTTCGGTCTGATCTTCGAAGGCCACCCGGCGCTCACCCGGATCATGATGCCGGACGACTGGCTCGGTCACCCCCAGCGCAAGGACTACCCGCTCGGCGGCATCCCCGTCGAGTACAAGGGTGCCCAGATCCCGGCTCCTGACCAGCGGAGGTCGTACAGCTGATGAGTACTCAGCACTACGGAGAGGCGGCGGCCGGAGAGGCCGCCCGGGCCGGAGCCCGCGAGACCACCGAGGGTCGGGTCTTCACCGTCACCGGGGGCGACTGGGGTGAGGTGGTCGAAGCCGTCGGCCGGGCCGACGACGAGCGCATCATCGTCAACATGGGGCCCCAACACCCCTCCACGCACGGCGTGTTGCGGCTGATCCTGGAGATCGACGGCGAGACGGTGAAGCAGGCCCGCTGCGGCATCGGCTACCTTCACACCGGCATCGAGAAGAACATGGAGTTCCGCAACTGGGTCCAGGGCACCACCTTCGTGACCCGGATGGACTACCTGACTCCGCTGTTCAACGAGACCGCCTACTGCCTCGCGGTCGAGAAGCTGCTCGGCATCACCGACGACATCCCGGACCGGGCCAGCGTCATCCGCGTCATGATGATGGAGCTCAATCGGGTCTCCTCGCACCTGGTCTGCCTGGCCACCGGCGGTATGGAGATCGGCGGCATCACGCTGATGACCTACGGGTTCCGTGACCGCGAGACCGTCCTGGACGTCTTCGAGCTGGTCACCGGCCTCCGGATGAACCACGCGTACGTCCGCCCCGGCGGCCTCGCCCAGGATCTCCCGCCCGGTGCGGTCGACCAGATCCACGAGGCGGTGAAGACCCTCCGCTCCAGGATGCACGAGTACGACAAACTCGCCACCGGCAACCCGGTGTTCAAGGCCCGCCTGGTCGACGTCGGCTTCCTCGACCTGCCCGGCTGCCTGGCCCTCGGAGCCACCGGGCCGGTGCTGCGCTCCACCGGCCTGCCGCACGACCTGCGCAAGACGGACCCGTACTGCGGCTACGAGAACTACGACTTCGAGGTCGCGATCGCCGACAGCGCCGACTCCTACGGCCGGTTCCTGATCCGCCTGGAGGAGATGAAGCAGTCGCTGCGGATCGTCGAGCAGTGCCTGGAGCGGTTGCGCCCCGGCCCGGTCATGGTGGCCGACAAGAAGATCGCCTGGCCCGCCCAGCTGGCCGTCGGCCCGGACGGCATGGGCAACTCGCTCGACCACATCCGCAAGATCATGGGCACCTCGATGGAAGCCCTGATCCACCACTTCAAGCTGGTCACCGAGGGCTTCCGGGTCCCGGTCGGCCAGGCGTACGCGGCGGTCGAGTCGCCCAAGGGCGAGCTGGGCGTGCACGTGGTCAGCGACGGCGGGACACGCCCGTACCGGGTCCACTTCCGGGATCCGTCGTTCACCAATCTGCAGTCGATGGCGGCGATGTGCGAGGGCGGCCAGGTCGCCGACGTGATCGTCGCGGTGGCCGGGCTCGACCCGGTGATGGGAGGCGTGGACCGGTGACAGACGTCCAGTTGGGGATGCCGGCGCTGCCGGCCAGGCCGTACTCCGAGGAGGTGTACGCCCGCCTGGCCGATGACGCGAAGGAGCTGATCGGCCGCTATCCGGTGGCCCGGTCCGCGCTGCTTCCACTGTTGCACCTGGTGCAGGCCGAGGAGGGCTTCGTCAGCCCGACCGGCATCCGGTTCTGCGCCGAGCAGTTGGACCTCACCACCGCCGAGGTCACCGCCGTCGCCACGTTCTACACCATGTACCGGCGCCGGCCGGCCGGGAAGTACCACGTCGGCGTCTGCACCAACACCCTGTGCGCGGTGCTCGGCGGCGACCAGATCTTCGACGAGCTCCAGCAGCACCTCGGGATCAAGAACAACGAGACCACCGAGGACGGCGAGATCTCGATCGAGCACATCGAGTGCAACGCCGCCTGCGACTACGCCCCCGTCGTGATGGTCAACTGGGAGTTCTTCGACGACCAGACCCCGGAGAGCGCGCGGCAGTTGGTCGACGAGCTGCGGGCGGGCCGGGAGGTCCACCCCACGCGCGGCGCGCGGCTCTGCAGCTTCAAGGAGTCCGCCCGGATCCTGGCCGGTTTCCCGGACGAGCGCCCCGGCGCCGTCGACGAGTCCGGTGCCGGCGGCGCGCCCTCACTGGCCGGCCTTCGGCTGGCCAAGGGCGAGGCGCTGCCCGGTACCGGCGCCACCCGGGTCGTCTCGCCCCGTCACGAAGGGACCGAAGCGTGATGACCTCCGCCGAGCCGGCCGAGAAGCTGCTCACCCCCGTGCTGTCCGCGTCCTGGGACGACAGCCGCCCCTGGACGCTCGCCACCTATCGCCGCCACGCCGGGTACGAGGGCCTGAAGGCCGCCCTCGCGATGCCCCCGGACGACGTGATCGCGCTGGTGAAGGACTCCGGTCTGCGCGGCCGCGGCGGCGCCGGCTTCCCCACCGGCATGAAGTGGCAGTTCATCCCGCAGAACGACGGCAAGCCGCACTACCTGGTGGTGAACGCGGACGAGTCCGAGCCGGGCACCTGCAAGGACATCCCGCTGCTCTTCGCCAACCCGCACGCGCTGATCGAGGGCATGATCATCGCTTCCTACGCGATCCGCTGCGACCACGCTTTCATCTACCTGCGCGGCGAGGTCGTCCCGGTGCTGCGCCGGCTCCAGGCCGCGGTGGCCGAGGCCTACCAGGCCGGTCTGCTCGGCAAGAACATCCTGGGGTCCGGCACCGATCTCGACATCACCGTGCACGCCGGCGCCGGCGCCTACATCTGCGGTGAGGAGACGGCCCTGCTGGACTCGCTGGAAGGGCGCCGGGGCCAGCCCCGGTTGCGTCCTCCGTTCCCGGCGATCGCCGGCCTCTACGCCTGCCCGACGGTGGTCAACAACGTCGAGTCGATCGCCTCGGTGCCGCCGATCCTGGCGCGCGGCAAGGAGTGGTTCAAGGGCCTGGGCACCGAGAAGTCTCCCGGCTTCACGCTCTACTCGCTCTCCGGCCATGTCACCAACCCGGGCCAGTACGAGGCTCCGCTCGGCGTCACGCTGCGCCAGTTGCTGGACATCAGCGGCGGCGTCCGGGCCGGGCACCGGCTCAAGTTCTGGACCCCGGGCGGTTCCTCCACCCCGATGTTCACCGACGAGCACCTCGACGTCCCGCTCGACTACGAGGGCGTCGGCGCGGCCGGTTCGATGCTCGGTACCAAGGCCCTGCAGGTCTTCGACGAGACCACCTGCGTGGTCCGGGCCGTCACCCGGTGGACGGAGTTCTACGCCCACGAGTCCTGCGGCAAGTGCACGCCCTGCCGCGAGGGGACGTACTGGCTCGTCCAACTGCTCAAGCGGGTCGAGGCCGGGGAGGGCGTCGAGGGCGACCTGGAGAAGCTCCTCGACATCGCCGACAACATCAACGGCAAGTCGTTCTGCGCGCTGGGCGACGGCGCGGCCAGTCCGATCATCTCCTCGCTCCAGCACTTCCGGGCCGAGTACGAGCAGCACCTCACCGAGCGCCGCTGCCCGTTCGACCCGGCCGCCTCCACCGTCTGGGCCGACGGCCCCCGCCCCGGCCACCAGTCCGCCACCGAAAGGGAGGTGCACGCGTGACGATCACAGAACCAGCCACCTCCAAGGCCGCGGTCGACCTGGTCACGCTCACCATCGACGGCATCGAAGTGCAGGTCCCCAAGGGGACGTTGGTGATCCGGGCTGCCGAGCAGATCGGCACCCAGATCCCGCGCTTCTGCGACCACCCGCTGCTCGACCCGGCCGGTGCCTGCCGGCAGTGCATCGTCGAGATCGAGGGGCAGCGCAAGCCGGTCGCCTCCTGCACGATTCCGGTCGCCGAAGGCATGGTGGTCCGGACGCAGGTCAGTTCGCCGGTCGCGGAGAAGGCCCAGCGCGGCGTGATGGAGCTGCTGCTGATCAACCACCCGCTGGACTGCCCGGTCTGCGACAAGGGCGGCGAGTGCCCGCTGCAGAACCAGGCGATGTCCACCGGGGACACCGACTCCCGCTTCGAGGGGATGAAGCGGACCTACGAGAAGCCGGTGCCGATCAGCACCCAGGTGCTGCTGGACCGCGAGCGCTGTGTGCTCTGCGCCCGCTGTACCCGCTTCTCGCAGCAGATCGCCGGGGACCCGTTCATCGACCTGGTCGAGCGCGGCGCCCTCCAGCAGGTCGGCACCGGCCAGGGTGACGACTTCGAGTCGTACTTCTCCGGCAACACCATCCAGATCTGCCCGGTCGGCGCGCTCACCTCGGCGGCTTATCGTTTCCGCTCCCGTCCGTTCGACCTGGTCTCCTCGCCGAGCGTCTGCGAGCACTGCTCCTCCGGTTGCGCGCAGCGCACCGACCACCGGCGCGGCAAGGTGCTGAGGCGCCTCGCGGGCGAGGACCCGGCGGTCAACGAGGAGTGGAACTGCGACAAGGGCCGGTTCGCCTTCCGCTACGCGCAGCAGCGCGACCGACTGGCGACCCCGCTGGTCCGTGACGCCGCGACGGGCGAACTCGTCGCGGCCTCCTGGCCGGAGGCGCTGGCCAGGGCCGCCGAGGGACTGCGCGGCGCCCGCGCCGGGGTGCTCACCGGCGGCCGCGTCACCGTCGAGGACGCCTACGCCTACGCCAAGTTCGCCCGGGTGGTGCTCGGCACCAACGACGTGGACTTCCGGGCCCGCCCGCACAGCGGCGAGGAGGCGGACTTCCTGGCCGCCGCCGTCGCCGGCCGGGGTGTCGACCTCGGGGGAGCCGGCGTCGACTACGAGCAGTTGGAGGCCGCCCCGGCCGTGCTGCTCGCGGGCTTCGAGCCCGAGGAGGAGTCGCCGATCGTCTTCCTGCGACTGCGCAAGGCCACCCGGGCCGCCGGCCTCAAGGTGTTCTCGATCGCCTCCCACAGCTCCCGGGGCCTCGCCAAGCTGCGCGGCGCACTGCTGCCCGCGGCACCCGGCACCGAGGCGGAGTGGCTCTCCGCCCTCGCCGCCGACGAGCCGCTGAACGACGACGCCGGCCGCGCCGCCGAGCTGCTCCGCACACCCGGGGCCGTCATCCTGGCCGGCGAGCGGCTGGCCGCCGTTCCGGGTGCGCTGACCGCCGCGCTGCGCCTCGCGCACGCCACCGGCGCCCGGCTCGCCTGGATCCCGCGCCGGGCCGGCGAACGCGGCGCGGTCGAGGCGGGCGCGCTGCCCGGGCTGCTGCCCGGCGGGCGTCCGGTCACCGCTCCGGCCGCCCGGGCCGAGGCCGCCGCCGCCTGGGGAGTGGCCGAACTCCCGGCCCGGCTCGGCCGGGACACCGACCAGATCCTCGCGGCCGCCGCCCACGGCGGGCTGGACGCGCTGCTGGTCGGCGGCGTCGACCCGGACGACCTGCCGGATCCGGCGCTCGCGGACGAGGCGCTGGCCGCCGTGCCGTTCATGGTGTCGCTGGAGCTGCGTCCGTCCGCGGTCACCGCGCGGGCCGATGTGGTGCTCCCGGTCGCCGCCGTGGCCGAGAAGGCCGGAACGTTCCTGGACTGGGAGGGCAGGGTGCGGATCTTCGAGGCCGCGCTCAAGCCCGACCAGCAGATGAGCCGGCACCTGTACCCGGACCTCCGGGTGCTGAACATGCTGGCGGACGCGCTGGGCCACCGGCTGGGCCTGCCCGACGTCCGGGCCGCCCGGCTGGAGCTGGACCGGTTCGAGCCGTGGACCGGCGACCACCCCGCCGCTCCCGCCGCCCACCCCGCGCTGCTGCCCCGGCCGGCCACCGGCCAGGCGGTGCTCGCGGGGTGGCGTCAGCTGCTGGACAACGGCTCGCTCCAGCAGGGCGATCCGCACCTGGCCGGCACCCGGCATCCGGCCGTCGCCCGGATCTCACCGGCCACCGCCGAGGAGATCGGGGCCACCGTCGTACCCGCCGCCGCCTCCACGGGGTCGGCCGCCGCGGCCCTCCGGCCGGCGTTGCGGCTGACCGGTCCGGCCGGATCGCTCACCCTGCCACTGGAGATCACCAAGGACATCCCGGACCGTACGGTCTGGATCCCGCTCAACTCCACCCCGGGCGGCGCCCACCGCGCGCTGGGCACCACCGTGGGCCACCTGGTCACGATCGCCGTCGACACGATCGCCGTCGACACCGGCACTGCCGACACGGCCGACGGCACCGCTACCGGCACCGGAGCCGAGCGCGCCGGACAGGGCGCCGCCCCGGCCGCCCCCGGTGCCGCGGCCGCCGACCAGGCCGCCGCCCCGACCGCCGAGGGGGAGCACCGATGAACCTCGCCGCGTACGAGACCCTGGGCTTCTTCGGCCGCGACCCCTGGTGGCTGGTCCTGCTCAAAGCCGTCTTCTGCTTCGTGTTCCTGGTCGGCACCGTGCTGATCTCGATCGTCTGGGAGCGCAAGGTGGTGGCCTGGATGCAGTTGCGCATCGGCCCCAACCGGAACGGTCCGTGGGGCCTGCTGCAGTCGCTCGCCGACGGCGTGAAGCTGGCGCTCAAGGAAGACCTGGTGGTCAAGGGCGCCGACAAGGCGGTCTACATCCTGGCCCCGATCGTCTGCGCGATCCCCGCCTTCATGGCCTTCGCGGTGATCCCCTTCGGCCCGGCCGGCGACGAGGTGTCGATCTTCGGCACCCGGACCCCGCTGCAGCTGACGGACTTCCCGGTGGCGCTGCTGTACATCCTGGCCACCGCCTCGGTCGGGATCTACGGCATCGTGCTGGCGGGCTGGTCGTCCGGCTCGACCTATCCGCTGCTCGGCGGGCTTCGCTCCTCGGCGCAGATGATCAGCTACGAGATCGCGATGGGCCTGTCCTTCGCGGCGGTGTTCATCTACTCCGGCTCGATGTCCACCTCGGAGATCGTCTCCTCGCAGCAGCCGACCTGGTTCGCGGTGTTGCTACCGGTCTCCTTCATCGTCTACATCATCGCCATGGTCGGCGAGACCAACCGGGCGCCGTTCGACCTCCCGGAGGCCGAGGGCGAGCTGGTCGGCGGTTTCAACACCGAGTACTCCTCGCTGAAGTTCGCGATGTTCATGCTGGCCGAGTACGTCAACATGGTCACCGTCTCGGCGGTCGCCTCCACGCTCTTCCTGGGCGGCTGGCGGGCGCCCTGGCCGGTCTCCACCTTCTGGGAGGGGGCCAACCACGGCTGGTGGCCGATGCTCTGGATCACGCTGAAGATCCAGCTGCTGATCTTCTTCTTCATCTGGCTGCGCGGCACCCTGCCCCGGCTGCGCTACGACCAGTTCATGAAGCTCGGCTGGAAGGTCCTGATCCCGGTCTCGCTGGTCTGGCTGGTCATGGTGGCCAGCGTCCGGGCCCTGCGGAACGAGGGCTACGACTTCGGCGAGGTGGTGCTGTACGTCGGTGCGCCGGCCGGCGCGATCCTGCTGCTCGTCCTGTTGCGGGACGCCCTGCGGCGAAAGCCCGAACCGGCCGGGCCGGACGCCGAAGGCGCGCCGCCCGGTGACGAGTTCGACCCGATGGCCGGCGGTTATCCGGTGCCTCCACTGCCCGGTCAGCAGCTCCCGCCGGTCCCGCGCCGGCGCAGCCGCGCCCCGAAGCAACTCCAGGACGCCCTCAACGGGGCCGACCATTCCGAAGGGAGCTGACCGCGATGTCGTCCGACGAGAACGACAGGACCGACAAGCCATCCGTCCTCGGGCCGGCCGCCGGCTTCGGCGTGACCTTCAAGGCCATGTTCAAGAAGCGGATCACCGAGCAGTACCCGGAGTTCAAGAAGCCCACCGCTCCGCGCTTCCACGGCCGCCACCAGCTGAACCGGCACCCGGACGGCCTGGAGAAGTGCATCGGCTGCGAGCTCTGCGCCTGGGCCTGCCCGGCCGACGCGATCTACGTGGAGGGGGCCGACAACCGCGAGGAGGAGCGTTACTCGCCGGGCGAGCGGTACGGGGTGGTCTACCAGATCAACTACGCCCGCTGCATCCTCTGCGGTCTCTGCATCGAGGCCTGCCCGACCCGCGCGCTCACCATGACCAACGAGTACGAACTCGCGGACTCCTCGCGCAAGGACCTCATCTTCACCAAGGAGCAGCTGCTGGTCGGCCTCTCCGAAGGCATGGTCGACAGCCCGCACTCGATCTTCCCGGGCGCCGACGAGGGCGCCTACTACCGGGGCGAGATCACCGCGGCGGCGCCCGGCACGGTCCAGCAGGAGCGCACCGACCGGGAGAAGGAGGCCCAGCAGTGACCGCCCTGAATCTCGCGGAGCGCGGCGCGGCCCTCGCCGCCACCGGGACGACCTCCACCGGCGAGGCCGTCCAGTTCTGGGTGCTCGCGGTGATCGCCGTCGGTGGAGCGCTCGGCATGCTGGCGATGAGGAAGGCCGTGCACAGCGCGCTCTGCCTGGCCGCCACCATGCTCGCCCTGGCGGTCTGTTACATGGCCCAGGGTGCGGTCTTCCTGGGCGTGGTGCAGATCGTGGTCTACACCGGCGCGATCATGATGCTGTTCCTGTTCGTGGTGATGCTGGTCGGTGTCACCAGCGCGGACTCACTGAAGGAGCAGCTGAAGGGCCAGCGGTTCGCCGCCGTCCTCTGCGGGCTCGGATTCGGCGTGTTGCTGATCGCCGGCATCGCCAACGCCAAGCTGGACACCTTCACCGGTCTCGCCGAGGCCAACGCCGAGGGCAATGTCCAGGGTCTGGCCCGGCTGATCTTCACCAAGTACGTCTGGGCCTTCGAGGTCACCGGCGCACTGCTGATCACCGCCGCGATCGGCGCCATGGTGCTGACCCACCGCGAGCACGTGACGGCCCCGAAGACGCAGCGCGAGCTCGCCGCCCAGCGGGTCAAGGACAACATCCAGCTGCCGCCGCTGCCCGCGCCCGGCGTCTACGCCCGGCACAACGCGGTCGACATCCCGGCTCTGCTGCCGGACGGCACCGTCGCCGAGGACTCGGTGATGGAGACCCTGCGCGAGCGTGGCCAGATCCGCGACGTCAGCCAGGAGATGCTGCGGCGGATGGCCGAGCTGGAGTCGACCACCGCCGACTGGCTGGGCCGTCCGCCGTCCGAGCGCCCGCCGGTCACGGGCCCGCGCAAGGCGCTGGAGCCGGTGCCGAACAACCGGCCGGCGTCGGCCGGCCACGACGAGGAGGGCGCGGAGTGAATCCGGTCAACTACCTCTATCTCTCCGCCCTGTTGTTCACCATCGGCGCCTCCGGCGTGCTGATCCGGCGGAACGCGATCGTGCTGTTCATGTGCGTGGAGCTGATGCTCAACGCCTCGAACCTGGCACTGGTCACGTTCTCCCGGCTGCACGGCAACCTGGACGGCCAGATCATCGCGTTCTTCACCATGGTGGTCGCGGCGGCCGAGGTCGTGGTCGGTCTCGCCATCATCGTGTCCATCTTCCGTACCAGGCACTCGGCTTCGGTCGATGACAGCAACCTGATGAAGCTGTAGGCGGAGGGCCTTCGGTGAACTCTCTCATTCCGCTGCTGGTGGCGGCTCCGCTGGCCGGTGCCGTCCTGCTGCTCCTCGGTGGTCGCCGCTTCGACCGGTTCGGCCACTGGCTGGCCACCGGACTGGCCGCGCTCTCGTTCGGCTTCGGGCTCGCGCTGTTCTCGGACCTGCTGGGCCGTGAGGCCGAGGACCGCTCGATCACGGAGCACCTGTACAGCTGGATCCCGGTGAACGGGTTCCAGGCCGACATCTCGTTCCAACTCGACCAGCTCTCGATGACGTTCGTCCTGCTGATCACCGGCGTGGGCACGTTGATCCACCTCTACTCGGTGGGTTACATGGCGCACGACGAGCGCCGGCGACGCTTCTTCGCGTACCTGAACCTCTTCCTGGCGGCCATGCTGCTGCTGGTGCTCGCCGACAACTACCTGCTGCTGTACGTCGGCTGGGAGGGCGTCGGCCTGGCCTCGTACCTGCTGATCGGCTTCTGGCAGCACAAGCCGAGCGCCGCGACGGCCGCCAAGAAGGCGTTCATCGTCAACCGCGTCGGCGACATGGGCCTGTCCATCGCCATCATGCTGATGTTCGTGGAGTTCGGCTCCTTCGCCTTCGGCCCGATCCTCGGCACGGAGGGGACGGTCGGCGCGGCCGGCCAGGCCAGCGAGGGCAAGCTGACCGCCATCGGGCTGATGCTGCTGCTGGCGGCCTGCGGCAAGTCCGCCCAGGTGCCGCTGCAGTCCTGGCTCGGGGACGCCATGGAGGGCCCGACCCCGGTCTCGGCCCTGATCCACGCGGCCACCATGGTGACCGCCGGCGTCTACCTGATCACCCGCTCCGGGACTGTCTTCAACCTGGCGCCGGACGCCCAGACCGCCGTGGTGGTGGTCGGCGCGGTCACCCTGCTGTTCGGGGCGATCGTCGGTTGCGCCAAGGACGACATCAAGAAGGCGCTGGCCGGCTCGACCATGTCGCAGATCGGCTACATGATCCTGGCGGCGGGCCTTGGCCCGATCGGCTACGCCGTCGCGATCATGCACCTGGTGACCCACGGCTTCTTCAAGGCCGGGCTCTTCCTCGGCGCCGGGTCGGTCATGCACGGCATGAACGACGAGGTGAACATGCGTCACTACGGCGGACTGCGCAAGTACATGCCGATCACCTTCGTCACCTTCGGCCTCGGCTACCTGGCCATCATCGGGTTCCCCGGCCTGTCGGGCTTCTTCTCCAAGGACAAGATCATCGAAGCGGCCTTCGCCAAAGGCGGCACGGAGGGCTGGATCCTCGGCCTCTGCACCCTGGTCGGCGCCGCGATCACCGCGTTCTACATGACCCGGGTGATGATCCTGACCTTCTTCGGCGAGAAGCGCTGGCAGCCGGACGCGGACGGCAACGACCCGCACCCGCACGAGTCGCCGAGCACCATGACCATCCCGATGATCGTGCTCGCCTTCGGCTCGGTCTTCGCCGGTGGGCTCTTCGTCCTGAACAACTCCTTCGTCACCTGGCTGGAGCCGGTCACCGGACACTCCGAGGGCAACTCGCCGCTCAGCCCGCTGGTGGTCACCCTGCTCACCATGGTCTGCATGCTGGCCGGTGTCGCGCTCTCGTACCTGATGTACGGCCGCTCCACCGTCCCCGTGGTGCCGCCGGTCGGCTCCCCGCTCACCCGGGCGGCCCGCCGCGACCTCCTCCAGGACGACTTCAACCACGCCGTCCTGGTCCGCCCCGGCTCGGCGCTCACCGCGGCGCTGGTCTACTTCGACAGCCGCGGCCTGGACGGCTTCGTCAACGGCCTGGCCGCCACCATCGGCGGGATCTCCAGCCGGTTGCGGCGGATCCAGAACGGCTATGTCCGCTCGTACGCGCTCTCCATGTTCGGCGGCACGCTGGTGCTGGTCGCCACGACTCTCCTGATGAGGTCCGTCTGATGGATTGGGATTACACAGACCGTCGGGGAGGCGCGGCATGAGTGCCCTGCTGACCGCCACCTGCGCCGTCCCGGCGGCCGGCGCGGTGCTCACCGCCGCGCTGCCCGCCGGGACGACCGGGCCCCGGCGGCGGACCACCAAGCTCGTCGCCCTGGGCGTCTCGGGCGTCACGCTGGCCCTGGCGGCCACCGCGGTCGCCCGGTTCGATCCCGACGGGGCCCGCTACCAGCTGACCGAGTCCTACAGCTGGATCCGCTCCTTCGGCATCACCTTCTCGCTCGGCGTGGACGGCATCGGTGCCGTGCTGGCCCTGCTCACGGCCGTCCTCGTGCCGGTCGTGATGCTGGCCTCCTGGCACGATGCCGACCCTCCCTCCCCTCCTGCCCGCGGGCAGGAGGGGGCCGCCTCCGCGGGACAGCAGGGGGCCGGGTCCGCCGCGCCGGACGGGACGTTCGAGAACAGGCGTCGCACTCAGGGCTTCTTCGCCCTGATCCTGGCGGTGGAGGCGATGGTGATCGTCTCCTTCTACGCCACCGACGTCTTCCTCTTCTACGTGTTCTTCGAAGCCATGCTGATCCCGATGTACTTCCTCATCGGCGGCTTCGGCGACAGGGCGGGTGGCCCGGAGTCGGCCCGTCAGCGGTCCTACGCGGCGGTGAAGTTCCTGCTGTACAACCTGCTCGGCGGACTGGTCATGCTGGCCGCCGTGATCGGGCTGTACGTCATCGCGCAGGACCAGGGGTTCGGCACCTTCGACCTCCGGACGCTGACCACCGCGATCGCCGACGGTCAGCTGGTGCTCAGCGGCACCGCCGAGAAGGCGCTGTTCCTCGGCTTCTTCTTCGCCTTCGCGGTGAAGGCCCCGCTCTGGCCGCTGCACACCTGGCTGCCCAACGCGATGGGCGAGTCCACCGCCGGAACGGCCGTGCTGATCACCGCGGTGGTCGACAAGGTCGGCACCTTCGCGATGCTCCGCTTCTGCCTCGGGCTCTTCCCGGACGCCTCGAAGACCTTCGCCCCGGCGATCATGGTCCTCTCGGTGATCGGGATCATCTACGGCGCGCTGCTGGCCATCGGCCAGAAGGACATCAAGCGGCTGGTCGCGTACGCCTCCATCTCGCACTTCGGCTTCATCATCATGGGCATCTTCGCGCTGACCAGCCAGGGCCAGAGCGGAGCCACCCTCTACATGGTCAACCACGGCATCTCCACCGCCGCGTGGATGCTGGTGGCCGGCTTCCTGATCTCCCGCCGCGGCTCGCGCCTGATCGCCGACTACGGCGGCGTGCAGAAGGTCGCCCCGGTACTCGCCGGAACGTTCCTGATCGGCGGCCTGGCCACGCTGTCGCTGCCGGGGCTGGCACCCTTCGTCAGCGAGTTCCTGGTGCTGGTCGGCACGTTCACCCGGTACCCGGCGATCGGCATCGTCGCCACCTTCGGCATCGTGCTCGCCGCGCTCTACGCCCTGCTGCTCTACCAGCGCACCATGACCGGCCCGGTCAAGGCCGAGGTGCGCGGCATGCCCGACCTCAAGGCGCGCGAGCTCGCGGTCGTCGCCCCGCTGGTGGCCCTGACCATCCTGCTCGGCGTCTACCCGAAGCCGCTCACCGACATCGTCAACCCGTCGGTGGACGCGACCCTCTCACAGGTCCACGAGACCGACCCGGCACCGGCCCACCCGGTCGCCGCCACCTCAGGAGGTGAGCACAAGTGAGCACCACCGGTTGGCTCGCCGCCGCCGGCGGCAACACGTCGAGCATTCCGGCGCCGCACGTCGAGTACGGCCAGCTCTCCCCGATGCTGGTGGTGTTCGGCGCCGCCGTGACCGGCATCCTGCTGGAGGCCTTCCTGCCCCGCCGCTACCGGCACTGGGCCCAGGTCTCGGTGGCCCTGTTCGGCCTGGCCGGTGCGTTCACCGCCGTGGTGGTGCTCGCCGCCCAGGGGTACGGCTCCACCAAGGTCGACCTGCTCGCCATGGGCTCGGTCGCGCTCGACGGCCCCGCGCTGTTCCTGCAGGGCGTGATCCTGCTGGCCTCGGTGGTCGCCGTGCTCACCTACGCCGAGCGGAAGCTGGAGCCCAAGGCCGGGGGAGAGCCGGCCGACGCGTTCGCCGCGCAGGCCGCCGCCACGCCCGGCGGTGAGCAGGAGCGCGCCGCTGTCCGGGCCGGTTTCGCCACCAGCGAGGTCTTCCCGCTCACCATGTTCGCGGTCGGCGGCATGCTGCTGTTCCCCGCCGCCAACGACCTGCTCACCATGTTCGTGGCGCTGGAGGTCTTCTCCCTCCCGCTCTACCTGCTCTGTGCGCTGGCCCGGCGCCGCCGTTTGCTCTCCCAGGAGGCGGCGGTCAAGTACTTCCTGCTCGGAGCCTTCGCCTCGGCGTTCTTCCTGTTCGGCACCGCCCTGCTGTACGGGTACGCGGGCAGTGTCCGGCTCGGCGAGATCTCGGACGTCATCTCCGGCAAGGCCCTGGCCACTCCGGCGCTGCTGTCCACCACCCAGAACGACGCCCTGCTCCTGGTGGGTCTGGCGCTGCTCGGGGTCGGTCTGCTCTTCAAGGTCGGCGCGGTGCCCTTCCACTCCTGGACCCCGGACGTCTACCAGGGCGCCCCGACCCCGGTCACCGGGTTCATGGCGGCGGCGACCAAGGTGGCGGCCTTCGGCGCCATGCTGCGGCTGTTCTACGTCGCCTTCCCCGGCCTGCGGCTGGACTGGCGGCCGGTGATGTGGGGCGTGGCGATCCTGACCATGGTGGTCGGCGCCATCCTGGCCGTCACCCAGCAGGACGTGAAGCGGCTCCTCGCCTACTCCTCCATCGCGCACGCCGGGTTCATCCTCACCGGTGTGATCGCCACCAACAAGCAGGGCCTCAGCTCCGTGCTGTTCTACCTGCTGGCGTACTCCTTCGTGACGCTCGGCGCGTTCGCCGTGGTCACGCTGGTGCGCGACTCCAAGGGCGAGGCCACCCACCTGTCCAGCTGGGCGGGCTTGGGCCGGAGGTCGCCGCTGGTGGCGGCGGTCTTCGCGCTGTTCCTGCTGGCCTTCGCCGGGATCCCGCTCACCTCCGGCTTCACCGGCAAGTTCGCGGTCTTCCAGGCCGCGGCGGCCGGCGGCGCGACCCCGTTGGTGATCGTGGGTGTGCTCAGCTCGGCGGTGGCGGCGTTCTTCTACATCAGGGTCATCGTGCTGATGTTCTTCTCGGACCCGCAGCCCGGCGGCCCGACCGTGGCCATCCCGAGCCCCTTCACGGCCACCGCGATCGGCATCGGCGTCGTGGTCACCATCGGCCTCGGGGTGCTCCCGCAGTACTTCCTGGACCTGGCGTCGAAGGCCTCGCTCTTCGTCCGCTGAGTGCCGGTGTCCGGGCGGTGCCGCACCGTCCGGACACCGGTCCGTCCTCCGGGTACCGGTCCCGGCCGGACGGCTTCACCGGCCGGGGAACCGCGCCACCGGTCGGAACCGCGCCACGTTCCCGGCGCCGCTCCACCGCCCGAAGTCCGGGCCGCGTGTTCGTCCGCGCGGCCCGGACGTGTCGTCTCCGGATCGGCTCCCACCAGCGGGTCCGGCCCGATCATGACAGGATCCGCACGCCCGTGCAGTGATCCACTCGCGACCGGATACCCTGCCTGTATGGCCAGCGGCGGCACTCAGGGACCAGGCCGCTAGATCGACCAGGGACAGAGGAGTGGTCTTCGTGACCGTCGTGGGACCCTTTGGGCTCAGCGTGCAGGACCGCGATCTGACCCGCGATGTCCAGTCCGGGATGGACGCGGTGGAGATCGCGCTCACCGAGGCCGTGAAGAGTGACGTCCCGTTCATCACCGTCACCGCCAGCCACCTGATGGAGGCCGGCGGCAAGCGCTTCCGGCCGCTGCTGGTGATGCTCGCCGCCCAGTTCGGCGACACCAACGCTCCGGGCGTGGTCCCGGCGGCCGTGGTGGTCGAGCTGACCCACCTCGCGACGCTCTACCACGACGACGTCATGGACGAGGCCCTCGTGCGCCGGGGCGCCCCGAGCGCCAACTCGCGCTGGGACAACTCGGTCGCCATCCTCACCGGCGACTTCCTCTTCTCCCGCGCCTCCCAGGTGCTCGCGGACCTCGGCCCGGAGGCCGTCCGGCTGCAGGCCGACGCGTTCGAGCGGCTGGTCACCGGCCAGATCCTGGAGACCGCCGGCCCCGGTCCGGAGGACGACCCGCTCCACCACTACCTCGATGTGCTGGCCGGCAAGACCGGCTCCCTGATCGCCGTCTCCTGCCGGATCGGCGCTCTCATGGCCGGCGCCGAGCCGTGGGTGACCGACATCCTCAGCGCGTACGGCGAGCGGATCGGCATCGCCTTCCAGCTGGCCGACGACGTGCTCGACATCGCCAGCGACGGCCACGAGTCCGGCAAGACCCCCGGCACCGACCTGCGCGAGGGCGTGCCGACCCTGCCCACCCTGCTGCTCCAGCAGATGCCGGCGGACGAGTCCGACCCGGCGGACCTGCGGCTGCGCGAGCTGCTCAGCACCGACCTCAGCGACGACGAGCCGCATGCCGAGGCGCTGCGCCTGCTGCGTCGCCACCCGGCGCTGGAGCACGCCCGCCGGGAGACCCTGCGGCACGCGGAGGAGGCCCGCGCGCTGCTCGACCCGCTGCCGGACGGCGCGGCGAAGGCGGCTCTCCAGGGCCTGTGCGACGCGGTGGCCATCCGCACCATGTGACCGGCCCGCCGGGTGGACCTGCCCGGCGGTGGTCCGACACCTCGTGAGCCGACGGCCTCGCGGGCCGGTGGGTCGAGCGGTGGCCGTGCGGTAGCCGGACGAAGGTGTGGTGGAAGCCGTTCGGTGTCCTCCGTGAGCCCCGGCGCCGGGCAGTCGGTGGGATTGACTGCCCGGCGGCCCGGGGCGTCCGCCGAATAGGGAAGACTGGCACCCGTCAGCACCGTCCGCAGCTCCGCCAATCCGGAAGGCCACCATGCTTCGCGTCGTCATCGCCGAAGACTCCGTCCTGCTTCGGGAGGGCCTGACCAGGCTGCTGACCGACCGCGGTCTGGAGGTCGTGGCGGGTGTCGGCGACGGCGAGGCCCTGCTGAAGGCCGTCCACGAGCTGGCCGCCGCCGACGCCCTGCCCGACGTGGTGGTCGCCGACGTCCGGATGCCGCCGACCCACACCGACGAGGGAGTGCGTGCCTGCGTCACGCTGCGCGGCCTCTATCCCGGGGTCGGTGTCCTGGTGCTGTCGCAGTACGTGGAGGAGCGGTACGCCTCCGAACTCTTGGCCGGTTCCACCCGGGGCGTGGGGTACCTGCTGAAGGACCGGGTCGCCGAGGTCCGTGAGTTCGTCGACGCCGTGGTCCGGGTCGCCGGGGGCGGTACCGCACTGGACCCCGAGGTCGTCCAGCAGCTGCTCAGCCGCAGCCGCAAGGGTGACGTACTGGCCGGGCTGACGCCGCGTGAGCGCGAGGTGCTCGGCCTGATGGCGGAGGGCCGGACCAACGCGGCGGTGGCCAAGCAGCTGGTGGTCTCGGACGGCGCGGTGGAGAAGCACGTCAGCAACATCTTCCTCAAGCTGGGCCTGGCCCAGAGCCCCGAGGACCACCGCCGGGTGCTCGCGGTCCTCACCTACCTGAACTCATAGCCGGCCGCCGGTCGACCGCCGACCGGTCGCGGGCCCGCGGTCGACGTGGAACCGGCGCGCGCACCCTGATGTGCGCCCGAACCGATCCGTACACGCTCGGTGCGAGGTAGGACACGAACCGTGTTCTCGGGACATCCGATGGTGATTTCCCGCCGCATTGGGTAGTTCCGTCCCAGGCAACCCTTACCCGCATAGGATGCGAGAGGTGCACCAGGCGGACGGGGCACACGGCTCACGCCCGCGGCTGGTGCCCACGAGGAGGTCCGCGGCAGTGACCAGTCAGGTCGATCAGTCAGAAGCGGTGGACGGCTCGGACGGCGGCGAGGGCCGTTCCGGGTCCGGTGAGGGCCGCTCCGGCCCCGCCGTGCCGGCCGGCCCGCAGCCCAGACGCGCCAAGCCGATCCGCAGACTGGATCGGGTGATCATCCGGTTCGCCGGGGATTCCGGTGACGGGATGCAGCTCACGGGTGACCGTTTCACCTCGGAGACGGCGTCCTTCGGTAACGACCTCTCCACTCTGCCCAACTTCCCGGCCGAGATCCGGGCTCCCGCCGGGACGCTTCCGGGTGTCTCCTCGTTCCAGTTGCATTTCGCCGATCACGACATCCTGACCCCGGGGGACGCGCCGAACGTTCTGGTGGCGATGAATCCGGCGGCTCTTAAGGCGAATGTGCCGGATCTGCCGCGGGGTGCGGAGATCATCGTCAATACCGATGAGTTCACCAAGCGGGCGCTGGCGAAGGTCGGTTATCCGGCGGATCCGCTGGGCGACGGCTCGTTGGAGGCGTACCACCTGCACAGGGTGCCGCTGACCACGCTGACGCTGGAGGCGCTCAAGGACAGTGGGCTGGCCCGTAAGGACGCCGAGCGGGCGAAGAACATGTTCGCGCTGGGTCTGCTGTCGTGGATGTACCACCGGCCGACGCAGGGGACCGAGTCGTTCCTGCGCGGGAAGTTCGCGAAGAAGCCGTTGATCGCCGAGGCCAATATCGTGGCGTTCCGGGCGGGTTGGAACTTCGGGGAGACCACGGAGTCGTTCGCGGTGTCGTACGAGGTGGCGCCGGCGCGGCTGCCGGCGGGGCGTTACCGCAACATCTCCGGGAATCTGGCGTTGTCGTACGGTCTGATCGCGGCGGCGGAGCGTTCCGGGCTGCCGCTCTTCCTGGGTTCGTATCCGATCACGCCGGCGTCGGACATCCTGCACGAGCTGAGCGGGCACAAGGATTTCGGTGTGCGGACGTTCCAGGCGGAGGACGAGATCGCGGGGATCGGGGCGGCGCTGGGTGCCGCTTTCGGTGGGGCGCTGGGTGTGACGACGACGTCGGGTCCGGGGGTGGCGTTGAAGAGCGAGACGATCGGTCTGGCGGTGTCGCTCGAACTGCCGTTGCTGGTGGTCGACATCCAGCGTGGTGGTCCGTCGACGGGTCTGCCGACGAAGACCGAGCAGGCGGACCTGTTGCAGGCGATGTTCGGGCGCAATGGTGAGGCGCCGGTGCCGATCGTGGCTCCGGCGACGCCGGCGGAGTGTTTCGACGCGGCTTTGGAGGCGGCCCGGATCGCGGTGACGTACCGTACTCCGGTGTTCCTGTTGTCGGACGGTTATCTGGCGAACGGGTCCGAGCCGTGGCGGATTCCCGAGGTGGGTGAACTGCCGGTGATCGCGGCGGACTTCGCGACGGGTCCGAACCGTGAGGACGGTTCGTTCTGGCCCTACCAGCGTGATCCGCGGACGCTGGCCCGGCCCTGGGCGGTGCCCGGTACGCCGGGTCTGGAGCACCGGATCGGGGGGATCGAGAAGCAGGACGGCACGGGGAACATCTCCTACGACCCGGCCAACCACGATTTCATGGTCCGCACCCGGCAGGCGAAGGTCGACGGTATCGCGGTGCCCGAGGTCGAGGTCGACGACCCCGGCGGCGCGGCCCGCGTCCTGGTCCTCGGCTGGGGCTCGACCTACGGACCGATCACCGCGGCCGTGCGCCGGGTCCGGGCCGACGGTGGGCACGTCGCCCAGGCGCACCTGCGGAATCTGAATCCCTTCCCGGCCAACCTCGGCGCGGTGCTGAAGAGTTATGACAAGGTCATCGTTCCGGAGATGAATCTGGGGCAGTTGGCGTTGTTGTTGCGCGCCAAGTACCTGGTGGACGCGGAGTCCTACAACCAGGTGCGCGGACTGCCCTTCAAGGCGGCCCAGTTGGCGGACGTGCTGGGGGCGGCGATCGGCAGCCTGGACGCATCGGAGAGCGGCCGGGAAGGCGGTCCGGCGAGCGGTCCGGCAAGTGGCCCGGACAACGCTTCGGCGTCCGGTGCGGCGTCCGGTGCGGCGGCCGGTTCGGCGAGCGGTTCGGCGGTCGGTGCCGTGGACGAGGAGGACAACCGATGAGTGAGCAGTTCCCCTCCTTGAAGCTGGTGCCGAAGGCCGAGGCGCCGCAGAGCGCGAAGGAGTTCAAGACCGATCAGGAGGTGCGGTGGTGTCCCGGTTGCGGGGACTACGCGATCCTGGCGGCCGTGCAGTCGTTCATGCCGGAGCTGGGGATCAGGCGGGAGAACACCGTCTTCGTCTCCGGTATCGGGTGTTCCTCGCGCTTCCCGTACTACATGAACACCTATGGCGTGCACTCGATCCACGGGCGGGCGCCGGCCATCGCGACCGGGCTGGCCTCCTCCCGGCGGGACCTGAGCGTCTGGGTGGTGACGGGGGACGGCGACGCCCTCTCGATCGGCGGCAATCACCTGATCCACGCGCTGCGGCGGAACGTCAATCTGAAGATCCTGTTGTTCAACAACCGGATCTACGGTCTGACCAAGGGTCAGTACTCGCCGACCAGTGAGGTGGGGAAGATCACCAAGTCCACGCCGATGGGCTCGCTGGACGCGCCGTTCAACCCGCTCTCGCTGGCGATCGGCGCGGAGGCCTCCTTCGTCGCCCGGACCATCGATTCCGACCGTCAGCACCTCCAGTCCGTGCTGCGGGCGGCGGCGGAGCACGAGGGTACGGCGTTGGTGGAGATCTACCAGAACTGCAACATCTTCAATGACGGGGCCTTCGAGGTCCTGAAGGATCCGGGCACGCGTGACGAGGCGCTGGTGCGTCTGGAGCACGGGCGGCCGGTCCGTTTCGGCGCCGACCTGTCCCGGGGTGTCTTCCGTGCCGCCGACGGTGAGCTGTACGTGGACGCCGTCACGGCCGACAACGAGGCCTCGGTGATCGTCCACGACGCCCACGCGGCCGGCCCCGCGGCGGCGTTCGCCCTCTCCCGGATCGCCGACGCCGACACCCTGCACCACACCCCGATCGGCGTGCTCCGCAGCGTCCGCCGCCCGGTGTACGACGAACTGATGGCCGAGCAGCTGACGGCGGCGACGGCGCAGCGCGGCCCGGGGGACCTCGGCGCACTGCTCGCGGGCCGTGACACCTGGACGGTGGACTGACCGGACCGGCCTCCCCGGCCTCCCCGACAGCCCCGACGCCCCCCGGGCGACGGGAACGACGACGCCCCCCGGCTCTGCCAGGGGGCGTCGTCCTGTCGTTGCCGCTGTTACTGCTGCACCCACTCGACCAACTGGATCACCACTCCGTTCGGGTCGGTGACCTGGAAGAGGTTCTCGCCCCACGGCTCCTCGCGCAGCGGCATGGTGATCCTGACGCCCTCGCCCCGGAGTCGGGCCTCCTCGCCGGCCAGGTCGGTGACGACGAAGGCCAGGATCAGCCCGGCCGCGCACTGGTCCCGGACGTCCTCGGGCAGCACCTCGATGCCGCGCCGCAGGTAGACGACGTTCATCCCGGCGTCTTCGCGGCCGAGCGAGACGAAACCGTCGGCCGCCATCTGCTCGGCGAATCCGAAGTGCTTCTGAAGGAAGTCGGCGGAGGCGGCGACGTCCGCGACGGTGAGCGAGACAGCGGATCCGGTGATCTGCATCAGGTAGTGCCCTTTCGTCGGCGATTATCCCGTACGCAGTACACTGTACAACGTACGGAGAATTGCGATAGGGCTGTTTCCGGTCATGCCGATGGCTGGAAACCGATGAGAGTCCGGGAGCTGATCAGAGTCGGCCGCCGTCGCCGGGTGCCGGGCGACCGGCTTTGCGCGAGGGAGTGTCCGCCGGGGCGGTCGGCCTGCGCCGCGGTGGTGGGCGTGCCGTTGGATCGGCGCACCTCCCGGAAGGCCGCGAGGTCTCAGCCGATCCCGGGGAGAGGGTCCTGGTCGACCTCGTGGCGGGGGACGCGTTCGGCGGGATCGCGGCACTCCGGGCCGAGTCGGAGAATCCGGGACTCGGGGTCGTGGAGCGGCCGGTGGCAGCGGCGGCAGGTGACCCGGGAGCGCACGGCCTCGGGCGAGGCGGTGCCGGGAAGGGGCTCGGGCCGGGGGTCGGAGGCGGCATTGGTCATGGGGCCGACGGTAGCCGGGCGGGCGTCGTGAAAGGATCTCCCCATGCCCAGCGACCGCAGCAGCGCAGGAGATCCGGCGCGTACCCTCGCCCTGCTCTGGGGGCTGACGGCGGAGGAGAAGCCGGGCCGACGCGGGCCCAGGCAGGCGCGGTCCACGGTCGAGATCGCCGCGGCGGCGATCGCGCTCGCGGACGCCGAGGGCGTCGATTCCGTGACGATGCGGCGCGTCTCCCAGGAGCTCGGGCTCTCCCCGATGGCGCTCTACACCTACGTCCCCGGCAAGGCCGAGCTGCTCGACCTGATGCTGGACACCGTCTACGCGACCATGCCGCGCAGCGCCCCTGTTGGCGAGGGCTGGCGGGCCAGGGTCGCCGCGGTCGCGGACGACAACCGCGCGCTCCATGGCGCTCACCCCTGGGTGGCGAGCGTCTCCACCAGCCGCCCGCCGCTGGGGCCGGGGCTGATGGCCAAGTACGAGTACGAGTTGCGTGCCCTGGAGGGCACCGGCCTGCCGGACGTGGAGCTGGACGCCGCGCTCACCCACCTGCTGGGCTTCGTCCAGACCTGCGCCCGGATGGGCGCCGACGAGCGGGCCGCGCAGCAGGACAGCGCGATGACCGATGAGCAGTGGTGGGTGGCGAACGCGGATCTGCTGGCCCGGGTGTTCGACCCCGAGCGGTTCCCCGTCGCGGCCCGTGTCGGTGCGGCCGCCGGCGAGGTGTACGGCGGCGCTTACAGCGCGGACCACGCGTACGCCTTCGGTCTGGCGCGGGTGCTGGACGGGCTCGCGGTGCTGATCGGGGAGCAGCGGCGCTGACGACGCGCGAATCAGTAGACCGGTCGGTCCGTTTCGAGGGGCTCTCAGTAGACCGGTCTGCATATTCGACTGCGCGGCACGGGGGCCCGACTTCTCGGTACGGCGAACTCTGTAGACCGGTCGACATATTCAGCCCGGGAATGTCACTGACGGTGACCCCGACCGCCTGCCCCCTGTGGACCGCCTGTCCTCTGTAGACCGACCGATGTAGACCGACCGACATATGTAGACCGACCGACATAAAAAGCGCGCGGACCAGCGCCAGGGGTCAGCGCGGGCGGGTGTCGTACGCGGCGCGGGCGGTCTGGACGGCGGGGACGCGACTCTCGGACCAGTGGGCGAGGGCTGCCACCAGCCCGGCGGCCTCCCGGCCGAGTGGGGTGAGGCTGTAGTCCACGCGTGGCGGGATCACCGGGTGGGCCTCGCGGAGGACGAAGCCGTCGCGCTCCAGGGTCTGGAGGGTCTGCGCCAGCATCTTCTCGCTCACCCCCGAGACGCGGCGGCGCAGCTCGCTGAAGCGGTAGCCGCGCTCGTTCAGCGCCGCCAGCACCAGCACGCCCCAGCGGCTGGTGACGTGCTCCAGCACACCGCGCGAGGGGCACATGCGGTCGTAGACGTCCGGCGGGGGCAGTTCGCCGAGAGGCACGGCCGAACGGGGTGCGGCGGCCGTGGTGGCTTCGTCCTGGGTCATTACCTGCATGTCAGTACCCTACTTTGAAGTGCGTACTTTCGATAGGTTAGTGCCACCCCTAGGGTGAGTGTCGAAGCGGAAGTCCAACGGGCAGCGGCCCGACCCGACCCGGCTTGACCCGATCCGACCCAGGGAGCAGCACCATGTACGTCGTCACCGGAGCCACTGGACAGCTCGGCCGGCTGGTCGTCGAGGGCCTGCTGGCCAAGGTTCCCGCCCATGAGGTGGCGGTCGCCGTCCGTTCCGCCGAGAAGGCCGCCGACCTCGCCGCCCGCGGCGTGACCGTCCGCGTGGTCGACTACGACCGGCCGGAGACCCTGGCGGGTGCCTTCGCGGCAGGCGACCGGGTGCTGCTGATCTCGGGCAGCGAGGTCGGCCGCCGGATCCCGCAGCACACCGCGGTGATCGAGGCGGCGCGCGCTGCCGGTGTCGCGCTGCTCGCGTACACCAGTGCGCCGGGTGCGGCCACCTTCCGGCTGGCGGACGAGCACAAGGCCACCGAGGCGGCGATCCGGGAGTCCGGTCTGCCCTTCTCCTTCCTCCGCAACGGCTGGTACACCGAGAACTACCTGGGCGACGCGGCCGGCACCGCGGCGCGCGGCGCGGTGATCGGCAGCGCCGGGCAGGGCCGGGTGGCCAGTGCCCCGCGTCGGGACTACGCCGACGCGGCGGTCGCGGTGCTGGTCGGCGAGGGCCGGGGGAGCGGTCACGAGAACACGGTGTACGAGCTCAGCGGCGACGTCGCGTGGAGCCTCCCGGAGCTGGCCGCCGAGCTGGCGCAGGCCTCGGGCAAGCCCGTCGAGCACCGCGAGGTGACCCCGGCCGAGCACCGCGCGGTCCTGGTCGGCGCCGGCCTTCCGGAAGGGTTCGCCGAGGTCCTGGTGGACGTGGACGCCGGCATCGCGCGCGGCGAGCTGGCCGGTACGCCGGGCGACCTGGCCCGGCTGATCGGCCGCCCGACCGTCCCGCTGGCCGAGAGCGTGCGCGCGGCGCTCGGCGCCTGACGCCCCGGGAGGAGGCGCTGAGCGCCGGAGGGCCCGCGCCACATGCTCTCCGGAATCGCCCGTCCATCCCATGTCATGAGCAAAAAGCAAATACGGAGATGACAGCCTGCCCCCGCGCCCGCTACCGTCGGCTCGACACACGCGCGCGCGGAGGGCAGGCCGTCCATGGCAGAGACAACCCAGCAGGAGGCCGGCCGGGGCCTTTGGTACGGCCTGGCCGCCTACGGGATGTGGGGGCTCTTCCCGCTGTTCTGGCCGTTGCTGGAGCCGGGGGCCGCCGACGACATCCTGGCCAACCGGATGGTCTGGTCGCTGGTCGCGGTGGTGCTGCTGCTGGTCGCGCAACGGCACTGGAGCTGGATACGCCCGCTGCTGCGCCAGCCCCGCCGGCTGGCCATGCTGGGCGGAGCCGCCGCCGTGATCTCGATCAACTGGGGCGTCTACATCTGGGGGGTCAACGCCGGTCATGTCGTCGAGACCAGCCTCGGTTACTTCATCAACCCGCTGGTCACCATCGCCTTCGGCGTGCTGGTGCTCAAGGAGCGGCTGCGGGTGGCGCAGTGGGCGGCCGTCGGCATCGGCGCCCTCGCGGTGGCGGTGCTGACCGTCGGCTACGGGCGGCTGCCCTGGATCGCGCTGACCCTGGCGTTCTCGTTCGCGACCTACGGGCTGCTGAAGAAGAAGGTCGGGCTGAGCGGGCTGGAGAGCCTGGCCGCCGAGAGCGCCTTCATGTTCCCGTTCGCGCTCGGTTACCTGATCTACCTGGAGGTCTCCGGTCGCGGCACCTTCGGGCACACCGTGGCCGGTTCGTACGGCTGGGGGCACTCGGGGCTGCTGCTGCTCAGCGGGGTGATCACCGCCGTCCCGCTGCTCTGCTTCGGCGCGGCGGCGGTGCGGGTGCCGCTCACCGTGCTCGGGCTGCTGCAGTACCTGGCGCCGGTGTTCCAGTTCCTGATCGGTGTCGCGGTGTTCCACGAGTCCATGCCGCCCGCCCGCTGGGCCGGCTTCTCGCTGGTCTGGGCCGCGCTGGCCATGCTGACCTGGGATGCGCTGCGGCGGGTGCGGACCGACCGGGCGCGGCGGGCGGCCGCCCTGGCCCGGCCGGTGGCCGACGCGCCGGCCGACGGCACCCCGGTGGCCGACGCCCCGGCCCCGGCAACCACCCGCTGACCGGAGCCCCACCGCGACAAAGAACCGCCGACCGGCCCGCCGCCGGACGCGGGCCGGCCCGGGCACCCCGCCGCAGGCCGACCCGGGGCTGCCGCGGGCCGACCCGGGCAACCCCGGTCCGGCACAGCCCGGGACCGTCCAGCGGCCCCGGGCTCGCTACGCGGTGATGTCCCGGCTGGTGAAGCGGGACCAGGCGGCCGAGCCGAAGACGGCGACGTACGCGGCCTGCAATCCGAGGTTGTCCAGGACGCCGTCCCAGTACATCGGTTCACGCAGCAAGTCCCCGAAGCTCAGCCAGTGGTGGGTGAAGAGGAACGGCTGGATCGCGTGCAGCTGGGGGAAGCTGTCGAGGATCTGGACGGTGATCACCAGCCCGACGGTGGCGGCCATCGCCGCGATGCCGCTGCCGGTGAGCGTCGAGATGAAGAGCCCGATCGCGACCAGCCCGGCCAGCGAGGCGGCCACGACCAGTGCCACCAGTACCGCCCGCAGCAGCGCCTCGCCCAGCCCGATCGTCTCCCCGGAGATCAGCGTGACCTCCCCGAGCGGGAACAGCGCGGCGCCGGTCGCGAGCGCGGCCAGTGCGACCGTCGCCGTCGCCGCCAGGCAGAACACCAGACCGGCCGTGAACTTGGCGGCCAGCAGCCTGGTCCGCCCGGCCGGCGCGACCAGCAGGTAGCGCAGGGTGCCGCCGGCCGCTTCACCGGCCACCGCGTCGCCGGCGACCACACCGACCGTCATCGGCAGGAAGATCGGCAGGGCCACGGCCAGTGCGGTGAAGACCAGGAAGAGACCGTTCTGCGTCACCTGGGCGATGAAGGCCGGGCCCCCGCCACCGCTCGGCCCGTCCGTCTCGATCTTGATCACCACGCCGATCAGGACCGGCAGCACCGCCAGGATCCCCAGGAGCACCATCGTTCGCACCCGGCGGAAGGTCAGCAGCAACTCGCTGCGGAACAGGGCCAGGAACCCGGCCACCGTCTGCGGTCGACGCCCGGCCACGCGCGCCGTCGTCAGATCCGCGGCCCGCGGTGCGACCGGTGTGCCCGCCAAGCCCGCCACTCCCGTCGCGGCCGTGGTGCCCGCCACGCTCGTCCCACTCGTCGTGCCCGTCACGCCCGGAGCCTCAGCCCGCGACATCGAAGCCCTCCCCCGTCAGCGCCACGAAGGCGTCCTCCAACGTGCCCCGCTCCACTCCGAAGCCGCGCACCCGCACACCGGCCGCGACCAGTGCCGCGCAGAGTTCCGGCAGGTGGTCCTCGGTGAGCGTGCCCAGCTCGCCGTCCACCCGGTCCTCGCCCGGCAGTACGGCGGAGACCCGGTGTGCCGTCAGCACCCCGGCGGCCAGTGCCACGTCGGGGGTGCGGACCACCAGCCGGCCCTGGGCCCGGGCGGCCAGCTCGGCGACGGTGCCCTGCACCACCAGCCGGCCGCGCGACATCACCGCCGCGTGCGTGCAGACCTGCTCGATCTCGTCCAGCAGGTGCGAGGAGAGGAAGACCGTCGTGCCCTCGGCCGCGACCTCCCGGATCAGCGCCCGGATCTCCCGCATGCCCTGCGGGTCCAGGCCGTTGGTCGGCTCGTCCAGGACCAGCAGCTCGCGCGGCTGGAGGAGCGCCGAGGCCAGACCGAGCCGCTGCTTCATACCCAGCGAGTAGGCCCGGGCCTTCTTGCCGGCCGCGGCGGACAGTCCCACCCGGTCCAGCGCTTCGGTGACCCGCTTGCGGCGGGTGCGCGGGTCGGCGGTCGGATCGGCCGCGTCGAACCGGGCCAGGTTGTCCCGGCCGGACAGGAACCCGTACAGCGCCGGGCCCTCGATCAACGCGCCGACCCGCGGCAGCACGGTGGCGACGGACTGCGGCATCGGCGCGCCGAGCACGGTGGCCACGCCGGAGGTGGGCGCGATCAGGCCCATCAGCATGCGGATGGTGGTGGTCTTGCCGGAGCCGTTGGGCCCGAGGAAGCCGAAGACCGAACCGCGGGGGACCGCCAGGTCGAGTCCGTCGACGGCGAGCTGGCCGCCGCGGAAGCGTTTGGTCAGCCCCTGGGTCCTGATCACGTCATCGGTCGGGACGACGCCGGACCGGCCGGAGAACGCGACGGCGGAAGCAGCGGAAGCGACGGCAGGACCAGCAGCACCAGCCGGTCCAGCGGCACCAACGGGAGCGGCAGAAGCATCGGGAACGACAGGAACGGCCACGGGGGCCGGGCGCGCTGCGGCGCCCCGGCCCCCGGCCGGCTCCGTAACGTCCCCCGTTACGGGAGCCCGGGTCACTTACTTCACCCCGGCCGCACTCTGCAGCACCGGCAGCGTCACCGCGCCCGCGAAGACCCGGCCGTCATCGGTGACCAGCACGTTCAGCACCTTGGTGCTGATCAGCGAGCCGCCCGCGACCGGCTTGCCGAGGGCCTTCGCCAGCCCCGCCGGGTTCTGCGGCCCGGCGGGGCCGCCCTTGCCGTGCCGGCCCTGCTTGCCCTCGGCCGGCACCGTGACGTCGCCGGTGGGCAGCGTGGCGGTCAGTACCGCGGTCCAGCCCTCGCCGATCACGTTGGGACCGTCGACGCGCCCCGGAATGCCCGCCGCGTCCTGCTCGCCCGGCGCGCCCTTCACGGCCTCCTCCGACAGGGCCGGCGCCTTTCCGCCGGCCTTGCCCTCCGTCACCTTGGCGCCCTTGGGCGCCACGAACTCGAAGGTCTTGGCGGCCGGCTTCGCGAACGACACCTCGGTGAAGTGGATGTCCAGCACGGTGCCCCCGTCGGAGCCCTTGACCACGACCGCGAGCGGTACGCCGTTGTCGGCGGCGACCGCGATCCGCACCTCGCCGATGGTCGAGCCGGACTGGGTGGGCTTCACACTGAGCCGGTACGCCTTCTGCCCGGCCACGTTGGCCGTGCCGTCCACGGTGACGGCGGTGGTGCCCGCGCCCGCCGCGAGGAACTGCCGCGCGACCTCCTGCGGGGTGGTCGGCACACCGGTCAGCGGGGCCTTGCCGGGGCGGCCCTCGGGCCGTGCGCCCTGAGCACCGGTCAGGTGGAGCGCCTCGTTGGTGGCGCTGTCCCAGGCCCAGAACTGGTCGCCGTTGTGGACCAGCTCGTACCCGGCCAGGTTCTCGATCAGGCCGACCCGCTGGCGGTCCGGGCCGTCCACCGAGACCCGCAGGGTGTGCTCGCCGTCGAGCAGTGCGGCCAGCTTGGCCTCCGGCGCCGCCGCGGACGACGTACCGGAGTCGGACCCCGGACCCGAGGACCCCGGACCCGAGGACCCCGATCCCGACCCCGGAGCGCCCGCGCCCGCCCCCGGAGCCGATCGCGCCGCCCCACCGATCCCGCCGCCGGCCGCCGCGAGCAGCTGGCTCGGCACCCCGAGGTCGGCGGAGACCGAGACCGTCCCGGACAGCGTCTGCGCCTGCGAGCCGAGCGCCTTCGCGACGACCTGCTCCGCCGTCAGCGTCGGCAGGTCGGGCGCGGAGTCGTCGGCGAGCGCCGGCACCAGGCCGACCCCGGCGGCGATCACCGCCGCCACCGCCACCGGTACCGCCACCCGCACCGCGGTCCGCCGCCCCGAGCGATAGGGCACGCCGCTGCCCTGGTGCCGTTCAGTCGTCGTGTCGTCCGTCATAGCGTCCAACCCCTCCGTAACCGTGACCGACTGCTGTCCACTCCATTACAAGGCCCGGGGGCGTCCGGGGCATCGCTCTGCAGGGCCAGATCGGGCTCGGCCTCCCGGTGCAGGCGACCCTGATACGGCCTCAGGGTCACCTCCTCCGGACGTACCGGAACTGGCGTAGTGTCGCGCCATGGACGCAACCTTCACCCCGACTGCGAACGCGATGCGGCGCGCCCTGCGCCGTGCCCGGGACGGTGTCGCGCTGGACGCGACAGAGGCTGCGGTGCTGCTCCAGGCCAGAGGCGCGGACCTCGCGGACCTCTGTACGAGTGCCGCCCGGGTGCGCGACGCGGGCCTCGCGACGGCCGGCCGGCCGGGCGTCATCACGTACTCCAAGAGCGTCTTCATCCCGCTCACCCGGCTCTGCCGCGACAAGTGCCACTACTGCACCTTCGCCACCGTGCCCGGCAAGCTGCGCCGGGCCGCGCAGGGCACCGCGGGGGCGCTCCCCGGGCGGAGCCACGGGATGTTCATGTCGCCGGACGAGGTGCTGGAGGTGGCCCGGCGCGGTGCCGAACTGGGCTGCAAGGAAGCCCTGATCACGCTCGGGGACAAGCCCGAGGACCGCTGGCCCGAGGCCCGCGAGTGGTTGGACGCCCACGGCTACGACGACACCATCGCCTACGTCAGGGCGATGTCCATCCGCATCCTGGAGGAGACCGGTCTGCTGCCGCACCTCAACCCCGGGGTGCTGAGCTGGACGGACTTCCAACGGCTCAAGCCGGTCTCGGCCTCCATGGGCATGATGCTGGAGACCACCGCGACCAGGCTCTGGAGTGAGCCGGGCGGCCCGCACTACGGCTCGCCCGACAAGGAGCCGGCCGTCCGGCTCCGGGTGCTGGAGGACGCCGGGCGCAGCTCGGTGCCGTTCACCAGCGGGTTGCTGATCGGCATCGGCGAGACGTACGAGGAGCGCGCGGAGTCGCTGTTCGCGCTGCGCCGGATCTCCCGGGCCTACCACGGCATCCAGGAGCTGATCCTGCAGAACTTCCGCGCCAAGCCGGACACGGCGATGCGCGGCATGCCCGACGCCGAGCTGGACGAGCTGGTCGCCACCGTGGCGGTGGCCCGGCACATCATGGGCCCGGCCGCCTGCCTCCAGGCGCCGCCGAACCTGGTGGACGGCGAGTACGAGCGGCTCATCGGCGCGGGGATCGACGACTGGGGCGGCGTCTCGCCGCTGACGCCCGACCATGTGAACCCCGAGCGCCCCTGGCCGCAGATCGACCGGCTCGCGGAGCACTCCGCGGCGGCCGGGTTCGAACTGCGCGAGCGGCTCGCGATCTACCCCGAGTACGTCCGGCACGGCGAGCCCTGGCTGGATCCGCGGGTGCTGCCGCACGTCCGGGCGCTGTCCGACCCGGAGACCGGTCTGGCCCGCCCGGACGCGGTGGTCCAGGGCCACCCCTGGCAGGAGCCGGAGGACCTGCCCGCCTCCTACGGGCGGACGGACCTGCACACCGCCATCGACACCGAGGGCCGCACCGGCGATCGTCGGGCCGACTTCGAGGACGTGTACGGGGACTGGCAGGTGCTGCGCGAGCAGGTGCTCGCCAAGGGCGCCCCCGAGCGGCTGGCCGGCGATCTGCGCGGGGCGCTGGCGGTCGCCGCCGACGACCCGACGCGGCTGACGGACGACCAGGCGCTGGCGCTGTTCCACGCGGACGGCCCGGCGCTGGACGCGCTCTGCCGGATCGCCGACGACGTGCGCCGCGCGGCGGTCGGCGAGGACGTCACCTACTGCGTCACCCGGAACATCAACTTCACCAACGTCTGCTACACCGGCTGCCGGTTCTGCGCCTTCGCCCAGCGCCGCACCGACGCGGACGCCTACACGCTCTCCCTGGAGCAGGTGGCCGACCGGGCCGCGCAGGCCTGGGAGGTCGGCGCCACCGAGGTCTGCATGCAGGGCGGGATCCACCCCGACCTGCCCGGGACCGCCTACTTCGACATCGCGCGCGCGGTCAAGGAGCGGGTGCCCGGCATCCACGTGCACGCCTTCTCGCCGATGGAGGTGGTCAACGGCGCGACCCGGACCGGGCTCTCCGTCCGCGACTGGCTGCAGGAGGCCAAGGCGGCGGGGCTGGACACCATCCCGGGCACGGCCGCCGAGATCCTGGACGACGACGTCCGCTGGGTGCTCACCAAGGGCAAGCTGCCCGCCGCGACCTGGGTGGAGGTCGTCACCACCGCGCACGAGCTGGGCATCCGTTCCTCCTCCACGATGATGTACGGGCACGTGGACACGCCGGGGCACTGGCTCGGGCACCTGCGGCTGCTGGCGGAGATCCAGCAGCACACCGGCGGGTTCACCGAGTTCGTGACGCTGCCGTTCATCCACACCAACGCCCCGGTCTACCTGGCCGGCATCGCCCGGCCCGGGCCGACCGCGCGGGACAACCGGGCGGTGGTCGCGATGGCACGCCTGCTCCTGCACCCGCACATTCCCAACATCCAGACCAGCTGGGTGAAGCTGGGCGCCGAGGGCGCGGCCGAGATGCTCCGCTCGGGCGCCAACGACCTGGGCGGCACGCTGATGGAGGAGACCATCTCGCGGATGGCCGGTTCGGCGTACGGCAGTTACAAGTCGGTCCGGGACCTCCGGGCGATCGCCGAGGCGGCGGGGCGCCCGCACCGGCAGCGCACCACCACCTACGGTGAGGTGCCCGCCGAGCGGCTGGCGGCGGCCCTGGCCTCGGACGGCCACCTGCCGAAGCTGCTGCCGGTCCTGGACTGAGAGCGCCGGCCGCCGGGCCCCGGGGAACCCGGCGGCCCGGTGGCGGCGTCCACGTCGTGACGGTCCGAGGCGCCGACCGCCACGACGGACGACGAACGGGGTCACGGTGGCGACGGAGGACGGCACGGGTCTTCGGGGCCCGTGGTGGGTGGCCGGCCCGGGCGCCCGCGCAGGAGTGCGCTGGGCCGTGCTCGGCCTGTTGCCGGTGGTGGCCGCGGTCGGCTGGGGGTTGGAGGTCTACGCGCAGGAGACCCACCGGCAGCTGGTCTGGGGGCTGTGCCGTCCGGCCGATCCGCTGCCCGGCCTGGTCCGGGTCGCGGCCGTCGCGGCGCCACTGCTGAGCCTGCCGGCCTCGGCGGCCGCCGGCCTGATCGCGGCCCGGGCCCGGCAGCGCCCCGTCCTGCTGGTGGTCGCGGCCGCGGTCGCCGTCCTCCTGGGGCTGCTCGGCGCGCTGGAGGCCTACGCCACCGTCGACCTGCTGGTCGGCGACCACAGCGACGGGGACACCTGCGAGCGCTGAGCGGCTGTGGGCCGGTGCGCCCCACGGCCGCTCAGCGGCCCGGTGGCCTCAGCCGACGAGCAACTGGCCGCGCAGGTCGCGCAGGTCCCGCGCGTCCAGGCCGAGACCGGACTTCAGGTAGCCGTCGAAGGTGCCGTACGTCTTCCGCACCTCGTCGAAGCCGGCGGCGAGGTACTCCGCCCGGACCTCCAGCAGCGGCTTGTAGACGGCCTGGTAGGCCGGCGGCAGCTGGGCCAGGGTGGCGGCGTTCTCGGCGGCCCGGTAGGTGTTGCTGGCCAGGTAGTCGGCCTCGACGGTCGCGCGCGGCACGCCGAGGGCGGTGAGCAGCGCGGCGGAGGCCCAGCCGGTGCGGTCCTTGCCGGCGGTGCAGTGGAAGAGGACGTTCTCGTCGTCGCGCTCGACCAGGGAGTTGAGCACCGCGTGGTACGCCGTCCTGGCGCTGTCGGCGGAGACCATGGTGCGCTCGGCGTCGGTCATCGCCTGGACGGCGGCCTGCGGGGTGGTGACGTTGAAGGCGCCGGTGTCGGCCACGCCGAGCACGTTGGCGTGCACGGCGGTGGCGCCGGCCGGGAGGCGGTCCGGGGCGGTCTTCTGCTCGGCGGGCGTGCGCAGGTCGAAGACGGTCCGGATGCCGAGCCGGCGCAGCTTGGCGAGGTCCGGCTCGGTGAGCTTGGAGAGGTCGCCGGAGCGGTACACGACGCCCGTCCGGACCCACTGGCCGTCGGCGGTGCGGTAGCCGCCCGCGTCGCGGAAGTTGGGCGCGGAGGCGAGGTGCAGCGAGCGGTCGGCGACGACCAGCGGCGCACCGCGGTCCGGGACCAGCTCGAAGTACCAGCGGTCGGCGGCGGCGAGGCCGGTCACCGTCACGGTGGCGGTGCCGGCGCCCTTGGCGACCGCCTTGCGGTGGCGGATGTCGTCCGGGTCCGTGCCGGCGTAGACGGTGACGCCGAGGGCGCCGGGGGCGGTCCAGGTCAGCGTGAAGCCGCCGTCGGCCTGCGGGGTGACGGCGGCGGCGGTGAAGGGGATGGCGTGTGCCGAGTGCCGGGCGGCGGCCGGGGCGGGGGAGCCGGCCGGTGCGGCGACGGCGAGCGCCGGGGTGCCGAGGGCCAGCGCACCGGTGAGGGCGAGTGCGGTGGTCAGGCGGGTGCGGGAGATGGTCATGGCCCGGGACGGTAGGCAGTCCGGGGTGGTCGGCCGTGGCCTGCGCATGGCGGACCAGCAACATTCTGTTGAAGTGCTGGTGTTCGAGGGAATCGCTCGACTTGTTCGGCCATTCGAATACAGTGCGAGGGCGCGCGACCAGCCGTGCGTCGCGCGGCCCGATCCCCGGACGAAAGGCACCCCGGCGTGATGCCACTGTGGTCACGAGCCCAGCAGCAGGACTTCCGCAGCCGGGTGCGGGGCTGTCTGCTCGGTGGCGCGATCGGTGACGCGCTCGGTGCGGGCATCGAGTTCGAGTCGCTGGAGAAGATCCGCGCGGTGCACGGTCCGCACGGGGTGACCGGCTACATCCCCGCCTATGGGCGGCTCGGGGCGGTCACCGACGACACCCAGATGGTCCTCTTCACGGTGGACGGGCTGATCCGCGCCCACATCCGGCGGGACACCGGCAGCTGGCACCCGCCCACCGACCTCCACCTCGCCTATCTGCGCTGGGCCGCCACCCAGCGGGACTGGGGCCCGGACGAGCGCCGCGCCGACCTCGGCTGGCTCGGCCGCGAGGAGTGGCTGTACGCCCAGCGCGCCCCCGGGCAGGCCTGCCTGTCCGGCCTCTCCGGCCCGGACGCGGACCGCCTCGGCACCCTGGAGGTGCCCAAGAACCCGCACTCCAAGGGCTGCGGCACGGTGATGCGGGCGGCTCCGTTCGGGCTGCTCACCACCTGGGAGCCCAGCCTGGTGTTCCAGCTGGCGGTGGAGTGCTCGGTGCTGACGCACGGCCATCCCACCGGCTACCTCTCCGCTGGCGCGCTGGCGGTGATCGTCCAGACGGTGGCCCGCGGCGGCACCCTGGAGGAAGGCGTCCACCTGGCGCTGGCACTGCTCTCCGAGCGGCCGGCGCACGAGGAGACCACGGCGGCACTGCGGGCGGCGCTGGACGCGGTGCGGGCCGGGGAGCCGTCGGCCGAACGGGTCGAGGCGCTGGGGGAGGGCTGGGTCGCGGAGGAGGCGCTGGCGATCGGGGTGTACTGCGCGCTGGTCGCCCATGACGTGCGCTCGGGCCTGCTGCTCGCGGTGAACCACTCGGGGGACAGCGACTCCACTGGTGCGATCTGCGGCAACCTGCTCGGGGTGCTGCACGGGGACACCGCCCTGCCGCCCGGTCTGGTGGCCGGGCTGGAGGGGCGTGGCGCGCTGCTCGAACTGGCCGACGACTTCGTGCTGGAGCTGATGCACGGGCCGGAGCTGCACGGCCGGGACACCCCGGAGGGCGCCGCCTGGGCGACCCGCTACCCGGTGCTGGGCTGACGGTCCGCGCCGTCCGGCCCCGCCCCGTCCGGCTGCGCCCCCGGTCCCTGCGTTCCGCCCGTTCCGCCCGCTCCGCGCGGTCGGATGCGCCCGGAGCCCGGACACGTAGGTGCCCGTAGCGGTGCCCGCGGCCCCGGGGAGGGCGACGGACACCGCTACGGGCAACTGCGCCGAGAACGGTGCGACGGCTCAGAAGCCGCCGAACACCCCTGCTCCGGCATCGATGGCGAACGCCTTCCAGGCCTCGGCCGAGAAGTGCAGCTGCGGGCCCTGCGGATCCTTGGAGTCCCGCACCGCGACGGCGTCCGCAACCGGCGTGGCGATCTCCACACAGGCGCCGTTGCCGCCGCTGTGGGTGCTCTTCCGCCAGGTCGTCCCGTTCTCGAAGGTGGTGCTCATGCGTGGTATCCCTCTTCAATCGTGGCTATCAGTGACCGGCTCTCGACCACCCCGAGCGCCGCTGCCCGCAGGTGGTCGTAGAGACTGGTATAGCGGCGCACGTCGGCTTCCTTCTCCAGGTAGAGATCGCTCGTCACCCCTTCGAAGTAGACAACCGTGGAATCGGCTGACTCGGGGAACTCCAGCAGGGAGAATGTCCCGGTCATGCCGGGGTGGGCGCCGTGTGAGAACGGGATCACCTGGATCGTGATGTTCGGGCGCTGGCTCAGCTCCAGCATGTGCTTCAGCTGATCGGACATCACCGCCCGGTTTCCCACCTCGCGGCGCAGCACCGCCTCGTCTATGACGGTCCAGAGACTGCCGAGCTGGTTCTCGCCGTTGACGCGGTCCTGGCGCTTCATCCGGACCTGCACCCGCCGCTGGACGGAGAGCGCGTCGGTGTCCGGCTGGGTGCCCTCGACCACCGCCTGGGCGTACAGATCGGTCTGCAGCAGCCCGGGGACGAACGAGGACTCGTAGGCGCGGATCGACGAGGCCTCGGCCTCCAGGCCGATGTAGACGCTGTACGGGGTCGGCATGTCGTTGAAGTCGTGCCACCAGCCGCGCTGCCGGGACTCCCGGGCCATCTCCATCAGGCTGGCCCGCATGGACTCGTCGGTCACGTTGTAGACGTCACAGAGGTCGCGCACGTCCCGCTGGCTGATGCTGCGGCGCCCGTTCTCCAGTCGGCTGATCTTCGACTGGGAGACCATCAGGCGGCCGGCCACCTCCTCCGCCGTCATGGCCAGGCCCTCGCGCAGCTTGCGGAGTTCGGAGCCCAGGCGCCTGCGGCGCACGGTGGGGTTGATGTTCGCGGACACGTCGACCTCCGGCCGGACCTCTGGTGATCGTTGGAACGGCAGTCCTCGGAACACAGTGGAAATTGGGACCAACCCCCCTGACGTTGAGCAGCATGTCACCTTGGATCAGGTCGCCGCCGGGGAATCGCAGGAGCGCAGTAGAACACATCATCGGAAAAGCGCTTTGGCGAGACAGTGGGTGTTCCCGAGTGGTAAGGCGGCGGTACGGCTCGATCCGGTGGTGCTGCGGTGGCGGTGCGGTGGTCGTACGGGCGCGCTGTGCGTCCGTACACGTGCTGGTGGCACATGCTCGGGCGGACGGGACAGGACCTCGCGGAGATGCCCCGGCCCCGCCCGCTGGGACGGCGGAGGGGCGGCCGCCCGGCGACTTCCGTCGCGGGCGACCGCCCCTTCTTCCTGCTGGTGCTCACCGCCGGGTGGCGGCGCGGATGGTGTGGCGTGCGCCGTCCCGCACGCTGCCCCGGGTCGGCCCGGGTGGTGCTCCGGTCGCACCCGGGTGCCCGGCGCGGTCGTGCGGCAGGTGGTGCGGTGCTTCAGGCGGTGCGGCGCACCGGAGCGCGATGCGCGGTGGTGCGGTGGTGCAGTCGTGCGGCGGTGCGGTCCTGCGATGGTGCGGTCGGCGCTGTACCGAAGGTCCGGGTGGGCCGGGGCGCTGCCGCGCCGCCGCGGTGGGCGGCGCCCGGCTCGTGGCGGCGCGGTGTCAGCGCACGCCGACGCGAGGCGCCGCGACCCGGCCACCGCTGCCACTGCGGCCCGTCGCACGAGGACCGGGCCGGTCCGCGCCGATCGGTGCGCCGCTACCGCCCTGGGACGAACGGTTCTGCTGTGAGGGCAAGCCGTTCTGCACGTCCATCACGGCGTGCGCGACCATCCCGCCCAGTGGGTCGTAACGGATCAGGTCGCGCAGCCGTGACCGCGATGACCGGCCCTCGTTGCCCGGGTACAGATGCTTGCCCAGACCCACCGAATGGGCCAGCGCGGCCAGCGCGGCCGTCCGCGGGTCCGGCGGCACGCCGGTGCGGATCGCGGTGTCCAGCCGTTGCTTGATCGCGGCGTTGGTGCAGTCGTCGGACGCCTGATAGCGCGTCGTCGGCAGCACGCCGCACATCTGGCCGGGCACGGCCGTGACCATGCCGCACCGTTCGAGGTGCGCCAGATAGGTCTGCCTGAGCCCCAGCCGGGGCCCGCCGATCCAGTGCGCCGCGCGAACCGGGCTGCCGCGTCGGCGCAGCAGTTCCAGTGCGTGGTCCAGGGTCGGGTCGCCTGTCGGCCGTGGCAGTACCACGGCGATCCGATCGCCTTCCGGGACGATCCGTCCGGCCAGGGACAGCTCGACGAGCTGGGCCCCGGCGAGTCCGAGGTCGAGGGTCTGCGGCTGCGCCGTGGTGCCCGTGGTCGGGTCCAAGGCGAGCAGCAAGAGTTCCTCGGGAACAGTTCTGCGGCTCTTGCCCATCCAAGCCTCCCCGCGTGGATGAATGACAGCGTGACGCCTCTCACACGGGCTTGTCGAGTACGCCTCCGAATCGTGACCTTGCGGCGGTGGCGGGGAACCGACGGGGGCAGGCCCGGCGTCTGACCGGTGAACGGATCGCGGTGCGGCCGTGCGGCGGCAATAAGCGCCGGTCGGGCGGGGTGTGGGCGGCCGGAACGGTCGCCGGTGGCGGAGACTGTACAGGTACACGGGGCGGGGCGTCGGCTTCCCGAAATCGGGTCTGCCGGTGCCCCGCCGGGCGTTGAGGAGGCTGGGTTACGTGGGCGAGTCCCCCGACAGGGTGCTGCGGGACGGCGAGCGGAGGCGGGAGCGGGACGACGAGCGGGGCGGTGGCGTCGCCGATGCCGCCGTGCCGGCGACGGCCGCGGAACCGGCCGTGCCGGAGGACGCCGACGCCGCCGCGACGGACTCCGACGCCGTGCCGGACGCCGAGGCCGGCGCCGACGCGCCCGGGGGTTCGGGGGCCGACCCGGCGGCCGGTGCCGGCGCCGCGTCCAACGCTGCTTCGGATGCTTCGGCCACCGCTCCGGCCACCGCCTCGGGCGCCGCAGGCGCCGCAGCCGTTGAGCCGGCCGGGTCCACGGGCGGGGCCAGGCCGGGCTCCACGGTCCAGCTCCGCGTCCGGGATGTGGACAGCAAGACCACCATGCTCCGCCTGCCCGTGGACAACGCGACCACCGCGCTCCGGCTCCCCGTGGACAACGCGACCACCGCGCTGCGGCTCCCCGACGAGCTCCGTTCCCCGGCGGGCACCGACGCCGGCCAGGCGGATCCGGTGGTGGAGCCGTCGGCCGACGCGCCCGCCGGCAAGTCCGGGCGCCCGACCGGTCCCGACCCGCGTCTCGCGATGCGGACGGGATCCGCCGGCTCCGGGAAGCCCGCGGCCACGCCCGCCGGACCTGCCGAGCCCGCCGGATCCACTGACCCCGCCGAATCCGCCGGATCCACTGACCCCGCCGAGCCCGCCGAAGAGCCGAAGGCCACCGCCGGGTCGAAGAGTCCCGGGCGGCCGGCGGCCACCGAGCAGCCGAAGCCGCCGCAGCCCGCGGGCCGGGCCGCCCAGGTCGGGCAGACCGAGAAGTTGGAGAAGCCCCGGTCCCCGCGGACGCCCGGACCCGGCGCGGGCACCGTGCCCGAGCCGGTCCCCGAGCCGCACCCGGAGCCCCGGCCCGTCCCCGAACCGGAGCCGGCACCCGAACCGGAGCCCGCGCCGGCCCCGAAGCCGGCCCCCGCACCGGCCCCGAAGCCGGCCCCCGAGCCGCTCCCCACCCCCGACCCCCGGCCGCTGCCGCCCGCGCCGCCGCTGCCGAGGCCCGAGCCGCTGCCCGCCCCCGAGCCGTCGCCCCGTCCGGAAACGACGGCCGAGGCGATGGAGGTGCTGGCGGCGCTCAACGCGCGGCCCGTCTCGCCGCTGCGCCGCGCCCTCAAGCGGATCACCATCTGGACCGTCTTCCTGGCCGTCGTCCTCGGTGCGGCGGTGGTCGCCCAGCTGCTCCGCCCGCTGCCGGACACCAAGGTGAAGCTGACCGCCCCGGGCAGCTTCAGCTTCGGCGGCGACCCGCTCGACCTGGCCTGGCCGGCCAAGGGACAGTCGGCCGCCGAGGTGGTCGGCGTCGGCAGCCTCGGCAACTCCGGCCCGGAGACACCGGCCTCGATCGCCAGTGTCACCAAGGTCATGAACGCCTACCTGATCCTCCAGTCGCACCCGCTCAAGAAGGGGGAGAGCGGCCCGAAGATCACCGTCGACAAGCAGGCGGCCCAGGAGTCCGGCAACGTCGACGAGTCCCGAGTCACCCTCACCGAGGGCCAGCAGCTCACCCAGTACGAGGCGCTGGAGCTGCTGATGCTGCCGTCGGCCAACAACGTGGCCCGGCTGCTGGCCCGCTGGGACGCCGGCTCGGAGGACGCGTTCGTCAAGAAGATGAATGACGCCGCCGCCAAGTTCGGCATGGGCAACACCACCTACACCGACCCGGCCGGCTTCAGCCCGGAGACCAAGAGCACCGCCAAGGACCAGCTGAAGCTGGCCGAGCAGGTGATGCAGGACGCGATCTTCCGGCAGATCGTCTCGACCCCGGACACCACCTTCAACAACCAGAAGATCTCCAACACCAACACCCTGATCTCCCCGAAGAACGGCATCATCGGCGTCAAGACCGGCTCCAGCACCCCGGCCGGCGGCTGCCTGATGTGGGCCGCCTACAAGGAGATCGGCGGGGTGAAGCGGCTCATCCTCGGCGTCACCCTGGGCCAGCCGGCGACCACCGCCGAGCCCAGCATCCTCAAGATCGTCCAGAACGTCAGCGCCAAGCAGATCCAGGCCGCCCAGAACGGACTGACCGGCCAGACCCTCGCGAAGCAGGGCGACGTGGTCGGCCGGGTCGACGACGGGCTGGGCGGTACGGTCCCGGTCGTCGCCACCAAGGACCTCACCGCCGCCGGCTTCCCCGGCATCAGCGGCACCCTCACCCTGGACCCGGCGAAGATCGGCCACACGGCCAAGGCGGGGGCCCAGGTCGGTGTGCTGAGCGTGGGCGCGGGTGACAACAAGGTCGAGGTCCCGGTCGCCCTCCAGGCCGATCTGGCCCCGCCGTCCATCCTGTCCCGGCTGACCCGCACGCTCTGACCGCGTGCCCTGACCACGGGCACCGACCCGCGCGCAGACGCCAGCAGACCCCTCGGCGGGGGAACCGGTGCACCGGTTCCCCCGCCGAGGCGCGTCAGCCGGCCCGGGGTCCCCCGGTCTTGGGCCCGCCCGTGCCGCCCTCGTCCGCGCCGCCGGCTCCGGCCGCACCGTTCTCGACCTCGCCTTCCCCGTCCGCCTCGGCCGGATCCAGCCGGGCGCCGCCCCAGACGCCCGGCTCGGTACGGGAACCCAGCCAGTGCGCGATCGTCTCCTCCTCCGCGACCACCCGGCCCAGCGCGATCGCCAGCGTCAGCCCGGTGAACATCACGATCAGCCAGGAGAGACCCGTGAAGACCACCCCGTAAGGCCCGAACTGCGTCACGCTGTGCCCCATGGCGCGCGGCAGGTAGACCCGTGCGGCGATGCCCAGCCCCACCACCACCGCCCCGCAGAGCAGTGCCCCCGGCAGCAGCGGCAGCCAGCGCACCCGGCCGACCAGCAGCAGGTGCTGCGTCCACCACCAGAGCGCCGTGGCGTCGAGGAAGGTCAGCGGGATTCCCAGCCAGGCGCCCAGGCCGAAGCCGTCCCGTACCGGCGTCTGGAACACCAGGCAGACCAGCCACACCAGCAGCCAGACCAGCCAGCGCCAGGCCACCACCCGGGACCCCGACTTGGGCAGCTCCCAGCAGCGTTCGCAGACCCGTTGCATCGCCCGGCTCAGCGTCGTCGCCGAGATCAGCGTCACCAGCGCGCCGATCAGGCCGATGCTGGTCTCCTGGTCATGGCTGGTCTGCAGCATCTGCTGCAGCGACTGCTGCGCCGCGCCCTCCAGCCCCAGTTCCTTGCGGAGCGAACGCACCAGACCGTCGCGGACCGCGGCCGGGGTGAACACCGCCACCACGAAGAGTGCGGGCAGCGCGCTCAGGAAGGCCTGGGCGGCCAGCCGGGTCGCGCAGTCCAGGAGGTTGACCCGCAGCAGCTGGCCGATCGCCCGGCCCACCAACGGCACCTGCTCGGGGAGCCCGCGTGCCTGCCCGGCCAGTTCCGTCGAACGTTTCTTCAGCCGGGCCACCCGTCCGACCGGGTGCTCGCTCACAGGCGTCCTCCTGGGGCATGTCCCGACCGTGGACGGGCGGGCTGCCGGAAGCGCCCTGGTCACCGTGCTCCATGGTCACCCGACCACCGGACGGCCGCATCCGGGGCGGACCGCTGTCGTGGCGGTGCCGGACCGGGCGCGCGAGCGGGCCGGGCTCAGTGGGTGGCGCCGTCCAGCAGCGCGAGGGTCATCCCGCCGAGTGGTGTCACCCGTTCGGGTGGCCCGTACCTGGCCCGGAGGGCCCGCGCCTGGTCCGCCGGCACGACGGTCAGCGGGTCGGCGGTGTTGCCCAGCACGACCAGCCAGACGCGCTGCCCCGGCCCCAGGCACGCGACCGCCTGCGGACAGGTGGTCGGAAAGAGGTCCCTGGCCTGGACGGCGCTGCGGTCGACGAAGACCGGGTACGGCCGGACGCCCTTCGGCAGGTAGTAGGAGACGCCGTCCCCGACCATCGCCCACCCCTGGTCGCCGAGCGGAGTCGCCAGCCCGTCCCCGGGCCGGTAGCCGGCCGAGATCAGCGCGGCCGCCGCCCGGTACGGAGCACGGGACATGGAGTGCGAGCCCGGGTAGCGCACCAGGGACTGCGTGGGCAGCGCCACCACGGCGGGCACCGCGATCAGCCCGACGGCCAGCACCGCGCCCGCGGCCCGGACCTGCCGCGGCGTCCGGCTGCGCCGTGCGGCCGCCGCCACCGTCGAGTGGACCGTCTGCACCGCGCCGCCGGCCAGCGCCGCCCAGGCCGGCACCGTGAAGAGCAGGTAGCGGTCGACGAAGTATGAGGTGCTGCCCTGCGACACCAGCCAGACGGCGACCACCGGAAGCACCGCGAGCAGTAGCAGCTGGAGCGAGGGCAGCCGGTGCCCCGGCGCCACCAGCGCGAGCAGACCCAGCAGGACGAAGGTGTGGAACACCCCGGCCGAGCCGAACAACGGCTCACCGAAGTGCCGCAGCTGGTCGAAGGCCGGCGTGCCGACCCAGCCCAGCTGGCGTCCGGACTGCCGACTGCCCAGCACCACCACCGGCACCACCGGCAGCGCCGCCACCAGCACGGCCGACGGGTACTGCCGGAGCAGCCGCCGCGCCACGGCTCCGCCCGTCCGCCACAGGTGCAGCAGCACCACGGCCGACTGGCCGGCCAGCGTCGCGAACGCGATCAGGTGGCCGGTGCCCGCCACCGCCATCGCCACGCAGTACGGTGCCCAGCGCCGCGGCGTCGGCCGCTCCAGCGCGCGCAGCAGGAACCAGGTGGCCGCCGCGACCGCGCAGGTCACCACGGCGTACGAGCGGGCTTCCTGCGCGTACCGCGAGATCTGCGGCACCGCGGTGAACAGCAGCCCGCCGCTGATCGCCGCCACCCGGCCGCCGAACAACCGCCGCGCGGTGAGCGCCACGAACGCGGCGGCCCCGGCCATCGCCAGCACGGAGGGCAGCCGCAGCGCGATCGCGGAGTCGCCGAACACCGAGGTCCAGACGTGCATCAGCAGGTAGTACGCGCCGTTGCTGGCGTCCGTGTGCCGCAGCAGCCCGAGCAGATCGCCGGGCGAGCGGGTGGCCACCGTCCAGGTCGTCACCTCGTCGCGCCACAGCTCCGGGGTCCCGAGCTCGTAGCCGCCCACACAGAGCATCGCCAGCGCCGGCCAGAGCCACACCTGTCCCAGGGTCCGGAGGACCGGGTGCGGGAGGCCGGCTGATCTCATGGTGAAACGCCTCGTCCTTGCGGTCATGCGGTGCTGCGGGCGGGGCGGGGGGAGCCGTGCCGCGCCAGGCCGCCGGGGCAGGATGTGACGCCCCGTCGCCGGCGCCACCAGGACCTTTCCCATGCTCCCACCCGCTCGCGCACCCGTCGCGCGGACTCCGACGGCCCGGGCCGGGCCGCCCTCGGCCCCGCCCCGGTCGACGGCCGCCCCCGATCGACGGCCCTTCCCGGCGTGGCCACGCCCTGATCCGCTAGGCTGTCAGCGGTCGGCCGGGGCTCCTCGCACCATGCGCGCCGCCCGACCGCGAACGACCCCGCCTCAGTAGCTCAGGGGATAGAGCACGGCTCTCCTAAAGCCGGTGTCGCAGGTTCGAATCCTGCCTGGGGCACAACGAACGTGCAGGTCACAGGCCCTCCGCCGATCCGGCTGGAGGGCCTGTGGCGTTTCGGCGGGCTTTGTCGCCCACTCGGTCCCGCAGCCACAGCCACAGCCGCAACCGTTCCGGGCGGGGCGGCCCACCGGGTGATCAGGGGAGCGGCACCGCGCCGGTGGGGGCTGCCGTCCGGCGTGCTCCTGGTGGTGCGTCAGGGGTGGCCGGGTGGGTCGAACCGAGGCGCGACGGCTCCAGCGACCGCCGGACTGCCCGGTCGGGGCCGTGGTCGCCGCCGGCCCCGACCGGGAGGTCAGCCGAGGAGGGACTGCTCCCGCGTGGTGACGGGCGGCCGGGTGGCGAGGTCCTCGAGCAGGCTCTCGCTCTCGCGGGTCGCGCGCAGCACCTCCGGGTCGAGGTCGGCGACGACCAGCTCGCGCCGGTCCGGGCCGGCCTCGGCGAGGAGACGGCCGTCGGGGGACCAGACCGCGCTGGCGCCGCAGGTCTGCCAGCCGCCGGTGGCGCCGATGTGGTTGGCCAGCACCGTGTAGACGGTGTTGTCGAGCGCGCGGGCCGGGAACCAGGTGCGGGACTCGTGGTGCCCGTGGCCCACGCTGAACAGGGCACCGACCAGGTAGGCGTGGCAGCCGTCGAGGGCGGCCGCGCGGGCGTGCTCGGGGAAGCCGGAGTCGTAGCAGATGCCCAGGCCGAGCCGCCAGCCGTCGAGTTGGAGGGTGCGGCCGGTATCACCGGGGCGGTAGGTGTCCCGTTCGGACTTGAAGAGGTACTGCTTGTCGTACCGGGTGGCGAGCGAGCCGTCCGGGCCGAAGACGAGGGCGGAGATGCGCAGTTCGCCGTCGGCGTCCCGCACGGCCGCGCCGACGACGGCGGCGGTGCCGCTCTCCCGGCAGGCGTCGGCGATCGGTGTGAGCCGGGGGTCGCCGGGCTGGACGCTGTACTTGAGCGGGTCGGTCCGGATCAGCTCGGGCTCGTAGCCGGACAGGAACTTCTCGGCGAAGAGCACCAGGCGGACCCCGGCCGAGGCGGCCTCGCGGACCAGTTCGGCGACGGTCGCGACGTTGGCGGGGATGTCGCCGGCCACGGCCTGGGCCTGGGCGGCGGCGATCCGCAGCGGCCGGTCCGGGTGGTCGGGAGAGACGGTCGGGCGGTCGGGCGTCGAGGGGAGCGGCATGGCGGCCAGATTATGGGGTAGGCGGTGGGCCGGACGCGGTCGGGGGCACCACTTCCGCAGGCCCGGCACGCCGATCCGCGCCGACCAGAGCCACGCGCCGGCCCGGGTGGTCCCGCTCGACCGGTCCGGCGTCCGTTCCGCCGTCCGCTCAGCCGACCGCGCCGTCCGGGCGGTCGACGGCCTCCTCGAAGGCCGGGTCGTAGGGCACCGGCGCCGTCGGGGAGACCAGCACCCGCTGGACCCTCGGCCTGGTCCGCCAGTTGACCCGTCGGACGTCCCGGGCCAGCGCGCCGGGCCGCCAGAGTTCGACGGCGACGGTGACCGCGCCCAGGACGATCCCGGCGGCCAGCCAGCCGCCCAGGACGTCGCTCGGCCAGTGGACGCCGAGGGCGATCCTGGTCCAGCCGATCGTCAGCACCGTCAGCGCGGCGATCGAACAGGCGGTGATCCGTCCGCCGCGTGACGCCCGGTGCCAGATCAGTCCGACCAGGACGGCGCAGGTGATCGCGGAGGCCATCGCGTGCCCGGAGGGGAAGGCCGGCCCGCCGGCGTGCGCGACCGGGTCGGTGAAGTGCGGCCGAGGGCGGTCGAAGGAGAGCTTCAGCACCCACAGGAGGCCCCAGCCGATCAGGGCCTGTGCGGCGACCCAGGAGGCCAGCACCCGGGCGCCGATCAGCCAGAGCCAGACCGCGGCCACGCCGAGCAGCGTACGCATGGTGATGGTGCCGCCGATGTCGGAGAGCATCTGCACCGAGGCGACCCAGACCCTCCGGTCCCGGGCGTAGCCGTGCATGCCGTCGATCCACCCCTGGTCCAAGCCGGCGAGCGGCGACCACGCGGTCTGCACCAGGGCGGCCAGAACGGCGAACAGCGCGGTACAGCCCACCGCGAGCGCCGCGTGCCGAAGCAGGTGGCGATTACGCGGGGTGAGGGATGGCGAGCTGTTGGTCAGGTGCATGGCTGACACCTTCCCAGTGCGTCGTGCTGTTCGGATGCCGTGGCGATAGCGATTTGGCATCTTTTGTGCGGAGAACCTGCGTGCGCCGGGGCGCGGGCGCGGGCGGCTTCGAGGCGTGGACGCGGTGGGAGCGACCGTTCGGGGCGGGCGGCGCGGGAACGTGGGCGGCTGTCGGCGGGTTGAGAGAAGTGAAGAGTGTGCGAAGGAGTGGTCGGTGGCCCCGCGAAGGCTGTTCGCCCCTTCGCCCGGGGTGCGGGCCGGCCGGGGGTCCGTCGCCGGCCGCCGGTCGCCCGCCGCGCCGGCCGAGTGCGGTGACCGGCTGTGGCGAACGCTCCGGAACGGTCACCGGGTTGGCACCTGTGGTGGCGGGCCGGTCACCCTCCGTCCAGGATCGCGGTGAAAACCGGCAGGATACTGCATCGCTGGAAGAATCTGAGCGACTTGGGAATGTTGTCCGGAATCTGTTCGTTGGATCGTTACGTGTGAGCCCCCCGGGGCCCGCATTTCTTGCCCTCTCGGGGCAGGCAGGCAGACCTCCGGCACTACCAGCAAAGGGAGCAAGCATGGCCACCCGTGCCGTCGTTCGCGACAGGGCCGACCGGACTCGCGCGGCCCGCCCGACCAACCTTGAGGCCGACCGTGACCTGGTCGGCATGTACCTCGACGAGATCGCCAGGACGCCCCTGCTCGATGCCGCCGAGGAGGTCGAGCTCTCGCTGCGGATCGAGGCCGGTGTGTACGCCCAGCACCTCCTGGAGGAGGCGGAGCTCCCCAAGGGCGTCAAGCGTGAGGAGCTGGAGGCGATAGCCGAGGACGCCGAGCGCGCCAAGGACGTGTTCATCCGTTCCAACCTCCGCCTCGTCGTCGCCGTCGCGCGGCGCTACCCGCGCAGTGGTCTTCCGCTGCTGGACCTCATCCAGGAGGGCAACGCCGGCCTGGTGCGGGCGGTGGAGAAGTTCGACTACGCCAAGGGTTTCAAGTTCTCCACCTATGCCACCTGGTGGATCCGGCAGGCGATCACCCGGTCCATCGCCGACCAGTCGCGCACCATCCGGCTGCCCGTCCACCTGGTCGAGGAACTCGGCCGGATCCGGCGGGTCCAGCGAGAGAAGTCCAAGGAGCTGGGCCGCGAGCCCGAGCCGGCCGAGATCGCGGCCGAACTGGACACCACCGAGGCACGGATCAAGGACGTCCTGGACTGGGCGCGTGACCCGGTGAGCCTCAACATGTCGGTCGACGACGAGGGCGAGACCCAGTTCGGCGACCTGGTCGAGGACACCGGGGCGACCTCCCCCGAGGACGCCGTGATGGTCATGCTCCGCCGGGAGGAGCTGGACGGTCTCATCGGGCGCCTGGACGACCGGACGGCCTCGATCATCCGGTCGCGGTACGGGATGGAGGACGGCCGCGAGCGGACGCTGACCGAGGTCGGCAAGCAGCACGGGCTGACCCGCGAGCGGATCCGCCAGATCGAGAAGCACGCGCTGGCCGAGCTGAAGCGGATCGCCGACCACGCGGGCTTCGAGGCCGCCTGACGGCGTTCCGGAGCGCCGACGGTGGCCTTCGCGCCGCAGCGACGGACGGTGCGGCCGGGCCCGCGCCGTCGGTCACCGGCAGGGCCCGGTGGGGACGTGCTCCGCGCCGGGCCCCACGCGCGTTCGGAGACCGGGCGTGGGCCGGGGCGGAAGCTTCTAGGCTGGAGGAGTGGACCATGTGCGAGACGGAGGCGGGCCGGTGGCCGAGCAGAAGCCCGGGCGGGACGGCGTGGACGGCGCCGACAGGACGGATGACGCGGAGACGGTGACGACGGTGGACGAGGCCGCGGCTGTCGGTGCCGAGGCGGTGACGAAGGCCCGGCTGGTGTTCCGGGACCCGCTGGACCAGCAGTCCGCCGACGACACCGACGCCGGCTGGGGAGGGCGCCCGGGGGCGGGGGAGAGTGGTGGACGGGGACTGGACTGGTACCTGAGCCAGCGCCCGCCGCACCACGGCGACTGACGGGGAACCGCTCAGCGCTGCTGCGTGACCAGCGCGTCGCGGATCTCGGTGAGCAGGACGACCTCCTTGGCCTCGGCCTCGGCCTGGATCTCGGCGAGGCTCTTGCGCCTGGCGGCGAGCCTGTTCATGGGCAGGATCAGGAAGAAGTAGACGACGGCCGCGGTGATGACGAACTGCAGGACGGCGCTCAGCACGGAGCCCCAGAGGATGAAGATGCCGGTCGTGACCTCGCCGGTCGCGCTCACCTCGCAGGGCCCCTTGAGGCACGAGCTGTAGGTGCCCAGGTCCTTGGCCCCGAAGGCGCCGACGATCGGATTGATCACGCCCTTGACGAAGGCGTTGATGATGTTGGTGAATGCCGCGCCGATGACGACGGCGACGGCGAGTTCGACGACATTTCCGCGCAGCAGGAATTCCTTGAAGCCTTTCATGCCGCGTGAACGACGAAGTCGTTGTCCGGTTACGGGTGATCTTCAAGGGCACCCGATTGACAACCCGTCCGGCCGATCGGCGCGGCGCCCGGCGGGGACAGACCCGCCCGGGCGGGCCCCCAGGCCGACGCGGCCGCCAGTGTGAGCAGCAGCAGGGCGGCTGCCCCGGCCCGGTGCCGGGCGGCCCGGCGGAGCCGGTGGAGGCGGCCGCCGCCGCGTCGGATCGGCGGGAACGGCGGGACCTCCCGTCGTGGCGGGACGGCCGGGGCGGGGAGCGGCAGGGGAAGGCGCAGGGGGAGGCTCGTGGTCGACATGGGCACCGCCGTGGTCGCAGGGCGCCGGCCCGCGGGGCGGACCGGCTCTTCCGACGCAGACTCTGCGCGGTCCGCGCGCTCGACGAAAGCCCTGTCCCCAGCCTGTGGACAACTCGGCCCTGTGGACAACTTCGTACACCCGCGCGAGCTAGTCGACCTGCGGCCGGTTGACGATGCGGTGGGCTGACCCGCGCCCGCGCCCGCGCCCGCGCCCCCCCCAGCCCCCGCGCCCCCAGCCCCCGCCACCCGTACCCGGGCAGCCGGAAGGCCCGTGGGTCGCGCGGTGGCGCGGGCCCACGGGCCTTCCGAAGTCTGGACTCAGCCGGCCGGCTTCGCCGCCGGAGCCGGGCTCGCCGCGGCGGCCGAGCCACCCGAGGACGAGGACGTCGACGAGGTCGAGGACGCCGACGAGCTCGCGGCCGTCGACGAACCGGTGCTCACGGAGCTGCTGGACGACGAACGGCTGTCGGTCCGGTAGAAGCCGGAGCCCTTGAAGACCACACCCACGGCCGAGAAGACCTTGCGGAGTCGTCCCTGGCAGTCGGGGCACGTGGTCAGCGCCTCGTCGGTGAACTTCTGCACCGCCTCCAGGCCGTTGCCGCACTCGGTGCACTGGTACTGGTACGTGGGCACTTGTCTTCCTCCTGGCACTCTCGCCTGATGAGTGCTAACGATGGTCAATGATGCGGCATTCCGCTGGATCAGTCCAGCGACTCGAATGTGAGATGAGCCGGGGGCGCGCCGAAGAGTCCGTTCCCGCACCCGGCCGGGCCCGGCCGGGTGCGGGCCCGCCCCGCCCGGGCCGGGCACCCCGCCCAGCGCCCCGCAGGCCGGCCCGACGCCCAGCGCCCCGTGCCGCGCCGCCGCCGCTCAGCCCTTGGCCGCCCCGACCAGCTGCGGCGCCGCGCTCCGCTCGCCGACGGACGCGACCACCGTGCTCGGCGCACCCGGCGCGACCAGCAGGTGGCGCAGCGAGACGAGCGCGACCAGGCCCAGTCCGGCGCCGGCCATCGGCACCAGGAACCCGGCCGACGGCCCGTGCCCGTCGATCAGCCGCCCGGCCGCGGTGGACCCGACGGCCAGGCCCAGCCCGATGGCACCGGTCAGCCAGGTGAAGGCCTCGGTCTTGGCGCCGTCCGCGACCAGCGTCTCGACCAGGGTGTACCCGGTGATCAGCGTCGGCGCGATGGCCAGACCGCAGACCAGTCCGGCCACGGACAGCGCGACCAGGTTGGGCATCGCCCAGAGCGTCGAGCAGCCCAGGACCAGCAGGGCGTAGCTGGCGAGCATCCGGTGCCGGGCGGCCCGGCGCCAGGCGACCATGCCGTACAGCACGCCGGCCAGCATCGAGCCGCCGGCGAAGATCCCGTACACGGTGCCGTTGGCCCCGGGCTGGCCGACCGACTCGGTGAAGGCGGTCACCGAGACCTGCATCGCGCCGAAGACGGTGCCGACGCCCAGGAACGCGCCGGCCAGCAGCCGGACGCCGGGTGAGGAGAGCGCGGAGACGCGCCGGGCGCCGGGCTGGTGCGGGTGGCGGGCCGGCGCGGTGCGCCGCTGGGCGGCGAAGGCGAGCCCGCCGACCACGGTCAGCGCGGCCTCGGCGATCAGTCCGGCGGCGGGGGTGACCGAGGTGGCGATGGCGCCGGCGAGCACCGGGCCGATCACGAAGGTGAACTCGTCGGTCACGGACTCGAAGGCGAACGCGGTGTTCAGCTTGGCCGCCGACAGGCCCGGGGCCGACTGCCCCGCGCCCTCCGCGGAGAGCTTGGCGACCCAGCGGGCGCGCACCATCGCGCCGACCTGCGGCACGCTGGCGCCGGCCGGGGCGGCGGCGAGGAAGAGGGTCCAGACCGGGGCGTGGCCCAGCGCCAGCGCGATCAGCGTGCCGACCGAGACGGCGTGCACGATCACGCTCGGGACGAGCACGGCGGCCTGGCCGTAGCGGTCGGCCAGCCGGCCGGTCTGCGGGCCGATGAAGGCCTGGGCGACGGCCGAGACCGCCGCGACGCTGCCGGCCGTGCCGTACGAGCCGTGGGTGTCCAGGACCAGCAGGACGATGCCCAGGCTGAGCATCGCGTACGGGAGCCGCGCGGCGAGGGCGGGGGCGAGGAACGTCCAGGCCCCGGGGGTGCGCAGCAGTGCGCCGTACCCGACCCGGGCGGGTGCGCCCCGGTCGGTGGCGGTCTCGGTGTCCGGTCGGGTGTCCGGGCGCGTGACCTGGGTGGCGCGGGTGTCCGCGGTGTTGTCGACCGTTCGGCGGGCCGTCACGGTCGTCCTTCCTGCTGCCTGGTAGCGCGGAAGGGGCATGGGGTGGCCCCGACGGCGCCGAGAGTCGTCCTCTCGCGCGTCGACCGGGGTAGTTACCGGGCCGGCCCGGCGTGGTTACCGAGGTCCGGGCCGCGGCCGCCGAGCGGTCGCGCCAACTCTGCTTCAGACAGATGCTGGGGTGTGTCGATCGTTCTACATATACGCGCGTAGATGACGCGCTTTCCCCCACCATACAGAGGACATCCACATCTGTCCCGCCGACGGCGGGTGAATGCTGGGCGAAGCCCCGATGGTCACCGGCCGTACAGCCACCCGGCGAGCTTGCCGCCCTTGTCCACGGCCCGCAGCCGCCGCTCGGCTGCCTCGCTCACCTCGTCCGTGGTGACGACCAGCAGTTCGTCGCCGCCGCGCAGCACGGTGGCCTTGTCCGGGACGAAGCTGCTCCCTTCCCGGACCACCAGGGTGACCGCCGCGCCGGCCGGCAGCCGCAGCTCGCCGATCTCCACGCCGGACATCCTGGAGGTCGGCGACAGTGCCACCGACAGCAGGTGTCCGTGCAGCTTCTCCAGGGGTGCGGACTCGATGCCGAGGTCCTGGCCCATCGAGCCCTCGGAGACCTTCAGCCACTTGGCGACCCAGGGCAGGGTCGGGCCCTGGAGCAGGGTGAAGACCACGACCAGGATGAAGACGATGTTGAAGACGTCCTGGGCCATCGGCGCACCCGACACCATCGGGATGGTGGCCAGCACGATGGGCACCGCCCCGCGCAGCCCGGCCCAGCTGAGCAGCGCCTGTTCGCGGCCGGGCAGCTTGAACGGGGTGAGCGTGAGCACCACCGACAGCGGCCTGGCCAGGAAGACCAGCACGCCGCCGATCACCAGTGCGGGCACCACGGCCGAGCCCATGGTGGCGGGGGTGCAGAGCAGGCCGAGCAGCACGAACATGCCGATCTGCCCGATCCAGGCCAGGCCGTCGGCGAAACCGCGGACCGCCGGGCCGTGCGGCAGCTTGGAGTTCCCCAGGATGACCGCGCTGATGTAGACGGCGAGGAAGCCGGAGCCGTGCAGCAGCGCGCCGCCGGCGTAGGCGAGCACGGTGAGCGCCAGGACGGCGATCGGGTAGAGGCCGGAGGACGGCAGCGCGACGTGCTTGATCCCGAACGCGCCCAGCTTGCCGACCGCGAGGCCGACCGCGGCGCCGATCGCCAGCTCGGCGACGATCGTGCCGATCAGGACGTACCAGGAGTCCAGCTCACCGGTGGTGGCGAAGGCGACGACCAGGATGACCACGGGCGCGTCGTTGAAGCCGGACTCGGCCTCCAGGAGCCCGGTCAGCCGGTGCGGCAGCGGCACCATCCGCAGGACGGAGAAGACGGCGGCCGCGTCGGTCGAGGAGACGATCGCGCCGAGCAGCATGGAGGTCCGCCAGTCCAGGCCGACCAGCCAGTGCGCGCCGGCGGCGGTCACGAAGACGCTGATGCCGACGCCGACGGTGGCGAGCACCGTGGCGGCCGGCATCACCGGTCTGACCTCACGCCAGCTCGTCTTGAGACCGCCCTCGGCCAGGATGACGACCAGGGCGGCGTAGCCGATCACCTGGGTCAGCTCGGCGTTGTTGAAGGCGAAGCCGAGGCCGTTCTGGCCGAGCGCGACGCCGATGCCGAGGTAGATCAGCAGGCTCGGCAGTCCGGACCGAGTCGAGATGCGCACGGCGACCACCGCGACCAGCAGGATCACGGAGAACTCGAGGAGCAGCTGGTTCAGGTGGTCGACATTCACGCAGGGGCACCTCGGAGGCTGGGGGCGGGCGGGGTGTCTGTCGGCGGTGAGGCCGGAGGGAGCCGACCGGCCGGGGCGATTGGTCCCCTAGCGGATCGTTACTCAGTCTAACATTTTGCCATATCTTTAGCTTCGCTGTTCACACGGGTCTCCTCCGTCCCTTCGCTGACCTCCTCCGATCCCACCGTGAGCGTCCCCCGTGCACGCCCGCCAGCCGAGTCGGCCTAATGTGGTGCCCTGTCCCGGCCGAGTGCCCTGGACATGCCCGCCCGCCCCCCAGTCGAGGACCGCAAGGACCCAGATGCCCCGCTCGAAGAAGTTCCGGCGCGCCCGTCTGATCGTGATCGTGCTGGTCGTGCTGTTGGTGGCCGGCGCCGGCTACGGCGGCTACCAGGGGGTGGCCGCGGTGCGCGCGTCCTTCCCGGAGGTGGACGGCAGCGTCAAGGTGGCGGGCCTGAGCGCGCCCGTCGACGTGAAGCGCGATGCCAACGGCATCCCCCAGCTCTACGCCGACACCTCGGAGGACCTCTTCCGCGCCCAGGGCTACGTCCAGGCCCAGGACCGGTTCTGGGAGATGGACGTCCGACGGCACATCACCGCGGGCCGGCTCTCCGAGATGTTCGGCGACAGCCAGGTCGAGACGGACTCCTTCATCCGCACCATGGGCTGGCGCGACGTGGCGCAGAAGGAGTTCGACTCCCAGCTGTCGCCCGAGACCAAGAAGTACCTCCAGGCCTACGCGGACGGCGTCAACGCCTGGCTCGGCGAGCACCCGGGCGGCGCCGGCGCCTCCCTGGAGTACGCCCTGCTCGGTGTCGCGAACGGTGACTACAAGCCCGAGCAGTGGACCCCGGTCGACTCGGTGGCCTGGCTGAAGGCGATGGCCTGGAACCTCTCCGGGAACCTCCAGGAGGAGATCGACCGCTCGCTGCTCGCCCAGGACTTCAGCCCGGAGAAGATCGCCGAGCTGTACCCGGAGTACCCGTACGCGCGCAACGGCACGATCGTGAAGACCGGCACCGTGGCGGGCGACACCTACCGCCCGGCGGACGGCGCCGCGCCGGCCGGTACCGGCACCACCGCCGGCGGCGGCGGCACCGCCCAGGGCGCGGCCGCGACCAAGGCGCTGTTCAAGGACGTCACCGACCGGATCGACGCGATGCCGCAACTGCTCGGCCGGCAGGGCCAGGGCATCGGGTCCAACTCCTGGGTGGTGGCCGGCTCGCACACCACCACCGGCAAGCCGCTGCTCGCCAACGACCCGCACCTCGGCCCCGGCCTGCCCTCGGTCTGGTACCAGATGGGCCTGCACTGCCGCACCGTCTCGGCCGCCTGCCAGTACGACGTCTCGGGCTTCACCTTCGCCGGCATGCCGGGCGTGATGATCGGCCACAACAAGGACATCGCCTGGGGCTTCACCAACCTCGGCGCGGACGTCACCGACCTCTACCTGGAGAAGGTCACCGGCCCGGACACCTACCTGGTGGACGGCAAGGAGGTGAAGTTCAAGCTGCGCAAGGAGACCATCAAGGTGGCCGGCGGCGAGGACCGCACCATCACCGTGCGCACCACCCAGACCGGCGCGCCGCTGATCTCCGACCAGAGCACCGAGCAGCAGAACGTCGGCAAGTACGCCCCGAACGGCACCTCCGCCCCGGACCGCTCGACCACCGGCTACGGCGTCGCCCTGCAGTGGACGGCGCTCGAACCGGGCAAGACCATGGACGCGGTCTTCACGCTGGACCGCGCCAAGGGCTGGGAGGACTTCCGGGCCGCCGCCAAGGACTTCGCCGTCCCCGCCCAGAACCTGATCTACGCCGACGCCGAGAACATCGGCTACCAGGCCCCCGGCAACGTCCCGGTGCGCGGCAAGGGCGACGGCGGCTACCCGGCGCCCGGCTGGGACTCCGCCTACCAGTGGAAGGGCTCCGTCCCGTTCACGGCGCTGCCCTTCACCCGCAACCCGTCGGCCGGCTACATCGTCACCGCCAACCAGGCCGTGGTCGACCCGTCGTACAAGTACCTGCTGACCAAGGACTGGGAGTACGGCACCCGGGCCAAGGAGATCACCGACCAGATCGAGGCCAAGCTCAAGAACAACGGCAAGATCTCGCCGGACGACATGCAGGAGATGCAGCTCGACAACACCAGCATCCTGGCCAGGACACTGGTCCCGCTGCTGCTCAAGGTGCGGATCGACGACCCGTACGTGCGTGAGGCGCAGGACCTGCTGAAGGACTGGAACTTCCACCAGGACGCCGACTCGGCCGCCGCCGCCTACTACAACGGCGTCTGGCGCCAGCTGCTCAGCCTCTCCTTCGGCCAGAAGTTCCCGGCCGATCTGCGCGCCAAGGACAACTGCCTGCTGGTCCGCCGGCAGACCGATCCGACCAAGCCGGACAGCAGCACCCAGATCGTCACCGAGTGCGGCACCCGCGACCCGGGCAAGGCCCAGCCGGACGGCGGCGACCGCTGGACCGAGGTGGTGCGCCAGCAGCTGGAGAAGCCCGACAGCGGCTGGTGGACGTACATCGACTCGGACCACCACGAGCAGAAGGGCCTCGACAACCTGCTCGCCGAGGCAATGAAGAATGCCCGGCAGGACCTCACCGCGCTGCTCAGCAAGGACGTCTCCACCTGGAGCTGGGGCCGTCTGCACAAGCTGACGCTGCGCGAACAGACCATGGGCAGCGACGACTCCTCGATCGCCTCCGGCCTCGTCCAGCGGCTGCTCAACCGCGGCCCGTACCGCCTCTCCGGCGGCTCGGGGGCGGTCGACGCGGCGGGCTGGAACGCGGCGGCCGGCTACGAGGTGGACTGGATCCCGTCGATGCGGATGGTCGTCGACCTGAGCGACTTCGACGCGTCGCGCTGGGTCAACGTCGGCGGCGCCTCCGGTCACGCGTTCCACCCCAACTACAACGACCAGACCGACCTCTGGCTCAAGGGCAAGCTGCTGACCTGGTCCTACTCGCCCGACGCGGTCGAGAAGTCGGCCAAGAACAAGCTGGTGCTGACCACCGGCTGAGCGAGTCCGGCCCGCTACGGCGGCCCCGCCCCCCGGATCCCGGGGCGCGGGGCCGCCGTCGTCACCGGGGCCGTCACCCGAGCCGGTGCGGCCCGGACGGCGTGAGGGCGAGGTCCACCGGCAGGTCGTGCGGCTCGGCCGGCACACTCGCCACCAGCTCGTGCTCGTACAGCAGCACCGCCAGCAGCGGGCGTGCCCCGGCCCGCCCGAGCCGGGCCAGGACCCGGTCGTACGAGCCGCCGCCGCGCCCCAGCCGCAGCCCCTGCCGGTCCACCGCCAGGCCCGGCAGCAGCACCAGCGACGCCGTGGTCACGGCCTCCGGCCCGAGCCGCCCGCCGACCGGCTCCAGCAGCCCGCGCCCGGCCGGCGCCAGCGCCTCCGGCCCCTCGTACGCGGCCCAGTCCAGGTCGTTGTCGGGCAGCAGGACCGGCAGCAGCACCCGGACCTCGCGCGCCAGCAGCGCGTCCAGCAGCGGCCGGGTGCCCGGCTCGGCGCCGACCGACACGTACGCGGCCACCGTGGCACCCGGCGCCGCCAGCTCCCCGGCGTGCCCGGCCAGCGCGCGCGCCGCCCGCTCCCGCTCCTGCGGTGGCAGCGCCCGTCGCTCGGCCAGCAGCCGTGTCCTCAGCGCGCTCTTCTCGTTGTGCATGGGATCCTCCACAGCTCTGTGCCCGTGACGCTCAGAGCCTGACACGCGGAAGGCGCCCCGATGTCGACCCCGTTGCTGGTCCAGGCCCTGGCCGCGCTGAGCGCCCCGGCGCTGGCCGGTGCCGCCGTGCTGGGGTGGCGACTGCGCCGGGCCGACGGCGAGGCCGCCGACCGCGAGGCCGGGCTGCGCGGGCAGGTCGCCGAGCTGGAGGCCCGCTGCGCCGAGCTGGAGCGCACGGCCTCCTGCGACCCGGTCACCGGGGTCTGGAACTACCGCCACCTGCAGCTCACCCTGGACCGGGAGATCGAGCGCGCCCGCCGTGCCGAGCAGGCCGGCCAGCAGGACGGCCCGCACCCGCTGGCCGTGCTGCTGCTGGACATCACGGGCTTCGACGCGGTCATCGACGAGCACGGCCGGGCCCGGGCCAACGCGATACTGCGCGACCTCGCCCAGCGGCTCGGCATGGAGATCCGCCGCTCCGACACCCTCGGCCGGTACAGCGGCGAGGAGTTCCTGGTCGTGCTGCCGGACACCGGCGCCCAGGGCGCGGCGCACGTCGCCGAACGGCTGGTCTGGTCGGTCCGCCGGCACCTGCTGCTGGACTGGTCCTCCGGCCCGCGCGAGGGCCGTCACCCGCAGGGCAACGGGCTGACCGCCGCCCTCGGCGTCGCCGTGCTGCCCCGGGACGGCACCCATGCGGCGGTCCTGCTCCGGGCCGCCGACCGGGCCCTGGCCGAGGCCCGCGCGGCCGGTGGGGACTGCTGGCGCGCGGCCGCCTCGTCCCGGCCACTCGGCGGCTCCGAAGCCGAGCGTGACCGTTCGGAAAAGCCGGGTAGTGTGTCGCCCTGTGCCGGAGAGGACCCCCTCGCCTCACCCGGCACTTCCCCTTTGCCTGCCACCGTGGCCGGGCCCAGCGACGTGCTGTCATAGCCGGTCCAACCGCGCTCGGCCGGGCGAAAACATGCCTTAGTAAGGTAAACGCATGACGACGATCAGCTCCCGAATTCCGGTTACCAAGGCCGTGGTCCCCGCGGCCGGACTGGGCACCCGCTTCCTCCCGGCCACCAAGGCCACTCCGAAGGAGATGCTGCCGGTCGTCGACAAGCCGGCGATCCAGTACGTCGTCGAGGAGGCGGCCGCCGCCGGGCTGTCCGACATACTGATGGTCACCGGCCGTAACAAGCGCGCTCTCGAGGACCACTTCGACCGCGCCTACGAGCTGGAGGAGCTGCTCGCCCGCAAGGGTGACCAGGACCGGCTGCGCCGGGTGCGCGAGTCCGTCGACCTGGCCAACATGCACTACGTCCGCCAGGGCGACCCGAAGGGCCTCGGCCACGCCGTCTCGGTCGCCGAGCAGCACGTCGCCGGCCAGCCCTTCGCCGTCCTGCTCGGCGACGACCTGATCGACCCGCGCGACCCGCTGCTGGCCCGCATGATCGAGGTCCAGCAGGAGCTCGGCGGCTCGGTCGTCGCCCTGATGGAGGTCGACCCCGCCCAGATCCACCTGTACGGCTGCGCGGCCGTCAAGGCGAACGGCTTCGGCGAGGACGTCTTCCAGGTGACCGACCTGGTCGAGAAGCCCGAGACGGCCGACGCCCCGTCGAACTACGCGGTCATCGGCCGCTACGTGCTCGACCCCTCGGTCTTCGACGTGCTGCGCGAGACCCCGCCCGGCCGCGGCGGCGAGATCCAGCTCACCGACGCCCTGCGCGAGCTGACCACCCGCGCCCCGGAGAGCGGCGGCCAGGTGCACGGCGTGCTGTTCAAGGGCCGCCGTTACGACACCGGTGACCGCGCGGACTACCTGCGCGCTATCGTCCGACTGGCCTCCGAGCGCGAGGACCTGGGCCCGGAGTTCCGCTCCTGGCTCCGTGAGTTCGTCGCCTCCGAGCTTCAGGACTGACACACCGACAGAGAGCGAGAGCGCCGATGACCGGGTCCACGGAGAACAACCCCACCGCCGCAGCCTGCTGCGACGGAGCCGCGGACCCGGCACCGGCCGCCCGCCCGGCCCGCCTGTGGACCGTCGACGAGCACCTCGCCGACGTCCTGGCCGCCGTCGGTCCGCTGCCCGCGATCGAGCTCCAGCTGCTCGACGCCCAGGGCTGCCGGCTCGACGAGGACGTCCTCGCCGACGGTGACCTGCCGCCCTTCGACAACAGCTCGATGGACGGCTACGCCCTCCGCACCGCGGACACCGCCGGCGCCACCACCGAGTACCCCTCGGTGCTCTCGGTGGTCGGCGACATCGCCGCCGGCGCCGCCGAACTGCCCAAGGTCGGCCCCGGCCAGGCCGCCCGGATCATGACCGGCGCCCCCGTCCCGCCCGGCGCCCAGGCCGTCGCCCCGGTCGAGTGGACCGACGGCGGCAGCGGTACCGGCCAGGCCGCCGACGCGATGGGCGCCCCGGTCGAGGACGAGGAGGTCCGGGTGCTGCGCCCGGTCTCCGAGGGCGCCCACATCCGCCGCCGCGGCAGCGACGTCACCGCCGGCGACCGGATCCTGGAGGCCGGCACCCGGCTCGGCCCGACCCAGCTCGGCCTGCTCGCCGCGATCGGCCGGGCCACCGTCAAGGTCCGCCCCCGCCCGCGCGTGGTGGTGCTGTCCACCGGCAGCGAGCTGGTCCAGCCCGGCGAGCCGGTCGGCCCCGGGCAGATCGCCGACTCCAACAGCTTCACCCTCACCGCCGCCGCCCTGGACGCGGGGGCCATCGCCTACCGCGTCGGCGGGGTCCCGGACGACGCGGCGCGCCTGCGCGCCGTCCTGGAGGACCAGCTCGGCCGGGCCGACCTGATCGTCACCAGCGGCGGCGTCAGCGTCGGCGCGTACGACGTGGTCAAGGAGGTCTTCGAGTCCTACAGCGGAGCCAACGGTGTCGAGTTCCGCCGGCTGCGGATGCAGCCCGGCAAGCCGCAGGGCTTCGGCCGGATCGGTGCCGGGGCGGGGGTCCCGTTGCTGGCCCTGCCCGGCAACCCGGTCAGCGCCTACATCTCCTTCGAACTCTTCGTCCGCCCGGTGATCCGGACCATGCTCGGCGCCGCCGACGTCCACCGCCCGGTGGTCCGGGCGCTCTGCCCGGTGGCGCTGCGCTCGCCCGCCGGCCGCCGGCAGTTCCTGCGCGGCCGGTACGCGGCGGCCGACGGCGTGGTGGAGCCGGTCGGCGGCGAGGGGTCGCACCTGGTCGGCGCGCTGGCCAGGGCGGACTGCCTGATCACCGTCCCGGAGGACGTCACCGAACTCCCCGCCGGCAGCGAGGTGGACGTCGTCCTGCTGGGCGGCTGAGGGCGGCCGGCGACCGGCCCGTCTCGCCCGCTGACACGGGCCGTCCCACGCCCTGGCCGGAGTGAGGAGTACGGTAGCGCGGTATTCGATCTGCGCGCCCCCTGGAGCCTTCCGTGACCACCTCACCCCCCGGCGACCGCCTCACCCACGTCGACGACCAGGGCGCGGCCCGGATGGTCGACGTCTCCGAGAAGGCCACCACCGCGCGGACCGCGGTCGCGGCTGGCCGGGTCCGGGTCTCCCCCCGCGTGGTCGAGCTGCTGCGCGGCGAGGGCGTGCCCAAGGGCGACGCCCTCGCCGTCGCCCGGATCGCCGGGATCATGGGGGCCAAGAGGACCCCGGACCTGATCCCGCTCTGCCACCCGATCGCGGTCTCCGGGGTGAAGGTCGAGCTGACCGTCACCGACGACGCGGTCGAGATCACCGCCACCGTGCGGACCGCCGACCGCACCGGCGTCGAGATGGAGGCGCTCACCGCCGTCGCGGTGGCCGGGCTCACCGTGATCGACATGGTCAAGGCCGTCGACAAGGGCGCCGCCGTCGAGTCCGTCCGGGTGCTCAGCAAGACCGGCGGCAAGAGCGGCGACTGGTTCGCCGAGGGCCCGGCATGAGCGCGCCGGTCGGTGACACGCCGGGCATGAGCGCGCCGGTCATGAGGGCGCTGGCCGTCACCGTCTCCAACCGCGCCTCGGCCGGCGTCTACGCGGACCGGGGCGGCCCGCTCCTGGTCGCGGGCCTGGGCGCGATGGGCTTCACCGTCGACGGCCCCCGGGTGGTGCCGGACGGCGAGCCGGTCGAGGCGGCTCTGCGCGAAGCCGTCGCGGCCGGGTACGACGTGGTGCTGACCACCGGCGGCACCGGCATCTCCCCGATGGACCTCACCCCCGAGATGACCGCCCGGGTGATCGACCGGCCGATCCCCGGCATCGCCGAGGCCATCCGGGCGTACGGCCGCGAGAAGGTCCCGACCTCCGCGCTCTCCCGGGGGCTGGCCGGCCTCGCCGGACGTACCCTGATCGTCAACCTGCCGGGCTCGACCGGCGGCGTCAAGGACGGCCTGGCCGTCCTGGAGCCGCTGCTCGCGCACGCCGTCGACCAACTCGGCGGCGGGGACCACCCCCGGCCGGACGCACCTGCTTCCGGGAGCGCGCACTGAACGCCGGTTGGCCGGTAGAACTCCACGAGGGGGACCTCGCGCTGCGCCCGATCCGGGCCCGTGACCAGCGGGAGTGGCAGGAGGTCAGCCGCCGCAACCGGGACTGGCTCCGCCGCTGGGAGGCCACCGTGCCGCCCGGCCCGGCCGCCCGCGGCACCGGCCCGCGCCCGACGTACCGGCAGATGGTCCGCTTCCTGCGCGGCGAGGCCTCGGCCGGGCGGATGCTGCCCTTCGTGGTGCTCCACCAGGGCCGGCTGGTCGGCCAGCTGACCGTCGGCGGGATCACCTGGGGCTCGATGTGCTCGGCCAACGTCGGCTACTGGATCGACGAGGCGGTGGCCGGCCGGGGCATCATGCCGGCGGCCGTGGCGCTTTCGGTGGACCACTGCTTCAGCACGCTGGGACTGCACCGGATCGAGGTCTGCATCCGGCCGGAGAACGGGCCGAGCCGCCGGGTGGTGGAAAAGCTGGGGTTCCGCTCGGAGGGAATGCGGCCGCGCTATCTGCACATCGACGGCGACTGGCGCGACCACCTCGTGTACGCCCTGACCGCCGAGGAGGTCCCCGAGGGGATGCTGGAACGCTGGCGGACGCTCAGTTCCGCCCGACGGCCACATAATTGAATATATGTTCGAAAGAAATATCGATATGGCATCGGCGTGGCGACGGACGGGCACAAATACCGGCAAAATAGTCGGAGAATCAGCTTGATCACACGACACGCCGTGCCAAATTGCTGCCAGGCCTTCCCCGTCGCCCGTACGGTGTGAAACGTGAGCAGTAGCGGCCTTATCTACGCCGTCATCGTAGGGGCCTGGGCCGCCTATCTGGTGCCCATGTGGCTCCGCAGGCAGGACGAGCTCAATGAGGCGCGCCCGACGGAACGCTTCAGCACCGCCATTCGCCTGCTGGCCGGGCGTTCGGCGCTGGAGCGGCGGGCATCCCGGGCCCTGGGCGACGAACCGCGTGACGAGCAGAGCAATGACGACGGCCCTCCCGTACGGGACGAGGCCGCCCCCGGCGACCCCGACGGCGACCCCGGCCCCGTCGGCGATCCCGCCGGTGGGGGAGTGGCGGAGCCGGAGCCGGAGCGGGAGGCGGAGCCCGCCCGGCCCGCGGTCCGGGCCCCCGAGCGCCCGACCGGGGGGCGGGTCGGGATCGAGCCCCGGGCGCGGCTGCTGGCCCGGCGGCGCCGGATGGTCACCGTGCTCTTCCTGGCCTTCGCCCTCGGCGCGGTCGTCGCGGCGGTGTCCGGCCTGGCCTTCCTCTGGGTCCCGGCCGTGCCGGCGACCCTCCTCACGCTCTACATCGGCCACCTGCGCAAGCTGGAGCGCCTGCGGTACGAGGTGAAGATCGACCGCGCCCGGGCCGCCCAGGCCGCCGAGCGGCTGCGCAAGCGCGAGCGGCAGCGCGCCGAGGCCCGCCCGACTGAGGAGGAGCCGCCGCCGGCCCCCGCCGTCGCGCCCCCGGCCGGCCGGGGGCGGCCGCACCTGCGGCTCGCCACCGACCACGACCGGGCGCCGGCGCCGGCCCGGCCGGCCGGCCCCGCGTCCGCCTCGGTGCTCGCGGAGGCGACCGAGCACGAGGAGTGGGTCGACGGCATGCGCGAGCGCGGTGCGGCCGGCCCGGACTCCTGGGAGCCCGTCCCCGTCCCGCTGCCGACCTATGTGACGGCTCCGGTGGCGCCCCGGGTCTCCCGGGGTCTCGACCTGTCGGCCCCCGGCACCTGGACCGCCGGACGTCCGGCGGAATCGCGTCCGGCGGAGCCGCGTCCGACCGAAGGGCGCACCACCCCGCTCTTCGACCAGTACGCCGAGTCCTCCGCCGCCGAGTCGCGTCCGCGCGCCGCCAATGAGTGACCGGCCGGGGGTGCTCCCGCGCCCCCGGCCGGCCGGTGCTCCGGAGTGGTCACGAGCCCCCTCGGAAAGGTGCTAAAGTTTCATCTCGTTGGGGCTGTGGCGCAGTCCGGTAGCGCACCTCGTTCGCATCGAGGGGGTCAGGGGTTCGAATCCCCTCAGCTCCACCCAACAGGAAGTCCCGCCCGATCGATCAGATCGGGCGGGACTTCTGCGTTGTGCCGGAAGCCGCGACGGACCGGGCGTCAGCGGGCCGCGGGGGCGCGGATGTCGGGGCTGTGACGATGATCACCTGACCACCACCACGGTGCACGAGGCGTGGTGCACGCAGTACTGGGTGACGGTGCCGAGGGCGGCGCCGGGCGGCGCGGCGCGGCCGCGGCTGCCGAGGACGAGTACCGCGGCGCCCTCGGCGGCACTCGCCAGCGCGGGGCCGGGGGCCCCGGCCTTGAGGCGGCGCCGGACGGCCGGCGCGGGGGAGAGGGCGGCGGCCAGCGTCTCGTCGAGGATCCGGGCGGCGTGCCGCTCGGGACCGAAGCCGTCCAGCGGGGGCGGGACGAGGCCGTGCTCACCCAGCAGGCAGGGGAACTCCCAGACCGTCACCGCCTCCAGCGGGCCGCCGGTGAGCGCGGCCAGCCGCGCGGCCCAGCGGACGGCGGCGAGGGAGAGCGGGGAGCCGTCCACGCCGACCACGATCCTGCCGTCCGGCTGCCGGGTCATGGTTCGAGCCTAGGGCGGTGCGGTGCGGGCGGCGAGACGGCCGAGGGCCGGCCGGAAGGCTCCGGCCGGCCCTCGGGAGGGTGCGTGTCGGGTCAGGGCTGGCCCGAGCCCGCGTACGGGCCCGGCTGCGGGGCGCCGGCCTGCGGCGGGACGGTGCCGTAGCGGGCCGGCCGGCGGCCGCGCGGGTGGCGGGTGAGGGTGTAGCCCGCGACACCGGCCAGGGCCGCCAGCGCGCCGCCGCCCAGGGTCCAGAACCAGCGGCCGTTCCAGCCGGAGAACCAGCCGGTGTACCAGTGGTCCTCGGGCTCCTCGGGTGCGGCCGCCTTGGCGGTCGCGGCGCCGCCACCGACCGGCGGGACCAGCGGGGCCTTGAGCTCACCGCCCTCCGGCTGGGCGTTGTCGGCGTCGCCCTTGGCGCTGACGCGCAGTTGGACGGCGGCGGCGAGGCCGAGATCCGGCTGCGGGGCGTCGGCGAGCGAGAGCCGCACGTAGTAGGTGCCGGGCAGCGGGTCGCCGGACCAGGGCTCGGCCCAGGAGCGGACCTCGCGCAGGGTGCAGCTCAGCGCGAGCGACGGGGCGGCCGGATCGGCGGTGGCGTTCTGGGTGCCGGCGGTGCAGGACTGGCGGCGGCGCAGCCCGTCGAACACCTCGACGCTCCAGGTCTGCGGGCCGTGCCGGTCGGCGGAGGGGGCCAGGTCGACGGTCAGGCCGACCGTCGGGGTCTGGCCCTCGGAGGCCCCGAACGCCCAGTACAGGTAGTCGCCGGTGGAGGCGGCGACCTTGGCGTCCTGGCCGGGGGCGAGGTTGATGGCGGTCAGGAAGGACGTCCCGGCCTTGGTGGCCGGGGCGGGCGTCCCGCTCGCACTGGCGGAGGGGGACGGCGAGGCGGCGGAGGCGGCCGGCGCCGCCAGGGCCAGCGCGGGGAGCAGGGCGAGTGCGGCGAGCGCGCCGCGGAGGGCGCTGCGGGTCGTCGAGGTACGCATGGTCAGTTCTCCCGCCAGACAGCGATCCGCCAGCGCGCGATCCAGCCGAACAGCAGGCCGGTCAGCAGGCCGGCCAGGGTGAGCACCAGCAGCAGGATCCAGCCGCGGCCGAGGCCCATCGCGGCTCCGTCCGGGGCGGGCGAGGCGGCGGACAGGTCGACCGTCAGCTCCAGCGGCAGGCCGGGGTCGGCCTGGACGCCGGGCAGGGCGGCCAGCGAGTTGCTGACGACCAGGCAGACGGTGGTCTCCGGCTTGCCGCTCGGGGAGGCGGAGGGCGTCGCGGAGGTGTAGCCCTTGGAGTCGTCGGTGGACCAGCGCAGACCGGTGGAGATCACATCGGTCCGGCCGCTGCCGGCGTCGGTGCCGCGGACCAGCTCCTGGCCGGTGGCGCTGGTGGCCTGGAGCAGGACGCCGTAGTCACGGGCGACGCCGCGGTCGAGCGCGACGCTGACCGAGGCGCGCAGCTCCTGGCCGGCCTTGACCGGGACGCGGTAGACGCGGTGCTCGGAGAACTTCTCCCGGTCGCTGTAGACGCCGGGGGTGAGGACGGGCGCGCTCTCGCACTTGTCGGTGCCCGCGGTCTTGACCGGCGCCACGGTGTACGTGTCGTTGGAGCGGTCGACGAGCTGCTTCACCTTGTCGGTGAGCTGCTCCTGGGTGCGGACGTCGGTGTAGGTGCCGCCGGTGGCGTTGGCGATGCAGAGCAGCTGCTGGCGGGTCTTGTCGTCGTGTGCCAGGCCGAGGGTGTCGACCACCAGGTGGATGCCCTGGGCGGCGAGCTCGCGGGCCACGTCGCACGGGTCCGGCGGGGCGCAGGAGTCCTCGCCGTCGGTGATCAGCACCACCCGGCGGGTGGTCTCGCCCTTGCCGAGGTCCTGCGCCGCGCCGCGCAGGGCCAGGCCGATCGGGGTCCAGCCGGTCGGGCGCAGGGTGGCGACCGCGGTCTTGGCCTCGACCTTGTTGGTCTTGCCGACCGGGAAGAGCTGCTTGGTGTCCAGGCAGCCCTGGGTCTTGTCGTCGCCGGGGTAGTTGGCGCCGAGGGTGCGGATGCCGAAGTCGGTCTCCGGGGGCAGGGCGTCGATCACCTCGTTCAGGGACTGCTGGGCCACCGCGATGCGGCTCTTGCCCTGGATGTCGGTGGCCCGCATGGAGCCGCTGACGTCCAGGACGAGGTCGACCCGGGGGGCTTCCTTGCCGGCGGTGCCGGCTGATGGTTCGTCGGCATGGGCGGGCAGGCCGCTGAGCAGCGCGCCGCCTGTTATCGCCAGGGCGGCAAGCAGGCTGCCGAGCCTGGCCTTCGGGCGTCGTCCGGTAGTCACCCGCCCGATCCTAGGGATCATCAGTTCGCCATGGCCAACGCGGTCCGCCGCGCGGTCCGCCGGGCTCCGGCGTGAACTCCTGGGCGCCGGTGGGAGATCGGCCGTCCGGTGCCCGGGCGTGCGCTGCCCGGTGCCCAGGTGTCCGCTGCCCGCTGCCCAGGCGTGCGCCGCCCGGAGCCGGTCGGGCGGGTGGCGCCGGGCGTGGTGGCGCGGCCCGGACGGTGGCGCGGCTCCGCTCGGCCGGTTCGGCAATACGGGACACACCGGATGGAAGAGCGAATAAATATGGATAGTGCTCGTTAGGGTGACGAAAGGGGCATGGGCGCCGTCGCACCGGTACCCGCCCCCGGCCGGTACATCCGACGCTTTGGAAGGACCAGCACGTGAGCAACCTCTTCGCGATCGCCTACCCGGATCTGGCCACCGCCCAGGCGGTGCGCAGCGAGGCGGTCGGACTGCAGACGCAGAAGCTGATCGACCTGGAGGACGCGGTCGTCGTGGAGCGCCGCGAGGACGGCAGGATCAAGCTGCACCAGCAGGCCAGCACCACGGGCGCGGGTGCCGCCTCGGGGGCGCTCTGGGGCGGGGTCATCGGCCTGCTGTTCTTCATGCCGTTCCTCGGTGCGGCGGTCGGCGGTGCCGCGGGTGCCGCGGTCGGCGCCTCCACCGACATCGGGGTGGACGACAACTTCATGCGCGAGGTCGCCCAGCACCTCCAGCCGGGCACCGCCGCGGTGTTCCTGCTGGTTCGCAAGGCCACGGCCGACAAGGTCGTCCCGGCCCTGGCCCGCCACGGCGGCCAGATCATCCAGACCTCGCTCTCCGCCGAGGCGGAGGCCGAACTCAAGGCCACCGTCGAGGCCTCCCGGCCGCAGCCCGCCCCGGCCTCCGCCTGAGCCGCACCCACCGGACCGGCCGCTCACGTCGGGACGGACGGGCCCGTTCGCCCGTCCGTCCCGATCGTCACCCCGGCGCCGGCCCACCACCGCAGCAGGACACCCAGGACGGTCCGTGGCGACTCCCTCCGCCGTGACGAGAACCGCCGGCCGGCCCCGCCGGACGGTGCGGACCCGGCGCAACACCGAGCTCGCGCTGGTCCTGGCCGCCGTGCTGATCGCCGTCTTCGGCTACGCCGAGGTGGGCGTCAACATCGACGGCAGGGTCCCCGCCGACGCGGGTGAGTACGGTGCCGCGCTCGGTGTGCTCGCGCTGCTGGCGCACGCCGTGGTCCGCTGGAAGGCGCCGTACGCCGATCCGCTGCCGCTGCCGATCGCGGTGCTGCTCAACGGGATCGGCCTGGTCGCCATCTACCGGCTGGACCGGGCCACCCCGGGCGGCGGCGCGGCCCCCGCCCAACTGCTCTGGTCCACCCTCGGGGTGGCGCTGTTCATCGCGGTGGTGGTGCTGCTGCGCGACCACAAGCGGCTGCAGCGCTACGCGTACATCGGCGCCCTGGCGGCGCTGGTGCTGCTGGTGCTGCCGATCTTCTTCCCGCCGGTGTACGGCTCGCGGATCTGGATCACCGTCGGGCCGCTCTCCTTCCAGCCGGGCGAGTTCGCCAAGATCCTGCTGGCGGTCTTCTTCGCGGCCTACCTGGCGGTCCACCGGGACGCGCTGGCGCTGACCGGCCGCCGGGTGCTGTGGTTCCAGCTGCCGCGCGGACGGGTCCTCGGGCCGGTGCTGCTCATCTGGGCGGCCTTCGTCGGGGTGCTCGTCCTGGAGACGGACCTCGGCACCTCGCTGCTCTTCTTCGGCCTCTTCGTGATCATGCTCTACGTGGCCACCGCGCGCAGCGGCTGGATCGCCATCGGGCTGTTCCTGGCCGCCGTGGCGGCGGTCGGGGTCGGCTGGCTCTCGCCGCACGTGCACAGCCGGGTCAACGACTGGCTGGACCCGCTCGGCTCGATCGCCGCGGGCCGGGGGGCCAACCAGATCGCCCAGTCGCTGTTCGCCTTCGCCTGGGGCGGCGAGCTGGGGACCGGCCTCGGCAACGGGCACTCGGTGCTGATCGGGTTCGCCGCCAAGTCCGACTTCATCCTCGCGACCATCGGCGAGGAGCTGGGCCTGACCGGGCTGATCGCCGTGTTCCTGCTGTACGCGCTGCTGGTCGCCCGGGGCTTTCGCACCGGCATCGCGCTGCGGGACCCCTTCGGCCGGCTGCTCGCGATCGGGCTGGCGTCGATCGTCGGCCTGCAGGTGTTCGTGGTGGCCGGCGGGGTGCTCGACCTCATCCCGCTGACCGGGATGACCCTGCCGTTCGTCGCCCAGGGCGGTTCCTCGGTGGTCACCAACTGGATCATCGTCGCGTTGCTGGTGAGGATGAGCGACATCGCCCGCCGGCCGTCCGCCGGGGAGGCCTGATGGCACGCGGGCGCTCCCGGGGCGACGGGCCGCAGGGCCGGCCGGGGATCTCCGTCACCGGTCGCCGGGCGGGCACCTTCTGTCTGCTGCTGACCGTGGCGCTCTGCGTCCAGGCCACCCGGGTGCAGGTGTTCCGGGCCGACGAGCTGGACCACAACCCGGCCAATCAGCGGCTCACCGTCGAGCGGTACTCCCAGCCGCGCGGCAACATCCTGGTCGGCGCCGACACCGTCACCGGCTCGGAGCCCACCGGCGGCCGGTTCGACTACAAGCGCACCTACACCGACGGCCCGCTGTACGCCGCCGTCACCGGGTACTCCTCGCAGGCCTACGGCAACACCCAGCTGGAGGGGACGGAGGACGACCTGCTCTCTGGGACCGACAGCCGGTTGGCGAGCTGGGCGGTCTGGGACGCCGTCGCCCGCCGGCAGAACCCCGGCGGGGACGTCTACACGACCATCGACCGGGCCGCCCAGCAGGCCGCGATGCGCGGACTGGGCGGGCAGCAGGGCGCGGTCGCCGCGATCGAGCCCGCCACCGGCCGGATCCTGGCGCTGGCCAGCACCCCCACGTACGACCCGGGCAGCTTCGCCGGCGTGTCCGCGGCCGACCAGGCGGCCTGGAACCGGCTGCGGAACGACGCCGACCAGCCGATGCTCAACCGGGCGCTGCGCCAGACCTACCCGCCCGGCTCGACCTTCAAGGTGGTCACCGCGGCGGCCGCGCTGCAGAACGGCGTCGTCACCGACCCCGACGCGCCGACCGGCGCGCCCTACCCGTACGTCCTGCCGGGCACCACCACGCCGCTGGTCAACGACACCGCGGCGTGCGACGAGCCGGGGCAGTCGCTGGACACCGCGATGGTCTACAGCTGCAACAGCGTGCTGGGGTACCTCGGGGTGCAGGTCGGGCTCGACAAGATGGTGGAGACGGCCGAGAACTTCGGCTTCAACGACCCGAAGCTGGACATCCCGGTCCGGCCGGCGCGCTCCAACGTCGACACCCGGATGAACCAGTCCCAGCTCGCGCTCTCCTCGATCGGCCAGTTCGACACCGCGGCCACCCCGCTGGTGATGGCGATGGTCGCGGCCGGGGTCGCCAACAACGGCACCGTGATGCGTCCACAGCTCGTGGACAAGCTGACCAAGCGGGACGGCACCACCGTGCAGCTGATGCGTCCGGTCACCTACCGGCGGGCGATGAGCCCGGAGGTGGCCGGGCAGGTGCGGCGGCTGATGACCGACGTGGTCGAGCGCGGCACCGGGCGCAACGCGCGGATCGGCGGCGCCGAGGTCGGCGGGAAGACCGGCACCGCCCAGCACGGGGTGGACAACACCGGGACGCCGTACGCCTGGTTCATCTCCTGGGCCAGGCCGGCCGGCTCGGACGCGGTGCCGCCGGTGGCCGTCGCGGTGGTGATCGCGGACAGCGCGGCCACCGACGTCACCGGTGGCGGCCTGGCGGCGCCGATCGCCCGCTCGGTGATGCAGGCCGTGCTGGGCGGCTGACCGACCGGGCCGGGCCGGGTGCTCACCCCAGGGGAAGGGCGCTGACCTGCGGCTTAGCCGCTCATCGGAAGATCCGCCGTCTGCGGAGTGTCCGGTTTGTGCCCGCCGATGCGACGATTCGTACAATGCGCGCCGGGTGACTGTTCGTTTGCGACACTGGTGCTTTCGCGGGGTACTGTCCCATCTTTGTTCGGTTGGTCCCCGATGACACCCCACGGCGCGTCGAGTGACCGGCCGCTAGGACACCCTCCCCCGCCTAGAAGGATCCTCGTTTTGGCCAGCAACACCCTCGGCGCGCGCCTGCTGCGGCGCAAGCCCGTATCGACCCTGATCGCCGAGAGCGAGGGCCGCGAAGGCCTTCCCGCCGGTGCGCCCGAGGAGGGCGGACGCTCCGGTATCCACCTGCGCCGGTCGATCGGCCTCTGGCAGCTGTCCTCGATCGGTATCGGCGCCACCATCGGCACCGGCATCTTCTTCGTGCTCAGCACCGCCGTGCCGTCGGCCGGTCCGGCCGTGATCCTGTCCTTCGTGATCGCCGCCGTCACCGCCGGTCTCACCGCGCTCTGCTACGCCGAGATGGCCTCCGCGATCCCGGTCTCCGGCTCCTCGTACTCGTACGCCTACGCCACCCTCGGCGAGGGTGTCGCGTTCGCGGTCGGCATCTGCCTGCTGATGGAGTACGGCGTCTCGGCCTCCGCGATCGCGGTGAGCTGGGCCGAGTACCTCAACAAGTTCTTCGACCTGGCCTTCGGGTTCAAGATCCCGGAGGCGATCTCCGGCGCGCCCGACGAAACCCACTGGTTCAACCTGCCGGCGTTGATCCTGGTCGCGATGGTCTGCGTGCTGCTGATCCGCGGCGTCAGCGAGTCCGTGAAGGTCAACGCGGCCATGGTGGGCATCAAGATCCTCATCCTGCTGCTCTTCATCGGCGTCGGCCTGACCGGCTTCCACTCCGGCAACCTGACCCCGTTCATGCCGCTGGGCATCGGCGGCGTCCAGGTGGCGGCCTCCAGCATCTTCTTCTCGTTCATCGGCCTGGACGCCGTGTCCACCGCCGGTGAGGAGGTCAAGAACCCGCGTCGCACCCTGCCGCTGGCGATCATCATCTCGCTGGTCGTGGTCACCGTGCTGTACATCCTGGTGGCCCTGGCCGGCATCGGCGCCCAGCCCTGGCAGAAGTTCGACGGCCAGGAGGCCGGCCTCGCCCAGATCCTGCAGGACATCACCGGCCAGAGCTGGCCCGCGATGGTCTTCGCGATCGGCGCGATCATCTCGATCTTCAGCATCACCCTCGTGGTGATCTACGGCCAGACCCGCATCCTGTACTCGATGGGCCGCGACGGCATGCTGCCCAAGCGCTTCGCCCAGCTCTCGCCGCGCACCGGTACCCCGGTCTGGAACACCATCGTGGTGGGCCTCGGCGTCGGCGCGCTGGCCGCCTTCATCCCGCTGCGGGTGCTGGCCGACATCACCAGCCTGGGCACCCTGATCGCCTTCTCGGTGGTCGCGGTCGGCGTGATCATCCTGCGCCGCACCCAGCCCGACCTGCCGCGCGGCTTCAAGGTGCCCGGCTACCCGGTCGTCCCGCTGATCAGCGTCGGCTTCTGCGTCTACCTGATCACCGGACTGCACGCCGACACCTTCCGGGCCGGCGCGATCGCGCTGACGGTCGCCGTGGTCGTGTACTTCGGCTACAGCATGAAGCACTCCAAGCTCGAACGGCCGGCGCGCTCCGACGCCGCGACGTCGGCCGACAACCCGGCCGGCTGAGATTCGCGTACCGAGCACCCGTGGACGGGGCCGCCGGAGGGTGATCGCACCCCGGCGGCCCCGTCCGTGCCGCCGCCGACTCCCTCGGCGGCCATGGCGACAGGGTGCGGCCCCCACCCATAACCTTCCACCATGGTGAGCACCCGCACGCCCGGCCACTCCCGCCCGCGCGGCCGCTTCACCGGCCGTGGCGGCCCGCCGGCCACGCCCGCGGAGGCCGGATCGCCGAGCCGGCGCGGCCGTCCGCGCGGCATGCCGGGACCCGGTCCGTTCCCCCGTCAGCGTGGTGACAACGCCACCGGCCCACCGCCCGATCGGCTGAACCCGGCCGGGCTCGCCTCGCTGCGGCGCGTCCAGGCGTTCGGCTGCCTGGTGGCGGCCGGCTGGGCGGCGGCCTTCCCGCTCGTCTCGGACCTTCCCAACCAGCGGCTCTGGGGGGCCGTCGCGGCTCCCGCGTACGCCCTCGCCGGGCTGCTCTGCCTGATCCTGCCGCGCCGGACGGCGGCCCGCGCGGCCGCCGGGGCCGCCGTGCTGGGCGCGGTCCTGGTGCCGTTGGCGCTGCTGGCGCTGCAGGGCCGCCACCAGTCCGAGGTGATGGTGGTCGAACGCTCGGCGCACCTGCTGCTCACCACCGGCAGCCCGTACCTGCCGCATCCGGTGGTGGTCACCGACTACAACCCGTACCTGCCGGCGATGACGCTGTTCGGGATGCCGCGCGCCCTGGTGGGCCACGGCAACCCGGTGGCGCAGGTGGTGGGGGACGCCCGGATCTGGTTCGCGCTGACCTTCCTGGCCTGTCTGCTGGCCAGCTGGCGGCTGCTCCGGCCGTCCCGGGACCGGGCCCCGGTGCTGCCGCTGGCCGTGCTCACCGCCTCGCCGCTGATCGCGCTGGCCCTGGTGGTCGGCGGGGTGGACCTGCCGCTGATCGGGGTCTGCTGTCTGGCCATGGCCCTCGCCGAACGGGACCGCACCATCGCCGCCGGGCTGGTCCTCGCGCTCGCCTGCACGCTGAAGTGGACGGCCTGGCCGGCCCTGCCGGTGGCCGTTCTGCTGCTCTGGCGGCTCTACGGGCGGCGCCCGGCGGCCCGGGCCGGCCTGACCGCGCTCGGCGTGGGCGTGCTGGTGATCCTGCCCTCGGCGCTGGTCCGGGCGGACGCGCTGCGCGAGCAGGTGGTGCGGTTCCCGCTGGGGCTGACCGCGATCCAGACGCCGGCCGGCAGCCCGCTGCCCGGCAAGGTGCTGGCGGGGTTCGGGCCGACCGGGCACACCGTGTCGCTGGCGCTGATGACGGTGGGCGGACTGGGGGTGGCGATCTGGCTGCTGGCCCGGCCGCCGGTCTCCGCGATCGCCGCCGCCGACCTGCTGGCGGCGGGGCTGGCGATCGCGTTCATGCTGGCGCCGGCCGGGCGCTTCGGCTACCTGGCGCTGCCGGCGGTGCTGGTGATCTGGCCCCGGCTGGCGGCCCGCCGGTGGCGCGGGAGGCCCCTACCGGTCGGCTGTCTGCTGACCCGGCCGGAGCCGGTGCTGCCCCGGGGCTGACCGCGGGGCGGCACCGGCCGGGCGTCAGCGGTTGCCGGCCGCCTTGATGACGGCGGCGACGGCCGGGCCGGCCGCGTCGGCACCGTGACCGCCGGCCTGGACCTCGGCCGCGACCGCGATGTTGCCCCGGTAGGCGGTGAACCAGCTGTTGGTGGTGTCCACCCCGGCGACCTCGGCCGAGCCGGTCTTGGCGCCCGCGTTGTCCGAGATGCCGGCCATCGCGCCCTTGGCCGTGCCGTCCTTGGCGGTGGCGGCCATCATGGCCTTCAGCTTGCCGACGGCGTCGGGGGAGAGGTTCCGGGCGGCCTTCTGCTGCGGCAGGTCGGCCACCAGGATCGGCTGCTTGAACTCGCCGCTCTGCACCGTGGCGGTGATCGAGGCGATGGCCAGCGGGTTCATCTGGACCTTGCCCTGGCCGATCGACTGCATGGCCTGCTCGTCCTTGTTGGTGCCCGGGTCGGGCACCCGGCCGTCGACGTTCGGCAGGCCGGTCTTCCACTCCAGGCCGATCCCGAACACGTCCTTGGCGGTGGCGCCGAGCGTGCCCGGCTTGAGGCTGGCCAGGCCCTGGTCGATGAAGGCGGTGTTGCAGGAGATCATGAAGTCCTGCTGGAGCGTGTTGTTCGGGTAGGCGTCCGGGAACGAGTTGGGGATCGCCTTCGGGTTGCCGCTCTTCACCGGACAGGCGACCGGGGTGTCCGGGTTGACCCCGGCCTCCAGTAGGGCCGCCGAGGTGACGATCTTCATCGTCGAGCCCGGGGCCAGCAGGCCGACGAAGGCCCGGTTCTGGCCGGTGGCCGGCGCGTTGGCGAAGGCCAGCACCTGACCGGTGCTCGGCTCGATGGCCACGATCGAGCCCTGCTTGCCGCCGAGGTCCGTCATCGCCTTCTCGGCGGCGGCCTGCACGGCGTTGTCGATGGTCACCTTGAACGGCTTGGCCGGCTTCGGCTCGACGATGGTGAACAGCTTGTCGGTGGTGCCCTTGCCGGCCGCGTCGGTGATCACCACGCCGCTGCCCGCGTCGCTCTGGTCCTTGGTGGGGTCGGCCTGGAGGAGCTTGCGGGCGTTGTCCTGCAGGGTGGCGATCAGCGCCGGGGTGATCGAGGCGCCCTGCAGCGGCTTGTTGTTGCGGTCGACCACGTTGGACGGCGGGGCGAAGACCGGCTGGGTGGAGATCACCTCGCCCGCGGCCAGGTGCGGGTGGATGACCGACGGGGCCCAGTGCACGGCCGGGGTGTTGTCGCTCATCTTCACGACGCCGAGGAAGCCGCTGTAGTCCCAGACCCGGTTGGTGCCCTCGAACTCGGCGCGGGCCTTGAAGCCCATCAGCACGCCGGACGGGGCGGCCGAGGCACCGGCCGAGGGGGACTCGCCGCCCGCCGCGGACGGTGTCGCGGAGCCGGAGGCGGCGGTCGAGGGCTTGGCGGCGGTCGGCGCGGGGGTGCCGGTCGCGGACGCGAACGCGGCCGGGGTGGCCGGACCGGCCGGCGCGAGGGTCAGCGCGCTGGGCTTGACCTGGTCCCGGAAGGCGGTCAGCGCGGTGGTCGCGGCCGCCGGGTCGTCGGTCAGCCCGGCCGCCTTGGCGATGTCACCGGCGGCCCAGGCCTCCAGGAAGTCCTTGGCTCCGGCCGCGGCCTGCTCGGCGCTGGGGGGCTCGGCGACCACCGTGCGGGCCTTCTTGCCCTCGGGCGTACCGGAACCGCCCGACCCGACGAGGCTGTACGCCCCGTACCCGCCGCCCGCGAGCACGGCGACGGACACGCCAGTGATGATGCCGATCTTGGCGCCTCTGCGCATGGTGCTGTTCCCCCAGGGGTCTGGCGACTGGCCGCAGCCGGAGATGGCCGGATACGCGTTCGCTCACCACCCTAGGCAGCCCGACTCCGTGCGCCGTCGAAATGCCCGGGTCTTGTGACGCATCTGGTACGTGTCGCGCACCACGTCGGTACGGTTCCCCCCCTCCGGGGCCGCCGTCAGATCCAGCTGTTGAACCACATCCGCTTGCGCCAGTCGTCCATCGGGATCGTCTGCCCCGTGTACAGGGGGTAGAAGAAGAGGAAGTTCCACACGATCAGCAGGATCAGCAGCCCGGCCGCCGCGGAACCGATGATCCGGCGGTCGCGGGACGCCCCGGACGGCCCGATCAGCGCACCGACCAACATGGTCACGGCGAGCACCAGGAACGGGACGAAGGCCACCGCGTAGAACAGGAAGATGGTCCGCTGCTGGTAGGCGAACCAGGGCAGGTAGCCGGCGGCCAGACCGCAGAGCACCGCGCCGGCCCGCCAGTCGCGCCGCGCGGCCCAGCGCCAGAGGCAGTACGCGAGTGCCACCACGCCGGCCCACCAGAGCAGCGGGGTCCCGATGCCCAGCACCTCGCGGGCGCAGTCGCTCGCGGTGCAGCCGGCCTGGCCCTGCTTCGGGGACTCATAGAAGAAGGACACCGGGCGGCCGACGAACAGCCAGCTCCACGGGTTCGACTGGTAGGTGTGCGGGTCGCTCAGGTGGGTGTGGAAGTCGTACACCGTGGAGTGGTAGTGCCAGAGCGCGCGCAGGCCCTCCGGTATCCAGGGGAACGCGGTGTCCCGGCCGACCGCCCAGTCCCGGCCGTAGCCGCCCCGGCCGGGCACGGTGCTGCTGGCGAACCAGCCCCACCACGAGGTGATGTACACGACGACGGAGGTCACGACGATCGAGACGAAGGCCGGCACGACGTCCCGGACCAGCGTCCACAGGTAGGGGCGGTCCGCGCCGGCGAGGCGGCGTGCGCCGGCGTCCCAGAGCACCGTCAGCACCCCGAAGGCGGCCGCCACGTACAGGCCGCTCCACTTGGTCGCGCAGGTCAGGCCGACGCAGACGCCGGCCGCGATCCGGTACGGGCGCCAGCCGAGGTTCAGCCGCCGGGCCGCGGCGGAGTCCGCCACCCCGCCCAGGCGGGCCGCGATCCGGGCCCGGGTGCGGTCGCGGTCCAGCAGCAGGAAGCCGAAAGCCGCGAGGATCCAGAACATCACCACGAGGTCCAGCAGCGCGGCCCGGCTGAGCACGAAGTGCAGGCCGTCCACGGCGAGCAGCAGCCCGGCGACGCAGCCCAGCAGGGTCGAGCGGAACAGCCGGCGGGCGATCCGGGCCACCATCAGGATCGACAGCGTGCCGAGCAGCGCCACCGCGAACCGCCAGCCGAAGGGGTTCATCCCGAACAGCTGCTCGCCCGCGCCGATGATCCACTTGCCGACCGGCGGGTGGACGACGTAGCTCGGGTCCGGCCGGTAGGGCACCGGCCCGCCCGCCATGATCTGCTCGTTGGCGCCGTCCGGCCAGCTGATCTCGTAGCCGCCGTGCCAGAGCGCGTAGGCGTCCTTGGCGTAGTACGTCTCGTCGAAGATGATCGCGTGCGGCTCGCCGAGGCCGCTGAACCGCAGGATCCCGCCGAACAGGGCCACCGCGAGCGGGCCGAGCCAGCCCGCCCAGCGGCAGAGCCAGGACCAGAGCGCCGCCGGCACGGGTATCCCGAGCCTCAGCAGCAGCGGCGAGGGCGCGACCCGGGCCGGCGTCACACCCGGGCCGTCCGGCATCGGCGGCACCAGCCGCTCGGCCAACGTCGCCTTCGGCGGCGGCGCGTAGCCGTGCCGGGCCAGCCGCCGCGGCCAGGACGGGCGCTCCGGCCGGTCCGGGTCGGGCGCGCGCGGGGCGGGGACGGCGGGGGACGCCTGGTCCGTCAGGACCGGCACGCCGACGCCACCCTGCGCGGTGTGGTCTGTACCAGTGGGCGTCTGCGCCGCCGTGTCGCCGTTCATCCGCCACATCGTAGGGGCGGTTCCCTCAGGGAGGACGGCTCCCTCCGAAGCTGCCCGAATCGTCACCAAAAACACCCGGGCCCCGGTTACTGGAAGGATGGGGCACGTGACAGGAGTACTCGTTCTCGCAGGCACACCCATCGGCGACGTCTCGGACGCCCCGCCCCGGCTGCTCGCCGAGCTGGCCTCGGCGGACGTGATCGCGGCCGAGGACACCCGGCGGCTGCGCCGGCTCACCCAGGCACTCGGGGTGACCCCGGCCGGGCGGGTGCTCTCCTACTTCGAGGGCAACGAGGTCGGCCGCACCCCCGAGCTGGTCGAGGCACTGCTGGGCGGCGCCCGGGTGCTGCTGGTGACGGACGCCGGGATGCCCTCGGTCTCCGACCCCGGCTACCGGCTGGTGGCCGCCGCGGTGGCCGCCGACATCAAGGTCACCGCGGTGCCCGGACCGTCCGCGGTTCTGACCGCGCTGGCGCTGTCCGGCCTGCCGGTGGACCGCTTCACCTTCGAGGGCTTCCTGCCCCGCAAGACCGGGGACCGGGCCCGGCAGCTGGCCTCCGTCGCCGCAGAGCCGCGCACCATGGTCTTCTTCGAGGCCCCGCACCGGATCGCCGAGACGCTGGCCGCGATGGCCGAGGCCTTCGGCGCGGACCGCCCCGCCGCGGTCTGCCGCGAGCTGACCAAGACGTACGAGGAGGTCAAGCGGGGCCCGCTCGGCGAGCTGGCGCGGTGGGCCGCCGAGGGCGTCCGGGGCGAGATCACCGTCGTGGTCGCCGGCGCCCCGCCGGCCGCCCCGCAGGAGCTGACCCCGGGCGAACTGGCCCGGCTGGTGGCCGTCCGGGAGGAGGCCGGCGAGCGGCGCAAGGAGGCCATCGCGGCGGTCGCGGCGGAGCTCGCCCGGCCCAAGCGGGAGGTGTTCGACGCGGTGGTCGCGGCCAAGAACACGGCGGCCGGCAAGGTCTGAAACCCGCGGGTGCCGGGGCTGACGGGGGCGCGTACCTTGGAGAGAAGGCCCCGGTAAACGCCTGGTGAGCTGAAGCTTTGGCTGCGGATTTCGGTCAGGACCCACCCTTTCGTATAGGTCTTCCCAACCCGCGTCCAAGTCTTCACAAGACGGGCATCGGCCGGGACGGTCCGGGCATTTCCTGGGATGGAAAGACCCAGCCGGGCGAGCGCCCGGCGGGCGCTGGGAGACGGCTATGAGCGAGACGATCGGTAGCCCCCGCAGTGGCAACGCGCTGAGCGACCCCGGCCTGACCGGCCGGTCGCAGACCCCTGTCGAGACCGTCCGGGAGGCCTACTCCTTCGCCTGCCTGAGCTGCGGTTACGGCTGGGAGCAGGCGTACGACATCGAGCACCACGTGGCCCGGGACGGGCACGTCGTGTTCGAGTACCACGCCAACGGTGTCCGGGTGCCGTCGCCGCTGCTCAAGCCGACCTGCCCGGGATGCGGTGGGCACACCGTCCGGATCATGCGCGAGGGCCGGGTGGCCGTCGCCGACAAGTCCTGGCAGCACGCCCCCGGCTACTCGGCGCACGCCGAGCCGGCGGGGCCCCAGCCGGTGGCCGGGACCGTCGCCCCGCGTGGGCGCCTGGGCCGGCTCTGGGCGCGCCTGACGGGCTGAGGGACCGGGCGGACGACCGTCCGGCGTCACGACGGCCGCCGACTCCGGCGGGCCGGGAACCGACCGGCGCGAGCGCGCCGGCCGGCGGCGCCGGCCTCCCGCGGGGTCACCGCGTCGAGGGCCGCCCGCGCGCCCGATTAAGCTTGCCGACCATGGCGGCCACTGCAGAACACAGCACCACCGGGGACGCGACCCCGGCGTACTACGTCACCACCCCGATCTACTACGTCAACGATCGCCCGCACCTGGGCCACGCCTACACCACCGTGGCGGGCGACGTGCTGACCCGCTGGCACCGCCAGCGCGGCGAGAAGGTCTGGTACCTGACCGGCACCGACGAGCACGGTCAGAAGATCCTGCGGACCGCCGAGGCCAACGGGGTCAGCCCGCAGGAGTGGTGCGACAAGCTGGTCGAGGAGGCGTGGAAGCCGCTCTGGCAGCACCTGGAGATCGCCAACGACGACTTCATCCGCACCACCCAGGACCGGCACACCGACCGGGTGCAGGAGTTCGTCCAGGACCTGTACGACAAGGGCGAGATCTACAAGGGCGGCTACTCCGGCCCGTACTGCGTCGGCTGCGAGGAGTACAAGCTCCCGGCCGAGCTGCTGGACGGCGCCACCGAGGGCGAGAAGCTCTGCGCGGTGCACAAGCGGCCGGTCGAGTGGCTGGAGGAGGAGAACTACTTCTTCCGGCTCTCCGCCTACGCTCCGAAGCTGCTGGAGTTCTACGCCGCCAACCCGGACTTCATCCAGCCCGCCTCGGCCCGCAACGAGGTGCTGCGCTTCGTCGAGCAGGACCTCAAGGACCTCTCGATCTCCCGCTCCACCTTCAACTGGGGCGTGCCGCTGCCCTGGGACGAGAAGCACGTCCTGTACGTCTGGGTGGACGCGCTGCAGAACTACATCACCGCCGCCGGCTACGGCACCGACCCGGAGCGCTTCGCCGAGCTCTGGCCGGCCTCCGTGCACCTGGTGGGCAAGGACATCCTGCGGTTCCACGCGGTGATCTGGCCGGCCATGCTGATGGCCGCCGGACTGCCGCTGCCCAAGCGGGTCGTCGCCAACGGCTGGCTGATGGTCGGCGGCGAGAAGATGTCCAAGTCCAACCTGACCGGCATCGCGCCGCAGGACCTCACCTCGCACTTCGGCGTGGACGCGTACCGCTACTACTTCCTGCGGGCCATCCCGTTCGGCACCGACGGCTCGTTCTCCTGGGAGGACTTCAGCGCCCGGTACACCTCCGAGCTGGCCAACGACTTCGGCAACCTGGCCTCCCGGGTGGCGGCCATGGTCGGCAAGTACTTCGACGGGGTGCTGCCGGCCGCGACCGACCACGGCCCGGCCGAGCAGGCCGTCGCGGACGGGCTGACGGCGGCGGTCGCGACCGCCGACCGCAAGATCGGCGAGGAGCTGGACTTCGCCGGCGGCCTCGCGGCGATCTTCGAGTTCGTCAAGCAGGTCAACGGCTACCTCAGCGACCAGGAGCCCTGGAAGGTCGCCAAGGACGACTCGCCGGAGGGCCGGGCCCGCCTCGCGACCGTCCTCTACACCTCCGCCGAGGCACTGCGGGCCGCCGCCGTGCTGCTCAACCCGGTGATGCCGGCCACCGCCGAGAAGCTCTGGGTCTCGCTCGGGGCGGAGGCCGCCGGGCTCGGCGCGCTGTCCGCGCAGACCGTCGCCACCGCGGCGGACTGGGGCCGGCTGCCGGTCGGGACCACCGTCACCAAGGGCGAGATCCTGTTCCCCCGACTCGAAGAGAAGCCCGCCGCCTGATGGCCGCCAAGGACGACGACCGGTCGACGCCGCCGCCACTGCCCGTCCCGCTGGCGGTGCCGGTCGCCGACTCGCACACCCACCTGGACATGCAGTCCGGCACTCCCGCCGAGGGGCTGGCGCGCGCCGCCTCCGTCGGCGTGACCACCGTCGTCCAGGTGGGCTGCGACGTGCCCGGCTCGCGCTGGGCCGCCGACCTGGCGGCCGAGTTCGAGCAGGTGCACGCGGCCGTCGCCCTGCACCCCAACGAGGCGCCGCGGATCTACCTCGGCGACCCCGACGGCTGGTCCGGGCAGCGGCGTCCGGCCGGCGGACAGGCGGCGCTGGACGCGGCCCTCGCCGAGATCGACGCGCTCGCCGCGCTGCCGCAGGTCCGCGCCGTCGGCGAGACCGGCCTGGACTACTTCCGCACCGGACCCGAGGGCGTGGAGATCCAGAAGGAGTCGTTCCGCCGCCACATCGAGATGGCCAAGCGGCACGGCAAGGCCCTGGTGATCCACGACCGGGACGCCCACGACGACGTCATCGCCGTGCTGCTGGAGGAGGGCGCCCCGGAACGGACGGTCTTCCACTGCTACTCCGGTGACGCCGCGATGGCCAGGACCTGCGCCGAGCACGGCTGGTACCTCTCCTTCGCCGGACCGGTCACCTTCAAGGCCAACCAGCCGCTGCGCGACGCCCTCGCGGCCACCCCGCTCGACCGCGTCCTGGTCGAGACCGACGCGCCCTTCCTCACCCCGCACCCCTACCGGGGCCGCCCCAACGCCCCGTACCTGATCCCGGTCACGGTGCGGTCGATGGCGGACACCCTGGGACTGCACGAGGACGAGCTGTCGGCCGCCGTCGCGGCGAACACGGCGCGGGCGTTCGGGTACTGAGCCGGAACGGATATCGGTCGAACACATATCGGGTCACGCCGAAACGATTCGGCACTCTCGTCGGACTGCGATGCTGGCTAGCATGAGTGCAGTGAGGGAGGTGGCGATGACCGCCGAGCCGATCGACTGGAAGCTTCCGCCGTCCCAGGGCTGGACGTACGAGCAGGTCAAGGACATGGACCTGCCGTTCGATTGGGAACTGGTGGACGGAGCCGTCGTGGTCCGAGGGATGGCCAAGTGGTGGCACGATCAGGTGCGGGATCAGCTGCTCCTCGCGCTGGCGAGCGCACGGATCCAGCCTTACGTGGTCAACGTCGAGCGTTGTGTGCTGCTCGACGAACACAACGTGACGAAGCCCGACGTCGTGGTCATCGACAAGACCGGCCTGGACTTCTTCGAGCTGGAGTGCACCGCGCCCGAATCGGTGGTGCTGGCGGTCGAGGTCGTCTCCCCCGGGTCCCGGGCCGCCGACCGGTTCCGCAAGCCCGGTCAGTACGCCGAGGCCGGCATCCCCCATTTCTGGCGCGTCGAGCGAGGCGTCGACGACCTCCCGATCGTCCACGAGTTCCACCGGGACGAGGAGAAGGGCGTCTACCTGCCCGTCGCCCAGCACGAAGGAGTACTGAGGACCTCGGTGCCCTACCCCGTGGAGATCGACCTCGCGGCGGTCGTCGACCTGTGAGCACCCGCCCCGCCCGTATCCTTGCGGGGTGAGCACCACCGACCCCACCTCCGACACCCACCTGCTCGGCGCCTCCGACATCAGGGAGCTGGCGGCCACCCTCGGGGTGAAGCCGACCAAGCAGCGCGGGCAGAACTTCGTCATCGACGGCAACACCGTGCGCCGCATCGTCCGGGCCGCCGAGGTGACGAGCGAGGACGCGGTGGTCGAGGTCGGCCCCGGGCTCGGCTCGCTCACCCTGGCGCTGCTCGACGTCGCCGCGCACGTCACCGCCGTCGAGATCGACCCGCTGCTGGCCCAGCACCTGCCGGCCACCATCGCCGCCCGGTTGCCCGCCCGCGCCGAGGACTTCGACCTGGTCCTCAGTGACGCCATGGAGGTCACCGAGCTGCCCGGCCCGCCGCCCACCGCGCTGGTCGCCAACCTGCCCTACAACGTGGCCGTCCCCGTCCTGCTGCACATGCTGGCCACCTTCCCCAGCATCGAGCGCACCCTGGTGATGGTGCAGAGCGAGGTCGCCGACCGGCTCGCGGCCAAGCCCGGCAACAAGGTGTACGGCGTCCCGTCGGTCAAGGCCAACTGGTACGCCGAGGTGAAGCGGGCCGGCGCCATCGGGCGCAACGTGTTCTGGCCCGCGCCGAACGTCGACTCCGGGCTCGTCTCGCTGGTCCGCCGCGAACCGCCGCGGACCACCGCCAGCCGCAAGGAGGTGTTCGCGGTCGTCGATGCCGCGTTCGCCCAGCGCCGCAAGACCCTGCGCGCCGCCCTCGCCGGCTGGGCCGGCTCCCCGGCCGCGGCCGAGCAGGCGCTCGCCGCCGCCGGCATCGACCACAAGCTGCGCGGCGAGATGCTGACGGTGGAGCAGTTCGCCGCGATCGCCGAGCACAAGCCAGTGAAGCCGGAGTCCGAGTGATCACGGTCCGCGTCCCCGCCAAGGTCAACGTCCAGCTGGGGGTCGGCGGGCTGCGCGCCGACGGCTTCCACGACCTGGCCAACGTCTTCTTCGCCGTCGCCCTCGGCGACGAGGTGACGGCGAGCGCCGCCGGGCCCGGCGAAGGCGTCACCCTCACCTGCTCCGGCCCCGACGCGGCCGTCGTCCCGCTCGACGACAGCAACCTCGCCGCCCGCGCGGCCCGGCTGCTCGCCGCCCGGCACGGCCTCGCCGACCCGGACGTGCGCCTGCACATCGCCAAGGCCATCCCGGTGGCCGGCGGGATGGCCGGCGGCAGCGCCGACGGCGCCGCGGCCCTGGTGGCCTGCGACGCGCTGTGGCAGCTCGCCACCCCCGTCGGGACCCTGCTGGAGCTGGCCGCCGAACTCGGCTCCGACGTGCCGTTCGCCCTGCTCGGCGGCGTCGCCCTGGGCCGGGGCCGCGGCGAGATCCTGGACCCGCTGCCCGTCACCGGGACCTTCCACTGGGTCTTCGCCGTCGCCGACGGCGGACTCTCCACCCCCGCCGTCTTCCGGGAGTGCGACCGCCTCCGGGAGGAGGCCGGCACCGGCTCCGGCGACACCGACGTGGCCACCCCCGACGCCGACCCCGCGCTGCTCGCCGCCCTCGCCGACGGCGACGCCGTCGCCCTGGCCGGCGCGCTCGCCAACGACCTGCAGTCGGCCGCCCTCTCGCTGCGCCCGTCGCTCGCCGCGACCCTGCGGGCCGGCACCGAGGCCGGCGCCCTCGGCGCCCTCGTCTCCGGCTCCGGCCCGACCTGCGCCTTCCTGGCCAAGGACGCCGAGGCGGCCGCGGCCGTCGCCGACGCCCTGCGCGCGTCCGGCACCTGCCGTACCGCGCACGCGACGCACGGCCCGGTCCCGGGGGCGTCCGTACTGCCGTAGTGGGCACCCGGGGCTTCCCCATTAGGCTGGGGAGAGATCGGGGCGTCCCCGAGTGGGGCGCGCACCGGCAGATCGGGGCGGCCCCGAGACCGCCGAACCCTGGAGCGCAGCACACGTGGCCGTCAACCTCGCCACCATCGAGTCCGTCACGAAGGTCTACGGCACCCGGGCCCTTCTGGACGGGGTCAGCCTCGGCGTCAGTGAGGGGGACCGGATCGGCGTCGTCGGACGCAACGGTGACGGCAAGACCACCCTGATCCGGATGCTCGCCAAGCTGGAGGAGCCGGACGGCGGGCGGATCACCCACGCCGGCGGGGTGGAGATGGCCGTCCTCACCCAGCACGACTCGCTCGACCCGAAGGCCACCATCCGGCACGAGGTGATCGCCGGCCGGGCCGACCACGAGTGGCTCGGCGACGCCCGGATCCGCGACATCATCGAGGGCCTCTTCGGCGGCCTCGACCTGCCCGGCTTCGCCGACGGCCTGGACACCGTGATCGGCCCGCTGTCCGGTGGCGAGCGCCGCCGGATCGCCCTCGCCCGGCTGCTGCTCGGCTCGCCGGACCTCATCGTCCTGGACGAGCCCACCAACCACCTCGACGTCGAGGGCATCGCCTGGCTCGCCAAGCACCTCCAGAACCGCCGCTCCGCGCTCGTCTGCGTGACCCACGACCGCTGGTTCCTGGACCAGGTCTGCACCCGGATGTGGGACGTCCAGCACGGCGCGGTGCACGAGTACGAGGGCGGCTACTCCGACTACGTCTTCGCCCGCGCCGAGCGCACCCGGATCGAGGCCACCGAGGAGCAGAAGCGCCAGAACCTCGCCCGCAAGGAGCTGGCCTGGCTGCGCCGCGGCGCCCCCGCCCGGACCTCCAAGCCGCGCTACCGGATCGAGGCCGCCAACGCCCTGATCGCCGACGTGCCGGACCCGCGGGACAAGAGCGAGCTGATGAAGTTCGCCAACGCGCGGCTCGGCCGGACGGTGTTCGAGCTGGAGGGCGTGACCGTCACGGCCGGTCCGAAGCTGCTCCTGGAGAACCTGACCTGGCAGCTCGGCCCCGGTGACCGGATCGGCCTGCTCGGCGTCAACGGCGCCGGCAAGACCTCGCTGCTCCGGGCGATGCGCGACGCGTACGCCTCGGAGGGCGACGTGCAGCCCGCGTCCGGCGTGATCAAGGTCGGCAAGACGGTCCGGCTGGCCTACCTCTCGCAGGAGGTCGCCGAGCTGGAGCCGGAGATCCGGGTGCTGCAGGCGGTCGAGCAGGTGCGCTCCCGGGTGGACCTCGGCAAGGGCCGGGAGATGAGCGCCGGGCAGCTGTGCGAGCAGTTCGGTTTCGGCAAGGACAAGCAGTGGACGCCGGTCGGCGACCTCTCCGGCGGTGAGCGACGCCGGCTGCAGCTGCTCCGGCTGCTGATGGACGAGCCCAACGTGCTGTTCCTGGACGAGCCCACCAACGACCTCGACATCGAGACGCTCAACCAGTTGGAGGACCTGCTCGACGGCTGGCCCGGCTCCATGGTCGTGATCAGCCACGACCGCTTCTTCATCGAGCGCACCACGGACGTGGTGCACGCGCTGCTCGGCGACAAGAAGCTGCGGATGCTGCCGAACGGCGTCGACGAGTACCTGGAGCGCCGGGCCCGGATGGCGGCCGTCGCCGTGCCGGCCGCCGCCACCGCCGTGGAGGCGCCGGGGGCCGGCCTGTCCGCGGGGGACGCGCGGGCGGCGAAGAAGGAGATGCAGAAGCTGGAGCGGCAGATCGCCAAGCTGGACCAGAAGGAGTCCAAGCTGCACGCCCAACTGGCCGAGCACGCCGCCGACTTCTCCAAGGTCGCGGAGCTGGACACGCAGCTGCGCGGCGTCCGGGAGGAGAAGGAGGAGCTGGAGATGAGCTGGATGGAGCTCGCCGAGCAGGTCTGAGGGCGGCCCGGGCCGCCCGGGGTCCGTCCTCGGTGGGGGCCGTCGGTCGGCCCCGGTCGGCTGCGGTCAGCTGCGGTCAGCTCCGGTCGGCGAGGAGCGTTTCGAGTTCGTCCGCCGCACGGCCCAGCGCACTGCGCGCCGGGTCGTGCGGCCGGGTCGGGCGGGCCGCCGGCCGGGTCGGCGGCCGGTGCGCGCGGGCGGCCGCGGTGAGCTCGTCCAGGGCCTGCCGGACCCGGTCCACCTCGGCCGGATCGGGGACCCGGCCGCCGTAGCGGATCTGTGCCGCGTACGCCGCCACCGCGCCGCTGAGGCGCTCCAGGGCGGCGGTCGTGGGCAGCCAGCGCTCGGCGAGCCGGCCGGTGGGCGGCGGCTCCGCGAGGCCCTGCCGCACCTCCTGGCGGGCGTCGGCGAGGGCGCGGTACGCGGTGCGGCGGAGCCAGACCTCGGCGACGGGGGCTTCCGGGATGGTGGTGGTCGGTCGGGTGGCGGGGGTCCGCGGGGCGCCGGCGGCGGGGCCCGGCCGGGTCTGCGCGGTGACCGAGGCGAGGTAGGCCCGGAGCGCGGCGGCCGCGTCGACCAGGCGGGGCTCGATCCGGTGGCGCGGGCGTTCCGGCCAGAGCAGATAGCCGAAGAGCAGCACCACCGCGCTCGCGAGCACGGTGTCCAGGACCCGGGGCCAGAACTCGGCCGCGCCGCTCTGCCCGCCGAGCTGGAGCAGGATCAGCGCCATCGGGGTCATGACGACGGTGTTCAGGCCGTAGTGCGCCGCCGTCGCGTACGGCAGCAGGGCCACACAGAGTGCGGCGATCGCCGTCAGCGCCCAGGTGTCCGTGGTGAGCGAGAGCACCCCCGCCGTCACCGCCACCCCCAGCACGGTGCCGATCGAGCGGCTGACCGCGCGCAGGAACACCGAGCCGAGGTCCGGCTTGAGCACGAAGGCGATCGTCATCGGCACCCAGTAGCTCTTGCTGAGCGGGAGCGCGGCGGTGGCGGCGGAGCCGACCGCGATGCAGAGCGCCACCCGCAGGCCGTACCGGACCGACCCCCGGGAGAGCAGCCGCACCCGCAGCCGCCACGGGTCCGGGGGCGGGGGCGGCGCGGTGCCCAGCGCGGCCTCGCGCCCGGCGACGGTCTCGGCGGCGGCGCGCAGGGCCACGTCCAGGGCCAGCCGGGACGGCGTGTCGGGCTGCCAGTCGGGCACCGCCACCTCCCCGCCGCCGCGCTCCACGGCGCGGGCCAGCCGCCCGGGCACGGCGGCGACCTCCGGCGGTACCGGCCGCCAGGCCCAGAGCAGCCCGCTCGCCGCCTCGGTGGCCGCCAGCGCCGCCTCGTACATCCGACGGATCCGGACCGTCCGGGGGGATTCGGGGACCCGGGGGTGGGGTGGCGGCAGGAGGTCCTGGAGCTGGTTCAGGCGGGCTGTCAGGACCTGGCGGGAGGTGGCGCCCTGGGGGGTCCCGAGGTCGGCCAGGGTGCGGCCGAGCGCGTCGTACGCGGCGGCGAGCGCCCGGGTGCGCGGGTCGGCGCGGGGCCGGCGGTGGCCGCGGCGCGGCAGACCGAGCAGCACCACGAAGGCCGCCCCGGCCAGCATCATCGGCGCCGCCGCCCACCACGGCCGGGCCAGCGGCATCCCGCTGCCCAGCGCGGCGGAGACCAGCAGCAGCATCCCGGCCGCCGATCCGCGCGGCCCGGTGGCGCTCAGCGCGCCGGACACGAACGCCGCGGCGGTCAGCGCCGCGCCGATCACGAGGGCGGTCGTGAGGAAGCCCTGGGGACGGAACTCCTGCAGGGCTGTGCCGATCAGCATGCCGAGCGCGGAGGCGAGTACGGCGGAGGCGATCCGCGGGGCGCGGAGCCGGGTGGGCTCGACGCGGTCGTTCATGGTGGCGTGCATCGCGCCGAGACCGGCGAAGACGCCGAGGTCCAGGCGGTGGGTCAGCAGTCCGAGCGCGAGCGGCACCGCCATCCCGACCGCCGCACGCACCATCAGCGCGAGCGGCAGCGGTGGCCGGGCCGGGCGGGCGGCCCGGGCCCACCAGGGGATGCTCGGCTGTACGGGATCGGCCGGCCGGGACGGCACGTGATCACATCCATTCCGCTGCCGGCCGCCTCGCACGCGGGTGGGCGGGGCGGTGGGTCGCTGCTGTGCGACATTGCGCGGCAGATGAGGTCGTACCCGGCCGAACCGGACCCGGTCAGTCTAACGGCCGACCGGGCGGGCCATGGCGGGATTTGTACGTGTCAAGTTCGTACCGATCGCGCACGGTCGTGGCACCGGCCCTGCCGACGTGACGGAGCGGGTGGCTACGATGGACGAGGCGACTGCTGTGCCACAGGGCGATGGCGCGCCGAGTACGACTGTACGACCGAGAAGTTGACGGTGTGTTGCGGTGCGGTGGCCTGCGGGTCGCCCCGCACGCGGGGGAGAGGTGGATTTGCGGTGGCTGACGCACCAGTAGGCGGAGAAACCGGCACGACGACGGACGTGACGGCGACCTTGGACGACAAGCCGTTCTCGCTCGGCTCCCATGGCAGCGGCTGGTTCGGCATGTTCGGCGTGGTCGACAACGTCGTCCGTGCCGTCGAGACGAACGTCAGCGCCTCGGCACTGGTGTCCGCCTTCGGCAGTCAGAACGTCAAGGTCGAGCTGGACACGCTGACCGCCTTCGCGAAGAAGATCGAGGCGCTGCTCCAGACGATGGACGGCTCGGAGGCGGCTCCGGCCAACCTCCAGGAACAGCGGCTGCACGCGGACAACTTCGGTACGGGCTTCACGCAGTCCACCGACCTGACGGCCGCGTACGGGAAGACGCACGACGCCCTGGTCAAGCTGCACAAGGACTTCGTCTCCCAGATCGAGGCGATGAAGACGGCGGTCGCGAAGACGGCGGGGAACTACGCCGGCAACGAGGAGCACACGACGGCCGCCCAGAAGAGCGTCGCCAAGAACGCCGGCGTGGTGACCCCGGCGGCGGGGCCGGACGGGCCGGGGCCGAAGGTGACCTTCTGATGCTGGTCCAGGGTGGGAGTTTCGGTAGGACGGGGAGTAAGTGATGGCAGGCGGAACAGACTTCGAAGGCAAGAAGCACGAAGAGCTCAAGGCCATGGTCGCCGGGACCGACCCGGGGAAGGTGCTCAGCCGGGGGACCCAGCTGCAGGCCGCCGGTCGTGTCCTGAAGGAGCTCAGCCAGGCACTCAAGGCGCATGTCGACCAGATCTCCTGGGAAGGACCGGCTGCCGAGAGCTTCAAGACCTGGGCCGGCAACTTCCACAAGTCGGCGGCACTGCTCGGTGACTACTCCACGGGCGCCGGCGACGCTATGCACCAGGCCGGTGAGGCGCTCAGCACCGCCAAGACTGCGGTGCCCGAGGTGCCGAAGACCGAGGTCGCGACGGTCGCCAAGCACAACAGCCAGCCGTGCCCGAACATCACTCCGGTGCTGGAGATCAAGTACGGCGGTGTCGGCAGCTCGGCCGACCAGATCATGAAGCGGGTCGACTCCAACTGGGTGACCGCGGTCGAGGCGGCGACGGCGAAGAAGAAGGTCGACCAGGAGCACCAGGAAGCCATCAACCAGATGGTGAAGCTGGGGCAGGCCTACGAGGCGGCGACCACGAAGCTGAACGCGCTCGAACTGCCGCCCCTGCCGGGGACACCGGGTGAGGGTGGCGGAGTCGGCGGCAGCGAGGAGGTCGGCACCGGAGGTGGCGGCGGCACCGGCTCTGGCGGCTACTCCCGCACCCCTCACGCGGGTGCCGGTGGCGCTGGCGGTAGCTACAGCCCGCCCAGCGGTGGCGGTGGTGGCGGCGGTGGCGGCGGATCGGTGACACCCCGTCCGCCCGTGCCGGGCCCGCAGGGCCCGGGCGGGTCGGGGCACCTCGATCCCGTTCCGCCGCGCACCGGCCCGTCGCCGCTGCCGCAGGATCCGGGCGTACCGGGGCCGGCGCCGACCCCGGTGCCGACGTACCCGGGCGGCGACCGCCCGGGAACCGGCATCGACAGTGTGCCGACCGCGCCGACCATTCCCGGGCCGACCGGTCCGGTCGGGCCGGGCGGTGGCGGCAGCCTGCCGCCGACCGTCCCCGGCGGCACGCCCGCGCACCCCGGCCTCCCGGGCGGCCAGCCCGGCGGCGGGCCCCTGCCGTTCAACACCTTCGGCCCCAGCGGTGGTGGCGGCGGCTCCCTGCCGCCCAAGGGCGCCGGGCCGGCCTCGGGCCGGACGAGCACCTTCGGTGGTGGCGGCGCGCTTCCTCCCAAGAGCACGCCCGGGGGGCCCGGCGGCGGGCAGGCCTTCGGGGCCCGCGAGGCCCAGGGCGGCCGTGCCGCGGCCGGCAACGGCATGGGCGGCTCGGGCGGCGGCATGCACCCGGGCATGGGCGGCGGTCACGGTGGCGGGGCCTCCGGCGGCAGCGCACGCGGGCGGGGCCTGACCTCGACCGGTGGCGGCACGGTCGGTGGATCCAAGGGTCCGGCCGCGGGGGGCGCGTTCACCCCCGGTGGCACCGGTCTGCGGAGTCGGGCGGCCGGCGCCGCAGCGGGTGGGGAGAACGGGACGCGTTCGGGGCAGAACGGCATGCCGGGCGGTCCCGGTATGGCGGGTGGCGCGGGTAAGAGCGAGCGCGACCGGCGCAAGCGTGCCGACTACCTGCACGAGGACGAGGAGACCTGGACGAGCGGTACGCCGCAGAGCAATCCGGGCGTGATTGAGTAGGACTGCTACGACTGCCCGGCCACTGGGCTCACCCCGGTGGCCGGGCAGAGCTGTCCGGGGCATGGTCCTCGGCGACGGGGAGACAACGAGGAGCTGGAATGCGGCGGACGGGCAACGGGATGCGTAGGTGGTGCTTCGCCTCCGCGTTCTTGGCAGCGGGCGTGATCACGGGAGTCGCAGCGGCTCCGGTCGCGGTGGCCGACTCGATTCGTGAACAGCAGTGGCATCTCGATGCCATGAAGGCATCGGAGATGTGGAAGGTCAGCAAGGGTCAGGGCGTCACGGTTGCCGTGATCGACAGCGGCTTCAAGCTGGACCACCCCGATTTGGCCGGGCAGTTGCTGCCGGGAAAGGACTTCAGCGGCCTTTCGGGCGGAGTGGGCAGTTATACGGAGAGCCACGGCACCGAGATGGCCGCGCTGGTCGTGGGCTCAGGCAAGGGCCTGAACGGCAGCGGAGCCTATGGCCTGGCCCCGGGAGCCAAGGTGCTGCCCATCAAGATCAAGAACAATGACAACGCGGCTGGCGTCAGTTCATCGGACTTCCTCAACCAGATTGACCAGGGGATCGTCTACGCGGCCGATCAGGGCGCGAAGGTGATCAGCATCTCGCAGGCGACATCCGCTGCGCGGTTGTCTGCTGACGACCTTGCCGGTCTCAAGGCAGCTGTGGACCACGCGCAGGCCAAGGGTTCTCTGGTGGTGGCTGGAGTTGGGAACTCGGCGCAGTCGGGTAATCCGCTGCAGTACCCCGCCGCACTCCCAGGAGTGCTCGGTGTCGGCGCTGTGGACCGTGACGGGAATGTCACCGCCGAGTCCGAACAGGGCCCCCAGGTGGACCTTGTGGCGCCGGGGATCGACATCTACAACGCCTGTACCGCTCCGTCGGGTTACTGCAAGGGCCACGGCACGTCGGATGCGACCGCGTTGGTCTCCGCTTCGGCGGCGTTGGTCTGGTCGGTCCACCCCGACTGGACCGCGAACCAGGTGCTGCGCGTGCTCATCAATACCGCGGGGAAGCCGAGTGACGGCGCCGTCCGGGCCGACAACGTCGGCTACGGTGCCGTCCGGCCGCGAATCGCGTTGACCAGTCCCGGGGACCCGGGGCCGGCGGAGGTGTCGCCGATTCCGGAGAAGGCCGTCGAGGTTCCCCCGGGTTCGCCGTCGTCGGCGCCGTCCCCCTCGGCGAGCGCGTCCACGGGCGCGTCGGCGGGCGCGAACGCGACGCCGAGCGAGGTCAGTTCACCGGTGGGTGCGCCGGCGGGGCAGCCGGTGGCGGACGGGGCGGCCGACTCCGGCAGTGTGATGCCGATCGTCGTCGCGGTGGCCGTCGGGCTGGTGTTGGTGGCGGGGATCGTGTTCTTCGTGGTGCGCCGGCGTGGGGCCGCGGCTGCGCAGGGGGTGGGGGTGCCGCCGGTTCCGGTGGGGTACCCGCACGTGCCGGGGCAGCCGCCGCAGCAGCATGCCGGGCCGGGGGTGCCGCCGGGGCCGCCGTCGTACGAGCCGCCGGCTCCGCCGAGTGACAATCCGTACGCCCGGTAGGGGGTCGGACCGACTGCCCGGCCACTGGGCTCACCCCGGTGGCCGGGCAGTCGTCATTGGTGGTGACAGGGTGCGGGGCGGGCGTGAGGTCCCGGCTGTGCGCTGTTGTCACCCGGGTGGGCGCTGTTGCGGGGGTGCCGGGGTCGCCAGGGTGGCGGTATGGATACGCAGGAAGCCCGCCGGGCAGCGCAGTTGCGCCGGGCCGCGGCGGCGGCGCTGATCGGTACGGCGATCGAGTTCTACGACTTCTTCATCTACGGAACGGCGGCCGCGCTGGTCTTCGGCGGGGTGTTCTTCCCGGAACTGGGCACCGTGGGGGCGTTGTTGGCGGCGTTCTCGGTGTACGCGGTGGCATTCCTGGCCCGGCCGTTGGGGGCGGTGGTGTTCGGGCACTTCGGGGACCGGCTGGGGCGGCGGGCGACGCTGGTGGTGTCGCTGCTGCTGATGGGCGTGTCGACGGCGCTGGTCGGGGTGCTGCCCGGGTACGGGGCGTGGGGGTGGTGGGCGCCGCTGGCGCTCGTGCTGCTGCGGGTCTGCCAGGGGGTGGGGCTCGGCGGGGAGTGGGGCGGGGCCGCGCTGTTGATCGCGGAGAACGCGCCGGCCGGGCGGCGCGGGCGGTACGGGGCGTTTCTGCAGCTGGGGCCGACCAGTGGCTTCGCGCTCGCCAACGGGGTCTTCCTGGTGCTCCAACTGACGCTGGACGAGCGGGCGTTCCACAGCTGGGGCTGGCGGGTGCCGTTCCTGGCGTCGCTGGCGTTGGTGGCGGTGGGGCTGTTCGTGCGGCTGCAGATCGAGGAGTCGCCGCTGTTCCGGGCCGAGGAGGTGCGGGCGCGACCGCCGGTCCTGGAGGTCCTGCGCTGGCACTGGCGGACGGTGCTGGTCGGCTGCGGTGTGATCACCGTGGGGTACGCGCTGTTCTACCTGACCACCACGTACGCGCTGGCGTACGCGACGACCGGGCTCGGGGTGCCGAGCACGGTGGTGCTGTCGATGCTGCTGGCGGGCTCGGTGGGGATGGCCGGGACGGTCTGGGTGAGTGCGCGGCGCAGTGACCGGTGGGGCCGTCGGCGGACCTTGCAGGTGGGGACGGGCCTCGCGGTGTTCTGGTCGCTGCTGCTGTTCCCGTTGCTGGAGACGGTGAGCCGGCCGCTGATGTTCCTGGCCCTGGCGGGGGCGATGGTGGTGCTGGGGTGTCTGCTCGGGCCGATGGCGGCGTACCTGCCGGAGCTGTTCCCGACCCGGGTGCGGTACACGGGGGCCGCGCTGACGTACAACCTGGGCGGTGTGGTGGGCGGTGCGACGACGCCGCTGATCGCGACCCGGCTGACCGACGCGTACGGGACGGCGGAGCCGGTCGGCTGGTACCTGGCGGCGTTGGGGCTGGTGTCGCTGCTCTGTCTGCGGCTGCTGCCGGAGACCAGCGGGACGGACCTCGCGGTGGCCGGGGTGGACGGCGGACGCCGCCGGGCGCCCGTGCTGGGGGCGGATCCGGCGGCGTAGCGCGTGGCGGGGCGAGCGAGCGGGCCCGGCGTCCGGGTAGGTCAGACGGTGGCGGCGGTCTGGGCGGCGCGGCCGGCCAGCAGGGTCGCGGTGTGCTTGGCGACCCGGTCGCCGAGGTGCTCGGCAGTGGCGATGTCGGCCTTGTGCACGGCGTCGGCGCCGCCGTCGGAGGGGGTGGAGGCGGCGGCACCGGCGAAGAAGCCGAGGCGGTTGAGGTCGTTCTCGCTGCCGGTCGAGGAGTTCCAGCCCGGCTTGAGGCCGAGGTTGACCCAGCTCATGCCGTGCTGGGCGGCGAGGGTCTGGAAGAAGCCGAGGGTGCCGGACTTGTCGCCGCTCTTGGAGGCGGAGTTGGTGAAGCCGGCGGCGACCTTGTCCAGCCAGGCGTCGCCGAACCAGCGCTTGCTGCTCGCCTCGGCGAAGGTGTGGAAGGCGCCGGAGGCGGTGCCCATGTAGGTGGGCGAGCCGAAGATGATCGCGTCCGCGGCGTCCAGCCGGGCCCACTGCTCGTCGGTGATGGTGTCGACGGCGACGGAGACGACCTCGGCGCCGGTGGCGGCGGCGCCGCGGGCGACGGCCTCGGCGATGACGGCGGTGTGGCCGTAGCCGGAGTGGTAGGCGATGGCGACGGTCGGGCGGATGGCGGTCATGGTGGGGTGCTCCTCGGCGGGGCTCGTGGAAAGGGCGGCGGAACCGGCGGGAAGGCCGGGAAGGCAGGAAGGCAGGAAGGTCAAAGAAGGCCGGCAGGCCGGGAAAGGCGGCGGGTCGGCGGACGACAGCGTCCCCGCTCCAATGGTCTCCAATATAGACCAGGTCTCTAATGGTTACCAAGAGCGGATTGGAGACCAAGGGCTACCCTGGAGGGCATGACGACGCAGGAGCAGTCCCAGGCCGGGGCCGGCCAGGCTCAGGAGCTCGATGTCTTCGCCCAGCTCTGTCCGAGCCGCGCCATGCTCGCGGACCTGGCGGACAAGTGGTCGATGCTGATCCTGATGGTCCTCGGGGAGTTCGGTCCACAGCGGTTCTCCGAGCTGCAGCGCGCGGTGGACGGGGTCAGTCGCAAGATGCTCACCCAGTCACTGCGCACCTTGGAGCGGAACGGCCTGGTGCGGCGCACCGTCCACCCCGAGACACCGCCGCGAGTGGTCTACGACCTGCTGCCGCTCGGCCGGGAGCTGGCCGTGCTGGTCGCGCCGGTCGGCCGCTGGACGGAGGAGCGGACCGCGCAGATGCTCGCCGCGCGCGAGGAGTTCGACCGGGCGCACGCCGACGGCTGACCGGCCGTGTGACGGCGCGACGCGCTCCCGGACGCCGTCGTGGCCGGCCGTCGGCGCGGGGCTCGGGTGCCCTCGGCCGGGTGGTCGGAGCCGATTTCCCTTCCTGGTCGTCCGCCGTGTAATGTCTTCCTTGTTCGACCGGTTCGCCCCTATAGCTCAGTCGGTAGAGCGTCTCCATGGTAAGGAGAAGGTCTGCGGTTCGATTCCGCATGGGGGCTCCAAGTGAAAGACCCTCGCCCAACGGCGAGGGTCTTTCACGTTTCCGGCCCGCACCTGCCGAGCCGGAGGCGGGCTAGCGGGTCGGGTACGGAATGCGCTGTGATGGTGCGTCATCGGCCGCCCGCCCCACCGGGTGCGGGCGCGGGGCCGGTCCCCGACCGGGAGGGTGTCATGGGCGTTCGACTCGTGGTGGTCGACGACCATCGGCTGCTGGCGGAGGCGCTGGCCACCGCGCTCCAGCTGCGCGGTCACCGGGTGCTGGCGGTCGGCTCGCCGGCCGCGGCCGCCGCCGATCTGGTGGCCGGGCGCAGACCCGAGGTGTGTCTGCTCGGGGTGGCCGCGCCGGCCGAGCCCGGTGCCTTCGACGGGCTGCGCCGGATCCGCCGGGAGCGGCCCGAGGTGGCCGTCATCGTGCTCGGGCCGGTGGGTGAACTGCGGGGTGTGGCAGGCGCGTTCGCGGCGGGCGCGGCGGGGTACGTGCCCAGCGACGAGCGGATCGAGGTGGTCGAGCGGGCCATCGGGCGGGCTCGGGCCGGCGAGGCGGCGGTCACGGTGGACGTGCTGCGGGGTGCCTTCGACCAGTTGCTGCGGCCGGCGGTGGAGCCGGACGACGAAGCGTTGCGGCTGCTGCGGCTGCTGACCCGCCGTGAGGTCCAGGTGCTGGCCCGGATCGCGGACGGGGAGGACACCGCGGCGATCGCGGCCGGGATGCGGATCGCGGCGAGCACCGCCCGGACGCATGTCCAGCGGGTGCTCATGAAGCTCGGCGCGCGCACCCGGCTGGAGGCGGCGGCGGTGGCCGCCCGGACGGGGCTGCTGGAGCGGATGGCGCGGGACTGAGCGGGCGGTCCGGTCGGCGGTCCGGGGCACTCCGGCGGCCAGGGACAATGGGCCCCAGTCGTATGTACGTCACCGATGGCCGCCCGCACGGCGGACCATCGCCCGCTGGAGGTCTCATCATGAGTAAGTACCTGGTCACGGGTGGCGCCGGCTATGTCGGCAGCGTGGTCGCCGCCCACCTGCTGGAGGCGGGACACCAGGTGACCGTCCTGGACGACCTCTCCACCGGCTTCCGCGAGGGTGTCCCGGCCGGTGCCGAGTTCGTGCAGGGGCGGATCCAGGAGGCCGGCACGGTGCTCGACGCCTCCTTCGACGGGGTGCTGCACTTCGCCGCCTCCTCGCAGGTCGGCGAGTCGGTCGTGGACCCGGAGAAGTACTGGCGCAACAACGTGGCCGGCTCGCTGGAGCTGATCAGCGCGATGCGCGCGGCGGGCGTGCGCAAGCTGGTGTTCTCCTCCACGGCCGCCACCTACGGCGAGCCGGAGTCGGTGCCGATCGCCGAAACCGCCCGCACCGCGCCGACCAACACCTACGGCGCCACCAAGCTGGCCGTCGACCACCTGATCACCAGCGAGGCCGTCGCCCACGGCCTGGCCGCCGTCTCGCTGCGCTACTTCAACGTGGCCGGCGCGTACGGCGCCTACGGGGAGCGGCACGACCCCGAGTCGCACCTGATCCCGCTGGTCTTCCAGGCCGCCCTCGGGCAGCGCGAGCACATCGCGGTGTACGGCGACGACTATCCGACCGAGGACGGCACCTGCGTCCGCGACTACATCCACGTCGCGGACCTGGCCGAGGCGCACCTGCTGGCGCTGGACGCGGCCAAGCCGGGCGAGCACCTGATCTGCAACCTGGGCAACGGCAGCGGCTTCTCGGTGCGCGAGGTCATCGAGTCGGTCAAGCGTGTCACCGGCCGGGAGATCCCGGTGGTGACCTCGGGCCGTCGCGCCGGTGACCCGGCCGTGCTGGTGGCCTCCGCCGAGCGCGCCCACCAGGCGCTGGGCTGGACCCCGAGCCGTCCGAACCTGGACGACATCGTCGCCGACGCCTGGAAGTTCACCCTGGAGAAGAACGGCCTGTAGGCAGGGCTCACGGGCACCGGCCGGAGGGCCGGTGCCCGCGGGGCCGACGCGCCGCTCCCGCTCCGGGGGCGGCGCCTCGGCGTTCCCGCCCGCGGCCCCGGCCCCGGCCCCGCCCCCGCCCCCGGCCGCCGCGCACCGGGGGCCGGCGGGCTAGGGCGTCGGGCGCGCGGCGTAGGCGCGCAGGAAGACGTGCACGCCGGCGGTGATGATCTCTTCGGCCTCCGACGGGGCGAGCGGATGCGCCCCCCAGTACGAGCGCTGGGTGACCTCGTTCCCGATGAGCAGGACGAAGTGCTGGGCCGCACGCGCCGGATCGGGCGCGTCCAGCAGGCCCTGGTCGTCCAACTGGCCGAATCGGACGCCGAGTTCGGCCATGGCAGGGCGCGGCCCGGTGGCCTGCCAGGCGTCCAGCAGGTCCTTGGGGAGGTGCGCCGCCTCGGCGTTGATCTGCCGGACCAGTGCGAAGTGGTCGGCGAAGGTGGTGAGCGTCGCCACCCAGGCCAGGCTCAGGGCGACGAGGTCCGCCTCCAGGTCGGTGACCTTGGCCAGCTTGCGGTCGATGACGTCCAGCTGGGCGTCCCTGACCTGGCCGGCGCTCTCCTGGACGACGGTCCGGAAGAGCAGCTCCTTGCCGGTGAAGTGGTTGTAGATGGTGCGGGTGGACACCCCGGCCTCCGCCGCGATGGCGTCGATGCTGGCGCGGGAGTAGCCGTCCCGGCCGAACACCGTCCGGGCGGCCCGGGTGATGGCCTGCCGCTTCTCGGCCAGCCCCCGGCGGGGTGCGGCCGGGGCTTCGTTCTCACTGGTCATCGGGGACCTCCCAAGAAGTTTGCAGTAAGCGTTGTACTCATTGCCATACACGTTGTACTTTACCTGATGTGCCGTCCGATCGGGCGGTGACGTCGAGCGCAACCCCCAGGAGACCGCCATGTCCCAGACCCCGTACCGCGTCGCCGTCATCGTCGGCAGCACCCGTCAGGGCCGTGTCGCCCCCACCGTCGCCGAGTGGTTCGTGCGCACCGCCGGGCAGCGGGACGACCTCGACCTCGACGTCGTCGACCTGGCCGACCACCCGCTGCCGCACCTGGGCGAGGAGCCCGATGCCGAGCAGGCCGAGTGCCTCGCCGCCCTCTCGCCGCGGCTGGCGGCCGCCGACGCCTTCGTGGTGATCACGCCCGAGTACAACCACAGCTTCCCCGCCGTGCTGAAGAACGCCATCGACTGGCACCGCGCCGAGTGGCAGGCCAAGCCGGTCGGCTTCGTCTCCTACGGCGGCCTCGGTGGCGGGCTGCGCGCGGTCGAGCAGCTCCGGCTGATCTTCGCGGAGCTGCACACCGTCACCGTCCGGGACTCCGTCAGCTTCCACGGTGTCTGGGCCGCGTTCGGGGAGGACGGCGAGCCGGTCGACCCGACCGTCCCGAACGGCGCCGCCAAGGGCATGCTCGACCAGCTTGCCTGGTGGGCCCACGCGCTGCGGGACGCCCGCGCCGCCCGCCCGTACGGCGCCTGACCCGAAGCCCGAAGCCAGGCCCGAAGCCGGAGGCCCGAGGTCCGACGCCCGTCGCCCAGGGGGGACCGATGAGCACCACCACCGCCGGACCCGCCGCCACCGGGGTGCCCGCCGCACCCGGCCCGCGGACCGCGGCGATCGCCGCCGTCGTGGTCCTCGGTTCGCTGATGACCGTCCTCGACACCACGATCGTCAACGTCGCCCTCAACCACCTCGCCGAGGACTTCCACGCCCCACTGGCCACCATCCAGTGGGTGACCACCGGCTACACCCTCGCGCTCGCCACCGTCACGCCGGTCACGGCCTGGGCGATCGGACGCTTCGGCACCCGGCGCCTCTACCTGACCGCGCTCACCCTGTTCGTGCTCGGCTCGCTGCTGGCCGGCACGGCCTGGGACGCCCCGTCGCTGATCGCCTTCCGGGTGCTCCAGGGGCTGGGCGGCGGCATGGTGATGCCGGTCGGGATGACCGTCCTGGTCCGGGCCTCCGACCCGGCCCGCACCGGGCGCACCATGAGTGTGCTCGGCATCCCGGTGCTGATCGGCCCGCTCGCCGGGCCGGTGCTGGGCGGCTGGCTGGTGGACGAGGCCTCCTGGCGCTGGGTGTTCCTGGTCAACCTGCCGATCGGCGCGCTCGCGCTGGTCCTGGCCGCCCGGCTGCTGCCCCGCGACGCCGCCGCGGCCGCCGGTCGCCGGCTGGACCTGCCCGGTCTGCTGATGCTCTCCCCGGGGCTGGCGGCGCTGATCCACGGACTGGGCGCCGAGCACGGGAGGCCCGGTGCCGCCGGTCCGCTGTCGGTCCTGGCCGGGGCGGTTCTGGTCGCCGGGTTCGTCGTCCGGGCGCTGACCGTCCGTGATCCGCTGCTCGACCTGCGCCTCCTGGGCCGTCGGGCGTTCGCCGGCCCCGCCGCCACCATGGCGCTGTTCGGCTGCGGCTACTTCGGCTCGATGCTGCTGCTCCCGCTCTACTACCAGCTGGTGCGCGGCCAGAGCGCGACCGACGTGGGCCTGCTCGGCATCCCGCAGGCCCTGGCCACCGGCATCACGATGCAGTTCTCCGGGCGGCTGGCCGACCGCTTCGCCCCGGGCCGGATCGTCCTCGCCGGGGTCGCGGTGGCCACCGCCGGGTTCCTCGGCTTCACCGTTCAGCTCGGCGCGGCCACCCCGTACTGGCACGTGACCGCCGCCCTGGTGGTGATGGGGACCGGTGTCGGCATGACGCTGATGCCCGCCATGGCGGCCGCCACCCGCGGTGTCGCCCCGGTCGAGGTCCCGGCCGCCACCACCCTGGTCACCATCGTCCAGCAGGTCGCCGGTTCGGTCGGCACCGCGCTGATGTCCGTCCTGCTGTCCGCGGGACTGGCCGAGCGGCTGCCCGGTGCGGCCGGGGGCGGCCTGGCCGCGGTGCACGCCCTGGACCCGGCGGCGCGGGCCGCGCTCGCCCCCGGCCTGGCGGACGCCTTCCGGGGCACGTACGGGTGGGCCGTCGCGCTGCTCGCCCTGGCCGTGCTGCCCGCGCTGCTGCTCTCCCGTCGTACGCCGGGAGGCGCCGCCGAGAGGGTCAAGTCACGCCAACTTCGCACCTCCTGACGAAACTTCACCAAACCCCCACCGGGCCGCCCCCCACCCCGTACGCTGATTCCGGTACCGGTGGGGGTCGGTGCTTTGGTCCTCCCGGGAGCCGGGGGGTGGGCGGCGGAGCAGTACCCGGGAACGGGTCGGCGCCCCGGGCGCGGGCTCGGCCGAACAGGGGGGGAGTGACGATGGGGCGGATCCGCGTCCTGGTGGTCGACGACCACCGGATCTTCGCCGAGGCGCTGGCCGCGGCGCTCGCCGCCGAGCCCGATGTGGAGGTCGGCGCGGCCGGCAGCGCGGCCGCCGCCGAACGCGCGCTGGAGCGCGCCGCCACCGAGGGCCGGGCCTTCGACGTCGTCCTGATCGACGCCGATCTCGGGGTCGAGCCCGACGGCACCCGCACACCGCGCCAGCCCGGGGCCGACCCGCCCGACGCCGTCCGGCGCCGCCCGCCGGTCACCCTGCCCGGGCCGCGCCGCCCGGCCGCCGCGCCCGGCTTACCCCCCGCCGGTACGCCGGCCCGCAGTTCCCCGCCCCCGGCCTGCTCGACCGCCGGGCACCCGCCCGGGCCGTACCCGCCCGACCGCTACCACGCGGCCGCCCCGGTACCCGACGGGATCACCCTGCTCGCCCGGGTCCGTCGCCACCACCCCGCGCTGCGGGCGATCGTCCTGGCCACCGCCGACGACCCGCTCCGCGCCGCCCGCGCCCTGCACGCCGGCGCCACCGGCTGGGTGGCCAAGGAGAGTTCGCTGGCCCGTCTGCTGGCCGTGGTCCGGGGCGTGCTGCGCGACGAGACGCATCTGCCGCCCGCCCTGCTCACCGGCGTCATCCGGGAGCTCACCACCGCCCGGCGGGACCGCACCGAGAGCGAACGCCTCGTCGAGACCCTCACCCCCCGGGAGAAGCAGATCCTGCGCTGCATGGTCGCCGGCCTCGGCCGGCAGGCCGTCGCCGAGCGGCTCTACCTCTCCCCGCACACCGTGCGCACCCACATGCAGAACGTCCTCGGCAAGCTCGGGGTGCACTCCACCCTGGCCGCCGTCGCGGTCGCGCGGCGGGCGGGCGTCAGCCCCTCCGAGCCGGCCGCCCCCACAGTCCCGCCGTCCGTCGCCTCGACCACAGCTCCCGGCGCCGGCTGATCCGCCCGTCATACCCAGGTACCGGCTCAGGTTCGTCAGGTCAGGGAAATCCGGAGGACAGATGACGCCGCACAGCACTTCCGCACGCCCGCACGCAGCCCAGCCCGGCGCGAACGGGGGCGCCGGCGCCCCCTCGCGGGCCGCGAGCGCCCGCGCGGCGACACCACCGACGGGCCTGCGCACCCTGATCGTCGGAGCCGGCGCGGCCGGGACGGCCCTGGTCCGCGACCTCGGCCGGACCCCGGAGTTCGGACTCGACCCGATCGGCCTGCTCGACGACGACCCGGCCAAGGCCGGCCGGTCCGTGGGCGAGGTGCCCGTCCTCGGCACCCTGGCCGAGCTGACCGCGCTCGCCGTGCGCCACCGCGCCCAGGTCGTCGCGCTCGCCATCCCCGGTCTCGCCCCGCGGCGGGTCCGGGCCCTGGCCACCGCCGCCGCGGCGGCCGGCGCCGCCGTCCGCTACCTGCCGTCCTTCCTCGCCGCACTGCGCCGCGAGGTGGTCGGGTCGGACATGCGCAGCCTGGACGTCAACCGGCTGATCGGGCGGCACGAGGTGCACGTGGTCTCCGCCGACGTCCGGGACGTGATCGAGGGCCGGCGGGTGCTGGTGACCGGGGCCGGCGGCTCGATCGGCAGTGAACTCTGCCGCCAGGTCAACGCGTTCAACCCGAGCGCGCTCTACATGCTGGACCACGACGAGTCCAATCTGCACCGCCTCCAGCTGGAGATCTGGGGCGAGGCGCTGCTCACCGACGAGTCACTGGTGATCGCGGACATCCGGGACCGGCCGCGGATCCAGCAGATCTTCCGCGACCTCGAGCCCGAGGTGGTCTTCCATGCCGCCGCGCACAAGCACCTGCCGCTGCTGGAGCGGCACCCCAGCGAGGCGGTCAAGTCCAATGTGCTGGGCACCGACCACCTGGTGGAGGCGGCGCTGGCCACCGGCGTCGAGCGGTTCGTCCTGATCTCCACCGACAAGGCGGCCGACCCGACCTCGGTGCTCGGTGCCAGCAAGCGGCTGGCCGAGCTGATCGTGCAGGCGAACGCCCGGGACGCGCGCAACCTGGGTACCGGGGTGTTCTCCGCGGTCCGCTTCGGCAATGTGCTGGGCTCGCGTGGCTCGCTGCTGTCGGTGCTGGCCGAGCAGTTGCGCAGCGGCGGCCCGGTGACCATCACCCACCCCGATGTGACGCGGTTCTTCATGACCATCGAGGAGGCCGTCGGGCTGGTGCTGGAGTCCGGCCGGATGGCCCGCGGCGGGGAGGTGTTCGTGCTCGACATGGGTGAGCCGGTGCGGATCGTCGACCTGGTGCACAACTTCGCCGAGCAGGTGCAGCTGGGCCGGGACGAGGTGGAGATCCGCTACACCGGTCTGCGGGCGGGGGAGAAGCTGAACGAGGCGCTGTTCTCGGAGGGTGAGGAGCGGCTGCCCACCGCGCACGCCCGGATCTACGCCACGGTGGCCGAGCGCGGCGCCGGCCCGGAGGACCTGGCGGGCGGCCTGACCGGTCTGTACGAGGCGGCGGTGGGCAACAGCGACGAGGAGGTGCGCCGGCGGCTGGCCGAGCTGCTGCCCGGCTACCGCACCCCCGAACTCGCGCCGGCGCCGGTGCCCGCGCTCAGCACCCCGTACCCGGACGGTTTCTGACGGCCGGCGGGCCGGGGGTCAGCTCGGGATGTTGTCGAAGGGGGCGACCAGCTGCCGCAGCAGCCCGGCGAGTTCGCCCTGCTGGGTGCCGGTGAGCTGGGCCAGCAGCTCGCGTTCGTGTGCCAGCAGTCCGGCGAGCGCCTGGTCGGCCCGGTCGCGTCCGTCCTCGGTGAGCCGGACCAGTACGCCGCGCCGGTCGTCCGGGTCGGGCAGTCGCTTCACCAGGCCCTTGCCGGTGAGCCGGTCGATCCGGTTGGTCATGGTGCCGGAGGTGACCAGGGTCTGGGTGAGCAGCTGGCCGGGGGAGAGCTGGTAGGGGGAGCCGGCGCGCCGCAGCGCGGTCAGGACGTCGAACTCCCAGGGCTCCAGGCCGTGCTCGGCGAAGGCCGTCCGGCGGGCGCGGTCGAGGTGCCGGGCGAGCCGGCTGACCCGGCTGAGCACCTCAAGTGGTTCCACGTCGAGGTCGGGGCGCTCTCGGCGCCATGCTGCGACCAGGCGGTCGACCTCGTCCTCCATGACGATCAGTGTATCGGGGGATGTGTCGATGTGAAGTCTCTTGACATCGAGAAATATCATGTGGAAGCTGCGACTGGATATCTTGATGTCGAGATACTTGCGAGGTCGACCATGAGCACCCCCGTCTGGGACCCGGAGCAGTATCTGCGCTTCGCCGACGAACGGACCCGCCCGCTGCGCGACCTGCTCGCCCGGGTCCCCGCCCTCCCGCACGAGCCGGCCGCCACGATCCTGGACATCGGCTGCGGTCCCGGCAACTCCACCGCCGTCCTGCGCGAGCGCTGGCCGGCGGCCCGGATCACCGGCGTCGACAACTCCGCCGAGATGCTCGCCACCGCCCGCACCGAGGGCGAGCCCACCGCCGACTACCTGCTCGCCGACGCGCGCCGCTACGACCCGGCCGCCGCCGCGCCGGACCTGATCGTCTCCAACGCGGCGCTGCAGTGGATCGGCTTCGCGCCGGAGCACGGCGCCCGCCCGGAGGCCGGTGGGCCGACGGGGGCGGGCGGGCCCGGCGGGCACCTCGGCCTGCCGGCCCGCTGGGCCGCGGCACTGCGTCCCGGCGGCGTGATCGCCTTCCAGGTGCCCGGCAACTTCGACGCGCCCAGTCACACCCTGCTCGCCGGACTCCGCCGCAGCCCCCGCTGGCGCGCCGCGCTGGGTGAGGGTGCCGCCCGGGCCGGTGTCCACGAGCCCGGCGCGTACCTGGCGGCCCTCGCCGGGGCCGGCTGCTCCGCCGATGTCTGGGAGACCACCTACAGCACCCTGCTCCCCGGTCCGGACCCCGTCCTGGAGTGGGTCAAGGGCACCGCGCTGCGGCCCGTGCTCACCCGGCTCACCGACCCCGCCGAGCGCGCTGCCTTCCTCGCCGAGTACGGCGCGCTGCTCCGCGAGGCCTATCCCGCCGGGCCGTACGGCACCGTCTTCCCGTTCCGGCGGATCTTCGCCGTGGCCGTGAAGCGGTAGCCCCCGACGGGGGCCGGGCAGGCCGGAGGCGGACCGGCCGGGGCTCGGTCTAGGCCTTGCGGTCGCCGACCAGCTTGGGGTGGCGCTCCATCCCCTCCAGCCCGTGCCAGGCCAGGTTCACCAGATGGGCGGCGACCTCGGCCTTCTGCGGCTTGCGCACCTCCAGCCACCACTGGCCGGTCAGCGCCACCATCCCCACCAGCATCTGCGAGTACATCGGGGCGAGGCGCGCGTCGAAGCCCCGCGCCTTGAACTCCAGGCCCAGGATGTCCTCCACCTGTGTCGCGATGTCGCTGATCAGCGAGGCGAAGGTGCCGGTCGACTGGGCCACCGGGGAGTCCCGGACCAGGATCTTGAAACCGTCCGTCGAGGTGTCGATGTAGTCCATCAGCGCGAACGCCGCCTGCTCCAGCAGCTCCCGCGAGTGCCCGCCGGTCAGCGCCCCGGTCACCATGTCCAGCAGCAGCTGCATCTCGCGGTCCACCACCACCGCGTAGAGCCCCTCCTTGCCGCCGAAGTGCTCGTACACCACCGGCTTGGACACCCCGGCCCGCTCGGCGATCTCCTCCACCGAGGTGCCGTCGTAGCCGCGCTCCGCGAACACCGACCGGCCGATCTCCAGCAGCTGCTCCCGCCGCTGCTTGCCGGTCATCCGCACCCGGCCGCTCCGGCGGCGGCCGGCCGGCGCGGCCGCGCCCGCCGGGGCAGCGGCACGCGGACGGGCCTGCGCCGCATCGGGCGCGGCGTCCGTCCGCGTGCTCTCGTGGCCGCCTGTGCTGTCTGCGCTGCTCCCGTTCACCCCTACATCATGCTGCAGGCGCGCCCTCATGCGGCGCGGCGGGCGGCGATCCGCTGCGCGTCCGGCCAGCGGACGTCCCGGGCCCAGCCGGCCAGCTCGAACCAGCGGATCAGCCGGGCCGAGGAGTCGACCTGCCCGCGCAGCACGCCGTGCCGGGCCGAGGTCGGGTCCGCGTGGTGCAGGTTGTGCCAGGACTCGCCGCAGGAGAGGACCGCCAGCCACCAGACGTTCCCGGAGCGGTCGCGGGAGCGGAACGGGCGGCTGCCGATCGCGTGGCAGATCGAGTTGATCGACCAGGTGACGTGGTGCAGCAGGGCGACCCGGACCAGTGAGCCCCAGAAGAACGCCGAGAGCGCGCCCTGCCAGGAGAGCGTGACCAGCCCGCCGACCAGGGGCGGGATCAGCATCGAGAGCGTGGTCCAGAGCCAGAACAGCCGGGAGATCCGCCTTATGGCCGGGTCGTCGACGAGATCTGGCGCGTACTTCAGCTGAGGGGTCTGCTCCTCGTCGAAGAGCCAGCCCATGTGCGCCCACCAGAGACCCTTGAGCAGGGCCGGGACGGTCTCGCCGTAGCGCCACGGCGAGTGCGGGTCGCCGTCCTTGTCGCTGTACCGGTGGTGCTTGCGGTGGTCGGCGACCCAGCGGACCAGCGGCCCCTCGATGGCCAGCGACCCGGCCACGGCGAGGGCGATCCGCAGCGCCCGGTTGGCCTTGAAGGAGCCGTGGGTGAAGTAGCGGTGGTAGCCGATCGTGATGCCGTGGCAGGTGAGGAAGTACATGACGGTGGCGATCGCGAGGTCGGTCCACCCCAGGCCCCAGCCCCAGGCCACCGGCACGGCCGCCAGCAGCGCGGCGAACGGCACGGCGATGAACAGCCCGAGCGCGACCCGCTCGGCGAGCCCCTGGCTCTCCCCGCCGCGGGTCGCGGAGAGCAGGGTGGGGGCGGGATCGATGGAGAGCGCGGTATCGGCGCGCGCCTCGCCGGCCTGGATGGTCATGGGTGTCCCTTGAGGGCGGGGGTGGAGGTTACGTCTGCGTAACCTACGGCATCGTAGGTTGCGTTCGGCCGTCAGGGGAATACGTGACCGCGGGCGGCTCGGCGTATTTCACCCGACTGGATGGACAACGCCCGGAATCCGTGCGGGCCGGGTCCGCCGCGCCGGGTGGTGGAGGTCCACGGCCGTAACCCTTAGGCTGTGTCGAAGCGCCCTGGGCGCTGCGAGTTGATGATCGATCCGCCGTGGTGTAATGGCAGCACAGGGCCCTTTGGAGGCCTTTGTCTGGGTTCGAATCCTAGCGGCGGAGCCAGTAGACGCCTCTGTTTCGGGCGTATCACCCGCCCCCCGGTATTGTCGGGGCTGCTCGGCGGACTGTGCGAAGGCGACCGGCCTGGGTCCCGGCCGGGCTGCACTGCCCTCTCTGTGAACCGACTGAGGAGCCTCCCCCCGTGAGTGCCAATTCGCCTGCCGCCGTTGTCGTGCTTGCCGCCGGTGGCGGGACCAGGATGAAGTCGAACAGCCTGCCCAAGGTGCTGCACGAGGTCTGCGGACGGTCTCTGGTGGGCCACGCGGTGGCGGCGGCACAGGAGTTGACGCCGCGACAGCTGGTCGTCGTGGTCGGGCACCTGCGGGAGAAGGTGCAGGAGCACCTGGGGGCGCACTACCCGGCGGCGCGCGCCGTGGTGCAGGAGGAGCAGAAGGGCACCGGGCACGCCGTCCGTACCGCGCTGGAAGCGCTGGCGGCCGACGGGGTGGAGCTGGACGGCACGGTGATCGTGACCACCGGGGACGCGCCGCTGCTGACCGGTGCGACGCTGGCGGCCCTCGCCGGGGCGCACGCCGAGCAGGGCAACGGCGTCACGGTGCTGACGGCGGTCGTCCCCGAGCCGTTCGGCTACGGGCGGATCCTGCGGGACGGGGCGGACGGCGCGGTCGCGGCGATCGTGGAGGAGAAGGACGCCTCGGACGCCCAGCGGGCGATCGACGAGATCAACTCCGGGGTCTTCGCCTTCGACGCCAAGCTGTTGGCCGAGGCGCTGTCCCGGGTCACCACCGACAACGTGCAGGGCGAGGAGTACCTCACCGACACCCTGGAGATCCTGCGGACGGCCGGCCACCGGGTCGGCGCCGTGGTGGCCGCGGACTACCGCGACATCCTGGGCATCAACGACCGGGTGCAGCTGGCCCAGGCCCGCCGCCTGCTGAACGACCGGCTGCTGGACCGGGCGATGCGCGCGGGCGTCACCGTGGTGGACCCGGCGACGACCTGGTTCGACGTGCAGGTGTCCTACGAGCCGGACGCGGTGGTCCTGCCGGGCACCCAGCTGCAGGGCGCCACCCATCTGGGCGAGGGCTGCGAGGTGGGCCCGAACTCGACCATCAAGGACACCCGGATCGGCGTCGGCGCCCGTGTGAGCAACACCACGGCGGACGGCGCCGAGGTGGGCGACTTCGCCACCGCCGGCCCGTACGCCTACCTGCGGCCGGGCGCGAAGCTGGCCCGCAAGGCGAAGGTCGGCACCTACGTCGAGGTGAAGAACTCGGTGCTGGGCGAGGGCGCCAAGGTGCCGCACCTCTCCTACATCGGGGACGCCACGATCGGCGAGGGCACCAACATCGGCGCGGCCTCCGTCACGGTGAACTACGACGGCGTGAACAAGCACCGCACGGTGATCGGCGCGCACTGCCGGACCGGGTCGGACAACATGTTCATCGCGCCGGTGACGGTCGGTGACGGCGCTTACACCGGGGCGGGCTCGGTGATCACCGGCGACGTCCCCGCCGGCGCACTGGGCGTGAGCCGGGCGCAGCAGCGCAACATCGCGGGCTGGGTGGAGCGCAAGCGCCCCGGGACCACATCGGCGCAGGCCGCGGCCGCCGCGTCGGAGGAGGCCGGGGAAGCCTGACGGGGCGGGCGGGAGTCCGAGGGGCGGTCCCGGGGCGGACGGTTTCTGCGCGGGCGCGTAACCTGGGGGACATACGTGCGCCACTGGGCTTACCGCCCGTGTCCAGGCGTACCGACATTCCCCCGACCCCTATCGCCAGCGGGCTCGCGCCTGCCTGCGGTGCGGACGGGTTCAGCGTCAGCAACGCGAGGAGACGGTGCAGTGAGCGGGATCACGACGTCGGGTGAGAAGAAACTGAAGCTCTTCTCCGGCCGTGCCCACCCTGAGCTGGCGAGGGAGGTGGCCGAGTCGCTCGGGACCGAGCTGGTTCCGACCAAGGCCCTGGACTTCGCCAACGGTGAGATCTACGTCCGCTTCCTGGAGTCGGCGCGCGGTGCGGATTGCTTCGTGATGCAGAGCCACACGGCTCCCATCAACCAGTGGATCATGGAACAGCTGATCATGATCGATGCTCTGAAGCGGGCCTCGGCCCGGAGCATCACCGCGATCCTGCCGTTCTACGGCTACGCCCGCCAGGACAAGAAGCACCTGGGCCGCGAGCCCATCTCGGCCCGGCTGGTCGCGGACCTGCTGGCCACGGCCGGTGCCGACCGGATCATGGCGGTGGACCTGCACACCGCGCAGATCCAGGGCTTCTTCTCCGGTCCGGTGGACCACCTGTTCGCGCTGCCGCTGCTGGCGGACTACGTGGGCGAGAAGGTCGACCGCGACCGGCTCACCGTGGTGTCCCCGGACGCCGGCCGGGTGAAGGTCGCCGACCAGTGGTCGGACCGCCTGGGCGCGCCGCTGGCGATCATCCACAAGCGCCGCGACATGACGCAGGCCAACACCATCCTGTCCGCCGAGGTGGTCGGTGACGTCAAGGGCCGGGTCTGCGTCCTGGTCGACGACATGATCGACACCGCCGGCACCATCTGCGCCGCGGCCGACGCGCTGTTCGAGAACGGCGCCGCGGACGTGATCGTGGCCGCCACGCACGGCGTCCTCTCCGGCCCGGCCGCGGACCGGCTGAAGAACTCCCGGGTCAGCGAGTTCGTCTTCACCAACACGCTGCCGACGCCGGCCGAGCTCCAGCTGGACAAGATCACCACGCTGTCGATCGCCCCGTCGATCGCCGCCGCGATCCGCGAGGTGTTCGAGGACGGCTCGGTCACCAGCCTGTTCGAGGGCGTGCACTGACGAAGCCCCGCGCAGGCGGCCCCGGTCCCTCAGGGGCCGGGGCCGCCCCCGATTTCACGGGAAGCCACCGGTGCGGTTAGACTCGTGAAACTGCTCGGCGAGGGAAGCCGTGTGCCTGCTCGTCGGGTGCCCGCTCCGTGATCGACGCGCTGCTGGAGCCGGTTCTTCCGGTTGTCGGCAGAGTCGTGCGCCGCCGAGTGACCCCCGAACGTACTGTGGGTGTGGTCCCGGCGGTTTTTCGCGTTGCCTGCACCCCCGCGCCAGTTTTCACGAGGAGTGCAGTCGTGTCCGAGATCCGCATCGCCGCTGAGACCCGTTCCGAGTTCGGTAAGGGCGCTGCCCGCCGGGCCCGCCGTGCCGGCCTGGTCCCCGGTGTCGTCTACGGCCACGGCCACGCCCCGGTTCACCTGAACCTGCCCGGCCACGACCTGATGATGGCCCTGAAGACCCCGAACGCCCTGCTGGTCGTTCCGATCGAGGGCAAGGACGAGTACGTCCTGCCGAAGGCCATCCAGCGCCAGGCCATCAAGCGCACCATCGAGCACGTCGACCTGCTGCTCGTGAAGCGCGGCGAGAAGGTCACCGTCGAGATCCCGGTGCTCACCGAGGGCGAGCTGGCCCCCGGCGGCAACCTGCTGGAGCACGTCCTCAACGCGCTGCCGGTCGAGGCCGAGGCCACCCACCTGCCCGAGTCCGTGACCGTCTCGGTCGAGGGCCTGGAGGCCGGTGCCTCCATCACCGCCGGTGACATCACGCTGCCCAAGGGCACCACGCTGGCCGTCGAGGCCGACGCCGTCGTGCTGCAGGTCATCGGGGCCCAGGCCTCGCAGGCCGACGCGGACGCCGAGGCCGCCGAGGCCGGCGCCGAGGCCTGAGCCTCCCGCACCGTCTGACCGCTGCCCCGGCCGCTCCGTTCTGGAGCGGCCGGGGCAGCGGTGTGTCCGGGATGATGTCGACGAGCGAGAGCACGAGGAGCGATGCGATGAGCGAGGACGCGTACGAGGGCCCCTGGCTGGTGGTCGGGCTGGGCAACCCGGGGGAGCAGTACGCCCGGAACCGGCACAACATCGGCTTCATGGTGGCCGACCTGCTGGCGGAGCGGATGGGCGCCAGGTTCAAGGCCCACAAGAGCCGGGCACAGGTGGCCGAGGGGCGGCTGGCGGGCCGGCGGGTGGTGCTGGCCAAGCCGATGTCCTTCATGAACCTCTCGGGCGGCCCGGTGACCGCCCTGCGGGACTTCTACAAGGCGCCGGCCTCGGCCCTGGTGGCCGTCCACGACGAGCTGGACATCGACTACGCGGCGCTGCGGCTGAAGCTCGGCGGCGGCGACAACGGCCACAACGGGCTGAAGTCGATCACCAAGTCGCTGGGTCCGGACTACTACCGGGTGCGCTGCGGGATCGGCCGCCCACCGGGCCGGATGGAGGTCGCGGACTTCGTCCTGAAGGACTTCTCCGGCACCGAGCGCAAGGAGCTGGAGTGGTTCGTGGACCGGTCGGCGGACGCCGTGGAGGCGCTGCTCTCCGACGGTCTGGAGCGGGCCCAGGGCGTCTACAACTCCTGACCGCGGCACGGCCCCGCGGCCGGTGGCGCCAGGGTGCCCCCGCTCCGGGCGGCCCGGTCCGGCGCTGGCTGATCCGGCGTCAGGGGCACTGTCGCGCAAGGGAGCCCGGCTCCTGGTCGCCGCGCGCCGCCCTCCCGCCGGGTGCGGCGGCCGGTCCGGGGGGTGGCGGGCGGTGCCGGACGTGGCCGACTGCGCAACAGTCGTACAACGCTTGGCGTCCAAACCTGAATGGGTGTGAGAAACCTGTGCGGGATCGGATAACGTCAGGCCCGTACGCGAACGGGTCCTGGGGAGTTCTCGATGCGGAGTTTGCGGCCGATCCGGCACCTGCGGCCGGTCCGGGTGGCACGGATGAGGAAGCTCGGCCGGAGGGTCGGTACGGCCGGCGCGCTGGGGGCGGCCGGAGTGCTGCTCTCCAGCGCCGGTGTGGCGCACGCGGACTCGGTGGCCGAGCCCGATCCCGGTGTGGTGTCCCAGGATCCCGCCTCCGCGCAGTTCGGTCCGGTGCTCGGCGGCTCGGTCGGCGGTGACGCGGGCCTGCTGGCCGTCGGCGGCGGCCTGGTCGTGGCGGCGGGCGGCGCGGCCCTCTGGGTGAAGCGCCGGCGCGCGGGCGATCCGGGGGAGTGACGAGGGCCGGAGGGGCCGGGTCCGCGGTGCGGACGCCGGCCCCTCCGGTGTTTTCCCGGGGCTGTCATCCGTTTTCGCCCGCCGGTGCGTCCTGTGGGCATGAAGCGCGAATCGATGCGGCCGGACGGCACCGCGAGTGACCCGTTAGACGAGTTCGTCGCGGCGCGGTACCAGGCGCTGCTGCGTGGCGCGTTCCTGATCACGGGGGACATCCACGACGCACGGGACCTCCTGCACGACGCCCTGGCCCGGGTGTACGCCCGGCGCGGCGCGATCCGGGATCCGGGGGCGGCCGAGGGCTACGTCCGCAAGGCGATGGTCCGCACCCACGTGTCGCGCTGGCGGCGGACCCGGCGGGAGGTGCTGACGCCGCGGCTGCCGGAGACCCGGCGGCCTCGGTCGTCGCACGGGACGAGCAACTGGAGACGGCGCTGAGATCCCTGCCGGCGCGTCAGCGGGCGGCGGTGGTCCTGCGGTACTACGCCGACCTGCCGGTGGCCCAGGTGGCCGAGGAGCTCGGGTGCTCCCTGGCGACCGCCCGGACCCATCTGGCCCGCGCGATGAAGACGCTTCGGCAGGAACTGGCACCGGCTGAGGAGATGGTGGGTCATGGCGGCTGACGGCGGGACCGGGCGGGTCGGCGCGGACGGTGCCGAGGGCCGGTTCGAGGAGGAACTCGTCGTCCGGCTCGGGGCGCGTGTGCGGGGGGTGGGCGGGAGTCCGCCGCTGGCGGACCTCAGAGCCGCCGGGCGGCGCCGGGCGCGCCGGGGCCTGGCGCTCCGGGCCGTCGTGGTGGCGGCGGTGCTGGCGGTCGGTGCGGGGGCGGCGGTGCTGGCGGTCGGTGCGGGGGCGCTGACGCAGCTGGGGGCGGGTGGTGGCGCCGGGTCGTCGGGACCGGCCCGGGGTGGGGAGAGTCCGTCCGATGACCTGGGCGGACTGTACGGCGGCTGCCGGTCCGGGCCGGCCGCGCTGCGGATGCCCAGTTGGGAGCAGCTGCACGGCCTGGCACCGACCCCCACACACCCGGCCGCCCCGTCGTGGACTCCCCCGCGCCCGGAGGCGAGCGCGAGCCTGGATCAGGTCGCCCGTCACACGAGGGAGGTGGCCAACGCGATCAGGAGCTTCGGTGCGCGGGAGTACCCGGAGTACTGGTTCGGCGCCTGCACCGACGTGACCACCGACGTGGTGTACGTGATGGTGGCTTCGGGGAGCGACATCGACAAGGTGCTGCCGGAGGCCGTCCCCCACACCGGAGTCACTGTCCAGTTCGTGTACGTGGGCGGCTCGCGGAAGTACTACCAGGCGCTGGCGGAGCGGATCACGTCGGAGGACGCCGCCTACTGGGCGCAGCGGGGTGTGAAGATCTCCGAGATCCGGATCTCGGAGGACGGCACCGGGTTGATCTTCGTCACCCAGCAGGCCGCGGCTGCCAAGGCCGACATTCTGGCCCGGTACGGGGCGAAGCTGGTGATCGAGGTGAGGCCGATCGACTGACGGGGGACCACGGGGGACCACGAGGAGCCACCGGGAACACGGGGGAACGGGGGCGAAGGGCCCCGCAGCGCCGGCTGCGGGGCCCTTCGGGTGTTCCGGTGCGGGGTGTACCCCGCACCGGTCAGCCGGTGTTGCGCAGGCCGGCGGCGATGCCGTTGACGGTCAGCAGCAGGGCGCGGGCCCGCAGCGGGTCCTCCGGGCGGCCGGTGCCGGCCTCCTCGCGCTGCCGGCGCAGCAGCGCGACCTGGAGGTAGGAGATCGGGTCGAGGTAGGCGTCGCGGACGGTGAAGGTCTGCTTCAGCACGGGGTTGTGCTCCAGCAGTTCGTTCTCGCCGGTGAGGCGGAGCACCTCGCGCAGGGTCCGCTCGTGTTCGGCGGTGATCTGGTCGAAGACGTGGTGCAGCTCGGCGGGCACCAGCTGCTCGACGTAGTGGCGGGCGATCCGCAGGTCGGTCTTGGCCAGCGTCATGGCGACGTTGGACAGGAAGTTGCGGAAGAAGTGCCACTGGCCGTACATCTCGTCCAGCACGTCGCCGAGACCCGCGTCGCGGGCGGCGGCGAGGCCGGCGCCGACGCCGAACCAGCCGGGGACGATCTGGCGGGACTGGGTCCAGCCGAACACCCACGGGATGGCCCGCAGGCCGTCCAGACCGGCGCCGGAGTCGGGGCGCCGGGACGGGCGGGAGCCCAGGTGCAGCGAGGCGAGCTGGTCGACCGGGGTGGCCGCGAAGAAGTACTTCGGCAGGTCCTCCTGCTCGACCAGGGCGCGGTAGGCGGTGTGGGCGGCCGCGGAGACCTGGTCCATCGCGGCGTCCCAGCGGGCCAGCTCCTCGGGGGCCTGCCGCGGGGCGGTGTGCAGCGCCGAGGCGGAGAGGGTGGCCGAGATGGTCAGTTCCAGGTTCTCCCGGGCCAGCGAGGGCAGCAGGTACTTGTCGGAGATGACCTCGCCCTGCTCGGTGACCTTGATCTCGCCCTCCAGGGTGCCCCACGGCTGGGCCAGGATGGCCTCGTGCGAGGGGCCGCCGCCGCGGCCGACGGTGCCGCCGCGGCCGTGGAACAGCCGCAGCCGGATGCCGTAGCGGTGGGCGACGTCGCGCAGCCGGCGCTGGGCGCGGTGGATCTCCCACTGGGAGGTGGTGATGCCGCCGAACTTGGAGGAGTCGGAGTAGCCGAGCATGACCTCCTGGACGTCGCCGCGCAGCGAGACGAGCAGCCGGTAGGAGGGGTCGGAGAGCATCTCGTCCAGGATCCGGTCGGCCTCCTGGAGCTCGTCGGTGGTCTCCAGCAGCGGCACGATGCCGATCTTGGCGATACCGGCGTGCAGGTCGATCAGACCGGCCTCGCGGGCCAGCACGGTGGCGGCGAAGACGTCGTCGGCGCCCTGGCACATCGAGATGATGTAGCTCTCGACGATCTCGTCGCCGAACCGCTCGAAGCCCTCGCGGATGGTGCTGAAGACGCCGAGGGTCTTGGTGCCGGCGGCGTCCAGCGGAGCCGGGGTGGGGGCGAGCGGGCGGCGCGAGCGGAGCTCCTTGGCGAGCAGCTTCTGCCGGTACTCGCGGGGCATGTCGGCGTAGCGCCAGGCCTCCTCGCCGAGCCGGTCGAAGAGCTGGCCGAGCGCGTGGTGGTGGGCCTCGGCGTGCTCGCGGACGTCCATGGTGGCGAGCTGGAGCCCGAAGGCCTCGATGGTGCGGATGGCGCGGGCGAGCCGGCCGTCGGCGATCAGCCCGCCGCGGTGGGAGCGCAGCGACTCCTGGACCAGCCGGAGGTCGGCGACGAGCTCGCGGGTGCCGAGGTAGTCGCGGCCGGGGACGTGCGGGGTGCCCTGGGCGAGCCGCTCGCGGGTGTTCTCCAGCTTGAGCCGGACACAGGTGGCCTTGAGGCGGTAGGGCTCCTCGGCGTTCATCCGCTTGTAGCGCGGGCTGAGCTCGGGGAGCGCCTTCAGGTCGGCGTTGAGCGAGGCGAGCAGCTCGGCCGAGGCGCCGGCCAGGCGCTCGGAGGTGGAGAGCGAGTTGCGCAGGTCGTCGACGGCCGCGAGGGCGTCCATGATGCCGTACTCGTGCTGGAGGTTGAGGACGTCCCGGGTGACCTGCGGGGTGACGTTGGGGTTGCCGTCGCGGTCGCCGCCGATCCAGGTGCCGAAGGTGAGCGGGCGGACGCCGTCGGGCAGCGTGAGGCCGACCCGGGCGAGCTCCTCGTGCAGCTCCTCCAGGACCTCGGGGACGGCCTCGCGGTACAGCTCGTCCAGGTAGTAGACGGCGTTGCGGGCCTCGTCGGTGGGCTCGGGGCGGGCGATCCGCAGCTCGTCGGTCTGCCAGAGCAGGTCGATGACCTCGGCGAGGCGGCGGTCGGCCTGCCGCTTGGCGGAGGAGGTGCGGGCCGGGTCGGCGTGCGAGAGGCCGGCGGCGATCTGCTCGCGGTGGATCCGGTCGAGGAGCTCGCCGATCCGGCGGAGCTTGTTGAGGACGCTGCGGCGGGCGGCCTCGGTGGGGTGGGCCGTGAAGACCGGGCGGACGGCCAGGTGGGCCAAGGTGTCCTGGAGGTGCTTCGGGTCGGCCTCGGCGAGCTGGTCCGCGGTCTGGGCGAGCAGCGAGCCCTCGCGGGCGCGGCGGGTGGCCAGCTCCCGGCCGCGGTGCACCTGCTCGGTGACGTTGGCGAGGTGGAAGTAGGTGGAGAAGGCGCGGACCAGCTTGGCCGCGGTCTCCAGGTCGATGTCGGAGAGCAGCTCGGCGGTGGCCTCGCCGTCGGTGCGGCTGAGCAGCCGGACCTGTTCGACCAGGCCGAGCAGCTGGGGGCCCTCCTGGCGGACCAGGGTCTCGCCGAGCAGGTCGCCGAGGCGGCGGATGTCCGCGCGCAGGGCTGTGTTGTCGGCGTCGGCGCCGGCTGCGCCGACACGGCTGGGGCTGTCCGCCGGGGTGGGGACCGGAGCGGTCACGGCTGGCTCCCTGTGGTGGTGGGGTTCGGCAACGGCTCATCGTCACAGTTCCGCGCACGTGTGGCGGGTGTGACGCGTGCGGACCGCGCTGTCCGACGCGACCCAGCATAGGTGTCGGGGCGGTTGCTGTCCGCGAGGTGGCCGGATGGCGGACAAGATCACATGCCGCCCATGTGGTCTGGACCACTTGAGGGCCTCGATGGGTGTCGGAACGGAACCGGGTGGGGATGGATCAAGGTTCACGCTTAGGCTGTGGTGCTATGAGCAAGTCGCCTGGGGAGCGCGAGCGGGACCGGTCGTTCTGGTGGTGGGAGCGGCGGCGCAGCGCTCTCCTGGACATCGGGCTGGCCGCGTTGGCGGCGTTGGAGTGCGCGGCCAGTGCGGTCGCCTTCGTGGTCTCCCGGGTCCACCTCGGGGTGGCGGCGATCGTCGGGGTCGCGCTGTTCGGCGCGTTGGCGGGCACCACCCTGGTCCTGCGGCGGCGCTGGCCGGCGGTGCCGGTGCTGGTGGCCCTGGTGGCGATGCCCGGGATGCTGGGCGTGGTGCTGCTGACGGTGTCGCTCTACACGCTCGCCGAGACCTGGGAGTGGCCGACCCGGCGCCGGCGGGTGGTGGCGCTGTCGGCGCTGGCCTTCGCCGAGGCGGTCGGCGTGATGCTGGTGTCCATGCTCACCCCCTCCGACCTGGCGGTGGAGCAGCCGCCGCTCTGGGGGCAGGTGCTGCTGTCGGTGCTGGTGGCCGTCGGCCTGACCGTGCCGCCGGTGGTGACCGGCCTGTACGTGGGTGCGCGACGGCGGCTGATCGAGTCGCTCAAGGACCGTGCGCACGGCCTGGAGACCGAGCTGGACCTGCTGGCCGAACAGGCCCGCGAGCGCGCCCGCCGGGCCCGGCTGGAGGAGCGGACCAGGATCGCCCGGGAGATGCACGACGTGGTGGCCCACCGGGTGTCGCTGATGGTGGTGCACGCCGGGGCGCTGGAGCGGATCGTGGCGAAGGACCCGGAGAAGGCGGCGCAGAGCGCCAAGCTGATGGGGGAGGTCGGCCGGCAGGCGCTGAACGAGCTGCGCGAGATCCTCGGGGTGCTGCGGATGTCGGACGACACCGCGGCGGAGCCGGACTCGCTGGTCGCGCTGCCCCGGCTGGTCGACCAGTCGCGGGCGGCCGGCATGGCCGTCACCCTGACCGTCAGCGGCAGCCGTCAGGAGTTCACCGGCGAGGCCGAGCAGACCGCCTACCGGGTGGTGCAGGAGGGCCTGACCAACGCGCACAAGCACGCCGACGGCGCCCAGGTCTCGGTGCTGCTCGCCTACGCGCCCAACGGCGTGCGGGTCACCGTGGTGAACGCCTGCCCGGGCGGTGAACGGACCGCCGCGGCGCTGCCCAGCGGGGGCAACGGACTGATCGGGATGCGCGAGCGGGTGGTCGCGCTGGGCGGCACCTTCTCGGCGGGGCCGGAGCCGGACGGCGGCTTCCGGGTGGAGGCGGTGCTGCCGTCCCGGCTGGCCGTCCGGGCCGACCGGCTGGCGTGAGGCCGCGGGCCGGGCGTGGCCGTGCCGGGCGTGGCCGTGCCGGGTGGGGCGGTGCCGGGTGGGGCGATCAGTCGGTCAGTCCTCGTCGGCGGTGCGCAGCCGCTCGGGGGCGGTGCCGAGGACGAGGGCGGTGATCGCCTGGTCGATGCCGTGGCCGAGGAACCACTCGCCGGTGTGGTCCAGGCTGTAGACCCGGCCCGCCTCGTCGACGGCCAGCAGGGCCTGGCCGTACGCCTCCTCGCCGAGCGGGGCGAGCCGGGTGTCCAGGGCGCGGCCGAGGTCGGCCAGGGTGCGCGGCTGGTGGAGCCCGCGGAGCGGGTCCACCAGGAAGGGCGTGCGGGCGAGCTGACGCCCCGGGCCGTCGAGGTCGAAGGCGAGGCCGCCGAACTCGGCCCAGGCCTCCACCGCCGCCGGGAACACGGCGTGTCCGACGTCGGCCGGGCCGCCGTACGCCGCCAGGGTGTCGGCCCACTCCTCGGCCTGGCGGATCTGCCAGCGGCCGGGGTGCCAGCCGGCCGCCTTGAGCTCGGCGGCGACATCGGCGGGAAAGCGCGGGCGGGTCCGCTGGGCGGGCCCGCCGAGCGTGCTCGGCGGGGGCGGCGGCGGGCTGGGCGGGTTCAGGGCGGGCTCCGGTGGCTCGGGGGCAGGGGGCGTACGAGGGGCGCGGTCAGCCGGCGGGCGGGCCGACGGCGACGCTCTGCACGGTGAAGTGCTCCAGCAGCGGCAGGCAGGAGCGGCAGGGCGGGGCGTGGGTGCCGTGCGCCGGGTCGTGCTCCTCGCGGATGCGTACGGTGGTCAGCCGGGAGCCCTTGAGCGCCTTGCGGGCCTCGGGCAGGCTCATCGGCTTGCGGGAGGCGCGCTTGGAGCGTTTGCCGTCCACGAGCGTCAGGTACTGGGAGAGCAGGACGGCCTCCGGGCAGCGGCCGGTGAAGCGCTCGCGGTGCTCCAGCGGCAGCGCGTCCAGGAACTCGCCGACCAGCGGGTGCAGGGCCGGGCGCCGGGCGGGCTTGTCACCGGCCAGGGTGTGCACCTCGCCGCCCTTCAGCGACAGGGCGGCGGCGACGGCGGGCAGCAGGCTGTCGCGAAGATGGCGCAGTACGGGCGGGCCGTCCGGTTCGCCGGTGGTCATGCGTCGTCCTCCTCCTGTTTCTCCGCTGGTGGTACGGCTGAGCGGGGTCAGTCCGGGGCAAGCCTGTCAAATGGCACCGACATCCGCACAACCGGGGGGTGACGGAGGGTGGTCGGCGGCGGTGGGCGGCGCGCTGGGCACGCCGTGTTGGCCGGATCCGCACGCCATCGTCACGACTCGTCCCCGGGTTTCCCCAATCCGCCCCCGGCCGGGGGCGGTGGCCGGTAGCGTTCCAGCAGCGAGCCAAGGGGGTGGCCGGTCCCCGGGGGGTTGATCGGCTGTTCGGCAACTCCTTTGCTCGGCATGGCCGTTGAGGCCGCCGGGGCACGGGCGCCCCGGCGTGCGGCCGGCGGGACGCGCCGGTACGGGCGCCCCGACGGCCAAGTCGACGACGAGCAAGGGGGGTCTTGCGATGACGGAGACGGAAACCGCCAACGAAGCGCCCGGCGAGCACGTGCCCACACCGGGCGTGCCGCCGCAGCCCGCGCCCGCGCACCCGATCGGGATCGCGGTGGTCGGCGCCGGCTACTGGGGCCCGAACCTGGTCCGCAACGCGCAGCAGACGCCGGCGCTGCGCCTGCACTGGCTCTGCGACCTGGACGAGGCCAAGTCCCGGCGGGTGCTGGGGGAGTACAGCACCGTCCGGTCCACCACCTCGTTCGCGCGGGTGCTCGCGGACGAACGGGTCGGCGCGGTCGCGGTGGCCACGCCCGCCGCCGCGCACTACCGGCTGGTCCGGGCCGCGCTGGAGGCGGGCAAGCACGTCCTGGTGGAGAAGCCGATCACCACCTCGGCCGCGGAGGCCGCCGAGCTGGTGGCGCTCGCCGAGGAGCGCGGGCTGGTGCTGATGTGCGACCACACCTTCTGCTACACACCCGTGGTGCGCCGGATCCGCGAACTGGTGCACGGCGGGGAGATCGGCGACGTCCAGTTCTTCGACTCGGTGCGGATCAACCTCGGGCTGGTCCAGCCGGACGTGGACGTGCTCTGGGACCTCGCCCCGCACGACCTGTCCATCCTGGACTTCGTGCTGCCGCCGGGCGTCGAACCGATCGGCGTCTCCGCCCAGGGCGCCGACCCGATCGGCGCCGGCCGGGCCTGCGTGGCCTACCTGACGGTCCGGCTGAGCAACGGCGCGCTGGCGCACTGCCACGTCAACTGGCTCTCCCCGACGAAGGTCCGCACCACGCTCATCGGCGGCTCGCGGCGCACCCTGGTCTGGGACGACCTCAACCCGCAGGCCCGGCTCGCGGTGCACGACCGCGGCGTGGACCTCACCCCGCCCGACGAGCTGACCGACGCGATCCGCCACCGGACGCGGATCTCCTACCGGGTGGGCGAGATGGTCGCACCCGCGCTGGTCGAGCAGGAGGCGCTGCGCAACGTGATGGCCGAGTTCGCCGCCGCCATCACCGAGGGCCGGGCCCCGCTCACCGACGGCCGGTCCGGGCTGCGCGTGCTGCAGCTGCTGGAGGCCGCCTCGCTCAGCCTGGAACTCGGCGGCGCCACCGTCCCGGTGGGCGCCGGGCTCGACGACGCTGTGACGATCGACCGACTGTCCGACGCACACGAGAGGGCCGCCGCGCGGTGAACGCTGTACAGATCGAGGGCTCCCGCTGCCTGGTCACGGGCGGGGCCGGCACCATCGGCTCCACCGTCGTCGACCAGCTGATCGAGGCGGGCGCCCGCGAGGTGATCGTGCTCGACAACTTCGTCCGCGGCCGCAGGGCCAACCTGGCGTACGCCCAGGAGATCGCCGCCCCCGGACAGCTGCGGGTGGTGGACGGCGACATCCGCGACCGCGGGCTCCTGCGCGAGCTGCTGAACCCCGGTACCGACCTGCTCCTGCACCTGGCCGCGATCCGGATCACCCAGTGCGCCACCGAGCCCCGGCTGGCCCTGGAGATCATGGTGGACGGCACCTTCGACGTGGTCGAGGCCGCCGCGGAGACCGGCGTCGGCAAGGTGATCGCCTCCTCCACCGCCTCCGTCTACGGCCTCGCCGACGTCTTCCCGACGCCCGAGACCCAGCACCCGTACCACAACGACACCCTGTACGGGGCGGCCAAGGTCTTCAACGAGGGCCTGCTGCGCAGCTTCCACGCCATGACCGGACTGGACTACGTCGTGCTCCGGTACTTCAACGTGTACGGGCCCCGGATGGACGTCCACGGCAAGTACACCGAGGTGTTCATCCGCTGGATGGAGCGGATCGCCGCCGGGCAGCCGCCGCTGATCTTCGGGGACGGCGCCCAGACCATGGACTTCGTCTACACCGAGGACATCGCCCGGGCCAACCTGCTGGCCGCCGCGGCGCCCGTCACCGACCGGGTCTACAACATCGCCAGCGGTACCGAGGTCTCGCTGCGCGGCCTGGCCGACGCCCTGCTCACCGCGATGGACCGCGCCGACCTGGACGTCGAGCACGGCCCGGCCCGGGGCACGGCCGGCGGCGTGGTCCGGCGCCTGGCGGACATCACCGCCGCCGAGCACGACCTCGGCTGGAAGCCCGAACTGGGCCTCGATGACGGCCTGCGCAGGCTGGTCGCCTGGTGGCGCGAGCAGTAGTCCCCCTTGTCTGAACGGCAGTTCGGAGTGCACCTGTGTCCACCATCCCCGTCATGATCCCCTGGCTCGGCGAGGAGGAGGCCCTCGCCGCCGCCGAGGCCGTCCGCTCCGGCTGGGTGGCCCAGGGCCCCCGGGTCGCCGCGTTCGAGCGGGCCTTCGCCGAGCACCTCGGGGTGCCGCACGCGGTCGCGGTCTCCTCCTGCACCACCGCCCTGCACCTGGCGCTGATCGGCGCCGGCGTCGGGCCGGGGGACGAAGTGGTCGTCCCCTCGCTCTCCTTCATCGCCACCGCCAACGCCGTCACCTACGTCGGTGCCGTCCCGGTCTTCGCCGACGTGGACGCCACCACCGGCAACCTCACCGTCGCCACCGTCGAACCGCTGCTCACCCGGCGGACCAGGGCGGTGATCGCGGTCGACCAGGGCGGTGTCCCGGTCGACCTGGACGGGCTCCGGGAGCTGGTCGAGCCGCGCGGCGCCACCGTGGTCGAGGACGCCGCCTGCGCGGCCGGCTCGGTGTACCGGGGCCGGCCGGTGGGCAGCACGGCCGCGTTCGCCGCCTACTCCTTCCACCCGCGCAAGCTGCTCACCACCGGGGAGGGCGGCATGGTCACCTGCCGGGACGGCGCGACCGCCGCCCGGCTGCGCCGGCTGCGCGAGCACGGGATGAGCGTCTCCGCCGCCGACCGGCACGCCGCGCGGGGCGGGGCCGGGCCGCTGGAGACGTACGACGAGATCGGCTTCAACCACCGGATGACCGACATCCAGGCGGCGATCGGCCTGGTGCAGCTGCGCAAGCTGCCGGCCATGGTCGCCCGGCGGCGCGAACTCGCCGAGCGGTACCGGGCGCTGCTGGCCGGCACCGGCGCCCGGCTGGTGGCCGACCCGGCGCACGGCAGCACCAACTACCAGTCCTGCTGGCTGCTGCTGCCGGACGGCGCCCGCGACAGCCGCACGGTGCTGGGCGACCTCGCCGCCGAGGGCGTCTCCGCCCGGCGCGGCATCATGGCGGCCCATCTGGAGGCCCCGTACAAGGGCGCCGCGCGGGTGCCGCTGCCCGTCACCGAGCTGCTCACCCGCCGCTCGCTGATCCTGCCGCTCTACCACGCGCTCACCGAGCAGCAGCAGGACCGGGTGGTCGACGCCCTGCGCGCGGCCCTCGGCTGAGCCGGACCGCCCGGCCCCCGTCGACAGCCCCCGGCTCCCGGGCCCGCCCACCGGCGGGCCCGGGCCGTCGCCGCCGTACGCCCGCCCCGATCCGCCGAGCCGCCCCAGGGGGAGACCAGGATGACCACCGATCAGTCCGCCGAGCGGTCCGCCGACCGGACCGCCGACCAGTCCGTTCCGCTGGTGGACCTGAAGGCCGCGCACGCCGAGGTGGCGGCCGAGGTCCGGGCCGGGTTCGACCGGGTGCTCGCCACCGGCGGCTACATCAAGGGCCCCGAGACGGCCGGCTTCGAGGCGGAGTACGCGGCCTTCTCCGGTACCCGGCACTGCGTCGGCGCCGCCAACGGCACCGACGCGCTCGAACTGGCCCTGCGCGCCCTCGACCTGCGGCCCGGCGGCGGTGTGGTGCTGCCCGCCAACACCTTCGTCGCCACCGCCGAGGCCGTGCTCCGGGCCGGGCTGCGCCCCGTGCTGGTCGACGCCGACCCGGACCACCTGCTCATCGACCCCGAGCGCGCGGCGGACGCGCTGCCCGGCGCCGTCGCGTTGCTGCCCGTCCACCTCAACGGCCAGCTCGCCCCGATGGCCCCGCTGCTGGAACTGGCCGCCGGCCGGCCCGTCGTGGAGGACGCCGCGCAGTCCCAGGGCGCCCGGCAGCACGGCCGCGCCTTCCACGGGCTGATCTCCGCCACCAGCTTCTACCCCGGCAAGAACCTCGGCGCGTACGGGGACGCGGGCGCCGTCGTCACCGACGACGGCGGGCTGGCCGCCGCCGTCCGGCTGATCGGTGACCACGGCTCGGGCCGCAAGTACGAGCACGAGCGGTTCGGCTTCAACTCCCGGATGGACGCGCTGCAGGCCGTCGTACTGCGGGCCAAACTGCGCCGGCTGCCCGCCTGGAACGAGGCCCGCCGCGCCGCCGCCGAGCGCTACCACCGGCTGCTGGCCGGCCTCGACGGCGTCACCCTGCCGCGGGTCGCGCCCGGCAACGAGCACGTCTGGCACCTGTACGCGGTGCGGATCGGGCCCGGCCGGGACCGGGACGCCGTCCTCGCCGCGCTGGTGGCCGCGGGCATCGGCGCCGGTGTGCACTACCCCGTGCCGGTCCACCTCCAGCCCGCGTTCCGTCATCTCGGCCACGGCGCGGGCGCGTTCCCGGTCGCCGAGCGGGCCGCCCGGGAGCTGCTCACCCTGCCGCTCTACCCGCAGATCACCGGGGGGCAGCAGGAACGCGTCGCCGGGGCGCTGGCCAAGGCGCTCGGCGCCTGACCCCGGCGGGCCGCGCTCCGCGGGTGCCCGTGCCCGTGCGCTCCGCCCGTGCGCTCCGCCCGTGCGCTCCGCCCGTGCGCTCCGCCCGTGCGCTCCGCCCGTGCGCTCCGCCCGTGCGCTCCGCCCGTGCGGAGTCCCCCGGGTGGGGGGCCGTGGCCCGGGGCGACCCCCTACGCTGGTGTCCAGCAAGCGCACCGAATTTGCAGCAGCCAGTGGGGGCTCCCAGATGACGACAGGTCGGCCCGGCGTCGCCGCCGCGCCCAACGCGGCGTACGCAGGTCAGGTGGTGCAGTTCCCGGACCCGGTCCGTGCGGAGCGACACCCCGCCGGAGTCCGGGTGGACGAGCACGGCCACCCGGACTTCGGCCCGTACGCGGCCGCCGCGGCCGAGGTGGCCGACCCGCCGGCGGGCTTCGGCGTCGACGAACTGCGGCTGACCGACTACGTCTCGGCCAACGCCACGCAGTTCACCCAGGGGCATCCGCTCTGGGCCGACCTGGAGACCGCCGTCGCCACCCCGCCCGGCTGGACCTGGCACCACGCGGTCGGCCGGGCCGCGCCCGGCTGGCGGCGGATGGAACTCGTCCCGGTCGAGGTCAAGGCACTGCTGCGGCACCACGGCGGCCTGGCCACCTCCACCGCCGACCACGGCCGCCGCGGCACCCGCCCGCTGCAGGATCGCCGGCCGGTGCACTTCTCGCTCGCCAGGGACGGCAGCGACCCGATCGGCGTCCCCGAGGACCTGGTGCAGCGGGCCGAGGAACGCCTCGGCTACCGGCTGCCCGGCGCCTACCGCACCTTCCTCAAGCTGGCCGGCGGCCGGGCCCCGGTCGGCGTGGCCCTCGACCCCGAACTCGGGCTGCTGCTCGACCAGCCGTTCCTGACCCTCAGCGAGGAGTACGGCACCGAGGACGTCGTGTACGCCAACAAGTGCCTGCGCGACCACCTCACCAAGGACTACCTGGGCATCGCCTACGCCCAGGGCGGCATCGTGGCGCTCAAGGTACGCGGCGACCGGATCGGTTCGGTCTGGTTCTGCCTCTACGACGACGCCCGCGACGCCGGTGCCCCGGAGGCGCCCGAGGAGCGGGTCGCCCGGCTGCTGCTGCCCTGTGGCGAGGACTTCGACGACTTCCTGCTCCGACTGGCCGGCAGCCCGCCGGAGCTGGAGACGGTCGCGGAGCTGATGGTGGACGGCGGGTTCGCCCGCGCCGTGCCGGTGGGCTGACGTGGCCCGTACGGCGCCGGCGGCGGTGGTGGTAGCGGAACAAGCGGGGACGAAGGGGACAGGGGTGAACCGGGCGTGGTGACGTACGCGCAGGCACAGGAGCTCGCCGACGAGTGGATCAACGGCGGGGTGCCGCGTTCGCAGCAGCGCGAGGTGCGGGTCCGGGAGTTCGACCTGGGCTTCGTCTGCTGGGCGGTGCAGCCCGACGGGGGCGCGGCCGGCGAGACCGGCGGCCGGTCGGACGGCTCGGACGGTACGGGTGGCGCCGGCGGTTCGGCGGCCTCGGGTGGTTCGGCGGGTGAGGCGCGGTTGGTGATCGCCCGTGACTCCGGCGCCAGTACGCTCTGGCCCGCGCTGCCGGTCAACGAGGTGGTCCGGCAGTACGAGGAGGTCTACGGGCGGCCGGTCGCGGCCAATCCGGCCGGGGCGGCGAAGCCCGCGCCCGGGCCGGTCGAGGCGACGTCCTTCCTGCTCAGCCCCCCGCAGTGGCTCCAGGAGGCGGGGGCCGCGGCGATCGCCGCCGAGGCGGAGCGGCTCGGGGCTCCGGCCGCCGCCCCGTCCGCCGTGCCCGCGCTCGCTGTCGCGCCGGTCGTGCCGGTCGCGCCCCAGGCCGGGCCGGCGCCCGCCGTGCTGACCACGCCGCCGGTGTCCGAGCGGCCGGCCGGGGACGCGCCGACCATGCTGGCCCCGCCGCCCGCCCACGGCGGGCCGTTTCAGGCGGCTCCGCCCGTCGCCCCGCCGGTGGCCGAGCCGCCGTTCGCCCCGCCCGCCCCGTCCGTCGGTGGTGCCGGTGGTGCCGAGGCGGCGACCGTGCTGCTGCCCGACGGTCTGCGCACCAACGGCGCCGGACTGCCCGGCACGCCCCGGCCCGGTGCCGAGGCGGCCACCGTGCTGCTGCCCGAGGGCGGCTACGGCCTGGCCGCGGTGCCCGCCCCCGCTCCCGCGCCGGCGGCCGAACCCGCGCCGACGGTGCTGGCGCCGCCGGACGGCCTGCCCGGTCTGATGGGCCTGCCCGGCGCACCCGGCCCGGGTGGCCCCGGCGCACCGATTCCCGGCGCACCGGTCCCGACCGCACCGATTCCCGGCGCACCGGTCCCGACCGCACCGATTCCCGGCGCACCGGCTCCGGGGGTTCCGGTGCCCCCGCCGCCGGGCGGCCCCGGCGTCGAACACGCCGCGACCATGCTCGCCTCGCCGGACGCGCTGCCCGGTCTGATGGGCCTGCCCGGCGCGCCCGGCCCCGGCGCGCCCGCCGCCCCGGCGGCCGAGGTGCCGCACGGGGCGCTCGGCCGGGGTCCGGGCTCCACCCCGCCGCCGCCCCCGCCGGCCGCCCTGCGCGGCGGCTCGGCCGCGCCGGGCGCGGCACCCGTCTCGCTCGGCCGGGGTTCGGCCTCCACCCCGCCGCCGCCCCCGCCGGGCGAGCTGCGGCAGTCCCCGGGCGCGGGTGCCCCCGCCGGGGGCGCGGGCGGTCGTGGCGCGGGCGGAACCCCGCCGCCCCCGCCGCCGGCCGGCCTGCGGGGCGCCGGTGCCCCGCCCGCGCCGCCCGTCGCGGGCCCGCCCGGCGCCGGGGTCGCCTACGAGCGCACCCAGCTGGCGGGCGCGATCGACCCCGCGCTGCTCGGCGGCATCCCGGCCGATCCCGGCACCCCGCCGTCCGGCGGCCCGGCCGTGCCGCCCCCGCCCGGCGCCGCCGCGCCTGCGGCCGGCTACGGCTACCCGGGCGCGGCGGCGCCCGTCGCCCCGGCTCCGGCCCCCGCGCCGGCCGTCCCGCCGGCGCCCGTCCCCGGTCCGCCGCAGGGCGCCCCGGTGCCGCCGGGCGTGCCCGCCGTCGGCCCCGGTTACTTCGCCGCGCTCAGCTACCGCGGCCCGGACGGGTCCGAGCAGAAGCTGCTGCACCGCAGCGAGCCCGGCACGCCGCACCCCGAGTGGAAGATCCTGCAGGACCTGCGCCGGCTGAACGTCCCGCCGGAGCAGGTCCTGGAGCTCTACACCGAGCTGGAGTCCTGCGACCTGCCGGGCGGCTACTGCAACCGGATGATCGCCGCCTCCTGGCCGAACGTCCGGCTCACCCACACCGCCGACTACGGCCGGGACCACCACTCCCGGCAGGCCGGCATGGCCCAGTTGCTCGACCACCTGGACGAGCTGCACCAGCTGGCGTCCGGTGCCCAGCGGGTCCGCCCGTTCCGGGTGCCGCTGCCGGCCCCGGGCACCGTCCCGCCGCTGCCGCCGATCGCGCCGCAGCAGCTCGGCCAGGAACTCGGCCAGGCCTTCGGCCCGAACGTGTTCCAGTTCGAGCAGCGGGCCGTCTCCCGCCAGGGCGTCCCCGAGCCGGTGGCGCAGACCCTGATGTGGGCGGGTCTGCCGCGCGAGTTCGGGCCCTTCTTCTGGGCCCAGGCCCAGGAGGGCCGCCCGATCCCGACGCTGGCCGAGCTGGCCGCCGAGCGCGGTCTGGCCGGCGCCCCGGACTTCGGCGGCTACCTGGTGCTCGGCAACGACTACGGACGCCAGCTCTGTGTGCAGTACGGCACGGCGCACGTGGTCGCGGTGGACATGGACGGAACCGGCGAGCCGCCCCGGTTCGTCAACAGTGGTGTACCGGAGTTCGTCCGCGCGCTGGCCCTGCTGGGCCGGATGTGGCGGCTGCGGTACGGGCTGACCCCGGACCAGGCCGGTCGCTGGACGACCGACTTCCAGGCTCAGCTCGCCGCGATCGACCCGGCGGCCCTGCAGTCGGCGGACACCTGGTGGGCCGTCCTCCTGGAGCAGTTCTGGGACGGCCTGATGTAGCGGGCCGGCTCGGATCCGTGCAGGTGGAAGGGGTCGTTCCGGTGTCCGGAACGACCCCTTCGGCGTGCCGTCGCGGCTCTGCCTCGTTGGGGTTTCGCCCTGATCTGCGCAAAATAGGTCAAGAGGATGGGTCTACTCGTCCATTCCTCGCCGCGTTCCGATCCGTACGACGTCCGAATTCGGACCGGCTGCCGGATTCGGTTCCGGATCCGTCCGTTCCGTCCGATCATGGGCTCCGCAGCCCGCGACACGAGGGGAAGAGCCCATGAGCGATGCCGTCCCCCAGCACGGCTTCACCGCTGCCCGGCGCGGTTACGCGCCCGAGCAGGTCGACCGAGCCCTGCACGCTCTCACCGTCCAACGGGACGAGGCGTGGGAGCGACTGAGCGTGCTAGGCGCCGGACTCCGGGAGATGGAGCGGCGCCTGGCCGACATCCGGCAGGCCGCCGCCGATGCCCCCGACCCGGACTACCAGGTCCTCAGCGAGCAGGCCGCCGGACTGGCCACGATGGCCGTGAACGAGGCCACAGCGGTCCGGGAGGCCGCCGAGCGCTTCGCCGAGGACCTCCGCGACGAGGTCTACGAGGCCGGCCAGGCACTCGGCCAGGCCGCGAAGGAGTACGGCGCCACCACCCGTTCCGAGGCCGACCAGGCCGCCCGGCGCACCGACGAGCGGACCCGCTCCGAGGCCGAGGCGATCCGGGCCGACACCGACCGCGAGAGCCGGGCCGTCCGCGACGCCGCCACGGCCCACGCCGCCAAGGTGCGGGTCGCGGCGGCCGAGGCGTCCGAGCTGGCCGAGGCCAAGCTCGCCGAGCTGCGCCGGGAGGCCGACGAGACCTTCGCGTCGGCCGGGGCCAAGGCCGACGCCGAGGACGCCCAGATCTCGGCGACCGCGGAGCGTCGGGTCAAGGAGGCCGAGCAGTACCGGGAGTCCGTGCTCGGAAAGATCAAGCAGTCGGACGCCGAGGCGCAGGCCCGGGCGGACCAGCTGATCGAGCAGGCCCGGCGCGAGGCCGAGCGGATCAACGCGGCGAGCGAGCGCGAGCAGCGCGAGTTCGCCACCAGGCAGGAGACGGTGCAGCAGCACCTGGACCACATCAAGGGCACCCTCGCCTCGCTCACCGGCGCGGCGGTGGGCGCGATCGAGCCGGTCGAGGTCGCCGAGGCGGCCGACCACCGGGACGGGGGCGAGCCGGTGGTGGACTCCGAGGCGGACACCGGCGAGATCGCGGTGGCGAGCCTGCGCAAGGCCGTCGCGGTGGGCGGTGGGCAGCCCGCCGTCGCCGAGGCGGCCACGGCGGTGCTGCCGGTCACCCCCGGCCCGGTGGGGCCCGAGGCGGGCGCCTTCGACGCCGCTCCCTCGGACGCCGCCCCGGACCCCGCCCCGGCTGATCCGCCGGCTGCCGCCGAAGCCGTCACCACCGGCCCGGTCAGCCCCGGCCCGGTCAGCCCTGGACCGGTGCCGCCCCGACCGGCCACGCCGCCGGGCGGGTCGACCGCCACCGGCGCCGTGGCGGGCGCCGACGAGACCCGGGTCATTCCGAAGATCGTGATCGTCGACGACGGCAGCGGCTACGCCACCCCGAACACGGTGGGTCTCAACCGGCGGCGCTGAGCCGTCGGGGCCGGCTCGACCCGGTTCCCCGCGAGCACGGTTCCTCATGAGCCCGGCCCGCGAGCCCGGTTCCTCATGAGCCGCCGGCCACCAGCCGGGTGAGTTTCGCGTCCTGGGCCCTGACCGCCTCCTGCTGGGCGGTCAGGGCCTGCGCGTTCCGGTCGATCTGCTGCCGCTGGTAACCGGCCAGCACGGCGAACCAGATCCCCGCCAGGTTGCTCCGGGTCGTGCAGTCGGCGTCGGCACGGGCTGTCGCGAGCTCATCCTGGGTGATCTCCGCGGCGGCCCGGTACCGCTCCGGCAGGGCCGCCGGGTCGTCGACCCGGAAACCGGCGGCGGCCATGCAGGCGGACCACTCCCCGGTCGCCGCGGCCACCCGGGCGTCGCGGCCGGTCGCCCCGATCGATTCGTCGAAGAGCCGGCCGACCAGTTCGGCACCCGGTCCGGGCGGTGAGCCGATCCGCTCCGCCGCCTGCCGGTCGCAGTCGACCCGGGCGGTGTCGTAGGCCTCGCCGGAGCCGGCCGCCGGTGCGGGGGCGCGGGGCAGCACCCGCTTCGGCGGGTGGAACCCCTGGACGGCGGCGACCTCGGCCCCGAGATACCCCCAGGCGCCGGCCGGCAGGGCCGTGGCGTTGTCCGGGGCCTGCGCGGCCTGCAGGCCGTCGCCGCCGAACCCGGTGAATCCGGCCCCCCGCATACAGGAGATGACCAGCATATTCCTGGCCTGAATCTCTTTCACGGCCACCTGGTCATTGGCCTGATAAGCGGAAAGCGGCAGTCCGGTCATTCCGGCGCGCCCGGATTCCGGAGGTTTCGGTGTGCCGATCGCCGGGGGGTTCGGCGAGGATTTCGCCGAGGGCTCTCCGGAGGAGTCGGCGCAGCCTGCGGAAATGGCCGACAGTGCGGCTGCCAGAGTGATGGCGGTGAATCGTCCGAAATGTGGTGGACGTGCCAATCGTCTGCTCCGATCCTGATCCACAGCAAGGTTGTTCGGACCCTAGCGCATTCCGCTTCGCCCCGGCCCGGCGGGTTGTCGCGGGGTTTCGGCTTGGCTGGAAAACAGCTGTTCGGCGACAGGCCTCCATGTAAATCTCTGGAGTCGCAACCGCTGTCGATGGAGGGGTTTCATGATTCGCCGCACAAATCCCGCACATCCCCGCAGGGATCGCCGCACCGGAAATGTCCTGGCCTGTCGGATCGGCGCCGTCGCCGTGCTCACCGCCGCCGCGGCCGCACTGCTGCCGACGGCCGGCGCGAACGCGGTGAGCCGGGTCGAATGCGGAAACCGCACCGATTTCGCGAAGGTGTACAACTACGGCTACAGCAGTGTGCTCTGCTTCGCGAATGACGGTTGGATGTCCGTCCGCGTCTACAACGTGGACCGGATCGACGCGGGCAACAACCGGGTCATCACCTATCTGGGGGGTGGCCTCGGCTCCTGGACCGTCTTCAACTGGGAGCAGTACGACTTCAACGGCAACCAGGGCCACCAGGTGACGATGTACGACATCAACCTGTCCCGCTGGTAGTCGCCGGGGGCCGGGGCGGGCCGGATTCCTTCGCGCGGTGCCGGGCGGGTGCGGACGCCCGGCACCGCGTTTTCCGTCGGCCGGCCCCTCCGGAGCACCTCGACTAGAGCACCTCGACCGCCGCGCCCGTGAGCCGGCGGCGGCAGTCCAGCACGTACCGGGCGTGCGTGGTGACGGCCTCGTAGTCGAACTCGTCGTGATCGGCGAGCAGTACCACCGCGTCGGCCGCGGCCAACTCCTCCGGCGTCGCCTCGACCCGACGGACGGCGGCGAACGGATCGCCGTGCCGATCCAGCTCGGCGGCCCGCTGCCCCGGGATCACGGGCTCCGGGACGTGCACCCCGACGACCACGTGCGGGTCGGCGGCCCGGACCTCGGCGCCCATCCGGGTCAGCAGCTCGGCGACCCGGGCGGCCGGTGTCTCCCGCGCGTCGCCGGTGTTCTTCTTGTAGGCGAGCCCGAGCAGCAGCACCCGGGAGCCCTTGACGGAGCGCTGCCGCTCGTTCAGGGCCTCGGCGAGCCGGCGGACCACGTAGTCGGGCATGTGGCTGTTCACGTCGTTGGCCAGCTCGACGAAGCGGAACGACTGGCCGAGCGCCCGTTCCACCCGCCAGGACAGGTAGGAGGGGTCGATCGGCAGGCAGTGCCCGCCGACCCCGGGCCCCGGGGTGAAGCGCAGATAGCCGAACGGCTTGGTGGAGGCGGCGTCGATCGCCTCCCAGACGTCGATGCCGAGGTCGTGGGCGAACATCGCCAGCTCGTTGACCAGGGCGATGTTCACGTGCCGGAAGGTGTTCTCCAGCAGCTTGGTCAGCTCGGCCTCCTTGCAGGAGGAGACCGGAACGGTGCGCTCGACCAGCCGTCCGTAGAAGCCCTCGACGGCTTCCAGCGCCGCCGGGTCGACACCGGAGACCACCTTCGGGGTGTTCTCGAGCCGCCAGGTCGGGTTCCCCGGGTCGATCCGCTCGGGGCTGTAGCCGAGGTGGAAGTCGTGGCCGGCGGCCAGCCCCGACCCCTCCTCCAGCAGTGGCGCGAGCAGTTCCTCCGTGGTGCCCGGATAGGTGGTGGACTCCAGGACGACGGTCGCGCCCGGGCGCAGGTGCTGGGCGAGCAGCCGGGCCGAGGACTCGATGTAGGAGAGGTCGGGCACCCCGTCGCGCAGCGGCGTCGGCACCGTGATCACCGCGATGTCGAAGCCGGCCACGTCGGCCGGATCGGCCGAGGGAAGGTAGGCGCCGCTCTCCAGCAGCGGCCGCAGCCGCGCGGCCGGGATGTCCTCGACATAGGACTCGCCGACGGCCAGCCGTTTGATCCTGCGCTCGTCCACGTCGTAGCCGACCACCTGGTAGCCCACCTCGGCCGCCCGGACCGCCAGCGGCAGCCCCACATAGCCCTGACCTGCGATGACAACGCGCATGACGAAGAACCCCCTCCATCGCGACGCCCCCTGGTCCCCTCCGGGGCATCCCCACACGGCCTTCACCACAGGGTAGGGAGCGGCGTCGGGCCGCGTGGCTTTTCGGCGAACTGGGCGGATCTGTGACGCGCCGGGCGCGGGGCCGGCGTGCGGGGGAGGCGGGCGTGGGGCCGGCGTGCGGGGAGGGGCGCGAGGTGTGGAACGGGCGCGCGACGCGCGGGGCCGGCACCAATGAAAGAGGCCGAGACCCGTGGCGCCCTCCAGGAAAGGGCGCCACGGTTCCCGGCGCTTGGGCGGGCGCCCCCACCCAGGGTCGCCCGGCCTCGCACCCCCGACCCCCATCGGGTGTGCGACTGTGCCACCGCAGCCATCCCCCACGGTTGGGTGCGGCGGGCACAGTCACTATGGTGCGCGATCTCCATGGACGGGCAGTGACAGGAGTATGTCCAGTTCGTGGCAGATCGCGGAGGTCGAGCCGCAGCGTGCGGCCGGTGCTTCGTCCCCGTCCGGGCGACGCCCGGGTGGTGATCCGGTGGTGCCGCACGCGCGCCCCGCCCGTACTCCGGCCCCGCCGGGCCCGTGCGCCGCGTGCGTGTCGGCGCTGCGGCGTAGGCTGGAGACCCCCGGCCGCTCGGCGCGCCGGGCCGTTCGCGTTGCCCCGGCAGGCTGGTGCCGCCCGGGGGCAGCACCAGCCACGGCACGAAGAAGAGACTCCTGATGAGCCTGACCGGACTGCTCGATGTCGTCGCGCGGGACGCGGCGCTCGCCGAGGCGATCGAGGCCGCGACCGCGATCGGTACCGCGGCCGGTGGCCGCCACCACCTTGACCTGGTCGGCCCGCCCGCTGCCAGGCCGTTCGCCATCGCCGCGCTGGCCCGCGCGCTGGCCGCGCAGGCGGCCGGGGAGCGGGGCCGTCCGGTGCTGGCCGTCACGGCGACCGGCCGGGAGGCCGAGGACCTCGCCGCCTCGCTCCGTTCGCTGCTGCCGCCCGACGCGGTCGCCGAGTACCCGGCCTGGGAGACGCTGCCGCACGAGCGGCTCTCGCCGCGTTCGGACACGGTCGGCCGCCGGCTGGCGGTGCTGCGCCGGATCGTGCACCCGCGGGCGGACGACCCGGCGGCCGGTCCGGTCCAGGTGATCGTGGCCCCCGTCCGTTCGGTGCTCCAGCCGCAGGTCAAGGGGCTGGCCGAGCTGGAGCCGGTGGCCGTCCAACGCGGCGAGTCGCACGATCTGGAGTCGGTGGCCCGGCGGTTGTCGGCGGCCGCCTACGCCCGGGTCGAACTGGTCGAGAAGCGCGGCGAGTTCGCCGTGCGCGGTGGCATCCTGGACGTCTTCCCGCCGACCGAGGAGCACCCGCTGCGGGTGGAGTTCTGGGGCGACGACGTCGAGGAGATCCGGTACTTCAAGGTCGCCGACCAGCGCTCGCTGGAGATCGCCGAGCACGGCCTCTGGGCGCCGCCCTGCCGTGAGCTGCTGTTGACCGACGAGGTGCGAACGCGGGCCGCCGAGCTGTCCGCCGAGCATCCGGCGCTGGCCGAGATCCTCGACAAGATCGCCGAGGGGATCGCGGTCGAGGGCATGGAGTCGCTGGCGCCCGTCCTGGTGGACGACATGGAGCTGCTGGTGGACGTGCTGCCGCTCGGCTCGGTCGCCGTGGTCTGCGACCCGGAGCGGGTCCGCACCCGGGCGGCCGACCTGGTGGCGACCAGTCAGGAGTTCCTGCACGCGTCCTGGGTGGCGGCCGCCGCCGGCGGGGACCGGCCGATCGACGTCGAGGAGATCGACGTCTCGGCCGCCTCGCTGCGCTCGCTCGCCGAGGTGCGTGAGCACGCCGCCGAGATCGGCCTGCCCTGGTGGTCGGTCAGTCCGTTCGCGACCAGCGAGTCCAGCATCAGCGAGGTGCTGGAGTTCGACGTCAACACCCTGACCCTGGGCATGCACGCGGTCGAGGCCTACCGGGGGGACACCGCCCGGGCGATCGCCGACGCCAAGGAGCGGCTGGCCGCCGACTGGCGGGTGGTCATGGTGACGGAGGGCCACGGCCCCGCCTCCCGGCTCGCCGAGGTGCTCGGCAACGAGGGCATCCCGGCCCGGCTGGTCGCCGACCTCGCCGAGGCGCCGACCAGGGACGTCGTGTACGTCTCCTGCGGATCGATCGAGCACGGGTTCGTCGACGAGGCGCTCAAGCTCACCGTCATCACCGAGACCGACCTCTCCGGGCAGAAGTCCTCCACCAAGGACATGCGCCGGATGCCCTCCCGGCGGCGCAACGCGATCGACCCGCTGGCGCTGGCGGCCGGCGACTACGTCGTCCACGAGGCGCACGGTGTCGGCCGCTACGTCGAGATGGTGCAGCGCACGGTGCAGGGTGCCACCCGCGAGTACCTGGTGCTGGAGTACGCGCCGGCCAAGCGCGGCCACCCCGGTGACCGGCTGTTCGTGCCGACCGACCAGCTGGACCAGGTCACCAAGTACGTCGGCGGCGAGGCCCCGACCCTGCACCGCCTCGGCGGCGCGGACTGGGCGAAGACCAAGCAGCGGGCCAAGAAGGCGGTCAAGGAGATCGCCGCCGACCTGATCAAGCTGTACTCGGCCCGGATGGCCGCGCCGGGCCACACCTTCGGCCCGGACACCCCGTGGCAGCGCGAGCTGGAGGACGCCTTCCCGTACGCGGAGACGCCGGACCAGCTCACCACCATCGCCGAGGTCAAGTCGGACATGGAGAAGTCCGTCCCGATGGACCGGCTGATCTGCGGCGACGTCGGCTACGGCAAGACCGAGATCGCCGTGCGGGCGGCCTTCAAGGCGGTGCAGGACGGCAAGCAGGTGGCGGTGCTGGTGCCGACCACGCTGCTGGTGCAGCAGCACTTCTCCACCTTCGCCGAGCGGTACGCCAACTTCCCGGTGTCGGTGAAGGCGCTCTCCCGGTTCCAGACCGACGGCGAGGCGAAGGCCGTGCTGGAGGGGCTCTTCGAGGGCTCGGTGGACGTCGTGATCGGCACCCACCGGCTGTTCTCCTCGGAGACCCGGTTCAAGGACCTCGGCCTGGTCATCGTCGACGAGGAGCAGCGCTTCGGCGTCGAGCACAAGGAGCAGCTGAAGAAGCTGCGTGCCAACGTGGACGTGCTGACGATGTCCGCCACGCCGATCCCGCGCACCCTGGAGATGGCGGTCACCGGTATCCGGGAGATGTCCACCATCACCACCCCGCCGGAGGAACGGCACCCGGTGCTGACCTTCGTCGGCCCGTACGACGAGAAGCAGATCTCGGCCGCGATCCGTCGTGAACTCCTGCGCGAGGGCCAGGTGTTCTACATCCACAACCGGGTGGAGTCGATCGACAGGGCGGCGGCCCGGCTGAAGGAGCTCGTTCCCGAGGCGCGGGTCGCCACCGCGCACGGGCAGATGGGGGAGACCGCGCTGGAGAAGGTGGTCGTCGACTTCTGGGAGAAGGAGTTCGACGTCCTGGTCTCGACCACGATCGTCGAGTCGGGCATCGACATCTCCAACGCCAACACCCTGATCGTCGAGCGCGGTGACACCTTCGGGCTCTCCCAGCTGCACCAGCTGCGCGGCCGGGTCGGCCGTGGGCGCGAGCGCGGCTACGCGTACATGCTGTACCCGCCGGAGAAGCCGCTGACCGAGACGGCGCACGAGCGGCTGGCCACCATCGCCCAGCACACCGAGATGGGTGCCGGTATGTACGTGGCGATGAAGGACCTGGAGATCCGCGGCGCCGGCAACCTGCTCGGCGGCGAGCAGTCCGGGCACATCGCGGGGGTCGGCTTCGACCTCTACATGCGGATGGTCGGCGAGGCGGTGGCCGAGTTCCGGGAGTCGCTGGCCGGTGGCGGTGAGCCGGAGGAGGAGCCGCTGGAGGTCAAGATCGAGCTGCCGGTGGACGCCCATGTGCCGCACGACTACGCGCCGGGCGAGCGGCTGCGGCTCCAGGCGTACCGCTCGATCGCGGCGGTCAACTCGGAGCAGGACATCCAGCAGGTCCGGGACGAACTGGTCGACCGGTACGGCAAGTTGCCCGAGCCGGTGGAGAACCTGCTGCTGGTGGCGGCGCTGCGGCTGTACGCCCGCCGGTGCGGCATCGCGGACATCACGCTGCAGGGCGCCAACGTCCGGTTCGGGCCGGTGGAGCTGCGCGAGTCGCAGCAGCTGCGGCTGAACCGGCTCTACCCGCGCAGCCAGGTGAAGGCGGCCGCCCAGCAGTTGCTGGTGCCCCGGCCGGCCACCGGGCGGATCGGCGGCAAGCCGCTGGTCGGGCGGGAACTCCTCGGCTGGTGCCGTGAGTTCCTCTCCACGATGTTCGACGACCTGGCGGGGGCGAAGAAGTAGCGGTCCGCTCCGGCGGGTCCTGCGGCGGTCTCGGGCGATGGCGCCCGAGGCCGCCGCTGTGTTGTGCGGCGGGGGCTCCGGCGGGTGGGGGCCGGGTGTGCGGGTGGCGGGGTGCCGGGCGCCGGGTGCGCCCGGTGCCGGGTGCCGGGGTGCTGCGCGCATGGCGTGCCGGGCACGGGTGTGAACGCGGCTGTCAGCCGATCTTCCACTGGCCGACCTGGTCGGCGAAGCCGCTGTCCAGGGCGAACTGGACCTTGTCGAGCTTGGCGTCGGTGGGCACCTCGAAGGCGATGAAGCCCTTGCCCGTCTCGCCGGCGGCGATGTTGGTGGGGGTCTGGAAGGACGGGCCGGCCTTGGTGTCGGCCAGGTTCGGCCCGTAGGCCTGCCCTTGGGCGTCGACCACCTTGGCGCTGCTCCACGGCGTCTCGCTGTAGGCCTTCCCGCCGGTGGCGGCCGAGCACGCCGCGTACCGGGTGACCCAGGAGGCACTGACGAACGCGGCCAAGCACGCCCCGCACGCGCCGGTCACGGTGCGGGTGGCCCACAGCCCGGAGGGGGCCCGCGTCGAGGTGGTGAACGGTCCGTCACCGGTGGGCCCGCCGGTCGCACCGGTCGGGGCCGGCCGTGGACTGATCGGCCTGGCCGAGCGGGTCAGACTGGCCGGCGGTACGCTCCGGCACGGTCCGCGCGGCGACGGCGGCGGGTTCGAGGTGGTCGCGTTTCTTCCGCGCTCCTCCTCGACCGCCGTTGCCGCCCCGGGGCCCGTCCCGGTGTCACCGGCCCGCGAACTGAGCCGCGCCCGCCGCCGGGTGGGCCGGATGATGGCGGCGACCGTGCTGGTGCCGCTGGTCACCGTGCTGGTGCTGACCGCAGTCCTGCGGGGGTGGGTGATCTACTCCGCCGGCCGGGCCGTACTGGACCCGGCGGACTACGCGTCGCTGCGGGTCGGCCAGGACCGCGCGACGGCCCAACCGTTTCTGCCTGCCCATCAGTTTCCGTACCATCCATCCGTGGGGAACCCGCCACCCCGGGGAGAAGGAGTGACGTGCGAGTACTACGCGATCACCGCTGCGCCGTTCAACGACGACCGATCCGGCGACGCGTACCGGCTCTGCTTCCGGGAGGGCGTGCTGGTCTCCTTGGACGCTCTGGTCGCGTGAGCGCCGGATGAGCGGCGGCGAACCGGTCGTGGCCGGTACACCGATCCGGGTGGTGATCGCCGACGACGAGCCGATGGTCCGCGCCGGCATCCGCGCGGTGCTCACCACCGATCCGGGCATCGTGATCGTCGCCGAGACCGGGGACGGCCGGGAGGCCGTCGAGCTGGTCCGCCGCCATCGCCCCGATGTCGTCGTGCTGGACATCCGGATGCCCGGCACGGACGGCATCACCGCCGCCACCGAGATCCGTCGCACCGGTGTGGCCACCGGGATCGTCATGCTGACGACCTTCGGCGAGGACGACTACATCCTGCGGGCGCTCGCCGGTGGTGCCAACGGGTTCCTGATCAAGTCCGGTGAGCCGGAGGAGTTGATCGCCGGAGTGCGGGCGGTGGCGGAGGGCGCCGCGTACCTCTCACCCAAGGTGGCCGCGCGCGTGGTCGCCCACCTCGCCTCCGCCGGAGCCGGCGGGCCGGCCGACCGCCGCTCCACCGCCCGCGAACAGGTGGCCGCTCTGACCACCCGGGAGCGGGACGTGCTGGTGTTGATCGCCGCCGGTCTGTCCAACGGCCAGATCGCCCGCCGGATCGGGGTGGTGGAGGGCACGGTGAAGGCCCATGTGAGCTCGATCCTGGCGCGGCTCGGTGTGGCCAACCGGGCGGCCGCCGCTGTCCTCGCACACGAGGCCGGTCTGACCACCGGCGGAGCGTGCGCGGGAGGTCCGCGCGCCTGACGGCGGCGCGGCCCGCGGCGGGCCCAGCAGCCGCCCACCGGCCGGCGACGCCACCGCCGCCGTGGCGAGCGGCAGCAGCGCGACGACCACCGCCGCCGTGATCGCTCCGCCCAGAGCGACCCCGGCGGCCACGTCGTGCGGATAGTGCACCCCGGCGGCCACCCGCAGCGCGGCCGTCGCGACACCGACCGGGACGACCAGCGGGGCCCAGCGCGGGCGCAGCATGACCAGGCCGGTCGCCAGGGCGGCGGCGAGGGTCGCGTGGTTGCTGGGGAACGACGAGTCGCCCGGTGGTGGGCATTGCGCGACGACCGACCGGGCGGACACGGCGCCGGACACCGCCGCGCGGAGCGCGCGGCAGGGTCGTTCCTCGTCGATCACGACCTTCAGCACCTCGCTCGCCCCGTACGCGAGGACCGTGCCGAGGCCGGTGAGCGCGACCCCCGCGACCAGGTCGGCCGCGCGCCGGCCGCGGGCCGTCCACCAGCAGTGCACCAGCAGCAGTCCCAGCACCAGCAGTCCGGCCTCGGTGGCGGGCTCCAGCAGTGTGCCGATCCGGTGCGGCGCGTCGGCGACGACGTCGGCCGCCCATCGGTATCCGGTGACGGACACGCCGGCGGTCACCCGCGCCGGAGCGTCCTCCTCGGCGCGGGCCGGCGCCAGCCACAAGACCACTCCGGCGCCGGCACCCAGCAGCGCCACCGCCCCAGCCACCCGGGCGCCGGTCGTGCCCGTCCTTCCCGTGCCGACCCTTGTCGTGCCGGCTGTCCTCCCGTCGATCGTTCTCGTCCCGGTCGCTCTCTTCCCGGCCGTGTTCGTCATGGTCAGGACGGTAGGGGCGGGCGGGGTCCCGGGACCCGGGGCGAAAGGCAGGGGGAGACCTGGACGATCGTCAGGGTTGACAGCCGCCGCACGCCGGGTGACCTCCGCACGCCGGGTGACCCGTTCGGGTCACGGTCCGCGCGGCGAAGGCCCGGCCGCCCTACTCTCGGGACAACGTCGGGCCGCTCGGGGGAAGGCGGCCCGGACACCGCGCCACCCCATCCCGGAGACCTGCCATGCACCGTCGGACCGCCGTCGTTGGCGTCCTGCTCGCCGCCTCGGCGCTGTCCGCCTGCGGAGCCGACGGGCTGACACCGGGTACGGCGGCGGTGCTGGACGGGCGGCGGATCCCGGTGGGGGTGGTGGAGGCCCGGGTCGCGGAGCTGCGCCGTACGGCCGGCGGTGCCTCCGCGGACGCCGGGCAGCAGCCGGACGGACTGGTCCGGAGCGCCGTCACGGACCTGGTGCTCGACGCGGTGATCGCCCGCGCGGTGGCCGACCGCGGACTCGCCGTGCGGGACGACGAGGTGGTGGCCGCCCGGACGGCGGAGCAGGACCGGTACGGCGGTGCCGGTCCGCTCGCCCGGGTGATGGCCGCCCGGGGTGCGCCCGGTGCCGGGATCGACGACTACTTCCGGCGCCGGTTGGGTGTCAGCCGCCTCGCCGCCGCTGCCGGCCAGGACGCCGGCACCCCGGCGGGCGACACCGCCGTCCGCCGCGCCCTGGCCGACGCCGCCGCCGCGCTCCACCTGCGCGTGAACCCCCGGTACGGCACCTGGAGCGCCGACCGGGTCGCCCTCCTCCCCGACGCCCCGCCCTGGCTGGCCCCGTAGGCCAGCGGGTACGAGTGGGCAGCCGGGGCCCGTGCCCCCGACTGTACCGCCCCCGCCCGTACCGCCCGCCGCCCGGGCGGCGGGGCCCCGGGCCGGGGCGGAAACGTGGAGGCGGGGCGTTGCCGGGGGCGGGTAGGTTCGGGGTGTGACGAATCCTCCGGGCGCGAAGCTGATCCTGCTCACCACCACCCACCGGGTGGCCCCCGGCCTGCTGGCCTGGCCCGCCTGGGAGGCGTTGCGGTCGGCCGGGCGGGTGCTCGCCGGCGACGCCGCGCACCCGCAGCTCCCGGCGGTACGGCAGGCCGGGGTCGAGGTGGAGGTGGTGGCGCCCGGTTCCGCGCCGACGCTGGCCCGGCTGCTGACCGGGCAGCCGGCGGCCGCGGGTCCCACGGTCTGGCTGGGCGGCCCGGACGGCGACCCGGGGCTCACCGACGCGCTGGCGCGCCTCGCGGTCGAGCGCGCGGGTGAGGTGCCCGAGATCGAGGTGCTGCCCGGCTCCTACGACCTGCCGGGCGCGCGGTTGCTGGACCTGGTCTCGGTGATGGACCGCCTGCGCTCGCCCGGCGGCTGCCCCTGGGACGCCGAGCAGACCCACGCCAGCCTGGTGAAGTACCTGGTCGAGGAGGCGTTCGAGTTGGTCGAGGCGATCGAGGAGGGGGACCGCGGAACGCTTCGCGAGGAGCTGGGCGATGTCCTGCTCCAGGTCTTCTTCCACTCGCGGATCGCCGAGGAGCACCCCACCGACGCGTTCTCCGTCGACGACGTGGCGGGCGACATCGTCGAGAAGCTGATGTACCGCCACCCGCACGTGTTCGGGGACGTCGAGGCGGAGGGTTCCGCCGAGGTGGAGGCGAACTGGGAGGCCCTGAAGGCCGCCGAGAAGTCGGAGCGCGAGTCGGTGCTGGACGGTGTGCCGGCCGGGCTGCCGGCGCTGGCGTACGCGGCGAAGCTGGTGTCCCGGGTGCGCCGGGCAGGGTTCACAGGGGTGCCGGACGCGCCCTACGAGCTGCCCGCGGAGCTCACGGGGGAGTCGGCGGGCAGGCTGCTGCTCGCCGTGGCGCAGCGGGCGCACGACGCCGGGGTGGACGTGGACGCCGCGCTTCGGGCGGCCGCGCGCGGCTACCGGGACGCCGTGCGCGCGGCCGAGGGCCTCCAGCCCGAGTAGCCCGAGCAGCCCGAGCAGCCCGAACAGGCTGACGAGCCCGGCGGCCCCGCCCGGCACAGACCGGCCCTACCGGCCCGTCAAGCCCGGGCCGGCCCGGCCGCCCCGCCGCCGTGCCCGTCAGACCGTCGCGACGTCCTCCACCGCACGGCGCTGCGCCGGGACGACCCCGCCGACCACCTCGGCGATCGCTTCGCCGACCAGGGCGAGCAACTCGGCGAGCCGCTCCAGGTCGAGGTGGTCGGGCAGCTCGGCGAGCGAGACGACGCGCTCGCCCTCCGGCCCGGCCACGCAGAACAGGTCGATCGGACCGAGGTGCTTCTCGGCGGTGTCGACCAGGGCGGCGATGTCGCTCGGGCGGCGGATGTCCCCGCAGACGCCGACGACCGGGCAGCCCGGCCGGTCGAGCTCGGTGGCGAGGTCCTCGGCGATGCCGACCTGCTGGTCGGCGATGAGGACGCCGGCGGCGCCCGCGGCGGTGAACCGGCGGGCGAGGTCGGCTCCCGACCCGCCGGTGAGTACGGCGATGACCACGACTGCCCCGGTGACCCGCATGGTGCGCTCCTCCCTGTGGGCGGCTCCGCACCGGCGCCCACGCGTTTTGCTTGCGGAGGATCGTAGGCAGGTCCTGATCCCCCGCAACAGGGATTACCCCTCAGGTGACCAGGCTCACGCCTGCCGCGTCCAGGATCCCCACCGGATACGGTCGACACATGCCAGTTCAGCCCGATTCAGCCCGCCCGCCGCTCTTCACCTGGGAGTTCGCCGCCGACCCGTACCCGGCGTACGCGTGGCTGCGGGAGCACGAGCCGGTGCACCGCACCACCCTGCCGAGCGGGGTCGACGCCTGGCTGGTGACCAGGTACGCGGACGCCCGGCAGGCGCTCGCCGACAGCCGGCTCTCGAAGAACCCGCTCCACCACAGCGGGCATGCCCACCGCACCGGCCGGGTCGGTATCCCGGGCGAGCGTCAGGCCAATCTGATGACCCACCTGCTGAACATCGACCCGCCGGACCACACCCGGCTGCGCCGACTGGTCTCGAAGGCGTTCACCCCGCGCCGGGTGGCCGAGTTCGAGCCCCGGGTGCAGCAGCTCACCGACCGGCTGATCGACGGCTTCGCGCGGCGCGGCTCGGCGGACCTGATCCACGAGTTCGCCTTCCCGCTCCCCATCTACGCGATCTGCGACCTGCTCGGCGTGCCGGCCGAGGACCAGGACGACTTCCGGGACTGGGCGGGCATGATGATCCGCCACGGCGGGGGGCAGCGCGGCGGAGTCGGGCGCGCCGTCAAGCGGATGCGCGCCTATCTGGCGGAGCTGATCCACCGCAAGCGGGCCGATCTCGGCGACGACCTGATCTCCGGCCTGATCCGGGCCAGTGACCATGGTGAGCACCTGACCGAGAACGAGGCCGCGGCGATGGCCTTCATCCTTCTCTTCGCCGGCTTCGAGACGACCGTCAACCTGATCGGCAACGGCACCTACGCCCTGCTCCGCAACCCCGGGCAGCGGGCGCTGCTGCAGGATTCGATCGCCCGTGGCGAGACCGGCCTGCTGGAGACCGGGGTCGAGGAACTCCTGCGCTACGACGGGCCGGTGGAGCTCGCCACCTGGCGGTTCGCGACCAGCCCGCTGACCATCGGCGGGGTGGAGATCCCGGTCGGCGACCCGGTGCTGGTGGTGCTCGCGGCGGCGGACCGGGACCCGGCGCGGTTCGCCGACGAGAACACCCTCGACCTGGCCCGGACCGACAATCCGCACCTGGGCTTCGGGCACGGCATCCACTACTGCATCGGCGCTCCGCTGGCCCGCCTGGAGGGGCGGGCGGCGCTCGCCACCCTGCTCACCCGGCTGCCCGATCTGCGACTCGCCGAGAGCCCGGAGGACCTCCGCTGGCGCGGTGGCCTGATCATGCGTGGACTTCGCGACCTCCCGGTGGAATTCACTCCCGAGAAGCGGTCCGAAGAACCCTAGGCCGGACTCCGGGCAATCCGCTCGGCGATGCCCCCAACCGTGTCCCGATGCCGCCCCTTCGGGCAACGGGCGCGCTGACGGGGTGTCGCCGCCACGCCCGAGCAAGGGGCATGAACCACCATCAACCAGGACATAGGCCCGTCGTTGGTAGGCGATCGGCCACGCGCCGTAATTTATGTGTGATACCTGCGATATGAGCTTGTTATTGATGTGAGGATCTGTCTACCCTCCCTGGAGTTCGCAGCTGCGGACCTCGTGCGCGGAACGCCGAATCCTGCCCGCCGCGTCACGGGAAACCGACCAGAACCCTTGGGCAGGGGCGGGGGAACCAGGTTTGTTGCCGTCCCCCACGGCTTGGGGTGAAGCCGCCCGCGCGGGCAGAAAGCCTCCGCGCCACGCGGCCGGGCCACCTCCCGGTCCGAACCCGACAGCTCACCTCGCAGGCGTGCGGAGAGGGACTTCCCCATGCTCTTCGTCGGAACCGGCCGTCATCGCCGTCGTACCCAGACCGAGAAGGCCATCGCCGTGGCCGGTGTGGCCGGCGTCGGGCTCGCGCTGCCGCTCCTCACCGCCGCCGGCGCCTCCGCCGCCCCGGCCTCGACCTGGGACGCGGTCGCCCAGTGCGAGAGCGGCGGCAACTGGGGCATCAACACCGGCAACGGCTTCTACGGTGGCCTGCAGTTCACTCCCAGCACGTGGAAGGCGTACGGCGGCACCGCGTACGCGCCGCAGGCCAACCAGGCCACCAGGGCGCAGCAGATCTCGGTCGCCGAGAAGGTCCTCGACTCGCAGGGGCCGGGCGCCTGGCCGGTCTGCTCCCAGAAGGCCGGTCTGAGCAAGGGCGGTGCCCCGGCGTCGGTCGACTCCTCCTCGGACGCCAAGCCGACCGCGTCGAAGCCCGCCACGTCGAAGCCGGCCCAGCCGAAGGCCGATCAGAAGCCCGCGCAGCAGCAGGCCCAGAAGCCCGCGCCGAAGCCGGCCCAGCAGGACGCGTACCAGGAGGCCCAGACCCCGGGCTTCTCCGGCCAGTCCGGCTGGGACGCCGACGCGAAGGTCTTCTGGTACCAGAGCGACGGCGCCTGGTACTGGACCAGCCACCAGGGCGTCTACCAGCAGTACGCGGGTCAGTCCGCCGGCCAGGACAGCCGTCCGGCCGCCGCCCACGGCGCCCCGGCCCCGGCCGCCCCCGCCGCGGCCCAGCAGCGCGCCGGCCACGGCTACACCGTCCAGTCAGGTGACACGCTGTCGACCATCGCCTCCGCCCAGGGTGTGTCCGGCGGCTGGCAGGCGCTGTACGACGGCAACCGCGGCGCCGTCGGCACCGACCCGAACCTGATCCTCCCGGGCCAGGTGCTCGACCTCGGCTGACGCCGATCGGCGCGGTGATTCCACGAAGGGGGCCGATCGGGCCCCCTTCGTCCGCATCTGGTCCGTTTTCCTGGGGCAACCAGGTGAACTACTGGGGGGTAGCCGGGCCACACCCTGAGACGGGACCGAGGTCGACGTGGTCCCGAGAGCCCGTGCGGTTAGGCTCTGGTTCGTAACGACTCCGCAATCGTCCGGCCGACAGCACCCATCGTCAGCCGGACCTGCTTCCGCTAGGAGATGCCTCGTGCCGTCCATCGATGTCGTCGTAGCCCGTGAGATTCTCGACTCGCGTGGCAACCCCACGGTCGAGGTCGAGGTCGGCCTCGACGACGGCAGCACCGGCCGTGCCGCTGTCCCGTCGGGTGCCTCCACCGGTGCCTTCGAGGCGCTGGAGCTGCGCGACGGTGACAAGAACCGCTACTTCGGCAAGGGCGTGGAGAAGGCCGTCCTGGCCGTCATCGAGCAGATCGGCCCCGAGCTGGTCGGCTACGACGCCACCGAGCAGCGCCTGATCGACCAGGCCATGCTCGACCTGGACGCCACCCCGGACAAGTCCTCGCTCGGCGCCAACGCGATCCTGGGCGTCTCGCTGGCCGTGGCGCACGCCGCCTCCGAGGCCAGCGACCTGCCGCTGTTCCGCTACCTGGGCGGCCCGAACGCGCACGTCCTGCCGGTCCCGATGATGAACATCCTCAACGGTGGCTCGCACGCGGACTCCAACGTCGACATCCAGGAGTTCATGATCGCTCCGATCGGCGCGGAGTCCTTCTCCGAGGCCGTCCGCTGGGGCGTCGAGGTCTACCACACCCTCAAGGGCGTGCTGAAGGAGCGCGGCCTGTCCACCGGCCTCGGCGACGAGGGCGGCTTCGCGCCGAACCTGGACAGCAACCGCGAGGCCCTGGACCTCATCACCGAGGCCATCCAGAAGGCCGGCTACGTGCCCGGCAAGGACATCGCGCTCGCCCTGGACGTCGCCGCCTCCGAGTTCTACCAGGACGGCGCCTACCAGTTCGAGGGCAAGGCGATCTCCGCCGCCGAGCTCATCGAGTACTACGCCGAGCTGGTCGCCGCCTACCCGCTGGTCTCCATCGAGGACCCGCTGGACGAGTCCGACTGGGACGGCTGGAAGGCCATGACCGTCAAGCTGGGCGACAAGGTCCAGCTGGTCGGTGACGACCTGTTCGTCACCAACCCGGCCCGCCTGGCCAAGGGCATCGAGACCGGCACCGCCAACGCGCTGCTGGTCAAGGTGAACCAGATCGGTTCGCTGACCGAGACCCTGGACGCCGTCGAGCTGGCGCAGCGCAACGGCTACCGCTGCATGATGTCGCACCGCTCCGGTGAGACCGAGGACGTCACCATCGCCGACCTCGCCGTCGCCACCAACTGCGGCCAGATCAAGACCGGCGCCCCGGCCCGCTCCGAGCGCGTCGCCAAGTACAACCAGCTGCTGCGCATCGAGGAGATCCTCGACGACGCGGCCGAGTACGCCGGCCGCGGCGCGTTCCCGCGCTTCCGCTCCGCCGAGTAGTCCTCGTCGGGCAGCGGCGCCGGGCAGAGTCGCCGCGGCCGAGTACGAGGGCCGAGCGCGCCCAGTAGCGCAAGCCTGACCGGTGCCCCGCCGTTCACCCCGTAGGGTGGACGGCGGGGCACCGTCGCGACCAGGAGGGGATACGGGAGATGGCAGGCTGGAGGATCCCGGGCTTTGCCGCCCGGCCTCGCTTCACGAGCCGGGCGACCGTCCTTGTCCTGGTGCTCTGCTCCCTGGTGGCGATCCTGGCCTATCCGACCAGGCAGTTCATCTCCCAGCGTTCCGAGATCTCCGCCCAGCGGGCGAAGGCCGAGCACGCCCGCCAGCAGGTGGAGCAGCTGCGCCGGGAGAAGGCCCGCTGGCAGGACCCGGAGTACGTCAAGGCGCAGGCCCGCGACCGGCTGCACTACGCGATGCCGGGGGAGACCCCGTACATTGCGGTGGATCCGGCGGGCCAGGGCGCCACCCCGTCCTCCGTCGCCCCGCCCGCCTCGTCCGACGGCACGGCCGCCGGGCCGGCGAAGGCCGCCAAGCCCTGGTACGCGAGCGTCTGGGACTCGGTGGACGCCGCCGACACCGCCGCCGTCGCCCCGCCCTCTCCACCCGCCCCTGCCTCTGCTGGAGCCAGCTCCCCCCATGACCACTGAGAACCACCCCTCCGTCTCCGACACCGATGTCGCCGCCATCGCCGCGCAGCTCGGCCGGGTCCCGCGCGGCCTGCGCTCGGTGGCGCACCGCTGCCCCTGCGGCAACCCCGACGTCGTGGAGACGGCCCCCCGGCTCGCGGACGGCACGCCGTTCCCGACGCTGTACTACCTGACCTGCCCCAAGGCCGCCTCGCTGATCGGCACGCTGGAGGCGGACGGCGTGATGAAGGACCAGACCGCCCGGCTCGCCGAGGACCCGGAGCTGGCCGCGGCCTACCAGAAGGCGCACGAGGACTACATCGCCCGCCGGGACGCCATCGAGGTGCTGGAGGGCTTCCCGAGCGCCGGCGGCATGCCGGACCGGGTGAAGTGCCTGCACGTGCTGGTCGGCCACTCGCTGGCGGCCGGCGAGGGCGTCAACCCGCTCGGCGACGAGGCGATCGGCATGCTGGAGGACTGGTGGGCCAAGGGCCCCTGCGTCTCCGCCGCCGAGGTCGAGGCCGCCGGCCGGCGGGTCGCGAGGAACCGTGCCAAGGACCAGGACCACGAGGCCGTGATCGCCGCCAAGCAGCAGAAGGCCGCCGAGCGCGCCGCCAAGCGGGCCGCGCAGGAGAATGCCGAGGAGGCCGGCGCATGAGCGTCACCCGGGTCGCCGCGATCGACTGCGGCACCAACTCGATCCGTCTGCTGGTCGCCGACCTCGACCCGGAGACCGGGGCGATCACCGACCTCGACCGCCGGATGATCGTCAACCGGCTGGGCCAGGGCGTGGACCGGACCGGCCGGCTGCACCCGGACGCGCTGGCGCGCACCTTCGCGGCCTGCCGCGAGTACGCCGAGGTCATCTCCGGCTTCGGGGTGGGTCCGGACCGGATCCGCTTCGTCGCCACCAGCGCCTCCCGGGACGCCGAGAACAGTGACGAGTACGCCAAGGGCGTGCGCGACATCCTGGGCGTCGGGCCGGAGGTGGTGAGCGGCGAGGAGGAGGCGCACCTGTCCTTCGTCGGCGCCACCAAGGAGCTCGGCGGCGGGCAGTTCCCGGCGCCGTACCTGGTCTTCGACCTCGGCGGCGGCTCCACCGAGTTCGTGCTCGGGGCCGAGGACGTCCAGGCGGCCCGCTCGGTCGACATCGGCTGCGTCCGGCTGACCGAGCGCCACTTCGAGGGCGCGGAGCTGCCCTCGGCCGAGCAGATCGCCGAGGCGCGGGCGCACGTCCGGGCCGAGCTGGACAAGGCGGCCGAGGTCGTCCCGCTGACCGGCGCGGCCACCCTGGTCGGCCTGGCCGGGACGGTCACCACGGTGTCCGCGATCGTCCAGGACCTGCCGGTCTACGACTCCGAGCGGATCCACCACTCGCGGATCGGCCGGGAGCAGGTGGCCCGGATCGCGGCCGAGCTGCTCTCCGCCACCCATGCCCAGCGCGCGGCGATCCCGTCGATGCACCCCGGCCGGGTGGACGTGATCGCGGCCGGCGCGCTGGAGCTGCTGGAGATCATGGAGCGGACCGGCGCCGCCGAGCTGGTCGTCAGCGAACACGACATCCTGGACGGCATCGCCTGGAGTATGGCGTCCTGACCGGGCGTGAGCCTTACCGAACCGGCCCCGGAACCCCTTCGAGGGGTCCGGGGCCGGGGCGCGCCCGGGGCCCCGCGGAAAAGTTCGTGAATTTCTTCACATGAGGTTCCGCTCATTCGTCGCGCCTGCCGGTCCGCTACGTCCGAAATGTGGGACCGAAGGCCTACCCGCCGTGTCGGCCGTTGGATCGCAGGTGACGCTCCCGCACAGGTTTGAAAATCGAAATCACGCGCGGGAACCCAGGCGCGCCATGGATCGTTGCTGCTCAGCCGGGCCGTTCGGGCCCGCATCCGCACCGCGGGGGCGGGTGGGCCGTGAGGCGGCCGCCCGGGGCCGCCAAAGTGGCCGCGAAGTGTAGCACGGGGTGTCCAGGAGCTTGTGACCGGCCTCACGAAGGCTGCTCCGGACGGTGCTGGATACTTTCGGATATGAGCACCACGGAGCGTCCTCGCATCCTCATTGTCGGCGGTGGTTACGTCGGCCTGTATGCCGCGATGCGCATCCTCAAGAAGATGCGCTATGGCGAAGCGACCGTCACGGTCGTCGACCCGCGGTCGTACATGACGTACCTGCCCTTCCTCCCCGAGGCGGCCGGCGGCAACGTCGCGCCCCGCAACCTCGTCGCGCCGCTGCGCAGCGCCCTCAAGAAGGCGGAGGTGCTCACCGGTGCTGTCACCGGTGTGGACCACGCCCGCAAGGTCGCCACCATCCAGCCGGCGGCCGGCGACTCGTACGAGCTGCCCTTCGAGTACCTGGTCGTCGCGACCGGCTCGGTCTCCCGCACCTTCCCGATCCCGGGTCTGGCGGAGCACGGCATCGGCATGAAGACGGTCGAGGAGGCCATCAGCCTCCGGAACCACGTCATGGCGCAGCTGGACAAGGCCGAGTCCACCACGGACGAGGCGATCCGCCGCAAGGCGCTGACCTTCGTCGTCGTCGGCGGTGGCTTCGCCGGCGTCGAGACGATCGCCGAGATCGAGGACATGGCGCGCGACGCCGCCAAGATCTACAAGACCGTCAGCCGTGACGACATGCGCTTCATCCTGGTGGAGGCGGCCAACCGCATCCTCCCGGAGATGGGCCCGGACCTCGGTCTGTGGACCAAGGAGAAGCTCGAAGAGCGCAACATCGAGATCTACATCGAGACCTCGATGGACTCCTGCGTTGACCAGCACGTCGTGCTGAAGAACGGCGTCGAGGCCGATGCCTCCACCATCGTGTGGACGGCCGGCGTGAAGCCGAACCCGGTGCTGGCCAACTTCGGCCTGCCGCTGGGCCCGCGCGGCCACGTCGACACCGCCCCGACCCTCCAGGTCAAGGGCTTCGACTACGTCTGGTCGGCCGGCGACAACGCCCAGGTGCCGGACCTCGCCGCCGGCGAGGGCGCCTGGTGCCCGCCGAACGCGCAGCACGCCGTCCGTCAGGCCGCCGTCCTCGGCGACAACGTCATCTCGGGCATGCGCGGCTTCCCGCAGGCCGAGTACAAGCACAAGAACCTCGGTGCGGTGGCCGGTCTCGGCCTGCACAAGGGTGTGGCGATCCTCTTCGGCAAGTACAAGCTGAAGGGCCGTCCGGCCTGGTGGTTCCACCGCCTGTACCACGGCGCCATGGTCCCGACCATGAACCGCAAGGTCCGCGTCTTCACCGACTGGACCCTGGCCGTGTTCCTGAAGCGCGAGGCCGTCGGCCTGGCCCAGATGGAGAAGCCGTTCGAGGCGTTCCAGGAGGCGGCGGCGCCCGCGCCGAAGCCGGTCGAGGCCGCCAAGCCGGCCGCCGACAAGGAGCTCGCCAGCAAGTAAGCGACTGAGATCCCGGTGTGGGAGCACCGGGAAATGAGTCGGAGGCCCTCCGCCCGGCAGCGTCGCCGGACCACGACCTCCGTGGTGCTCAGCCGGCTGTGCGAGTCGGGCGGAGTACAGAAGTACGGGAAGACCCCCACCGAACCCTCCGGTGGGGGTCTTCCCGTGTGCGGCGCCGGTGCGGGGCCCGGCGCCGGCGGTCAGTCCGTCTTGATGCTCGCCAGGATGTCCAGCTTGGACGCCCGGCGGGCCGGCCAGATCGCGGCCACCAGGCCGACCACACCGGCCAGGGCGAGGAAGAGCAGCAGCTGCCCGTACGGGAGCACCGTGGTCAGGCCCGCCATGCTGGACTTCAGCGTGCCGAGGATCCCCCAGGCCATGTAGCAGCCGAGCAGGAGACCGATGCCGGCACCGAAGAGCGAGATCACCACGGACTCCAGGCGGACCATCCGCTTGATGCCGCCGCGGTCCAGGCCGATCGCCCGCAGCATCCCGATCTCGCGCTTGCGCTCGAAGACCGACATGGCCAGCGTGTTGACCACACCGAGGACCGCGACGAGCACGGACATCGCCAGCAGGCCGTACATCATGTTCAGCGCGAAGGTGATGATCTGGCTGAAGTCGTCCCGGACGTCCTGCTTGGACTTGACCTCGATCACCGGGTTGGCGCCGGTGGCGTCCTTGAGGGCCTGCTTCAGCGAGTCGGTGGCACCGTCGGCGCCCTTGACCAGGACATCGCTGATGTACGGCTCGGGCTCGTGCTTGACGATCTCGCTGTTGGCCAGCAGGACCGGGCCGAGCATGGCGCTCGTCTCGTAGACGCCGCCGACGGTGACCCGGCCCGTGGAGTCGTCCGGGTAGGTGACGGTCAGGGTCGAGCCGGCGGTGGCGTTGTTCTTCTTGGCGACGTCCGCGTCGATCAGGATCTGGCCCTGGGCGAAGTTGGCGGCCGAGCCGCTGGTCAGCTTGGCCGAGACCAGCTTGTCGAAGCTGTCCGCGTTCAGGCCGGTGATCGACCTGTTCATGCCGTTCAGGTCCCAGTAGACGATGGTGAGCGGCGAGGAGGCCGTCACGCCGGCGGTCTTGGCGACCTCGGCCGGGATCTTCGGCGACAGGCTCATGTGGTTCGCGGTCGAGACCAGGTAGTCGGCCTTCATGGAGCTGGTGACGGCCTTGTCCAGGGCTCCGCCGACCGAGGCGCCGATCACCGTCAGGCCGGTGACCAGGGTCAGGCCGATGGTGAGGGCGGCCGCGGTGGCCGCGGTGCGGCGCGGGTTGCGCACGGCGTTCTGCCGGGCGAGCTTGCCGGGCGTGCCGGCCAGCTTGCCGAGCACCGGGCCGATCAGGGCGATCACCGGACGGGAGAGCAGCGGCAGCAGGATGAAGATGCCGATCAGGGCGACCACGGCGCCGAGGGTGACCGGCACGCGGCCGTCGCTGGTGCCGGTGGAGGCACCGTAGGCGATCAGCACGCCACCGCCCGCGGTGAGGACCGAACCGATGGCGTTGCGCACCAGCAGGCTCTTCTGGCTGCTCGGCTGGTCGCCGCTGCTCATCGCGGCCACCGGGGCGATCTTCGAGGCGCGCATCGCGGGCAGCAGGGCGGACAGGACGGTGACCAGGACACCGACCACCAGGGTGACCGCCACGGTCATCGGCTTGATCACCAGCGAGCCGGTGGGCAGTCCGTCGTTCAGCGAGTGGATCAGGGACTGCAGCCCGGCGCCGATCCCGACGCCGACCACCAGGCCGGCCGCGGCCGAGAGGGCGCCGATCACCAGGGCCTCGATCAGCACGGACGTGGTGACCTGCTTGCGGCTGGCACCGATCGCCCGCAGCAGGGCGAGCTCCTTGGTGCGCTGGGCGACCAGCATGGTGAAGGTGTTGGCGATGATGAAGATGCCGACGAAGAGCGAGATCCCGGCGAAGGCGAGCAGCATGGTGCGCATGCCGTCGGTGCCACTGGTGATCATCTTCTGCTCGTCGTCCTTGAGCTGCTGACCGGTCTCGGCGTCGATCTGCTGACCGGCCGGGAGCTTCGGCTGGGCCTGGGCGAGCAGCGCCGTCTCGGTGGTGCCGGGCTTGGCGGCGAGCACGACGCTGCTGTAGCGGCCCGGCTCCAGCAGCAACTGCTGGGCGGTGGCGCGGTCGAAGAGGGTGAGCGTGCCGCCGGTGTTCACCACCGGGTCGTCGGTGGTGAAGACGCCGGTGAGCTTGGCCTCGGTCACCGGGCCGTTGGAGGCGAACCGCACGGTGTCGCCGACCTTGTAGCCGCCCTTGTCGGCGGTCTTGCGGTCGAGCGCGATCTCCTTGGACGTCTTCGGGCCCTGACCCTCCGCCATCGGGTAGCGGGCGTCCTTGCCGTCCGTGCCGGGCGCGAAGTTGGCGCCCTTCGCGGACCAGGCCTGGCCGATCAGGTTGCCGCTCCGGTCGGCGACGCCGGTGAACCCGCTGACCACGCCGCGGGCCGAGGCGGCCCCGGGGAGCGCGCCGAGCTGCTGGACGGTGGCGTCGGTCAGGGTGGCCGCGCTCTTCTCGCTCTTCTCCCGGGCGGAGGCGGAGGATCCGGCCGCCCGGTCGACGATCTGGACCGAAATGTCGGAGTAGCTCTTGGAGTTGCTGTCCTGCATGGCCTTGCCGAAGGTGTCGGAGAAGACCATGGTGCCGGCCACGAAGGCGGTGCCCAGCATGACGGCCAGCGCCGTCATCAGCAGTCGGCCCTTGTGGGCCAGCACGTTGCGCAGTGCGGTGCGATACATGGGGTGTCCTGAAGTCTACGAAGGGACGGGCTGCTGCCGGCGGAGCGTCAGCTCGTCCGGCCCTTGGCGTCGAAGCGGCGCATGCGGTCCAGGACGGTGTCGGCGGTGGGGTTGGGGAGTTCGTCGACGATGCGGCCGTCGGCGAGGAAGAC